>NZ_JBHEVC010000004.1:0-112895 GCF_041925235.1 Flintibacter sp. P01028
AAACACTTCCTCCCTTGTCAACACTTTTTTCCCACTTTTTTCCCCTTTTTTTATCCCCTCCTTACCTACACTATATCTTCCCCTCCCTCACTCCCTCCTACCACTATATCTGGACCGCCCTTCTACCTGTCCATCTGTCAAGAACAAATATACACCAGATTTCCGCCTTGCGGAAATTCCTTGTTTGTGGTAACCTTATTTCATCCATGGCCGAGCAAATACGCACCACTGACGGCCAAGAGGCCACACGCCTCTTATCATATAGGGAAGTGATCCAAATGCCCATCAAGATCCCCGACTCTCTGCCCGCCCGAGCCACGCTGGAGGGGGAAAATATCTTTGTCATGACGGAATATCGGGCCATCCATCAGGATATGCGTCCGCTGAATCTCCTTATCCTGAATCTAATGCCGACCAAAATCGTCACTGAAACGCAGTTGCTTCGCAAGCTGTCCAATACGCCTCTGCAAATTCAGGTGGAGCTCCTTCAAATGGCTAGCCACGTTTCCCAAAATACGGATGCCAGCCATCTCGCTTCCTTTTATACTACCTTTGACCAAATCAAGGATAAACGGTATGACGGTATGATCATCACCGGCGCGCCGGTAGAAAATCTGGATTTCGCGGATGTGGACTATTGGCCGGAGCTGTGCGACATTATGGAGTGGACCAAGACTCATGTCCACTCCACCCTCCATGTATGCTGGGGGGCTCAAGCCGGCCTCTACTACCACTACGGCATTCCCAAATACTCTCTGCCCAAAAAACTGTTCGGTGTCTTCCCACATACTATTATAAAAAAACAATCCCCTCTGTTCCGGGGATTTGATGATATCTTTTATGTCCCCCATTCCCGGCATACGGAAAACCATCTGGATGATATCCTGGACCGCCCGGAACTAGAACTGCTGGCCGTATCGGATGAGGCCGGAGTTTTTGCTGTCAAAAGCGAGAACAACCGCCGCTTCTTTATCACCGGCCACCCGGAATATGATCCGGACACGTTGGCCAACGAGTACTTTCGGGATATCAACAAAGGTCTTGATATTGATGTTCCCAAGCATTATTTTCCCGGCGATGACCCCCAGCAGTCACCCGTTGTCCGCTGGCGCTCCGCCGCCCAGCTCTTTTACACAAACTGGCTCAATTACTACGTATATCAGACTACTCCCTATGACCTGTATCACGGCCAACTGCAATGATGATAAAGCTGGTCCCCGAAACCTCCATTTCGGGGACCAGCTTTTTGTTATCCAAATCTCAGGTCTACTGCTCCAACACATCTGTCTGCTCCAAGTAGCTGCCCACAATTTCCTTCAGAAGCGCAAAACAGTCTACCGCAAATTTGGGGTAGTACACCATATCCTGATACACCAAATCAAAGCGCAGGGATCGTTCCAAGCCCCGTACCGGTAGGATGCAGAGAAATCTTTCCTCTGGGCAGCTTCGGTTCCCCTTTATAATGGTAGGCAGAAATATTTGGGGACAGAAGGACGCCACATATCCAGTGCGACACGCCTCCTCTAATACGTTGTAATCACTGACTGACAACAGATTGTCTATCGTCACCCCATTTGTGACCAGGTGCTGGTCAATCAACTGGAAGGCTGTACTTTTTCCATAATTCATAGCAAAGGGCAGGCCTTGAAAGTGTTTCAAGTCAATGCCGCTCCTTAGGCCGGCTATTGCCTCTTTCTCCAGTCCGAGGTATTTTTTGAGATAGGAGACGGAGGCAATCAAATAGATGCTCTCCCGAGCTAGAGGGACCGACTTCATTCCAGGACGCAGAGCTGTATTGACACCCAAAAATCCATCCAGCTCACCGTTCTCCAGCATCCTTTCCATTGCGGAGGTCTCTCCCGGGACCAGCTCGACCCGCACCTTCGGATATCGAGCATGATACTGCACAAAGAACAGAGGAATGATCAGGCGGGCTCTTGCATAGTTTGTACCTAATCTCAGGGTGCCAGCAGCCCCCTCCTCCAGTTCGGCCAATTCCGCTTCCAACCCGGACTCCAAATTTTTTACCCGCTGCAGCGTGCGCTGTACCGCTTCCCCCGCCGGAGTAAGGGACACCCGTGGACGCCGGTAGAAGAGCGGGGTTCCATAGCACCCCTCCAGCCGCCGGATATGGTCACTGAGCCCCTGTTGGCTGAGGAAAGCACGGGCCGCTGCCCGACGGAAATTGAGCTCCTCCGCCAAGATCAGAAAGAGTTTCTCACTATTTGTCATCTGTCTCCCCCCCTTTCATGGTAACATACACGGCATTTAATAACAAGTATTTACTTGTTGATTTACAGAGTACAACTGTTTTACATAGAATCAGTTTTTCTCTATACTATATTGTATCAGAGCGGACACATACCACAGCAACCACTATATTATCATTTCAATTAGGGGAGGCAAGACCTAGATGGCAGAAAACTGGAAGGGGGTCCATGACCCTGATAATATCCAGGAGGGCTATTTCACCGGCCTGATGAATTCCTGCGGATACCGCATCAAGGATTTACGCAAACCTATCATCGGCATCGCAAATTCTTACACGGATGTCAATCCCGGTCACCGAAGCTTTGGCGAACTGGTCAAGTTCGTAAAGGAAGGTATCTGGTCCGCTGGCGGCGTACCGGGGGAGTTTAATGTCCCCGCCCCCTGCGACGGCATGGCCCAGGGCACAGGGATGCATTATATCCTGCCCCAGCGTGATTTGATCGCGGCCAGCATTGAATCCATGGCCAACGCCCACGGCTTTGACGGCCTTGTCTTCCTATGCAGCTGTGACAAGATCGTCCCCGGTATGCTTATGGCTGCCGCCGCGCTCAATAAACCCTGCCTTTTTCTCACTGCCGGCAGCATGGTGCCCTATGAGGCGGAGGAGGGCACCTATGTGACCCCTGATTTGAAGGAGTCTATCGGCGCCCGGAATATCGACAAGATCAGTGAGGAAACCTACACTCGTTATCGTGAAAACATCTGCTTTTCCTGCGGTACCTGCAGTATGTACGGGACCGCCAATACCATGGGCGTTTTTGCCGAAGTCATCGGCCTGTGCCCCATCGACAGCACCACCATGCTGTTCTGCTCTGCGGCTAAAAACCGTCAGGCCCGGGATGTGGGTGAACGCATCGTTCAGCTTGTGAAGGAGAACGTCAGGTTCAGCGATATCGTCACGGAAAGCAGCCTGATAAACGGCCTCCGTCATGTAGCGGCTACCGGCGGATCTACCAACGCCCAGCTCCACATATGCGCGCTGGCCCGTGTGATGGGTATTAAGCTCGATATGGGAGATTTCGACCAGATCCAGCAGCATGTCCCCTGTATTGCCAAGTTCAAACCCTCCTCCCAATATAATATCTATGACTATTACAAGGCCGGAGGCGTGGGAGCCACCCTCAAGGCGATCCAGCAGTATTTGGACCTGGATGCCCGTTTGGCTATGGGCGGTACTCTGGGCGAATTTTTGTCCGCCTTCAAACGGAAAGTAAACGCCGAGATCATTCACTCTGTCGAGGACCCCCTGTATCCTGACGGCAGCTTTGCCGTGCTATACGGCAATTTGGCCCCCAACGGCTGCATCGTGAAAAAGAGCGGCGTGGTCCCTGAGATGTTCCACCACCGGGGGCCGGCTGTGTGCTTCGACTCTGAGGACGACCTGCGCAAGTTTATGGCAGATAGGGCCGTCAAGCCCGGCAGCGTCCTGGTCATCCGCTATGAAGGGCCCAAGGGAGGCCCAGGCATGAGGGAAATGTCCATCCCCGCCGCTATGCTGGTGGGCATGGGGCTGCACACCAGCTGTGCCATGGTCACCGACGGACGCTATTCCGGCGCGACACGGGGGCCCTGTATTGGCCATGTCTCCCCCGAAGCCTGGGATGGCGGTCCCATCGCCGCGGTCCAAGACGGGGATATAATCGAGATCGATATTGACAACCACACCATCCATCTGGAAGTAAGCGAGGAGGAGATTGTCTCCCGTCTAGCTAAGATTCGCCGTCCCGACCGCCCTGTTAAGGGCGCGTTGGCCGCCTACCGTTCCGCCGTGGAGGGGGTTGACAAAGGTTGCGTCTGGTTATACGGAGACGAGCAATAATTTCCCTACATTCTATTTTGTTATATTCTTTGATATATATTTTACTAGAACAGGGGTCCATAGGCTGAAACCTATGGACCCCTGTTTTTTCTTTTGATTTTCCTTAAACATACAGCTCAGACCGAGACCAGTATGCCTCATGCTTCTCCAACATCTCTGTGGTCCTGTAGCGCTCCCATCCTTCCTTACTGCCGGACCAGGGTCTTTAGATTCTGGTCCGCTCTTTTTCGCCTGTCCAGTTTTATCCCATTTCAACTATTGAAAACTGCCCATAATTATTATAGTATAAACAGGGACATTTCCACCCCGGAGCGCAGTGTTTCCCTTTCAACGGGGAAGCGGCATCTCCGTTCCCCCTGCGTAACAGTTACCGGCGGCGGGTCACCCACACCATTTGGATGAGAACGTCCCCCAACCGGCCGGCATGAAGGAGGCTTTACTTATGTCTGTCACCTTTCAGGATATTCAAAACTCCGTGGAAATCCGCACTTATATTACCCAGGCGGACGCTTCCCTGATCGCTCTCGGCTTTACTGAACATTCCTTTGCCCATGTGGGCCGGTGTGCCGACGTAGCCGCCAGGATTCTGAACGAGCTGGGCTATCCCGCCCGAGAGGTGGAGCTGGCTCGGATCGCCGCCTTTATGCATGACATCGGTAATGTGGTCAACCGCCATGACCACGCCATCAGTGGAGCCACCATGGCCTTCCGCATTCTTGATAAAATGGGGATGGAACCGGCGGAGGTGGCCACTGTCATCACCGCCATCGGCCACCACGACGACTCCACCGCTTTTCCCGTAAATGCGGTGGCTGCCGCCCTGATCCTGGCGGACAAGACCGATGTGCGCCGCAGCCGGGTGCGCAACAACGATGTCATTAACTTCGACATCCACGACCGGGTCAACTACGCTGTGGAGCGGTCCGAGGTGCTACTGGACACCGTGTCCGGAACCGTTACCCTCTCCCTGACCATTAACACCCAGGTCTGTGCTGTCATGGACTACTTTGAAATCTTCCTTCAGCGTATGGTGCTGTGCCGTAAAGCGGCGGAGTTCTTTCACCTTCAGTTCCATCTGGAAATCAATGGGCAGATTTTGCTGTAATTCGTTTTTCCCTGCGGCCGCTTATGAGGCGGCCGCTTTTTCTTTTTCCCCATCCATTCTGTTGCCCACTGTAACCACACTGTAACTTGATTTTCTATTACTTCAAGTGTAGTATGTTTTTAAGGACTACATTTGACGTAATAAGGAGCTATCTGACATGAAACGACTTCCTGACACCGAACTGGAGGTAATGAAGGCCCTGTGGACCTCTGGGCCAGGCACTCCGCGCGCCCAGCTGGACCAAACCCTGGCCCCTTTCGGCTGGTCTCCCAACACCATCAACACCTACCTCACCCGGCTAGTGGCGAAAGGGTTTGTGTCCGTTCGAAGGGAGGGCAGGGGCAACCTGTACACCCCTCTCATCCTTCGGGATGACTACCAGGCCTTTGACAGCCGGGCAGTGGTGTCTCGACTGTACGGTTCTCCCCGAAACTTTGTGGCCGCTCTGGCGCGGGAAGGCTTGGACCGCCGGGATCTGGATGAGCTTCAAGCCCTGCTGAACGAGTTGAGCGGAGGGCGGGATCATGGATGACTTTCTTCTCACTTTAGGGGCGCTGACTCTAGGCGGATCAGCGGCTATTCTCCTGCTGTCCCTAGCATCCCGCTCCACCCGCTCCCTCTATGGGGCCCGGTGGCGGTGCTGGGCCTGGCTGCTCCTTTGTCTGCGGCTGGCGGTTCCCTTCCCCCTGCTGCCCCAAGGGCAGCGTGAAGCCGCCCCTATCCAGCTCCCCACTTTTTCTGATTCCATTATCTACCAATCGCGCCCTGGCGGCGGAGAACAATCTCCCCCTGAAGGTCAGAGCGGGGAGGCGCCCGGCAAGGCCGGCAGTCAGGGGAGCACGGTTTCTTCTTCCTACTCCGGCGGTCAGCCGGACCCATCCTGGGATGAGCCTTTCTCCCTGTCCCTCTCCCAACTGGCTGGGGCATTGTGGCTGGTAGGAGTAACTGTCGTTGTGCTATGGGCCGGGCTGGCCCACCTGCGCTTCCTGTGCTACCTCCGACGCTGGTCCTCTCCTGTCGTGGACAGCGACACTGTGCGTATTTTCAACCAGTTAGGGGACAGCTTGGGCCTGGGCCGTCGCCCTCGGCTGCTGGCGTGTCAGGGGCTGAAGGTGCCCATGCTGGCCGGTTTGCTGAGGCCCGTTCTCCTGCTGCCCCAGGATAAGCTGTCGGGAGATGCTCTGCACTACTCCCTCCTCCATGAGCTGACCCACTTCCGCCGCCGGGACATCTGGCTGAAGGCCCTGGCCCTGTGGGTCAATGCCCTTCACTGGTTCAATCCCTTGGCCTGGTATATGGTCCGTCTGGTAGAGCGGGACACGGAGCTGGCCTGTGACGAGGCGGCGCTTAACACACTCTCGCCGGAGGAACACGCCGCCTACGGGCAAACCATCCTGTCCGCTGTGTCCCGTCTGAGAAAGGAAGCGCCATGAACAGAACGTCCCTCCCCATTTCCCCTTTTACCACCGCCCTGTCCGGCTCGGCCAGGGAAACGGAGCTTCGCATCCGCAGCATCTTCCAGTGGAAGCGCAGGCGCCCGCCTCTGCCCCTGCTGATCCTCCTGCTGGCCGCCGCCCTCCTGTGCGGCAACCTGGTGTCCTGCCGGACGGAGGAGCCTGACCTGGCCCAGCTTCTCCTGGAGGCGCACGAAAATTATCCCTATGATGGTGGCCGTATGTCCTCTAAGCTCCTCCTGTCCCAGGAAGGGGAGGGCTGCACCCTGGCCCTGGCTCTCGTAGACGGCGGCTCTCACCCCGCAGGGCTGGGCAATCTGATGCTGGGCCTGTGGGACGGGAGGGAGCAAGACTGGCGGGGCCCTGTCCGACAGGTGGCTGGGGATGACGGCCTGTTCTCCTCCTGGACCGATGCGGAGGGCATCCTCAACATTTTGTGCACCAACACCTCCACCTGGACCGGCATTGAGGGAGCCAGCACCGTGGCCCACTACCGCTTTGACGGCTCCAGTTTGGAGGAGGCTGCCCAGTGGGACTACTACAGTGACGACGGTCTCTCCGACCAGAAGGCCGTTCCCGTGGAGGGCGGCCTGGAGCTGTACTCCCTCAACCCGGAGTGGGGCTATCCCGACAGCATCCAGTCTGGCAGTCCCATGCCGGAGCAGTGGGTCTATTCCCATTTTGAGTCCATTGGCAAAGCAGGCATCTCCGCCCATACCGCCGCCTACTCCGTTCCCCTCACAAGCCAGCGGGATCTGACTCTGGAACTTCGTTCCGACAGAGCCAAGAGGGACGTTTTTTTCTCCCCTCTCAAGGAGATTCTGGTCTACGAGGACGGAAAGCTGCTTCAATCCATTGACGTCCCCGCTCTGATGGCCAGCGACCAACCCATTCAGGCCTACCGGTGGGACACACATTCCGTTGATATCTACCCCGCCTTCAGTCTGGCGGAGGAACCTCAGTATCTCTATGAGGGTCTGTTTTTCCGGGAGGAGTCCGCTTTTGGCGGCCAGGAATTTGGAGATTTCAACTTCGACGGCTACACCGACTTTGCCATTCCGGCGGTGGAGGCCTCTCCCCATAATGTGACCTACGCCTATTTTCTTTTTGACCCCGCGGCGGAGGAGTACATTTTCTCTTTCCTCATGTTCAGCCCGCCGGAGCTGTTGAAGGAGGAGGAGCTGCTGGTGGAGCATGAGCATGACAGCCAAACCGTCCAGCGCCGCTATTATTCCTTTGACCGGGAGGGACGGCTTGTGTTGGTGCGGCAGGAAACCGAGCTTTACGGACAGCCCTCTGACTCCCTCTCCCCTGAGCCTTATCCCGGCCCCGCCGAGGCAGCAGAGGCATTCCGGCAAGTGATGGCCGGAGACGCTCCTTTCCGTTCTGTATCAGAAGACGGCAGAGAGTATTACCTCTCTCAAATCAACGAGCTGATTTGGAATGACCCTGCGGTGAACGCCTATGCGGAGCAATTTGCCGTGGCCGATCTGGACGATGATGGGACGCCGGAGGTCATCATTCTCACCAACCAGCACATCCACTCCGAGCCCATTCTGGTCCTGCGCTGGCAGGATGGGCAGATCTACGGCTACAATGAGGTGGGCCGGGGGATGCAGGGGCTGAAGGCGGACGGCACCTCCGGCTGGTCTGACGGCGCCTTTCACAACGGCACCCACCGGGACCAATACAGCTCCAGCGGCGATGGCCCCGACCGGCGGGAGCAACTCTATCTCAGTGAAGAAATTTTGGCCTCAGACGGTTCAGGGGAATTCTATCTCAGCGGCCAAGAGGTCACCCAGGCAGAGTATGAAGCCGCCGAAGCGGCCCAGGACGCCAAGCCTGACGCGGTCTGGTACAACCTTCTCCCGGAAATCATCGCCGACCTGTTTGGACAATAGGAGGAAGGGCCACCCTGTGCCTTCGCCCCCCTAATTCCTAACTCCCATCCCAACTCTCCATTCTCAACCGGAGGTGTCCCATGAACAAAATCCCCTCCTCCCCCTTCGCCACCCGCCTGTCCGGGTCGGCCACAGAAACGGAGCTTCGCATCCGCAGCATCCTCCAGTGGAAAAAACAGCGCCCGCCCCTGTGGGCCATGATCCTCACCGGCCTTGTCATCCTCTCCTGCGGCGGGCTGGTGTCCTGCCAGGCCCAGGAGGAAATGCCCGCCCCCGGCGGCCTCTCCGGCGATCCGGGCCCCGCCCCCGTCAGCAGACCCGCGGATCCCTCCCTCCCTTACGATTTGGAGACAGTCTCTTTGGACGGTCTGACTCTGGATGATAGCGGGACGGAAGACGACCGGGTCACCGTCACCTCCTGCCGGGTGGACGCTTCTGACCGGGAGGGGCTGACCACAGTGGAGGTCACTCTGGGCGGCGGGCAGACCGCTGTCTGGGAGCACCCCTTCCCCTGCTTCCCCAACATTGTCCCCCTGCACCTCACCTCACCTGACGTGCAATCCCTGGTCATCGAAATGGCAGACCGCACCTCTAATTATGGGGCCGCCCGCTACTTCATTCTGGAAATGGAGGACGGCGCTCTGGCGGAGCGGGGCCATATCGGACTGTGGGATGACCCGGAGTGTGACCTTTTGCCCGATGAGGCCGTCCTTTACGGTGCGAAGTGGGCAGAGCGGGAGGACAGCGCGCTCCAGGCCCTGCGGGTCCCCGTACTGATCGACAAGTGGCATGACCCCTGTTATATCACGCTGACCTGGGAAGATGGTCAGTTTGTATCAAAGGCCGACGACTTCTTCACCGACCGGGAAACGCTTCCCCTGCCGGACGGCGGGGAAGTGACCATAGAGTTGGAGGGCCGCTGGGAAAACAGTGACACAGCCCGGCAGACGCTTTATTACAGTGAGATCCGGGTTTTGGAGGGGACCCGCCTGCTCCAAACCATCACGCCCCCGCACGCACTGCCCCAGCCCCGTGCCTTCGACTCCGATACCGCCGCCCAGGTCACCCCTCCGGCGGCCAACGCCCCGGCGCTGGGCTTCAGTGCAGAGCGCCAGCTTCACGCCCTGGATCTCCGGGATGTGAATTTTGACGGCTTCACAGACCTGGGCCTTCCCTGGGACACCACCCACAACGATGTCCACCTCTGGTACCTGTGGGATCCGGCGGCCGGACAGTTCCGGTATTCCTTCGCCCTCCAAGGGGATCTGACTATCGATGCGGAGCGGCATCTGCTGATCGAAACCCGCTGGGAGGAGGGCCCCCACACCTATTCCTTCAATGCCCGGGGCCAGATCTGCTGGCAGGGGCCGTATGAGATGTGACTGCCGCCCCTTTTTGCTCCAGGACAAAAGGAGGTATATTCAGATGAAAAAAATTCCCCGCTCCCCCTTCGCCACCCGGCTGTCCGGGTCGGCCAGGGAGATCGAGCTGCGAATCCGCAGCATCTTCCAGTGGAAAAAACAGCGCCCGCCCCTGGCCCTTTTCCTTCTCATGCTGGTCATCGGCCTGCTGTGCGGCAATCTGGTGTCCTGCCAGAGCAGTCCGGCAGGCGTTCCGGAGGACCCCCCCGCCCAGAGCGGCGAGGCGTGGAGCACCCGGTCCGTTCTGGACGCCCTGTCCCAGTGCTTCGACGCCGCAGAGTCGTTCCCCGACGGCATGGAGCGAGAGCTGCTGGATACCGTCGGCACCGGCGAGGATGTCACTCTGGCCGCGGCCCATTTTTACGACCGCTATCCCCGCTACTCCTTGGTCATCGGCATGGTGGACCGGGCGGGGCAGGCGGTCGGAACGCCCTTTGAGGTCCGGGGCTCCGGTGGTCGGCCCTATGTGGCCGCCTTTGTAAAGGACGGGGTGGAGTACCTGCTCTACACTGGAAGCAGTGCGCACCAGGCATACAGCAGCGGCCAGGCCGGGGTCATCCGTCTGGACGGAGGCGACTTCTCCTGGGTGTGGCCGGTGGAGGGGGACATCCGGGATGAAAGCTCCCAAGCTTACCGGGACTACAACGCCTATTGGGAGGAAAAAAAGCCCCTGATGGCCCCTGGCGGCGTAGATATTTTTACGGAAAACCAAGACTACGGCTCCTATGAGGGCTCCCCCGTCCAGTGGGTCCCCGACCACAATGAAACCTTCTGGTATACTGCCGAACAGGACCTGCCCATTGGCGTCTACTATCAGAGCCGGGGATGGTTGGAGGAATTTACCCGGCATGAACGGAACCCCTGGAACGCCTTGAACACCTCTGCCCTGTGGCAGATCGTATCCCTAGCCCCGGCGGACGGGGTGTACCGGGACAGAAACTATGACGGGGAGGCGGTCTATGAGCTGAAGGCCCGGGCAGACAACGGAGAGGACCTGTGGTTTGCGGCCTCCCTTCTCTTTGACCACAGCGGGGAGCGTCCCATCCAGGTCCAGGGCTGGCGCATGGGTACAAAGGCGGAGATAGACAGTGCCGGCGGAGGGGCCGATCCGCAGCAGCCGGACGAGGCCCTCTACACCCTGCTCCGGGACTGGTATAACGGCCAATACCCCAACGGCCGGTGGTATTTTGTTTCCGACCAGCCCAGCGCCCCCCGGGAGGGGGACGTCCGACTTGGCCCTGTCACTTATGTCGGGGAGGTCCCCACAGACAGCGGGGCAGCAGCGGTCTACGAGATCGTCATATCCCGTTATACGCTCCACCGTGCAGACGAGAATGACCCCGGCTCCTGGGACTTCTTCTCCGCCGACACCCAGTTCATCGTCCTCCGGCTGGATGGGGAGGGCATACCCACCCAGGTGCTGGGCGTCGCCCCCACGCAGCCCAGCCGCGATATCCAGGCCATCGTCTATGAGGCCCTCTATGGCCTACTCAGCGGTGATGTGACCTTCCTCCGGGACGGCTGGAACACCCCCATCGGCCCGGGGATGGATCTATCCTTCTCCTGCCTGGACGTTGGGAGCATGGAGACGGAGCAGTTGGAGGACTACGAGCCCATCTACCACGATGGGGACTACTGGTACCGGGTCTCCGCCAACTACCCCACGGGCACCTTTACCGCCCTGTGCTATCACAGCGCGGCAGACGACGCCGACTCCATCCACACCCTGGAGGCCTCCATGTCCGACCTGTACACCCCCCGGGGCATCCGGGTAGGGGCCAGCCGGGCGGAGGTGCTGGCCGCCTATCCCAAGGCCCTCACCGGCGATTACTGGGGCCAGTATCCGGAGGAGCCGGACCTGCTGGCCTATCTGCCCTGGAGCGGCCACGACCCGGAGCAGGTTTCCGACCTGTCCCAGCTGGAGTTTTCCCAGGGGCTGGGCCCGGCGATCCTGTTTTTCTTTGACGGGGACACCGTGGAGCGCATCGTCCTTACCAATATGTTCAACTGACCGCAGGGCAACAAACGGCAGCTTTCCGGCAAGATATGCAGGTCAAAACTGAAAAAGCTGCATTTTTTCAGGGCTTTGCCCAATTACACGGAAAAAATATTGTTTAAAATATTCCCCCCCTTTCCTCTTGCGTTTGCACAAAAAAACAGGTATACTGAGGTCCATAAGAGCGGGGCCGGGTTTCCCCGGCCGACCCCCGCCAGCGGATCTGGCACCATTTCACTTATTTTAATTAGGAGGAACACAGTATGAAAGTCGCATTGTTCGGCGCCGGCACTATGGGCCGGGGCATCGCCCAGGTCTTTGCCGCCAAGGGCCACACCGTCCTGATGTACGCCAGCAGCCCCGCCTCCGCCCAGCGCCACAAGGATACCTTGGGCAAGTCCCTGGCCAAGCGGGTCGAAAAGGGCAAGATGGCTCAGGAGGCTATGGATGCCCTGATGGCCAACGTTCTGATCCCCCAGACCCATGAGGAGGCCGCCGATGCCGATCTGGTCATTGAGTGCGTCAAGGAGGAGATGGCCACCAAGAAGGAGCTTCTGAACGAGCTGGACGGCTTCTGCAAGCCCGAAACTGTCTTTGCCTCCAACACCTCCTCTCTGTCCATCACCGAGATGGGCAACGGCCTGAAGCACCCCGTCATCGGAATGCACTTCTTCAACCCCGTGCCCTCCATGAAGCTGGTGGAGATCATCCGCGGAGCCAACACCACCCAGGAGACCTTTGATTTCATTTACAAGCTGTCCCAGGACATCGGCAAGGACCCCGTCGAGGTGGCCGAGGCCCCCGGCTTTGTGGTCAACAAGATCCTGATCCCCATGATCAACGAGGCCATCGGCCTGGTTGAGACCGGCGTCGCCTCTGTGGCCGACATCGACAAGGCCATGCAGTTGGGCGCCAATCATCCGATGGGCCCCCTGGCTCTGGGCGACTTCATCGGTCTGGACGTGTGTCTGGCCATTATGGACACCCTGTTTGCCGAAACCGGCGACCCCAAGTACCGCCCCGCCCTTCTGCTGAAGAAGATGGTCCGCGGCGGCCTGCTGGGCAAGAAGTCCGGCAAGGGCTTCTACGATTACAGCAAGTAAATCGCCCCATCCAGCTGCCCCCTCCCAAGCCGGAGGGGGCAGTTTTATATGTCAAAAAAAGAGCGGCACTTCGGGCCTTCTTTTCCGGAGGCACCTTCTCCGCCCCCCAATCCAGCCGGACCACGGGCCGGCCCCCCGGCGCCCTGAAAGGGCAGCGAAATCGCAGCCGGTCAACATACGCCAATCTTTTAGGCAACTTCCGCATATTTTCCCGTTTCCGACAAATCCGATATGGAAAAACTGTTAAATTTGCCAGATATGTCCCCCTTGCTTTACCCCTGAAAAACAGCTATAATCTGGGTTGTAAGTGGATTTTAGCCGTGTTTGATATGGTTCGCAACGCCAGGATCCTTTCCTGTGTTGCGCTTTTTTCCGGTTTTTATTGTTAAATTTCTAACAATATTCGTCAAACGCGGCGTCCCGACCATGTATCGTCTGCCCCCGGGGCCGGCTCTCTCCGGTCAAGAAAGGCGCGCCTCCCGGGCGTTTAAGGATGATTGCAAAGTAATTTAAACTAGGAGGACTAAAAAATGGATTTTCATCTGTCGAAAGAACAAGAGATGGTCCGCAAGATGTACCGCGAGTTCGCCGAGAACGAGGTCAAGCCCTTGGCTGAGGAAATCGACGAGGAAGAGCGCTTCCCTATGGAAACCGTAGAGAAGATGGGCAAGCTGGGCATGCTGGGCATCTACTTCCCCAAGGAGTACGGCGGAGCCGGCGGCGATGTGCTGTCCTACGCCATGTGCGTTGAGGAGCTGGCCAAGGTGTGCGGCACCACTGCCGTCATCGTGTCCGCCCATACCTCTCTGTGCTGCGCCCCCATCTTTGAGCACGGCACTGAGGAGCAGAAGATGAAGTACCTGCCTGACCTGCTCTCCGGCAAGAAGATCGGCGCCTTCGGTCTGACCGAGCCCAACGCCGGTACCGACGCCTCCGGCCAGCAGACCACCGCCGTAAAGAATGAGAACGGCGACTATGTGCTCAACGGCTCCAAGTGCTTCATCACCAACGGCACCGTAGCCGAAACTCTGGTGGTCTTCGCTATGACCGACAAGACTCTGGGCAACCACGGCATCTCCGCCTTCATCGTGGAGAAGAACTTCCCCGGCTTCTCTGTGGGCAAGCACGAGAAGAAGATGGGTATCCGCGGCTCCTCCACCTGCGACCTGATCTTTGAGGACTGCGTCGTGCCCAAGGAGAACCTGCTGGGCAAGGAGGGCCAGGGCTTCAAGATCGCCATGCAGACCCTGGACGGCGGCCGTATCGGCATCGCCGCGCAGGCTCTGGGCCTGGGCGAGGGCGCTGTGAACGAGGCTGTCAAGTACACCCAGGAGCGCGTGCAGTTCAAGAAGCGTCTGTCCCAGTTCCAGAACACCCAGTTCCAGCTGGCCGATATGCACACCCGGATGCAGGCCGCTCAGTACCTGGTGTACGCCGCCGCCGTGAAGAAGCAGAACCACGAGCCCTACGGCATGGATTCCGCTATGGCCAAGCTGTTCGCCGCTGAGGCCGCTTCCGACGTGACCCGCCGCGCCGTCCAGCTGTTCGGCGGCTACGGCTACACCCGTGAGTACCCCGTGGAGCGCATGATGCGCGACGCCAAGATCACCGAGATCTACGAGGGTACTTCCGAGGTCCAGCGCATGGTCATCTCCCGTGCTCTGGGTGTGAAATAAGTTAGGAGGCAGATCGAAATGAAAATCATTGTTTGTGTCAAGCAGGTCCCCGATACCTCCGGTAAGGTGGCCGTCAATCCCGATGGTACTCTGAACCGCGCCTCCATGGCCGCTATCACCAACCCCGACGACCTGAACGCCGTCGAGGCCGCTCTGACTTTGAAGGAGCAGACCGGCGCCGAGGTCGTGATCGTCTCTATGGGTCCTCCTCCCGCCGAGTCCATGCTGCGTGAGGTCATGGCCCGCGGCGCTGACCGCGCCGTTCTGGTGTCCGCCCGTGAGTTCGGCGGCTCCGATACCTACGCCACCTCCCAGATCCTGGCCGCCGCCATCAACAAGATTGGCGTCGAGGACGAGGATATCGTGCTGTGCGGCCGTCAGGCCATCGACGGCGATACCGCCCAGGTCGGCCCCCAGATCGCTGAGAAGCTGCACCTGCCCCAGGTTTCCTACGCCGCCGAGATCACCAAGGAAGGCGACACCATCACCGTCAAGCGGATGCTGGAGGACGGCTATATGACCATCAAGGTCAAGACCCCCTGCCTGATCACCTGCATCAAGGAGCTGAACGCTCCCCGTTACATGAGCGTGGGCGGCATCTACGAGTGCTACTCCAAGCCCTATGAGATCTTTGACTACAACACCCTGAAGGACGATCCCCTCATCGATCCTACCACCATCGGTCTGAAGGGCTCCCCCACCAACATCTTCAAGTCCTTCACTCCCCCTCAGAAGGGCGTGGGCATGATGCTGGAGGGCGCCGACAAGGCCACCTGCGACAAGCTGGCCGGCATTCTGGCCGCCAAGCACCTGATCTGATAGAAGGGAGATTAAGAATATGTCTAACTACAACAGTGCTGCCATCGAAGAATTCAAGGGCGGCGTTTGGGTATTCTGCGAGCAGCGTCAGGGCAAGATGATGCCCACCTCCTTCGAGCTGATCTCCGAGGGCCGCAAGCTGGCCGACGAGCTGGGCGAGAAGCTGTACGGCCTTCTGCTGGGCCACGAGATCGAGGGTATCGCCAAGGAGCTGGGCGGCTACGGCGCTGACGGCGTGTATGTCTGCGACCACCCCCTGCTGGCCAACTACACCACTGACGGCTACACCAAGGTCATCTGCGACGTGATCCAGGAGTACAAGCCTGAGGTCATGCTGATCGGCGCCACCAACATCGGCCGCGATCTGGGTCCCCGCTGCGCCGCCCGTCTGCACACCGGTCTGTGCGCCGACTGTACTCACCTGGACATCGACGTGCCCAAGTACAAGGACTTCCTGCGCTCCGCCTCCACTCTGGCTCCTGCCATGATCGACTCCATCCCCGAGGATGACCGCAACCTGAAGATGACCCGTCCCGCTTTCGGCGGTCACCTGATGGCCACCATCATCTGCCCCCGCTTCCGTCCCGCTATGGCCACCGTCCGTCCCGGCGTGATGAAGAAGAACGCCTTTGACCAGGCCAAGGCTGACGCCTGCGAGATCATCAAGCCCAACTTCTCCCTCACCGAGGACGACATGGAAACTCAGGTCGTCGAGGTGGTCAAGGCCGCCAAGAAGCTGGTCGATTTGATCGGCGCCGATGTGGTCGTTTCCGTGGGCCGCGGCATCTCCAAGGATGTTGAGGGCGGCATCAAGCTGGCCGAGGAACTGGCTGAGGTTCTGGGCGGCGTCGTGGGCGGCTCCCGTGCCACCATCGACTCCGGCTGGCTGTCCGCCGACCATCAGGTCGGTCAGACCGGCAAGACCGTTCACCCCAAGATCTATGTGGCTCTGGGCATCTCCGGCGCTATCCAGCACAAGGCCGGTATGCAGGACTCCGAGTGCATCATCGCCGTGAACAAGAACGATACTGCCCCCATCTTCGAGATTGCCGACTACGGCATCTGCGGCGACCTGTTCAAGGTCACCCCCATGCTGATCGAGGCCATCAAGGCTGCCAAGGCCGCCAAGTAAGATCGGCTGTAATCGCATAAAAAAGCCAGTACCCCCCGTCCGTTGGACGGGGGGTACTTATTTTATAAGTAGTTTTTTAAAAAAATCCATGCTATACTGTTGATATAATACAGAAACTACTAGGCTTAAAGGAGGCATATCATGAAAATCTATCATAAACCTTCTTTTATGTACGGTCTTACTTTCCTTTTCGCGCTGCCTCTGTTTGCGTTTGGTATCATAAAGGTCCATTGGTGGCAGTGGATCATCACCATCGCATTTGCCACAAAGTTCTTATACACAGGACTTTCTAGATCAGAAAGCGAGTATCAGGAAAATATCGCAAAGAACTATCGGAGCGTGGCCCAGGAGCTTTACGGGAAATATGCAACCATAAAGTTAAATTTCCCTTTGGTCATTTTATGTTCTTTTTATGCTGTCGCTTTGTTCATCAGGTTGGTAGCTGATCTTTTTATTCCTATTTGGATCACTGTTTGTTTCACAATCGTTCTTACTGTTTCTGTCTTTTATAGCCTCAGCCTTGACCATAAAATCAAAGAACATATTGAAAATGGCACAAATAGAGGATAGAAATGAATTAAACAACACCTCAAAAGCCAATACCCCCCCTAGGGCCAGCCGGAAACCGGCTGGCCTTTTTTTATACTCCCCCTCATCTGTCTGGGCGGCTTGGCTGCCCGTAGGATACTCCGGTGGCACACATCTCCCCCCTCTACACGGCGTAACAAGGTCGTCACGCTCTCTCCATCTTCCATCTCTTCTCTCCATTCTCATTCCCCCCGCACCGTGGCCCGGCCGTGCGCATAGGATAGCTCAGAAACCCGCCCCCCTTCAGGCGGTCTTCGGAGGTACTGCTATGAAACACGAACTGAACATCTGGGTGGTGGGCGGCGATATGCGCCAGGCCAAGCTGGCCCAGCTGCTGGCCCTGGACGGCCACACTGTCCATACTTACGCTTTGGAGCAAGACCGCTCTACCGGCCCGCTCCCTGAGGAGGATCTGTCTCAGGCCGAGAAGGCGGACTGTGTCGTTCTGCCGCTGCTGGTGTCCACAGAGGGCGGCCTGCTCAACGCCCCTCTATCCCAAACAGATCATCCCTTGTCCGACGTATTAGATGCACTTCGCCCCAGCCAGTTTATCTGCGGCGGCCGGCTGGACTCGGAAATCTTAGCTTTGGCTGCCCACCGCGGGCTAACCATTCGGGACTACTTCGCCCGGGAGGAGCTGGCGGTAGCCAACGCTGTCCCCACAGCGGAGGGAGCTATCCAACTGGCCATGGAGCATTTACCAATCACAATCCACGGCGCCCGTGTGCTGGTCGTGGGCTTTGGCCGGGTGGGCCGGCTCACCGCCCAACGCTTCCAAGCTCTGGGAGCAAAGGTTTCCGTGGCGGCCCGCCGGTATGAGCAGCTGGCCTGGGCGCAGGCCATGGGACTGGGCACCGAGCATCTGGCCCATCTAGCCGGATGGCTGTGCGGCTATGACCTGATCGTCAACACAGTCCCCGCCCAGGTCCTGGGCCGGCTGGAACTAGAGGATGTCAAAGAGGACTGTCTCATCCTGGACCTGGCCTCCAAGCCCGGCGGGGTGGACCTTAGGGCGGCGGGAGAGCTGGGCCTCACAGTAATCTGGGCCCTGTCCCTCCCCGGTAAGGTAGCCCCTGTGACCGCCGGGGCCGCCATTAAATCCACCATTTATAATATGCTTCAAGAGGCGGGGTACTGAGAGGGGCGTGCCCTGGAGGGAAGTACAAGACGTACCCCGGCGCGAATCGCCTCACATTCAGTCTGATTTGGAAAGGAAGATTGATTTGATCGATAAAACCGTCGGATTCGCTGTGTGCGGGTCCTTCTGCACCCATCACAAGGCCATGGAGGCCTTAGAGCAGGTGAAAGCCCGCTTCACCCATGTGGTGCCTATTGTATCCGAGTGCACTGCCGACACGGATACCCGCTTCGGCAAAGCTCACGACCTGATGCGGGAAATGGAGCGCATCTGTGACCACCGGGTCATCTCCACTGTCAAGGCGGCAGAGCCTATTGGCCCCCAGAAGCTGCTGGACCTGCTTATTATCTGCCCCTGTACCGGAAACACCCTGGGCAAGCTGGCCAACGGAGTGACAGACACCAGTGTCACTATGGCTGCCAAAGCTCACTTACGCAACAGCCGCCCCCTGGTCATCGCCCCCTCTACCAATGACGGACTGGCCGCCTCGGCCGTGAGCATCGGGGCCCTGCTGCCTAGAAAATACATCTATTTCGTTCCCTTTGGCCAAGACGACCCAGAGAGAAAGCCTACTTCTTTAGTATCTGATTTCTCTTTGGTGGCAGACGCGGCCCAGGCCGCCCTGGAGGGAAAACAGCTTCAACCCCTGCTCATCCCACATCATTGATCAAAAAAGATCCCGGACCACACCCTTACAGGTGAGGTCCGGGATTCGCTCTCTTAAAGGGAGCTCCCGTGCCAATATGACCGGAAATAATGGAGCAGGTCAGAGCCAAATTGGAACAGAATGATCAGCACCATCACGGTCACAGGCAAAAATAAGAGGAACATCACGATCTCGTCCATCAGCTGATATAGAGAGGCCCAAAAAAAGCTCCACATATTTCGCTCCTTTCCCGATTTGATTCTTCCCTACGTGCTCCTCCTCAACTTTTTCTCTATACAAAGTATACTATATCTCACGAGATTTATCAATATAATTTTCGTTTTTTTACAAATAAAATATCTTGATGTAATCCACCCTCTTCTTTATAAAAGGAGGCCGCCTGTGTAAATCACAGGCGGCCTCCTTTTTCATTTTTTCTTTTTTCGCTTTTCAAAAAAACTCTTGACTACACCTTCTGGTACCTCTTCGCCCATGCTCTCACCAAAGGCCTCTAGAGCAGCGCGCTGATCGGCGCTCAGGCTGGTCGGTACTTGGACTTTGATGGTCACATACTGATCGCCCCGGCCTCGACCTCGAAGCTCTGGGATTCCTTTCCCCCGCAGGCGGAAGGTGGTACCGGGTTGTGTTCCGGCCGGCAGGCTCCACTTGACCTTTCCGTCGATGGTGGGAATCTCCAGCTCCCCTCCCATCGCCGCCCGGTAGAAGGAAACGGGCTGCTCGTAGAGGACTGTGGTCCCATCCCGGCGGAACTGCGTATGGGGCTTTATACGGATGCCCACAATCAGGTCACCGGCCGGGCCTCCGTTTTTACCGGCATTGCCCTGGCCCCGCAGAGAAACCGCCTGTCCGTCGTCGATCCCGGCAGGAATGGTAACGGTGATGCGTTTTTTCTTCCGCACACTGCCGGCGCCGCCACATACCTTACAGGGGGAGTGGATCAGCTTGCCCGTCCCCCGGCACTTGGAACATTGGGCGGTGGTGGAGAAGGCGAAGCCGCCCGCCCCCCGCTGAATCCGAACCACGCCGGTCCCCCGGCAGTCAGGGCAGGTCTCGGCGGTGGTGCCCGGCTCACAGCCGGAGCCATGGCAGGCATCGCACATCTCAGTCCGTGTCAGCTCCAGCTCCTTCTCGCAGCCGAAAGCGGCCTCCTCAAACGTGACAGAGAGATTAGCCCGCAGGCTCTCTCCCTTTTGCGGGGCATTAGCTCTCTGCTGCTGACCACCAAAGCCACTGAAGCCGCCGCCGAAGAAGGAGCCAAAGATATCTCCCAGGTCGATGTCCCCCATATCGAAGCCGCCGAAGCCGCCGCCACCCCCGAAATTGGGGTCTACCCCCGCATGGCCGAACTGGTCATACTTCGCCCGCTTCTCCTTGTCGGACAGGACCTCATACGCCTCGTTGACCTCTTTGAATTTAGCCTCTGCCCCTTTGTCCCCCGGATTCATGTCGGGGTGGTACTGCTTGGCCAGCTTACGGTACGCTTTTTTCAATTCTTCGTCCGAGGCCCCTTTGGACACGCCCAAGACCTCGTAATAATCTCGTTTCTGTTCTGGCATGATATCACCTCTGTTTCAGAGTTCAGAGTGGAACGTGAAGAGCGGAGATAAGGTCTGCGGCGTATATGCCCGGAGTGAATGACCATATCTTCACTCTCCACTCTTTACCCTTCACTCTTTTGAACAGGCACAACGGCGCGCAGGCGGGGCGACGCCCCGCCCGCGCGGACCATAGATTTCTATTACTTCTGATCGTCGTCCACGACCTCATAGTCCGCATCGACCACATCAGGGCCGGCGGCGCTGCCGCCCTGGGCGCCGCCCATATCGGGGCCGGGGCCGGGCTGGCCGGCCTGCGCCTGGCCATACAGCTTTTCGCTAACTGCGTAAAACTCCTTCGTCAGAGCCTCGGTGGCCTCCTTGATGGCCTGGGTGTCATTTCCCTTCAAGACTTCCTTCAGGTGGTTCAGCGCGCTCTCCACCTTGCCCTTATCTCCAGCGGGGATCTTATCGCCCATCTCCTCCAGGGTCTTTTCTGTCTGATAAACCATCTGGTCCCCGTTGTTGCGGATGTCCACCTCTTCCTTCCGCTTGGCGTCTTCGGCGGCGAACTGTTCAGCCTCCTTGACTGCCTTATCAATGTCGTCCTTCGACATATTGGTGGAGGAGGTAATGGTAATATGCTGCTCCTTGCCGGTACCCATATCCTTGGCGGACACGTTCACGATGCCGTTGGCGTCGATATCAAAGGTAACCTCGATCTGAGGCACACCCCGGCGTGCGGGAGCGATGCCGTCCAGGTGGAAGCGGCCCAAGGTCTTGTTGTACTGGGCCATCTCACGCTCGCCCTGGAGAACGTGGACCTCTACGGAGGTCTGGTTATCAGCGGCGGTAGTGAAGGTCTGGCTCTTCTTTACGGGGATAGTGGTGTTACGCTCGATGAGCTTGGTCATCACGCCACCCATGGTCTCAATGCCCAGGGACAGGGGGGTGACGTCCAGCAGCAGCAGGTCCTTCACGTCGCCGGTAAACACACCGCCCTGGAGAGCGGCGCCCAAGGCCACGCACTCGTCGGGGTTAATGCCCTTGAAGCCCTCCTTGCCAGTCAGCTTCTTTACCATCTCCTGAACCGCGGGAATACGGCTGGAGCCGCCCACCATCAGGACCTTAGACAAATCGCTTCCGCTCAGTCCGGCGTCAGACAGAGCCTGCTTCACAGGGCCGCTGGTGGCTTCCACCAGGTGAGCGGTCAGTTGGTCGAACTTGGCCCGAGTCAGGGTCAGGTCCAAGTGCTTGGGGCCGGTGGCATCAGCGGTGATATAGGGCAGGTTGATGCTGGTAGAAGTGACACCGGACAGCTCGATCTTGGCCTTCTCAGCAGCCTCCTTCAAGCGCTGCATGGCCACCTTGTCGCCGGTCAGGTCCACACCCTCAGTTTTCTTAAACTCCGCGGCCATCCAGTCCATGACGCACTTGTCGAAGTCGTCGCCGCCCAAGCGGTTGTTACCAGCGGTAGCCAGCACCTCGATGACGCCGTCGTCGATATCCAGGATGGATACGTCGAAGGTGCCACCGCCCAGGTCATACACCATGACCTTCTGGGCGGTCTCCTTGTCTACGCCGTAGGCCAGAGCAGCGGCGGTGGGCTCGTTGATAATCCGCTTCACGTCCAGGCCGGCGATCTTACCAGCATCCTTAGTGGCCTGGCGCTGGGCATCGGTGAAGTAGGCGGGGACTGTGATGACGGCCTCGGTGACTGTTGTGCCCAGATAGGCCTCGGCGTCCGCCTTCAGCTTCTGCAGAATCATGGCGCTGATCTCCTGGGGGGTATACTTCTTGCCATCGATGTTCACCTTGTAGTCGGAGCCCATCTCACGCTTGATGGAGATGACGGTCCGGTCGGGGTTCGTGATGGCCTGGCGCTTGGCCACCTGACCCACCATACGCTCGCCGTCCTTGGAAAAAGCCACCACAGAGGGGGTGGTGCGGTTGCCTTCGGCGTTGGGGATGACGACAGCGTCGCCGCCCTCCATGACCGCTACACAGCTGTTGGTCGTACCTAAATCGATACCGATGATCTTAGACATAATTCATTCCTCCTAAATATATGACATTCATGTTTACAAAGTTAAAATAGGAACAGCGGCCCGATGGCGTAGAGTGCGGCGCACCAGGCCAGCAGGCCCCCAGCGAGCAGCAGGGTATAGGATACAGCATCACAGGTTTTCGCTTTACAGCACTGCTTGCAGGGCTGATTTCTTTTCACTGTTTTCCTCCTTTAATCCCATCGGCTTTTGAAAATAAGCCGCACACCTCGGTTCCGTTCCCCTAATTGGCCACCTGCACCATGGCGAAGCGGATGACCTTCTCGCCGCACTGGAAGCCGGCCTGGAACACGGCGGCCACTACGTTCTCGCCCAAGCTCTCATCCTCCACGTGCATAACGGCGTTATGGAGATTCGGATCAAAGGGCTGGCCCAGGGCGGGAATCTCAGTGATGCCCAGCTTGGAAAGGATCTCCTTCAGCTGGTTCATCGTCATCTCCACCCCTTTTTTGTAGGCTTCGTCGGCGGTGTCCTGCTTCAAGGCCCGCTCCAGGTTATCATAGACGGGAAGAAACGCGGCGGCGGTATCCGCCTTGGCGTCGTTCCAGATGGACTCCTTCTCCTTGGCGGTCCGCTTTCGGTAGTTGTCGTACTCCGCGGCCAGGCGGAGAAAGCGGTCGTCGAGGGGTGCGGTCCCCTCTCCGGAGGGCTCCTCCTTGGGTGCCTCCCCTGATTTCTGGTCCTCCTGGGCGGCCTCGCCGGCCTCCTGGGGCCCCCCTTTCTCCTCCTGTTCCGTGCGAACAGCCTCTTCCTCAGGCTCCACAGCCTCTTCCTTCCGAATATCCTCCTGACACTGCTCAGGCTGGGCCTGCTTCTTTTTATTTTTATCGCTCACGATGCGGCGCTCCTTTCCTGCTTATGGCTCCTGTGTATCTGTTTTCTCTGCCGGGGGTAACTCTCCCTTGCCGAACATCCGGGTCAGGCTGTCGGCAAAATAGGACAGGCGGGCGGTGACCTTGGCGTAGTCCATCCGGGTGGGTCCAACCACTCCGATGACGCCCTTCATATTTTCTCCAATGTCGTAGCTGGCCATGACCACACTGGTGTCCTTCAGCGCGTCACTGACATTTTCCGGCCCGATCAGGATGTTCATGTTCTGGCCGCCGGTCATTGTCACAGGCAGCCGGGCCACATCCTTCTCCTCGGCCAGATAGTTCATCAGAGGTTTAGCCTTGTCCAGGCTTCGGTATTCCGGGTGTTCCAGCAAGTGAGTGATTCCGGTAGTTCGGACCTTTTGGCTGCTCTGTTCCGACAGGATCTCCACCGCGAAGTCCACCACCAGGGCAATCAGCTCAAAGGCGCCTGGAGCGGTGCGGGTCTCCATCTTGTCCAAGGTCTGTTCCATCTCCTCCTGGGTCAGTCCCACGAAGGAACTGTTCAGAACCGCGGAGAGCAGTTGGAGCTGGGTGTCAGAAACCTCCTCAGGGATATGGATGAGTTTATTTTTAACGATGGAGTTGTCCGTCATGACCACGGCGATAAAGGCGTTTTCTTCCACTTTCAGCAGGTCATAGCGTTTGACGGTGATCCGCTCCGCGGGGGCGGCCATGGTAAATACAGGATAGTCGCTGAACTGGGATAGGACCTTTCCCGCCCGGTCGATCACTCGATCCAGCTCCTCCATCTTCAGGTTCAGCGCCTCGTTGATACGCTGAGTCTCCTGCATGGTCAGCTGCTGATGACCCATCAACTCATTGACATACAGCCGGTAGCCCGCGGCGGAGGGTACCCGTCCGGCGGAGGTATGGGGCTGCTCCAAAAGGCCCATATCAGTCAAATCAGCCATCTCGTTCCGGATGGTGGCACTGGACACATCCAGTCCGGCCCGCTCCGCTACCATTTTCGACCCCACAGGCTCGGCGGTGGCGATATAGGTTTCAATGATGGCCCGAAGAATCCGTCTTTTTCTATCCGTCAGCTCCATGTTTCCCCCCCCTGTTCCTTTTATCTCGGCATGCGCTTCCGGCCGTTCCGGCTCAAGACAGCTCCGCTCCGCGGACCCTTCGTCTTATATCCTCATGCCGGCCTGCTTGCGCTTTGATCATTTCGTTAGCACTCAATACTCCTGAGTGCTAAAGATAATGTACCACCGGGGGGCAGAATTGTCAATAGGCACTTTATGAATTTGTTGTAAACAAATGAATCCCGCCAATTTTTTGCATCTTCTATCTTTTGCTGCTAAGAGCTCCGGCTCTTGACAAATGTTTCTAATGTATTACACTAGATATGAGGTGATTTTATGGGAATCGAAAAAAAGAATTACAGCTTTCGTTTTCATGAGGACATGGTAGAACGCCTCCGCGCCCAGGCCCAGCTGGAGAACCGCTCGCTCTCCAACCTGGTGGAAACGATTCTGCTCCAATATCTCTCCACCTTAGAGGAGAAAACAACATGACCGTCTGTCCATAGACAGGCGGTCATGTTTCTTTTTTATAGGGTAAACACCTGGCCGGTATACAGTCCCTGACAGCCGGGACCGAAGTATTCCGTCAGCCGCTCCAGGGCTGGCTGTCCGGTGCAGTGGCCGGTCAGGATTCGCTCCACCCCCAGGGCCTTCAGCGCGTCAGCCACCGACTGTACATACTCCGGCGAGCAGTTCATGCCAGTCCCCCCCTTGGCATACATATGCAGTCCGCCCACCACGGCGTGCACCCGCTTTCCGGGCAGCTGGTCCAACACGCCCCGCACGATGTTGACGATGCCCCCATGGCTGCAGGAGTTGAAGACCACCAGTCCCCGCTCCCCCTCCAGCACCAGGGACTGCTCGTGGCTGAAATCGTCCGGGAAAAAGTCATCCTCCCCTCGCTTGCAGACCAGGTTAGACGCCTTTCCCATAAAGGCCGGGTCCTTTGGACCGTCGGGCAGCAGCCACCCGCCCTCCAGCAGCTCCATAGGTCCCGGTACTGGGACAAGCCGCTCTCTGGCCCCCTCCCAGATATCCCGGTGGACGCCAATAAATTTGGGTCCCTCCTCTGTCATGGAGAAGTAGGGCCCTCCGGCCTGGGGGCGGACATAGACCTTGGCTCTCTGGTTGAGCTGGAAGAACCGGCGCAGGCCGTCGGCGTGGTCATAGTGGCCGTGGGACAGCACCCCCAGGTCCACATCCGCCAGGTCCACCCCAAGCTTCTGGGCGTTGTCGGCAAACCGTCCTGAGGCGCCCCCATCCAGCAGCAGCCTCTTCCCCCGATATTCGATATACAGGGACAGGCCGTGCTCCGGCACCAGACCGCATCCCTCCTGGGCAGTATTTTCCATTAATACGGCAACTTTCATGTCCTGTTCCTCCTTATTCCAGTGCTCCAGAGCGGGTCAAGTCTCGAATCCACTTGCCGCTCCTTAATCTCCACACTCCCCCGACGCACTTACAAAACTGCTCTACCCCCAGGGATAGGTAGACCCAAAAGATCCCCGTCTTCAACACCAGCCCACATATAGCGGCCATAGGCACTGCCACCAGCCAGAGCGGGAGAATGTCAATGAGCGTAGTGGCCCGCACATCTCCCCCTCCCCGGAGGACTCCCACAATATTCACGCTGTTAAAATCCTTCAGCGGCATGATGACCGCCTGGAGAGTAATCATCATAGTGGCCGCGGCCGCCGCTCCTGCCGAGAGCTTAAACAGCGGGAACACATAGGTAGGCGCCAGGAAAACCAGTACCAGCCACAGGGCCAATCCCAGCGCCGCGCCTCCTACGGCGGCCAAGGTGTTCAGGGCGAGTCCCACTCCATATACCCTGTCCTTATGTCCGGCACCGATCTCCCGGCCAATGATAATCGCCGCGGTAGAGGCAAGTCCCATGGAAACTACCTTACATATTTTCTCTACATTTCCTGCTAGTGTATAGGCGGCCAGTATCTCCGTGCTGCCCGCCATATGTCCCATGACTGTGGGATACATAGAGGTACCTAGCCCCCACAGGGTTTCATTCAGCACCACTGGCCCACTGCACATCAGAAATTGACGGGCCAGCCGCTTTCCTGGCCGCAGGACCAGTCTCCACCGCACCCGGAAGATCCGATTCCTAGCCATGTGACAGGCCACGATGACAACCTCTAAAACGCGTGCGATGAGGGTGGCCAGAGCCGCCCCTTGAACTCCCAGTGCGGGCGCTCCCAGATTTCCGAAAATAAATACCCAGTTCAAAAAGGTATTCACTGCCATAGAGGTAGCCAGAATGTACATTCCCAGTTGGGGATGCTCCATACTGCGGAAGGCTGCAATATAAGTCATTGAAAAGGCGTTGAATACATAGGACAGCCCCGCCAGCCGGCCATATTGGGCGGCCAGCTCCACCACCGCCCGGTCGTTGCCAAAGAGGCTGAGAAATTCTACCGGACAGATCAGCAGAATCACCGAGCACAGAGACGATACTGCCATCACCAGCCACAGGGCCATCCCATAGATTCGATTGATAGACTCCATGTCCTGTTTGCCCCAGTATTGGCTCAACAGGACCGTGGAGCCGCTCTGCACTCCAAAAATAAAAAGCTGCACTACAAACAGTGGAATATTGGCTAGGGTAACCGCCGCCATCGGCTCCTCCCCCAGCAGCCCCACCATAAAGGTGTCCGCCATGCTCAGGGTGCTGGTGATCATATCCTGGAGGATGATAGGCGCGGCCAGAGCAGCGACCTCCTTATAAAAATTCGGTCCTCTCCGCATATAGGCAAACATGGAAACGCTCCTTTTTCGTTGTTTCTCATTCAGGACAGGGATGGGAACAGCTTCTCCGATGCCCCTTTCAATCCCTCAATTAAGGCGTCTACGTCCTCCTGCTTGGTATCGTAGGAAAAGCTGATCCGCAGCACCCCGTCCCGTTCCCCCTTGGGCAGTTTCAGGGCGGCAAAGACGTGGCTGGGTTTCCCCTTGTGGCAGGCGGAGCCGGAGGAGATATATACCCCCCGGTCACTCAGGAAGCGGACCACCACCTCGCTCTTATAACCCACCAGGGAGATGGCTAGGATGTGGGGAGCGCCCCCCTGGGCCAGCAGCTTCGCCTTCGGCACTTCCTCCGCCAGTCGCCGAACGGTTTCTTCCTTCAGCCGGGCCATATGGGCCATGTCCTCCTCCAGAGTCTGCCGCCCCAGCCGGGCGGCGGCGGCGAACGCCGCGATCTGAGCTGTGGCCTCAGTACCCGACCGAAGGCCCTCCTCCTGCCCCCCGCCCCAGATCAGGGGAGGCAGCTTCAGCCCCTTTCGAACATAGAGCGCCCCCACCCCTTTAGGGGCGTGGATCTTGTGCCCGCTGACTGTCAGCAGGTCTACACCCAGTTTTTTGGGGGAAAAAGGTATTTTCAAAAATCCCTGCACCGCGTCACAGTGGAGCAGAGCCGGGCAGCCAGTCCTCCGAATGACTTGGGCAACCTCCCCCACAGGCAGGATGGCGCCTAGTTCATTGTTAACCAGCATCATGGAGACCAGCGCCGTGTCCGGCCGCATCGCCCCCTCCACCTGGGCGGCAGTGATGTTACCCTGGCGGTCCGGCTCCAGGTATGTCACCTCATAGCCCCGGCGCTCCAATTCCCGGCAGGGCTCCAGCACAGCGGCGTGCTCGATGGCGGTGGTGATAATGTGCTTTCCTCGGCGGCGATTGACCTCCAGGGCAGACTGGATGGCCCAGTTGTCCCCCTCCGTGCCACAGGAGGTAAAAAACAGCTCCTCCGGCAGGCAGCCCAGGGCTTGGGCCACATTCCCCCGCCACTCCTTCATCCGGGCGGCCGCCTTGGTCCCCAGTTCATACCGGGACGAGGGGTTGCCCCAGCCTTTGGTCATCGCCTCTACCGCCGCCTGTACCGCCTCCGGCCGCACCGGCGTGGTGGCCGCATTATCCAAATAATGTATCATCCTGATCCACCCCAGTCTGTATCTGTTCAAAGTATCCTTCATTCTACCGTCTGCCTGGAGGAAAGTCAAGGCGGCGTAGACCGGCTCTGACCAGTGGGCTGCCGGACTTTCTCTCTATATCGGTCCTATCCGCACAACTTCCCTGGATACACTTATTTTTTCTTCTCCAGGAATATACTCTCCACAAGGAGACCTCTTTGTGGTATAATGAGAAAAAATCGCTCAAGGGTTCTCCCGGTCTTCTCCGGGCCTCTTATGCTCTCTGAAAAAGAAGGTTTTATCATGACCAATAACCAACGCATCTGTTATGTGGTGGGGGCCATGTCCCTGTCCCCCTCTCTGCGCCCCTACCCCGCTCCGGGGGACTACGTCATCGCCGCCGACCGTGGCTATGACTCCCTGATGGCCTACGGCGTCACGCCTGACCTTGTGGTGGGCGACTTTGATTCCCTGGGCCGCACCCCCTCCCATCCCAACGTGATCCAGCTCCCAGCGGAGAAGGATGATACTGACATGGTCTACGCTCTTCGTAAGGGTCTGGAGCTGGGCTACCGGCGATTCGTTCTGCTGGGCGGCGTGGGCGGCCGGCTGGAGCACACCCTTGGCAACCTCCAGCTGCTGGACTGGCTGACTACCCAAGGGGCCCACGGATTCCTGGCAGGCGAAAAAACAGCGGCCACCGCCCTCCGGAACAGTTCCCTCACCTTCCCCGCTTCCATGTCTGGCTATCTATCTGTGTTCTGCAACAGCGGCACAGCGGAAGGGGTCACCCTCACTGGGCTCAAATTTCCGCTGGACCAGTATCAAATGGAGGGCAGTTTCCCCATTGGGGTCAGCAATGAGTTTCTGGGCACAGAGGCCACGGTGTCTGTGAGGCATGGTTCTCTCCTGCTGCTGTGGGAGGAATCGGGGAATTTTTACTCCCAACTGCCCAAACTGTGGCCCAATCCTTGACTTTTTCCTTGCCTTTTGGGCTATCCTATGGTATAGTTGTTCCCTGATCTTGAGGGAGAGGAGGTGTCCCCAGTGGGCGAAGCGGTCAAGGTCGTCGCCAAAAATAGCAAGGCCTACCACGATTACTTCGTGGAAGAGAAATTTGAGGCCGGCATTGAACTGGCGGGCACCGAGGTCAAGTCTATCCGGCTGGGCAATGTGAATCTGAAGGACTCCTTCTGCATCATCAAGGAGGGGCAGCTGTCTGTCCTGGGTATGCACATCAGTCCATATGAAAAGGGCAATATTTTCAATAAGGACCCCCGCCGGCCCCGCCGACTGCTTATGCACCGGCGGGAGATCCTGCGGCTCTCCGGCCGAATCCAGCAGGACGGCTACTCCCTCATCCCCCTGTCCGTCTATTTCAAGGGTCCCCGGGTCAAACTGGAGCTGGGGCTTGCTAAGGGCAAGAAGCTCTATGACAAGCGGGAGTCCTCCGCCAAGCGGGACGCCAAGCGGGAAATAGACCGGGCGATGAAGACAAGGAACCGGTGACCGGTACTATCAGAAAGGATGACAGATATGGCACAGAATCCCATTGTCACCATCGAAATGGAAGACGGCGGCGTCATGAAGGCGGAGCTCTATCCTGAGGTGGCCCCCAACAGCGTCAACAATTTCATCAGCCTGGTCAGCAAGGGCTTTTATAACGGGCTGATCTTCCACCGCTGTATCCCCGGATTCATGATCCAGGGTGGTTGCCCCCAAGGCACTGGTATGGGCGGTCCCGGCTACTCCATCAAGGGCGAGTTCAGCCAGAACGGTGTAAAGAACGACTTGGCCCACGACCGGGGTGTGCTGTCCATGGCTCGGGCCATGGCCCCCGACTCCGCCGGCAGTCAGTTTTTCATTATGGTCGAGAAGGCTCCCCACCTGGACGGCAGCTATGCCGCCTTTGGCAAGGTCTTTGAGGGCATGGAGGTGGCTGACGCCATCGTAAACAGCAAGACAGATTGGAATGACCGGCCCCGTCAGGACCAGAGGATGAAGTCGGTTACCGTTGACACCTTTGGTGTGGAGTACCCTGAACCGGAGAAAGTATAATATAGTCCTTGAGTAAGCGCATCCGTACCGGCGCGCCAGCCGTGCCGGTACGGTCTGATTTCACTGAATCCCTCAAGCAAACCACACTGCATACGTTTTCTTTTTCTGGCGGCAAAGCCGCTGTCCAAAATGGAACCCAGTGCAGCGGATCCGTTTTGGAGAGGAGGAATAAGGGAGCGAACGAAGTTTTCGCCATTATGGGAAGCGGAGTTGGCTGGACTTTGCGACGACGAGGGGGCGTACCGGTTTCGACGGGGACGCTGCAGTGGGAATAGCGGGCGGTGGCGCCTGGCCACCTTAAAACGGGCATTCTTTATAAATTAAAGAACGACAACTACGCTTACGCTGCCTAATTAAAGGCAGCCGTCTGACCGGGAAGGGCCACGAGCCCGGATCAGGCGTCGCTTAGTGGCGGACGTGAGCCGGCAAAGCTTTGAGCCGGCCATGCATCATGAAGCTCACCTGACCTTCAGGCGTGACGGCTTGCCTGAAGCGAAGGGAACGGGGAGAGCAAGACTCCTGTAATAACCGTCTGCGCCCGGAGAAGTTCCCATGAATGTGTTTTCGGACGGGAGTTCAACTCTCCCCGCCTCCACCAAGAAGAAAGCCTAGAGCCACAGCGGTTCTAGGCTATTCTTATGCTCTTTTTCCGGGCGTTTTCCCTTTAGTTTTCCCTTTACAGGTTAGAAACTCCCTTTATAAACTGCTCCATGCGGTCTGCGCTGGCCTGTTTCATCTCCTCTGTAACGTGGCCGTATACGTCCAGTGTAAAAGAGGCGGTGTAGTGCCCTAGATTGCCCTGAACTGTCTTAATGTCGTCACCGGCCCGGATGGCAGCCACGGCATAGCTATGCCGCAGATCATGGAATCGTGCGTTAGGGAGGCCGATAGAGGCTACAATCTTCTTATAGTGATGGTACATAGTGCTGGGGGCTAAGTGGTGGCCCAGGTCATCTGTGAATACTAGGCCGGAATCCTCCCACATACTTCCTACCAAGAGACGCATTTCACTTTGGTGGGCTCGGTGTTTTTTCAAGATACTGACCACAGAGGGGGCCACTGTAATCATACGACCCTTGTTGTTCTTTGTGGGTACAAGATGATATTCCCCCGGCTTGCCGGGAATGTTCTGGAGTTGCTTGTTAATAAGGATATGCCCTCGCTCCAGATCCACACAATCCCAGGTAAGTCCTAAGACCTCTCCCCTCCGCATACCAGTAAAGAGAGTGGTCAAAAAGATCGTTTCAAATGAATCTCCCTGAATGGCTTTCAAGAATCTGGAGATATCCCCGCTGTCCAGCGGCTTGATCTCCTTCCGGGCGGAGCGTGGCAAAGCGCAGTTGTTCGCTGGATTGAACCGGAGATAGCCCACTACCACCGCTTGTTGAAGCGCCTTATGTAAAATACCGTGGATACATTTGACCGTCTTAGGAGAAAGTCCCTTTTTGTCCCCCTTTGGCTTTCCTAGATCGTTAATAAATCCCTGGATCTTGTGGGCGGTAAGTGCTTCCAGCTTGACTGCTCCCAGAGCTGGCTTGATATGGACCCGGACATTTTTGCTGTATGTCTGGACCGTAAAAGGTTTCACGCCGCCCAAGTAGTCCTTTTGCCAGATGTCCAGCCATTCCCCCAACGTCATTTTACTTGGCTCCTGATAGGTCCCATCATTGACAGCCACAGCAGCAGCTTGTATCTTCTCCCGGACCTCCTTCTGTGTCTTGCCGGTAAAGGACTTCTGTATCTGTTTCCCTGTTCCGGGATCATGGCCAATGGTGACCCGGCCCTCCCAATAAGTGTATTGCTGGCCCTTGCGGGTGACTGTTTTCTTGCGGATCGTCCCGCTCCCCTGTGCGGCTCGTGTGTTGCTCTTTCTCGCCATTGCAATTCCTCCTTTGTTTGTGGTAGAATGGAGGAGCAGTAGGCCGTGTGAAGTTTACTGCCCCTTATAGCCGTCCCTGGTGTTCGTAGCACCGGGGGCGGCTTTTATTTCCTCAGCTCCGGAGGCTTCAGGAAATGGGCCAAAATGTCATGAAATGCCTGGGTAGCTCGAAAGCCCTCCACGCCAATCCAGGTATGCGTTTGATTCGAGTAGCCTTGCAGGCCATTTCGTTCCAGCAATACCGCCCGCTCCTCTTCTGGCAGTTCGCTATAGTTAATCCGGTGGATATCCCGCAAGGTGGCCATCGTCTCCAGCAAAGTGTAGAACAAGTCCACGGGGGCATCCTGCTTGACACACTCGTCCGGGATGTGCGCCCCCAGCAGAGTGTTGAGCACGTCCAACACAGTGGTACAGGTTAGCCCATCCATATCCGCTGCCATACTGGCCAGGTCCGCCCATCCGCCCAGCGTTTTCACCGCATTTTCATTCAGGCCGGTGTACTGGCAGATATTCCGGACCGAACTGTCCGGTGTGCGCACATCAGTGAGCCCCAGCAACCAATCCGCCGAAACCCCATAGAAATCTGCAAAGTACCGCAAATATTCGACCCTCATACCATTATTTTTATATGCTTTAGTATGATACTCATCGGAAACCTCATAATTTATCAGACTGTCTTTAGATATTTCGACACCATACTTCTCCAAGATAGCGGACCGGAGCTTTTCATGGGATAATCCAAGCCTTTCACGTTCGGATTTTAATCTTTTCCCCATAGTAAGCGACAATCTTTCTGTATCCACATTATCACCTTCAAATAATTGATTTATTTCAACTTTTTATTCCTTTTAGTTGTATATTTTTTACTTTTATCAGCTTGCGAATCGAACAAATATTCGGTATGATATTATCATCTTATTCTATATTTTATAGTATTAAAATCATTCTGTCAAGAGGAGGCTGATGTAATGAGAGAAAATCAAAAAATCAGGAAAGCTGCACGCATCGCAGGGGTGCCCTTGTGGAAAATTGCGGCAACCGCCGGAATCAGCGAGCCAACATTAATGCGGTGGTTAAGATTCCCACTTTCCGCAGAAAAGGAAAAACTGCTAATGGATGCAATCGCCGTTTTGGAACAGGAGGTGAGCTAATGGACAAACTGGAACCTCTGGCCGTCTCTGCACTCGAAGCAGCCCGATTGCTGGGGGTAAGTAAGCCCACAGTATATCAAATGATGAATCGAGAAGATTTCCCGGCCTTCAAAGTCGGAACTAGGACACTAATCTCTGTGGAAGGGCTACGGGAGTGGATCAGAAAGCAGGTGAACGAACAATGAGTGAACAAAGAAAAACCCGCTCCAGTGTTGCAGCACCGGAACGGGCGGAGGAAACGGGGTCGGCTTCACGGGCGGACACCACTTCCCAAAACTATTGTACATCAGACCAGGACCGGACGCAAGCGGGATATATTTCCCAGTTTCTGCTTGCTGGAGCGGGACAGGGGCTCCATCTTCGGGACTTGGTACGGATTACTCAGCTTTCAGAGAGAGAGGTAAGAAAGCAGATCCATGCAGAGCGTCGGAAACATATTCCGATCTTGAGCAATAACCGTGATGGATACTTTCTTCCGTCAGACAAGACAGAAACAACGGCCTGTGTAGCTTCACTTCGTCGCAGAGCAACGGAGATTTTGGAGGCCGCCAACGCTATTGAGGAGGCGGCAGGGATTGACTGATGTTTTCCGGGAGGTACGGGAGCGGGTAAGCGTCCAGGACGCCGCCCGGCATTATGGGCTGACCTTTGACCGGCGAGGCTGGGCGCTATGCCCTTTCCACCAAGACAAGCACCCTTCTATGTCTTTCAGAAATGGCCGTTATCGCTGCTGGGCGTGTAATGCGTCCGGGGACAGTATAGACTTTACCGCCCGTCTGCTGGGGCTGGCGCCAATGGCGGCGGTGGAGCGGCTGAACGCTGATTTTATGCTGGGCCTCCCACTCCACCGAAAGCCTACCCCGGCAGAAACAGAAGCGGCCCGGCGTCGTAAACAGGTAGCCGAGGCGCACAAAAGATTTGAGGAATGGCGGAAGTCCCTGTGTGTCAAGGCTTGCGAGGCTTACCGTGTGGCGCACATAGCCCTCCAGGGGATAGCGGCCCCGGATGATTTAGACCGGCTTTCAGAGCGGGAAACGCTGGCTATACAGCGACAAGCCTACCATGAATATCTGGCTGATGTCCTGACTATCGGGGAGCCAGAGGAACAAATGGAAATTTTTAGAGAACGGCAGGTGATACAGTCACGGATATGTCGAATTTTGAGCGATACGCCGATGAAGTCCAAGACGGCTTGACAGCGGACACAAATTCTGTCCATACCGTCCATTCTGTCCCGGAGTGGGACAAGCCTATTCCATTCAGCAACCCGAACACCCCATATTTTCCCGTTGACGCCCTTCCCGCTCCTGTGGCGGCGTTCGTGGAAGCCCTGGCCGAAACCACACAGACCCCGCCCGAAATGTCCGGTATTCTGTCCCTGGGGATTTTGGCGACGGCGTTTCAATCCAAGTACGAGGTGCAGATCACCCCGGACTGGAGGGAGCCGCTTTGTTTGTACCCCGTGGCCGTGGCCCCGCCCGGAGAGCGAAAGAGCGCCGTTATATCGGCCCTGTCTGGCCCGGTCTATGAGTACGAGGCAGAACAGCGGGAATTTGAAGCGGCGGAAATCGCCCAAAATCAGACGGAGCGTGTATTATTAGAAAAAGCCTTGCAAGCCGCACAAAACAGCGCCGCAAAGGGAAAGGGTAATTTTGAGGCCAAACGGCAAGAGGCCCTTGACTTATCTGCCCAGCTTGCCAACTTCAAGGAATTGCACCCCTTCCGTCTGATGGTGGACGATACCACCCCGGAGAAGCTGGTGGACATGATGGAGCTGCAAGGCGGCAGTATCACGGTAGCCAGCGCCGAGGGCGGCGTATTCGATAGCATAGCGGGACGGTATGACCGGGCGGCAAACTTTGATATCTACTTAAAGGGACACGCTGGAGATACAATATCCGTTGACCGTATTGGGAGAAAGTCAAACTATATCGCCAAACCCCGCCTGACTATGATTTTGACCATTCAGCCCTCCGTCCTTCATGGGCTGATGGATAACGCCACCTTCAGGGGCCGGGGGCTGTGTGGGCGGTTCCTCTATGCTATGTGCCGGTCGAAGGTGGGACGGCGGGAAGTGTCTCCCGCTCCAATGTCCAGCAGCACACGGGCAGAATACCGGCAATTTGTACGCCGCATTTTGGCAGATCAGGGGAGCGGTATTGTGTACCTGTCCCCAGACGCCAACACCATTCGGGAAGATTATCAGGCGTACATTGAAAAGAAGTTGGGCGGGGAATGGGAACACATGAGGGACTGGGGAGGTAAAGCAGTGGGCGCTATGGTGCGGATTGCCACCTTGCTCCACCTGTCCAGCTTCCCGTCCACGGAGCCGATCAGCCCGGAAACAATGGCCGGGGCTACCTCAATAGCTGAGTTCCTGGGCGCTCATGCAGAGGCCGCATATCAGGCTATGGGAGCCGATGAAAGCGTGGAGGATGCCAAATACCTATGGCGGCGGATTGCGGCCAGTGGAGAGGCTGAGATCAGCAAACGTGACCTGTTCCGCCTTGTCCGGGGCAAGTTCAAAAAAGCGGAGTGTATGGAGGCCCCGCTACGTGTTCTGATGGAATATGGGTATATTCGCATTGAGGACGTGGAGCGGGATGGAGCCGGGAGAAAGGCAAGCCAAAAAATAAAAGTAAACCCGTTAGCCTATGGACACAATGGACAGAATGGACACAATTAGGGCGGTGGTGGGTATTCTGTCCATTTAGTCCATTCTGTCCATGAGAAAACAGATTGAAAGGAGTTTACATGGACGATATATTTTCAGACGTGGAGCGGGTAATGGCTGCGCTGTGTGAGCCGCTGGGGGATTGTGCGCCCCGGCGGCGGCGGTTGGTAGCTGACTATAAAGACAGCGACGGGAAAGACCTTCACCAAGACCTGGTTACATGGCACCACAAACAGGCCACGGATGCCGCCCTGGTTCAGTCTATTCGTGAAGCCCTGACCGGGAACGGATGCACACTGACCGCCCTGGGGGAGCTGCTGGAGGGTGGGGGTACGGCGGTTCTATACATGGCCCCCGGCTACCTGGAGGAGTTTGCGGCAGAGATGGGCTTGACCATGCCCCAGGACATAGCCGCCGCATTGAGCGCCGCCGGTGTCCATCCTGTGAATTGGGAGGAATTAACGCATGGGGGCTAAAAGCACACGGAAGGGCGCAGACGGGGAGCGGGAACTTGCCGCCCTGCTCCGTGAATATGGCTATCCCGTCGAGCGGGGCGGTTCCCTGTCCTTTGGTGAGGTGCCGGACTTGACCGGCCTCCCTGGTGTCCATATCGAGTGCAAGCGGGTGGAGCAGCTACGACCTTATTCCTGGCTGGAACAGGCGGATCGGGACGCTGTGTGCTTTGGTGATGGCCTCCCCGCTGTGTTTTTCCGCCGCTCCCGCTCCCCGTGGTTGGTGGTGATGAAGCTGGAGGACTGGCTAAAGATATATCGAACCCAGAGCGAACCCAGAAAAACCGCTCCCAGCGAATGAGAGCGGCCCTGTGGTGGAGTGTGGACTTGTCAATCACATTCTACCATGAAAGGGGCCGGGTATCAATGACCAACGAAGAACTGGCGAAGGAGATCCAGAGCGGGGATAAGGACAAGCTGCTGGATTTGTGGGCACAGGTAAAGAGATTCGCTCATAATTGGGCCTACAAATGGACTGTGGCCCTCAATGGGCGGGGCGGGCTGTCTGTGGATGATTTTGAACAGGTAGCCTTTCTCGCCCTCCTGGAAGCCCTTGAAGGCTGGCGGTCAGAGGGCGGGGCATTTCTCACATGGTACGGCTTAAAGCTGAAGGGGGCCTTTTCCGAGGCGGCAGGGTTGAGAACACAACGGGCCAGAAGGGACCCGCTCCAAAACTGTATCTCTCTGGATGCTCCACTTACAGACAGTGAGGGGGATACACTGTCACTGGCGGATGTGCTGCCAGACCCGGAGGCGGAACAGGTCATAGAAAATATCGCGGAGTGTGACCTGCGCTATGCTTTACACCGGGCCTTGTTGACCCTGTCAGAGCCACAGCGGCGGGCCGTGGTACTGCGGTATTGCTATGGCTTTACCCTGGATGAAACAGCGGCCAGAATGGGAACTACCAGGACAACGGCCAGATCAGCGGAACAAAAGGGCCTCCGCCTCCTGCGGCATCCCAGGAACAGCCAGAGGCTAAGAATATACCGTTAAAACCGCCAGAAAACGCTAATATAATTGAGTTTGATAACGTATTTAGGCATAAAAGCAGAAAGGGGTGGAGGTGTGTATTTTCGCTGTAACGCTGGTGGATGGAATAAAACCCATGAACAGGTGGAGCAGACACCCCGAATAGATAGTTTTGAGTTGGCGTTTACCCATGCCTGGGGTGGGATATTCTGTGGTGGGAAATACCTGGACATTTACCAGGGAGATGACTTTTGCGAGCTATTCCCTCCAAGCGGATACAAGATCAGTCTATCCCACAAACGCAACGGCTACGGCGGACAGCAAACCTTTTTCCTCTGCCCCGGATGCGGCCAGAGGGTGCGATATCTGTATTTGACAGGACAGAGAGGTTTCTTGTGCCGGAAATGTGCCAAGCTGAATTACAAAAGCCAGCAGCAGACAAAGGACGGCATGGTGGACTACTGGAAGGGAATGGAATACGCAAAGCGATACCTGACCCTCCCGCCGTGGCCGGTAGATGGATTTTCTTTTTTAGGTTTTCGTCCAGATAGGCCAAAGGGGATGCACGAAACCACATACCGCCGCCATCTGGTCCGTTTCTCCCGATATCAGCTCCGACACGGAAAGCGGCTGATGGAAGATCTGGCCCGGATATGCCGATAGTACATCCCCCCCACCCCCTACCCCCTGGGAGAATCCCGCTAAGGGATCGGTGAGGGGAACTTTTTCCAACTCTGAGACGTTATACAGAAAAAAGGGGGGAAGCCCGTGTGGGCAGTTCCCTCCTTCATCTCGTTATTCCAGCTTTAGCAGCAGTTTCACGGCCTCCAGTCGCTCCCCCGGCGTGGCCTGGGGGTTGTCCCTGATCTGGCGGAGGGCTTCTATCTGGGCCTCCTTTTCCCGCTCCCGGTTGGCTTGGCGGCGCTCCTCTTTAGTCATGCTCTGCGGCCTCCTTTCCTTGCCTCCAGGCTTCAATCATCCAGAACCGGCAAGCCTCGGCGAATTTATGTACTCCCGCATTGTCTTTATGGCGGGCCATAAGTTCCTCCAGATTGTCCAGGTCCTTCTCCAGGGTATCACGGTCTTGGGTTAGCCCGTCCTCATAAGAGAGATTGAACACCTCCACCCAAGCGGCCGCGACCTCCTTTTCCTTTTCGGATTGCTTCCGTCCTATAAGTTGCTCCTGATAGGCATTGAACGCTTCCGGCGTGGTGGGGAATGTAATAGGATTATCCACGATGCCCCGCCTCCCTCAACGCTCTCTCATAAGCAAGTGCCACTGTCAGGATATGGCGCATAAATTTCTCTGTATTGTTCCTATCCAGGACGCATTCGATCTCGGATCTCAATAGTTCTTTCTGGTTCATACCGCCGTCTCCATCTTTTCTAGCAGATCCTGGAGGGAACAAAGTACAAGGTTGAGGGCTGGTATATATACATCCTCCGTGCGTGCATAAAAGCACACTTCATAGTCCTTTGCGTCTTGGTGTTCTTGCTCCATATCTTCCATAATTAAGCCAAAGGTCGTTGAGATCGCTTTAAGAGAAAATCGTGCGCCGTCCATATCAATCTTTCTTACTTCCATCATATATCCTCTTTCAGTTGATTTCTAGAGGGGACTGTGGTAAGCTATCACTATAGCCCCCTCCGGGGTTACAGGCTCCTATATCCGTATAGCTTGGTCGGCGCTTCGGATATGGGGGCTTTCCTTATGCCAGCACAAAGCGGCGGCAGGTGACGGACTTCATAAACCGCTCCGCAACTCCTTCACCTTCATGTCTAACTCGTTGATGCTCACTTGTGTTACCTCATATTATTTTCAACTTCTGCCCCTGTCTGGGGAAACCCCCGGCGGCGGTGGGCTTTACGGCATAGCGTTCTTCTCAGTGCGTCCCAATCTCCCGTATCCCGTCCCGCTCTTCTGTGGTGGTCTTGATACTATCGTCCACCTTCGCCGGTTCTGTTCCCTCCTGACATTATGTATTATAATCTATTTACGGGAATATGTCTATTGGTATAATGCATATATTTACGTGAATATTTTTATTTATATTTACTATTTACGGGAGTAGATTTCCGTGATATAATAAGGTCATAATGGAAGAGGTGTCGATATTTCATATCACCCCCCAGGAAGGAGGAAAAACCGTGGCAGTATCAAAGGCACAACAGAAGGCCGTACACAAATATGTAAAGGCAAACTATGACCGCATGGAATTAACGGTTCCAAAAGGCCAGAAGGAGGCCATAAAAGCCCACGCAGAGGCCCGTGGGGAGAGCGTAAACGGTTTTGTGAACCGTGCAATAGCGGAGACTATGGAGCGGGACAACGGCGCTCCTGCGGGGCCAGAAACAGAAAAGCCCCAGGCATAGCGCCCAGGGCTTGACAGTGTGGATGTGGTGGCCTATAATGAACATAGAAAGGGCGCTGCTGAGAGCGGTTAGCCCGTGCGAGTTAAGAAGTCAAGACTAAAGCCTTGAAACCGTCACCCTGCCCGGTGGCGGTTTCTGCTTTTCACAATGATCGTGACCGTGAAAGGCCCGATATGTAATGTGATCCGCATAGCGTCACCCCCTTCCGGGGTTATGTGACTAACCGCCCGCCGTCTTGTGCAGCGCCCAGCCCTCAAAAGAGAGCCACGGACAGAATATCATAAAGACTGACAAAATGCAACAGAGAGGATCGCTAACAAGCGCAAAATTGCGCCGGTTGATTTTTATCCGTAAAGAAACAAAAGCCCCAAGACTTAATAAAGTTTTCCCTTTAGTTTTCCCTTTACGGTTTTAACAACATGATACAGCATATGCCAGATTAGAGGGAAAAGGTTTGATTCTGTACGGTATTTTACAGCAAAAGACGCTCTCCCAATAATTCAACTCTCCCCGCCTCCACCAACTGACCCTTAAGTGAACTCACTTCCTTAAGGTCAACATCAAAGTGACCGTCTTGTGTATTGCACAGGACGGTCATTTTGTCGTCATAGAGGTAGATTTTGTTGACAAGCATATCCACCAGCCCCTGCCGGTATTTTGGGTCGTTGATGTCCCCCTTGCGGAACTGATTTAGGAAAAAGCGGATTTCCTTCACGCTGGGGGTCGGATGCTGGGAGGTTTCCACAAGAAGTTGAAGGGACAGTTTCTCATGCTCTTTCTTCTTTTGTGCAATCCGGTCAGCAATAATATCAACGGCCTGTCCACTCTCCAAGGCCTTCAGCAGATTTTCTGTGGCCTGCTCATTTTCTGCAAGCAGTTTTTTAAGCCTCCTTGTGTTGCCGTTGTTGCTCTCTCGTTCACAGAGGTCAACAACTTCTCTGGCAATCGTACTGATATTGTCTGGGGTCAGGAAATCCCGCAGTCTGTTGACCACCAAATCTTCTATGTACTCTTTTCCAACCGTCTTTTTGTCACAGGATTTGTCCCGGCGGTTGGTCACACACTGATAATAGTGATATTTCCGCTCTGTCTTACTCGTCCCACTGATACCAGTCATGGCGGCCTTACAGTGTCCACAGAACAGTTTTGTGGTAAGGAGATAATCTACTTTAGCCTTCGCTCGTGCGGGGGCTTTTTTGTTTTTCTCCATAATGCGCTGTGCCTCCCAAAACAAATCTTCATCAACGATGCGGGGGAGTCCATCAGGAATTTCCTTATCCCGGTATGTATATACCCCTATGTATCGCTTGTTTCTCAAAATGCGGTTGATACTGTTCTTGTTGAATTCATTCCCGTAGGATGTTTTGATTTGATTGGCATTGAGATAGCGGATAATATCAGCCATTGTCGAGCCAGTCACATACATCTCAAAAATGTTAACGACGATTGGCGCGGTAAGTGGGTCAATCACAATCCGTTTATCTTCTGTTTTGAAGCCAAGCGCCAGATTGCCGCCAGTAGAAAGGCACTTCTCAGCGTTAATGTCCATTCCCCGTTTGATTTTCTGAGCCAACTCTACACTGTAATATTCAGCCATCCCCTCCAGAACAGCTTCCATCAGTACGCCGCTTGCATCGTCCGAAATATTCTCACGGGCAGACAGCACACGGACTCCATTCTTTTTTAGTTTTGATTTATAGGTGGCACTGTCATAGCGATTGCGGGCAAAGCGATCAAGCTGATAAACTAAAACACCCTGAAAAGTTTTCTTGGAACTATCAGCAATCATCTTTTGAAATTCAGGGCGATGGTCTGTGGTGCCAGAAAGAGCCCGGTCGATGTATTCCCCTACCACGGTATAGTCGTTGCGCTGGGCGTAGGCGTAACATTCTTTTAACTGCCCCTCGATTGACTGTTCCGTTTGGGAATGAGAAGAAAATCGGGCATAGATTACAACATTCATACTCATTCCTCCCCATCTTCATATGCCGCTTGATCTTTCAAAGTTTCCAAATCAACAGCCTTTCCAGCATCAGTATTTTTCCACTCTTCATAGGTCTTTTTTTCTCTTAGTCTACTGCGCTTGACAGCTTCTTCCTTCAAAAGAGATAGTTCCTGCGTAATTTTCGATAAATAAACATAGGAAAAACTTTCGGCAAAATTCAGCCTTTCATCAGATGTTCCGAGTGGCGATTTTAAGTAAATTGCAGTTGCACTTAAATCCTGCTGCCCATCATTAAAATAATATTCCCCCAGCAAATAGTTATAAAGACAGTCAAAAAGGTCCGTCATGTCCTCCGTTTCTAATAAGAAATTACAGACTGCCACTTTTTTTACGGCCAAAAGGTTATTGGCCTTGACTTTGCGTTGCAGACGAATGAGTTTTTTGATGGCCTTGTTACTCAAGCCGATCCTTTTATGAATTTCTTCATTTTTAGCAGTTTCACATTCGCTTGCCCCCATTAGATAATCCATTGATACCCCAAGTACAGTTGCAATACTGTATAGCTTGCTAACCCCAGGCTCTCTTCCTTTTGTCTCACTCAGCCAATCAGAAACAGTAGATGGAGCAACACCAATTTTGCCAGCAAGTTCAGATTGCTTCATATCTCGTTCTTCCAATAGGGCTTGAAGCCTTTGCACCCATACCGGAATGATACTGTCTGCTGTTGAATTTTTCCTTGCCATAAAAGCACCTCCAATATTCGATTTATAGAATTATAATTTTTGGAATTTTATTTTTAACGGCTTAACGGATTTTCCTGACAAGTCTCTTTTTTTATGCTATCATCACATTCGATATTCAGAATAAATTTTAATAAATTCTATTTACAGAAATTATTATAAGGGATTTATTCTGAAATGTAAAGAGGTTTCTGAATGGTGGTGAAACAACATGGCGGACAGAATAGGTAAAATCAGCCGGGAGCAAGCCCGAATCTTTGCCTATGCCATCTATCGTGATATTGCCGCCTATGTTGGTGCACACCAAGAGGAATATCAGGAATTTCTAAAAACAGAGGAGGAGTATTTTAATGGCAAAGATACGGCTACACATCGACCCGATAGGGATAGAGGAGAAGGCAGATGAAAGGGAGTGGGGAAGAATTTCCCGGAGAGTATTGAAGAAGGATAGTATAAAGGAAGTAACTGTCGCTCAATTGGCACAAAAGCTCCGAACTGGACATACGGTTTGCCCCGCTATCTTAGATGGCTCCAAAGCCGCCGATTGGCAAGAGCAGCAAGTCTTTATGGTGGATATTGATAATGCCGATCAAGGACATCCACAGTTATCACAGGAACAGGCATTAAGGATATGTGATGACTATGAACTATCACCTGTGATTTCTTATCAGACCTTCAGCCACAGCGACAAATGTCCAAAATTCAGGCTTGTGTTTATCACAGACGATGTTATCAACGACCCTGATATACGGTGTGCGATTGTTGAGCGTCTGGTTTCTATTTTCCCACAGAGTGATAGAGCCTGCACCAATGCTAACCGCCTGTTCTTGGGCACAAATAAAGAAGTAGTCCTGCACAGCAAAAATGCGAGGATCTCAGTGGAGAACATATTAGCAATCCCTTGTCGTGAACAACCGAAAAGCGAAAATACCAAAAAGAATATCATTTCTTTAGAGCTGCGGAGAAATCCGGAGTTGGAAGCGCAGATAGAGAAGTTTGATTTTCTCTCATATCTGATTGAACGGAATGGCCCATATTCTGAAAGTGGAAACACGGTCAGTTTCCAAAATTGCGAGGTATGTGGGCATAAAAACGACCTGCGCTATTATCGGGACACCAATACATTTTACTGCTTTTCTTCCAGTGGAGAGGTCGGGGGCAGTATCATCGACTATCTGATGGCAACGGAGGGGTTAACGGTGGGAGAAGCCATTGATAAATTCTCCAACGAACTATGCCAGCCAGAATGGCATGAACCGGAGTTATTGGAGGAATACCAGTTGCCACCCTTCCCCGTTAAACGGTTACCAGTTGAACTTCGGGATTATGTGATGGCTGTATCAGAAAACACTGCTACCGCAGTTGATATGCCGGCCATAGCTGCGTTGGCCTTGGTTGCGGCGGCAGTGCAGGGGAAATTTGTCATTGAAGGGAAGCCAGATTATTACGAGCAATTAAACCTATACTTTCTGATTATTGCTAAGTCAGGGGAGCGCAAGAGCAGCATTATTAAAACAATGACGAGGGCCATCTATAAATATGAGATGGAGGAAAATAAACGCAGACAACCGATGATTGCCGAACAAGAAGCGCAACTCAATAAGTGGAGGGCGCAGATTGAAAAGTATGAAAGGAAGGGTCTGCGTGATGAAGCGGATACGGCAAGACGCCAATGCTATGAGCTGGAACAGCGCCGTATAAGGCCCTTGCGCCTAATCGCCGATGATATTACCCCCGAAGCCCTAACCTCCCTTATGGCGGATAATAACGGCATTATAACGGTGATTTCTACGGAGGGTGGTTTGTTCGATATTTTTAATGGAAAGTATTCCTCCAATGTGGTGTCTATTGATACCGTATTAAAAGCCTATTCTGGCGATCCGATTCGGGTAGACCGTAAGGGGCGGGAAGCTGAGTGCCTCGACGCTCCTGCGCTTACTATGCTCTTGTCGGCGCAGGAAAGTGTATTGGAGGGAATGCTCAATAATGATGCCTTTCGGGGACGAGGGCTTACCGGGCGCTTTTTATACAGTAAGCCTAACCCCATGATGGGACATCGTCCCTTTGACACTCCCCCTATACAAAAGGAACTCAACGAACAATACGAGAAAATTTTACTTGATTTGCTTTCCTTACCCTATCCCAATTCGGATATGCCGATTATTAGACTGGATGGTGACGCTCTCGATGTTTATAGACAGTTCTCTGAAAAGATTGAAGCCCGTTTGTTGACAGACTTGGAAGATATGTCTGACTGGGGCGGAAAGTGTGCGGGAACTGCACTGAGGATTGCGGGTATACTCCACTGTGTAGAAAATCGCATTTCTCCGGACAAGACTCTCGTATCAGGACGCACGATGAAGCGGGCCATTAAAATCACCGAATATTTCTTGGAACACGCACAATACGCCTATTCTGTTATGGGGGCCGACAAAACACTCCATGAGGCCAAATACATACTGCGGAGAGTGGAAAGCCAAGCAAGGCGGGAATTTACAAAAAGCGGTCTGTACCATCTATGCAGAAACAAGAGTTTCAAAAGGGCGGATGATATGCTCCCTGCGTTGGACTTGCTCATTGAATATGGCTATCTGAAAAAGAGATCATATTATCAGGCAACAGGCGGGCGGCCCAAAGGTGACAGTTATCTGCTTAATCCGCTTTACTTCGACCGATAATCCCATCAATATGGCTTTTTAGGGTTTAATGGAAATATATCTTTATTTCCTTTTAGTCCATAAAAGCCACAAAAAGGACCATGCTATCCCCAAATGGGTAGCATGGCCTTTTTATGCGATATTTACAGTGTCAAGAGGGTATCTATTCGCTTTAACAGTGCCAAAAAGGTCCCCTCTTTGATTGCCCGTCCCCATAGTCCATCGCAGAAGCGTTCTTGCCGGACATAGCAAGTCAAAATTGCTTTTGCCAGTCTGAGATCAGCAGTATCAATTTTCTTTGTAAGTTCATTGTTCATTCCAAGCCCATATTCCTCCAATGTATCTCCATAACTAACATCCATAAGGTCACTGTTGGAAACATCATCTATAAAGTTTAGAAAGTGGGTGTCATAGACAGGGAACGGCATGGAGAAAGCACCGCTTTCCAGTTTCCTGCTTTCTTCCCAGCGACAGGCGGTTTCCGCATTGACCGTTTCAAAGTAAGATATATAATTACGGATTTTCTCAATCTCCATATCAATACTCCTTTCTTGTGAAAATATTATATCACATGGGAGTGCCCCCTTCCACGCCAACCTTGGCCCGTTTCTGAGTTGTGGAATGGCGCAAGATAAGGCGGCTCTCCACTCCTTCGCTTTTTCTTGGGTGCCTTTTCTATTTTGACCGCTTGGTGAGGATACGCAAATATAAGGAACGGCGGTATTATTGAAAAACCGCTTAAAATATTTATAAGCATCGTTGCTATGAAATATCAGAAGTTTTATATTTGGATATTGAGAAAGGAACAGCGGGAGGTTATTCGGCGTTTCATCAGATATGTCTTTGTCGTTGGAGGTCTTACGCACAGCAGAATACAATATATCCCAAAGTGCGATATGATATTTCTCCAGCAACTGTTTCTTTCCTTGGTCCGTCTTATCTATCTTTTCTCCACATGCTATGAATAATATGTCCCAGAATTTATTGGAGGGGTCGGCGTAGTATTTGCCATAGGTCAGTGACATTCGACCAGGGAGCGTTCCCAATATAAGAACGGCCGAATTTTGGTCAACACTTGCAGATAAACCTTTAATTCGATTTTTTGACAGGCCAGCGCCCATGTTCATACCTCCCTATTAGGCTATACATAGCCTAATAGTATCACGCGTAGCCTACAAAAGCAAATGAAATCCCTTACGCTAAGTTCGTAAGGGAGGATAACCTATGAACACAACAATGGCTGTGCGCAACCGGATATTGCAATTATGTAATGAGCGGGAAATTACAATCAACAGTTTAGCAACAATATCCGGTCTGCCGCCTTCGTCCATCAAAAATATTCTTTATGGTAAGAGCCTCAACCCCAAAATTGTAACGATTAAAATGATTTGTGATGGACTGAATATCACATTGGGGGAATTTTTTAGTACGCCAGAATTTGATGGCCTGGAGCAGGAACTGAAGTAAATTTCTTTAGCCGATAGTCTTCAAAGAAAAATAACCCCTTGCCAATTGGTAACGACATTTAAAAGAAAGAAGGACTACGAGATGGATAAACTCGAACAGCTTTTGCAAGAGCAATCCTTTCTTGATTCGATTCTTAATTATGAAATCAAAATAATTGATAAAGAAACAAGATTTTGGATGATTCGTACCAAAAAGGGATATTTTTATAACGAATTCATTTCAAATAGTTTTATTGCATTGGCATGGAATACAATTACATCCGCTACTGATTTTTCCGAGGAATCGCAGGACGTTTTAAAAGATCAGATTTTACTTAATTATAGCGAAATCAAGCGGCCAACTACCGTCATAAACAAATGCAACAGTTTTATTCACGATGTAAAGCCAGGGGATTATATTGTAATACCCAATGCTGGCTCAGAGCGCATTACAATTGCACTTGCGGGAGAGTATTATGAGGAAGAAAGCAAAACATATGAAATTGAGAAAGAAGTAATTTCCCGTATTGAGAAAAAAGATGTTCAGATAAATGAGGTGTCTTGCCCATATCGTAAGCGTCGAAAAATTACCCCCTTGCGAACAATAAAGTCTACTGAAATAGATGGAAGACTCTTTAAAGCTATTTCGAATTATCACGGTATAAGCAATTTTGATGACTATTGGCGTAATATTCTTGGCCTATTATATGATGTTCATAGTTATAAACAAAATCTAAATATCGTATATCATATTGGCCGTGTAACACCTGTTGGACCAAGAACACTTTCAAAGTTACTGTGGGCGGCCACTGACTGTTGGTGCGAAATCGTAAATGAAGATAAAATTTCGGCCCAAGTGAACATAGCATCTCCCGGGCCAGTCGATTTTCAGATTGTAGATGCTATCCCACAACTCATAGATGCCGCAAAAGTTTTTGCAGGATTGACAATTGGCGCTATTTCTGTGGTGAAGCCAGAAGCGATACCCACATTTCTAAAAAGCCTTTTCTCACTCCCAGCAGAAGTCAATCGAGAATACATTGCGGCAAAACGAGAAAAATTACAGTTAGAAAAAGAGGAACGGAAACTCCCTCTGGAGATTGAGGAGCAAGAGCTTAATAACCTTGAAAAGAAATTAGCTATTCTCGAAAAATTCAAAGAACTCGGTGTAGACACCAAGAAAGTTGAGACCTCTGCAACTGCTCTCGCAGATACATTTGGTTATTTGCAAATCGAAAGTGCCAAGAACAATCTGCCGAACCTTCCCGAAAATGACGAAAATATATTGGATGAACTTTTGGAGGAAGATATTGCAGAAGAAGAAGTGACTAACGAATCTTAATTACTAAAGCGAAGCCCCATACAAAGCAGATATAGTTCTTATTTGGTTCACTGAGCTCCACCAAAAGAAAATGCGACTTGTTTCGACAAGTCGCATTTTCTTTTGGGTTTCGCTCCCGTTGGTCGCTCCACCCTTCGGTGATTGAAATGCTCGGGCGAAGTGAATTCGCCCTGCGCCAAGGTTTTGCCTGTGGCAAAACGCTTGTACGGCGCAAAGGCGCCGCCGGCCAGAAGGCCGGTTGGATGCTTCTCAAGAAAAATTGCAAATTTGGATCCAAGAGAGTTCGACCGACCTGAGAGGATTTGGATTGTTACCCCTTGCCAAAAAGAAAGACATCTGCTTTCAGCAGATGTCTTTCTTTTTGGGTTTCGGCCGCCTAAGTCGGCCGAAACCCTCCGGAATTTTAATGCTAGCGGTCGGCAGAGCTGCCCCTGCGCAATTCTCGGCCGCAGGCCGGGAATTTACGCGCCGCTCGGCGCACGGCCCAGAAGGGCCCGATAGGCGGTGTATTTCTTCTAACAGTCCCAAGGCTAAAAATATCGATTTTAACCGCTCTTTGCAGAACGAAACGGGACTGGTTGAAACAAGTCGCAATTCGTTCTAGGCAGCGTTCCTCAATATGCCGCTCATGAATCTCTCCTCAGCCTAACATGTTGTCCGGCTTTTCAATATGGCTGCTGTGTCACTACCTGCTGTTTTTTCCAGATATTTTGTACGCCGATTTTGCAGCCCAACGCCCTCCCTTTCTCCGATGGTGGCAAACATATGCTTAGGCTGGACAGAGGTCCACTTTAATTGGAGGAATCATGATCCCTGGCACACAGCGCGCGCTGCCGCCGACTTTTACAACACAGACGTTCCTCCATGAACTTCTGATGAGAAATGTCAATAACCATACCTGTGAGAAGCATATTCCCCTGTTGCTCAGACAATGAGCCGTTCATCAGCAGCCACACGACCTCTCCATCGGGACGGACGACACGGTATTCTAAGCTAACCGTTTGCTCCTTCTGTTCCACGGCTTTGTGCAGCCGCCGCTCAATAAAAGGAATATCCGCTGGATGGACCAAATGGATCGTCCCGTTATTGAGTCGATTGCGTAGACTCTCCCTCGTAATGCCATGTAGCGCATAGTAGTGATCGTTAGCATAAATCAGGGTAAAATCCCGGTCCATTCTGGCGCGGAAAATTCCGCCCATAGGACACTGAACGATGGATTCCAACTCAGCCTGCGCCTCCACTTGGCCAGTGATATCTAAGCATAGGCTGACCAGCACTGACTCCCCATTCGGCAGAACCGTCTGTACCCCTGTCTCTTTCACCCAGATATAGCCTTTATCTCTGCATAGCATTCTATAAGTTGTTGTGTAACTGTTTCCACTCATAAGGGCCTGTGCAATTTCACTCCGCAAGCTCTCCCGATCCTCGGCCCGAACGCAGTTGATCACAGCACCTTTAATTGCGGTGGCAAAGTCCGTCTGGTTTGGGTAATCCAGAAAAGACAGCATCCGGTCATCTATGTAATAGAGGGGAAAATCCGGAGTATTATAGGTAATCATAATACCGCCAAACATACATTCACTTAACAAGTTCAGCATTGCTTTTTCTACACAACGCTCCAGTTCCCTATGCGCACCATGCTTATGGGCGGAAAAACGCCAAGAGGCTGGCATTTTTAAATCACTTTTCATTCTCACATATCTCTCTCCTAATTTCGAGATCGAGTATCATTGACCTTGCATCGCTATATTTTCAGCTCCGATGTTTGAGACAGCCTGTTGAATTTTGAAGGTCAGAGCATTCATCTCGTCTAAAATCTCGTTGTATATCTGCGCGCGGCATACTGACATGGCATCACATGAACTGTCTCCCATTGGATGTGTCTCTTGTCTCCAACGAAGGAATAAGACTTTCAGTTCATTGGAATTTCTAGTGTTGATAGGGTCCAGATACTGCTCCACCGACTCCAGATCCCCGCGCGTCAGAGCCCCCTCAAAGGCATAGCGTATCGCACGTTCAACTTGCCCCGGAGTCGCTCCATTCTGTTTGGCTATCTTTGCGTATAACACACAAACTTTACCAGAAAAATAGTAGGAATCTTTATCCATGAGTTCCAAAGCGTCGTGAATATATGTGAATCCTTTTGTATTAGCCGGAATCCCTGCACGCAATAGGATATCCACGATTTCATTCTGCAGCATAATCTAAAATATCCTTTCAGTAATAATTTTCTCACTACTCTCACGGCAGCCCCATACATTTGTGGGTTGACAGGAACTGTCTTTTGCTTTAGTATTATCGATATACTCAGTGTTCTCAACTCATGGTATGTACGTCCACGTATCACGAACAACGGTTTTAGCTTACAACAAACATCTTTGAAAGTCAACCATTTTTTACAAATTTCTTGTTACTATTTTTCTCATCTGCAAGAGATTTGTAAGGCAGGAAATGAGGATTGGAGCGTCTAACAAGGAGGACCTCATATGAGCCTAGGAGATAAATTGCGGCAGAGGAGACAGGAAATGGGCCTCACCAGGCCCCAGCTGGCAGCTAAAATCTGCGTGACTCCGTCAGCGATTGCCAACTATGAAAATGGAATCAGCACCCCAAAGCCTGACATCTTAATTTCCCTGATTAATGTCTTAGAGGTTGACGCCAACTATATTTACTCTGATTATCTTGGAACAAACCGAATCAGCAAAATTTATGACCAGGCTCTAAGCGCGGAAGAGATTGACACCATCAAAAAATACAGAGCACTTTCTGAAGAGGGGAAGCGGCTTGTTCGGCTGATTGTAAACGAGGAATATACTCGAACAATCGCCAGAAGCCGGCTCACCCTTCCCTGTTATCTGCCTGGTGTACGCAAGCTTCACACTGGTTTTCTCATGCAAGAGAACTTGGGTAGTGTGCGTATCATGCGAAAGGATCTGCCGGTTGGGGCCGATTTCTGCTTTCAGATTCAGGTAGACCAATATCTGCCCGTCTTCCGTAAATTCGATATTCTGGCCCTTCAGAGAAGGCAGGCAGGGCACAATGAGATGGGGCTGTTTTGTCTCAACGGTATTTATTATCTTCGTACCCTTTTTCAAGAGAGGGGAGAGTGTCGTCTGCGGGCTCTAAATGTAATTGATGAGGACATCTTAGTAACAGAAACAGACGAATTCCGCTGTATTGGTACGGTTCTTGGGCAAGTAAATGGTATTTTGGAGCCCTCCTGAATGACCTACCTTGTCTGAATAAACTGTTGTTAGCTGTTCCGATCCGACAGGGGACGTTCCCTGTGAACGTCCTTCCCCGGTCTGACCAAATGCTGGCTGTTGTTCAGGCCAGGCAGGCTTGCTTTATACCTAAAATTCTTGCGCCGTAACGGTATCAGTCCCTCTATCCACATACTCAAGACGCAATACACACTATATCCCCTGGGCGCAACTACCCGTAAGATAACCGGATCGGTCAGCTGGCTGTTCCGGTTTTTATCACATATACCCCATAAAAACCGTCTAAATCATATTAAGATAATATAAAGATTGCTGTTTTATTTTTCTTCCTCCAGTATAATGGAATCAAGTCGTTTGAAAGGAGGCCTGACCGTGCGCTTGAACAAACAGCTAAAGGAGAAAAATAAGGAGTCCCTCTCCTCTGTCCTGCCCATCACGGCCATCGTGTTTCTCCTTTCCATCTCCATTGCGCCCCTCGATCCAGGCACGTTGGTCCTATTCCTGTTCGGCGCCATTTTGCTCATCGGCGGCATGGGCTTCTTTACTCTGGGTGTGGATATGTCCATGACCCCCATGGGTGAGGGAGTGGGCGTAGAAGTGAGCCGGGCCAGACACCTGATCGTCCCCATCGTCCTCTACTTTCTCCTGGGTGTACTCGCCACGGTAGCGGAACCAGACCTGCAAGTCCTGGCGGAGCAGGTCCCGTCCATCGACAACCCGGTCCTAATCTGGACCGTGGCCATTGGTGTGGGAATATTCCTGGTGATTGCCGCCATGCGTATCCGTATGGCTGTCCCTCTGCGCCGGCTGCTCCTGGTCTTCTACTTTATCGTCTTTGCCCTGGCAGCCCTCGCGCCCGCCAACTTTATCCCCGTTTCCTTCGACTCTGGTGGCGTCACCACTGGACCTATCACAGTACCGTTCATCATGGCCCTTGGCGTAGGTATTGCCTCCACCCGCAGCGATAAAAACTCCGCCAGCGATAGCTTTGGCCTGGTTTCTCTCTGCTCCATCGGTCCCATCCTGTCCGTACTGCTACTTGGTAGTATCTACCGCCCTGAGCAGGCTGTGCCCCACACCACTTCCATCCCGGACGTATCCACCACACTAGAGGCTGCCCAATACTTTTGGGTTTCACTCCCGGCTTACTTCCGGGAAGTGGCCGTCGCTCTTATTCCTATCGCCGGCCTGTTCCTAGTGTTTCAGGTCGTCACCCGCCGGTTCAAGGGGAACGAGCTGCTCCGGATCGGTCTGGGCCTTGTCTACACCTATCTAGGGCTGGTCCTGTTCCTGTGCGGGGTCAATGTGGGCTTCATGCCCGCCGGCCAGCTCATTGGTGCCACCGTAGCTTCCAGCCCCAACCGCTGGCTGCTGGTCCCCATCGGAATGGTCATCGGCTATTATATCGTCAAGGCCGAGCCCGCCGTGGCCGTCCTTACCAAGCAGGTGGAGGAGGTCTCTAATGGCTCTATCACCCATAAGGCCATGGGCCACGCCCTGTCTATCGGCGTCTGTGTTTCCGTGGGTCTGGCCATGCTGCGGGTGCTCACCGGTCTCAATATCTTTTGGCTGCTGATCCCAGGTTATGCCATCTCCCTGGGGCTCACCTTCTTTGTCCCACCTATTTTTACCGGTATTGCCTTTGACTCCGGCGGTGTAGCCAGCGGCCCCATGACGGCCACCTTTCTCCTTCCCTTTGCTCAGGGGGCCTGTCAGGCCCTGGGCGGGGATGTGATGACTGATGCCTTCGGCATCGTGGCTATGGTAGCTATGACCCCTCTGGTGACCATTCAGATCATGGGTCTGTCCAGTGTGGTCCGCCACAGCCTGGCCCGCCGCCGGTTCCGGCACCGCATGGAACAGGTAGAGGATGTCATTCTCTATTTTGACGGAAAGGAGGGGGCTTGAATGGACGCAGTCAGTCTGATCGTATCCATCGTAGAGCGCGGCCGGGGCGTGACTATGGAAAAGCTGTATGCCAGCCGTCAGGTGTCCCTCCATCTCCAGTGCGCCGGGAGGGGAACCGCCACCTCGGAGATCATGGATATCCTGGGCCTAGGCTCCAGCGAAAAGGATGTGGTCTTCAGCTTTGCCACCCGCCAGACCGCCGCCCGCCTGCTGTATGATCTGGACAGCGACCTGCGTGGAAGCACTGGCTCCAGCGGCATTGTCTTTGATCTGCCCCTCAGCGGACTGAACAGTTTGACCGCCGCTGTGGTCAATTTTCAAAGCGAGGGCGCAAAGAGGGAAAAAGGAGGGGAAGTCCCTATGGAGCACACAGAAAACAGCTTGATTCTGGTGGCCTGCAGTCGTGGCAGCGCGGACGATGTCATGGCCACTGCCAAAGAGCACGGGGCCCGCGGCGGCACAGTCATAAAGGCCCGTCTGGCCGGACTTGAGCTGCTGGAGGAGGCCTATGACACTGATCTAAAGGCGGAACGTGAGATCGTTGCCATCGTGGTACCCACTGACAGGCGCGCTTCCATCATGGAGGCGGTCAACGTCCAGCACGGCTTACGCAGTCCAGCCCAGAGCGTACTTTGTTCCCTGCCCATCGATCATATCGTGCGGCTGGGCTGATTTCACAAAAACGCCCCCGGACCAGAAAGGACCGGGGGCCGTCTTTTTTTCCATCTCCGCAGGCCAGTGCTATACCAGCTGTACCCGTACCTGCCCCTCCTGGGCCATGACCCTCAGGGTATCCCCCTGCTTCAATTTTCCTGCCAGGATCAAATCTGCCGCCGGGTCCTCCACCAGGGTAGAAACGGCCCTACGCAGGGGCCGGGCTCCATACTCCCTGTCGGCGCCCCGGTCCGCCAGCAGCGCAACCGCCTGGTCCTCTACCTCCATGGTCACTCCCAGCTTTGATAGGCGGGCCCCTGTCTCTAACAGGACTTGCCGGGCGATCTGCCCCAACGTATCCCGCTCCAGGGGATGGAACACCAAGGTGGCATCCAGCCGGTTGAGAAACTCCGGGGCAAAGGTGGACCGGGCGTCGGCCAGGACGGCCCGCTCCAGCTCCTCCCGCTCCGCCTGTCCTCCGGTGTGGAAGCCAAGACTCTGGCTTTTTCCGAAGCGGCGCGCCCCCAGGTTGGAGGTCATGACCAGCACTGTGTTTCGGAAGTCGGTTCGGCGGCCCTGGGCGTCAGTGAGCACCCCCTCCTCCATGACTTGAAGCAGAATGGACCACACGTCACGGTGTGCCTTCTCCAGCTCGTCCAGCAGTACCACAGACCATGGATTTTTCCGCACACGCTCGGTGAGCTGCCCCCCCTCCTCATGGCCCACATAGCCGGGAGGCGAACCGATAAGGCGGGACACGCTGTGGGCCTCCATATACTCAGACATATCAAAGCGGAGCAGGGCCTCCTGGCTGCCGAAGAGGGCGGAAGCCAGGCTTCGGCATAGCTGGGTCTTGCCCACTCCACTGGGGCCCAGCAGCAGGAAACAGCCCACTGGCCGGCGGGGGTCCTTCAGCCCCAGGCGCCCCCGGCGGATAGCCTTTGTCACCGCCTCCACCGCCCGGTCCTGGCCCAGCAGAGTGCGGTTCAGCTCCTTCTCCAGCGTAGACAGAGCCTTCTTGTCCGCTTCGTCCGGATCGGTGACCGGAACGCCAGTCCACTGGGTCAGCACTGCCCGAATGTGGCTCTCCTCCACCTGACGGGGCTTCTGGGCTGCCTGCCACCGCTCCTTTCCCTCTCTCAGCTGCCGGCGGAAGTCCCCCTCCGCATCTCGGAGGAGCGCCGCCCGCTCAAAGTCCTGGTCCTGGATGGCCCGGCCCATCTGCCGGCCCGCCTGGGCAGCTCTATCCTCCAGCTCTTTCAGCTCTGGGGGCAGGGCCTGACGGTCCAAGCGGGCTCTGGAGGCGGCCTCATCTACAAGGTCGATGGCCTTGTCGGGCAAAAACCGCTGGGGCAGATAGCGGATCGATAGGTCCACCGCCGCCGCCAGCGCCTCATCCGTGATCGTCAGGTGGTGGTGGCTCTCGTACCGGCCCCGGAGCCCTCTCAAAATGGCCAGAGCCTGGTCCCGGCTGGGTTCCCGCACTGTGACCGGCTGGAAGCGGCGCTCCAAGGCGGAGTCCTTTTCGATATGCCGACGATATTCGTCCAAAGTGGTGGCTCCGATGACTTGTATCTCCCCCCGCGCCAGGGCGGGCTTTAGAATATTGGCCGCGTCAATAGCACCTTCGGCAGAGCCCGCCCCCACGATGGTGTGGAGCTCATCAATGAACAGGATGATGTTGCCCGCCCGGCGGACTTCGTTCAGGACGTGCTTCAGCTTCTCCTCAAATTCCCCCCGATATTTGGTGCCTGCTACCATGGAGGACAGGTCAAGGGCGCACACTCTCCTGCCCAGCAGGTGGGCAGGAGCGGTCCCGTCCGCAATGGCTAAGGCCAGCCCCTCGGCCACGGCAGTCTTGCCCACTCCCGGCTCCCCGATGAGGGCCGGGTTGTTTTTGGTCCGCCGGGACAGAATTTGAATCACTCGGGCCAACTCCTCCTCCCGTCCGATAACCGGGTCCAGCCTTCCCTCGGCGGCCATTCGAGTCAGATCCCGGGCGCACTGGTCCAGTTGCCTGGTGTCGGAGGCAGTCCTCGCCTCCGGCTCCCGTGCTCTGGTTCTGGGTGGCAGCTCCTCTCCGCCTAGGGAGGCGGCCACTTGTCGGTACAGCTGGGCCGGTTCCACACCACAGTCGGTCAACAGGCGGATGGCGCCATTTTGCCCGTCCCCCAGTAACCCCAGCAGCAGGTGCTCTGAGTTCACCGCCCCATGACCCAGTCGGCGGCTCTCCCCCACCGCACCCCGAATCGCCTGACAGCAGTTGGGCGTCAGTCCTTGATGGAGGGAGCGGGCGGGCACTCCGATCCCAACCCGCTGGCCAATCGCGCAGCGGAGGGTATGGCTGTCTGCCCCAGCCTTACGCAGAGCACAGGCAGCGGGGCTGTACTCCTGGCTGGCCAGCCCCAGCAGCAGATGTTCACAGCCCACATAGCTGTGTCCCAGGCGGGCGGCATTCTCTTGGGCCAGTCGGATGGCCCCTAGGGCGGTAGAAGTAAACTGGCTGTCTGCCATAGAAAGATCACCTCGGTCTAAAATCTTTATTAAGGTTTCCCTCTTTTCTAAAAATTAGCATTGCATTTTTCAAAAGTTGTGTTAAAATGTAGGTACAATTTGATGGAGGTGTACTTAACATGGCTTATGTGATCGGTGATGCTTGCATCAGCTGTGGTTCCTGCGCGGATGCCTGCCCCGTGGGCGCCATTTCTCAGGGCGATGACCACTATGTGATCGACGCTGGTGCCTGCCTGGACTGTGGTTCCTGCGCTGGCACCTGCCCCATGAATGCTATTACTGAGGGCTAATCACAAAAAGTAACGCCGGAATACTCCGGCGTTACTTTTTATATCTTATAATCTAATTTTAAATATTATATTTAGTCATATTTCACATTGATATTTTACTGTGAAACGGATATACTGGTATTAAGAAAACAGCCTTTCCTGACCTTGAAAGGAGCGATCTCTATGCGTCCTGATACCATAACGGTTCAGCCCCCTCTCTTTCCCTCCGTCCCCCGGCGGAGACGGGAAGTCCGGGATCCCTATGACGGCTTACGCCCCTGGTCAGCCATCACTCATGGAGCCGGCGCCGTATTGTCCCTGGCTGGAACGATATACCTTCTCCTCCGGACTGCCGCCGAGGGAAACGGGCTTCTCTTTGGACTAATGGCTGTCTATGGGTTGTCTATGGTCTGCCTCTACACAGCCAGCACTCTGTACCACTGCCTGCGGGTATCGGTACCCGGCCGCCTCGCTCTGCGGAAATATGACCACTGCTCCATCTACCTTCTTATCGCTGGCAGCTATACTCCTCTGTGCTTGACCGCCCTTCGGGACAGCGGTGGCCCCGTCCTGCTGGCTCTGGTGTGGAGTGTGGGGGTGGTGGGTATGATACTGACCATCGCCAAGCTCTCCATCCCCCGCTGGCTCACCAGCGCAATCTACCTGTTCATGGGCTGGCTGGCCATCTTCGCCATCGGCCCCATCCGCATCGCCCTGTCCTCCGTTTGCTTCTTTTGGCTCATGATGGGGGCTGCCATGTACACAGTGGGCGGTGTACTCTATGCGGTCAAGTGGCCCGGCCGAAATAACCCCCGCTTTGGCTGTCATGAGATATTTCACGTCTTTATCCTGCTAGGTAGTATCTGCCACTTTGTGATGATGTATCAGTTGTTATAAATTTGAATACCAGACAGGAGAGCGGGACGCCCCCAAGGGGCGTCCCGCTCTCTGTACCGGCATTTACTTTGCGATATTCTCACAGAAGTTCATGAAGATTTGTGCTACCTCGGCACGGGTGGCCCCGGCGGTAGGCGCCAGGGTGTTGTTCCCCTTGCCGGACAGCAGACCGGCGTTCACCACCCAGTCCATGGCCTTCACGGCATAGCTGGAGATGGAGGAGGCGTCCAGATAGCCCTCTGTACCCTTGCCGCTCTGGCTGGTCTTGTACCCCTCGTTCTGGGCATAGCGGTACAGGATGGCCGCCAGCTGCTCCCGTGTAATGGGATCGTTGGGGCCGAAGGTGTCGCCGTAGCCGGACACGATGCCCTCGCTGGCCGCCCAGGAAATGGCGTCGGCGTACCAGGCGCCCTCCGCCACGTCAGCGAAGTCAGCCCTGCCGGCTGCGGGCTTGCCCTCCAGGCTGTACAGCATCTGGGCCACCATGGCGCGGGTCAGGGTGCTGCCGGGGGCGAACTCCCGGTCGGACACACCGGACATCAGGCCGTTGTCCAGAGCGTAGTCCACCGCCTCATGGTACCAGGCGTCCTCGTCCACATCCCGGAAGCCGGCGGCGGGACAGGTATCCTGGTGGTCGATCTCCACGAAGGAGGCCTCAATGGTCACCTTGGACCGGGGCATCTTGAAGGTATACCTGCCGTCGCCCTTGTCGGTCAGTTCGATCTCGTCCCCGTTCTTGTCGGTGACCGTCAGTTCGTCCAACTCATAGCCCTCGTCGGCCTTGACAGTGATGGTCACCGTCCGGCCGCTGGAGGCGCTCCTGGGGGACACGGTCACAGTGCCGTTTTCGATGTTCTTGTCCACGCTGATGGAGTAGCTGCTGGAACCGCCCCCGCCAGAGGATGGTGTTGAAACGCCGGTTTCGGTTGTCGCGGAAAGTCTTCCCGCATAGCCAGAGCCAGCAACGGGAGTTACCACTACACGAATATATTTACCTGCGTCCTCATTGGTCATCATATAGGCAGCTTCCGTCGCGCCGCTGATATCATAGAACATTCCGTCCGCAGTATCACCGGACTGCCATTGATAGGAAACAGATATGTTATCCGGGATTCCACTTGTTTCCGCAACAAGCGTTTGGCCAATCTCTGCCGTACCAGAGATAACCACATTTCCTGTCAAAGAGGGAAGGATCGTAACTGTTTTAGAGGGGACAGAATAAACGCTTCCATCCTCCGGATTGGTAAAATAATTACCAATTGTATTGATATATACATACATTCCCAAGTCGATGTAGTCCTCTAAGAATTCAGTCAGCGGCGCTCCGCCATCGTACTCGCCGTCTTTTAAGATTATGAGATCATCTGCTAACATGATTTCTTGAGGCTTTTCGTCATACTGTGGGTCGCCGCCGTAATAAATCTTTTGAAGCTGAATGGCCTGGCAATACATATATGTGACTTCTTCTGGACTATCCACGTCCCCAGCGGCATGAGTTGAGATGGATAGAGAGGACCCTGGTTCTAAAACCAATTCAGTCCTGACGGGGACTGGATCAGTCTCAAAATTGTCCATATTGATTCCGATCCCCGTAGCACAGGCAGGACCGATTTGCTCTCCGTCAGATTGGCCATCAGTTGTGGCCTCGATTGTGATGCTTCCCGAATTCGTTAATGTAGCATTATCCGTCAGATTGCTTAAATAAATGCCCCATGTATAGGCATCATAGGCTCTGCAGTGGATAGTCCCCGTGTTATTTAAAACCGATGAGGAGCTGTCCAGTTCAAGGCCAATCGCATATTCCGCGGTTAGGTTGTTTCCAGCGTTTTTCGCAGTCAACTCCATGGTTCCAGCATTGGTCATCTTCATTTGATCGCTCACAACAGAAACCGCACAGGCATGATTCGAGCCCTTATGCAGCTCCTCTGACACACCCTCGTAATTGCCACCGTAAGCCACTACATCCGACCTGATCAGACCATTGTTCTGCCATGGAACCGAGGTGCTGGTACCGCGCAGGCCATAGGCATCTCCATTTACTGTAGAAACAGTCAGGGCCAACTCTCCGCTGTTCTCCATCCCTCCGCTGTAGATCAGTATCCCATAAACGTCCGCACCACTCCAAGTGGTCAGGCTTTGATTCTGAATTTCAGCGGTGATTTTACCCGTATTTTTTAGAAACGCAGATTGCTCTTCATACTCGCCGCCTATAATACCGGCTATGGTATCACTATACCCGGCCTGGGATGGCACAGAGATTTCGATAAAAAGTGTGGCATTGTTGACCAGTCCTGCTCCGGTATAGATACCTGATATTTTTTCGGTACTGCCAGACTCCGCTGCCTGTGAAACGGAAATAGTCAGGGAAGAATCTTCTTCACTCTCAAGAAATTCGATCTCACCACTGTTTTGAATGGCAAAGAACTCAACATTCTCTTGGGTATTCTTTGCGGAAATACGATTTTCTCCAATCAGTGAAATGGTCAGCTTTTCTATGTCTGCCTGGATGGCAGAGATATCCTCTGCGCTAATCTCCGCACCATTCAGCGTCAATGTCGCAGAGGATGCCTCCCAGCGGATGTTATAGTCCTCTTGGGTAGCGCCCTCAGTTGTGACTGTCCCCATGTCCGTTTTAGCGTATTCTGTTTCTGGAGTCAGAGTCACATTTCCGACAGAAATACTCTCTCCATCTTCCTCTGTTGCCGACACCGTCATTGGCAGAAGACAGAGACAGAAGGACAAGACGGCTAGTAAACTTCTCTGCCATTTTTTCATGGGAATAGACCTCCTTTAAGTAACTATACTTTTATAATTTTTTAAGGAAGCCTAAATATCAAGAAATTTCTTGCTTATTTTGCATATTAATGATATATTTTTTATTGTAAAAGTATGCTTTGTACAATTTGTAAAAGTATACCTTTCCAATATTCCTCCTTCTAGCCGGAGGGACCGATATCTTAAATTGAAAAGCAGCGGCTCCGCTTTTGCGGAGCCGCTGCTTTCATTAGGATACCTCAGAGTAGCTTTGGAGATTCCCTCATGGGGGCGATCTCCTTCCGGTAGACTCGGCGGAGGAACAACGCAGACATGGCCAAAGAGAACAGCTCCGCGATGGGGATGGACCACCATACCAGCGAAAGCTCCCCCGTCTGAGCCAGAAGGAATGCCATAGGGAGCAGGACCACCAGTTGCCGCACCACCGAAACGGCCAGAGAGAGCACACCGTGACCTAGAGCCTGGAATACGGAGGAGCAGACGATGGCGAAGCCGGCAAACAGGAAGCTGTAAGAGATGGTGCGCAAGGCGGGGACTCCGATGGTCAGCATATCTCCACCGCCCTCTCCTTCCGCCATGAACAACCCCAAAAACACATGGGGGATCATCTGAAACAGGAGCAGCCCCACCGCCATAATACCTACAGCATAGGTTATACTCAGCTTGATGGTCTTGATAATCCGGTCCGGCTTCCTGGCCCCGTAGTTGTAAGCCACAATCGGCACCATGCCGTTATTCAAGCCAAAGACAGGCATGAAGATAAAAGACTGGAGCTTGAAATAGACACCAAAGACCGCGGTGGCAGTAGCCGTGAAGGCGATCAGAATCTGGTTCATCCCAAACACCATTACCGAGCCGATGGACTGCATGGCAATCGAGGGGATACCCACGCTGTAGATCCCAGCCACGATGGCTTTGCGGGGCAAAAAATTCTTCCAGCTCAACTTGATGTCCGGGTTGCGCGTCAGGTTGAAGAACAGGGCCAGCAGGCCGCCGCAAATCTGTCCAACCACGGTGGCCACAGCAGCACCAGCTACCTCCATTCGGGGAAAGCCAAACAATCCAAAGATGAGAATGGGGTCCAGAATGATGTTGATAATCGCGCCGGTGGCCTGGGTAATCATGGTGTAGAAGGTACGGCCGGTAGCCTGGAGCAACCGCTCACAGGCGATGGACAAGAAGATTCCCACACTGACCCCGGACACGATGGTCAGATAGTCCGTGCCATACTCCACAATGCCGGGGATGTCAGTCTGTACGGTATAAAACAGCCGGGCGCAGGTCCAACCCAGTATGGTAAACACCAGACAACTGGCCGCGGCCAGGAACAGGCCGTTCATGGCCGTCTGGTTGGCCCGCTCAAAATCTTTCTGTCCCAGGCTGCGGGACAGAAGGGCATTGATACCTACTCCAGTACCCACGGCCACGGCGATCATCAGGTTTTGGACTGGAAAGGCCAGAGACACCGCATTCAAGGCGTCCTCGCTGAGCTGGGCCACAAATACGCTGTCCACCACATTATAAAACGCCTGGACCAGCATGGATATGATCATAGGCACCGCCATGTTCAGCAGCAGTTTATTTACCGGCATAACGCCCATCTTGTTCTCTGCGGGTCGCTCCACTTCCAGTTCCCCCTTTTTTCATATTTCGAGCAATACAGACAGTAATAGATTATAGTGGAAAGAAATTTTAATGTCAATGGCTTTCTTTCTGTGGTTTCCTTGGAGTAGAAATATCCTTCTACCCCTTGCGGGCCCGGCTCTCCTGTGGTAAAATAGTTTGCTAAATTATGAAATCACTATTTTTTAGAGGGAGTGGACTCCTTTGTCGAGATACGAATCTGAGATCAAACGCCGCCGCACCTTCGCCATCATCAGCCACCCGGACGCGGGCAAGACCACCTTGACGGAGAAATTCCTGCTCTACGGCGGGGCCATCGCCCAGGCCGGTCAGGTGAAGGGCAAAAAGAATACCCGGGCGGCCACCTCCGACTGGATGGAGATTGAGAAGCAGAGAGGGATCTCCGTCACCTCCTCGGTGATGCAGTTTCAGTACGAGGGCTACTGCATCAACATTCTGGACACCCCAGGCCACCAGGACTTCTCCGAGGACACCTACCGCACTCTCATGGCCGCCGATTCCGCCGTCATGGTCATCGACGGGGCCAAGGGCGTGGAAGCCCAGACCAGGAAGCTCTTCAAGGTGTGCGCCATGCGGGACATCCCCATTTTTACTTTTATCAACAAGATGGACCGAGAGGCACGGGACCCCTTTGAGCTGTGTGAGGAGCTGGAGCATGAGCTGGGATTGGACACCTATGCCATGAACTGGCCTATCGGCTGCGGCAAGGAGTTTAAGGGCGTTTACGACCGGAACAATGGCCGGGTGATCCATTTTACCTCTAATACCAACGCCCGGGCGGCGACCGCCACAGAGATCGAGCTGGAGGATCCGGCCCTGGCCGACCTGATCGGTCAGGCCAAACGGGACCAGCTGGTGGACGAGATCGAGCTGCTGGACGGAGCAAGCTGTGACTTTGATCTGGACCGGGTGCGCCACGGCAAGCTCTCCCCGGTGTTTTTCGGTTCCGCCCTGACCAACTTCGGTGTGGAACCCTTCCTGGAGGAGTTCCTCCGGTTGACCACCGCCCCCCTGCCCCGAAAGGCGGGAGATGAGGTGATCGACTCCTTCGACGAGGACTTCTCCGCCTTCGTCTTTAAGATCCAAGCCAATATGAATAAGGCTCACCGGGACCGGATCGCTTTTATGCGAATCGTGTCCGGTAAATTTGAGGCGGATAAGGAGGTCTACCACCTGCAGGGCGGAAAGAAGATCCGTCTGTCCCGGCCGCAGCAGCTGATGGCCGCCGAACGTGAGATCATCGAGGAGGCCTATGCCGGCGACATCATCGGTGTGTTCGATCCCGGTATCTTCTCCATTGGGGACACCCTGTGCGCCCCCGGCAAGAAATTCCGCTTTGATCCCATCCCCACCTTTGCCCCGGAGCACTTTCAGCGCATCCGCTCGGTGGATACCATGAAGCGAAAGCAGTTTCTCAAGGGTGTGGAGCAGATCGCCCAGGAGGGCGCCATCCAGATCTTCAAGACTCCCTACACCGGCATGGAAGAGGTGATTGTTGGCGTGGTGGGCACTCTGCAATTCGATGTGCTGGAGTACCGCCTGCGCAGCGAGTACAACGTGGAGCTATATAAGGAGAGCCTGCCCTTCGAATACCTGCGCTGGATTGTCAAGGAGGACGAGGAGGCCCCCGCTCTCAGAGAGGAGGACCTGCTGCTCCCCAATGACGCCAAGCTGGTGGAGGACTACAAGGGCAACCAGCTGCTGCTGTTCGCCTCCCAGTGGTCTATTCAATGGGTACAGGACCGGAACAAGGGACTGGTCCTGGCTGAGTTCGGCGGGGCAAAGTTTTAATGTCTCCCTCCCCCTGTTCTCACAATACAGCGCCCCCTCGGATACACTAGACCGAGGGGGTGCTTTCTATGGAATGGGAAGATGAGGACACGCTATGCCGCCAGCTGGCGGACGCAGACGCCTCATTGTATTTTTTAATCCTGTTGATCTTGTCCGTCTGCCTGTCCTGGGCCGCCACAGCCATCCAACGGCAGGGGCTGTACCGTGTCCTGAAAGGCGAGATCCAGAAGCTCCCTGATGTCTTTTCCCTCCGTCTGGCTGCCAACGCACTGGTGGTAGGGGCGCTGACCTTCTTCTTTGGTCTTGCTCTAAAGGGCTGGGCGGAGGCAGACCGTTGTGATCCATCCGCTTGCCGGGCCGCCGAGACCGACCTGTGGGCCTCTCTCTTTGTTTTGGCCGCGGCCCTACTCCGGCTATCGGCCCTAGCGGACGGCCAAGGGCAAGCTCCCGCCCCAGATCAGGACCTGCCTGATTAAATTAAAAAACAGCGCTCCCTCCTGGGGGGCGCTGCTTTTTCAGTCTTTCGGGGTGGGCAGCAGCTTTTTTCGCCGGGTAAGGAAAATGGTCAGCGTGGTGGCAGAGGCCAGAATATCAGCCACCGGCTCGGCGATATAGACCCCCATTACGCTGTTGGTGATTCGGGGCAGAAGGATGGCAAGAGGCACCAAAAGGATCACCTTTCTCAACAGGGCAAGAAACAGGCTGGTCTTGGCCTGGCCCAGCGCCATGAAGGTAGTCTGACAGGCCATTTGGGCCCCAAAGGCCCAGATCCCGGCGAAGAAAACCGGCATGACCCTGTCCACCAGAGCGACCAGTTCCTGGTCGTCGTTGAAGATCTGGGCCAGTTGGCCGGGGAACAGGGATACGATTATAAATGCGGTGATGGTGACGGTCATCGTCACGGTCAGCAGCCGTTTGAACACCTGGCGGACCCGCTGGAAGTTTTTTGCCCCGAAGTTATAGCTCATGATGGGCTGGGTCCCCTGGGTGATTCCCTGGACGGGCATGACCACCATCTGCATCACGCTCTGCATAATCGTAAGCGTTCCCACATAAAGATCTCCGCCAAAGGTCTGAAGACTAGAATTGAGAACGACAGTGACCAGGCTTTCTGTGGACTGCATGATAAAGGGGGCCACGCCCAGCGCCGCAATCCTGGATACAATCTCCTTTTTCAAAGCCATATTGGCCAGCCGGATCCGAAGCCCGGACCGCTTAGTACACAAAAAGCCGACAACCCAGCAGGCACTGACAGCCTGGGAGAGAATTGTGGCCAAGGCCGCGCCGCGCACCCCCATTTGGAACCCAAAAATAAAAATCGGGTCCAGGACGATATTTAGCACAGCGCCGATCAGGACGGAGAGCATAGAGGTGAGGGCTTTCCCCTGGGCACTGATAAAGGTGTTCAGACCAAGGGCAAGCTGGACGAACACTGTGCCCAATAGATAGATGGATAAGTATTCCAGCGCGTAGCCCACTGTGTCCTCCGAGGCGCCAAAGGCCATCAGGAGAGGCCGCTTAAACAGGGAGAAAAATACCGTCAGCACCGCGGCGGTGCCCAGCAGAAGGGTGGTAGAATTTCCAAGGATCTGTTCAGCCCCCTTCCGGTCGCCGGCCCCCAGCCGAATGGAGGCCAGTGGGGCCCCGCCCATGCCGGAAAAGGCGGCGAAGGCGGACACCAGCATCAGAATGGGGAAAGAAACCCCAAGACCGGTCAAAGCGGTTTTACCCACCACAGGGATATGGCCGATATAGATTCGGTCCACGATGTTATACAGCATATTGATGAGCTGGGCGGCGACTGCCGGGACTGCCAGCCGAAGCATCAATCCACCGATAGGGGCAGCGGCCAGAGCTTCCTCGCCCCTGTAATTGCTAGACACGGGGACACTTCCTTTCTTGTTTCAAAGCACACATGATAAAGTTAAGAAAGCCGTAATAATTAGTATATCATGCCAGCCAAAAAAAGAAAAGAAACTTTCTGTGAACTTCGGCTTGGGATACCATAGAAAATCAGATCGTCTCACTTAATTTGGATAATTTCCGCATACTATTTTGGTTTCTCTCTCTTTTTTTTCTGTCGCCTGGGGTGTAAAATGGGGGAGAATTTGAATATCCGGCTAATAAGCAGCCGGACGGGCAGAAAAAGGAGGCCGTTTTATGAAAACCAAAAAGACCTTCAAGCCAGATGAGCTGCGCTATCTTCGGCTCCTGGCCAGACAGTATCCCACGGTGCAGGCAGCCAGCACCGAGATCATCAATCTTCAGGCTATTTTGAACCTTCCCAAAGGGACAGAGCACTTTATTTCTGATATCCACGGGGAGTATGAGGCGTTCAACCATATCCTCAATTCCTGCTCCGGTGTGGTGAAGGAAAAGCTGGATGAGCTGTTTGGCACCAGCCTGCCCCGGTCTGAGCGGGATGAGCTGTCCACCTTGATCTACTACCCGGAGGAGAAACTGGCCCTCATCGCCAAGCAGACCTCTGATCTGAATGAGTGGTACCGCATCACCCTACATCGTCTCATCGAGGTATGCCGCTGGGTATCCTCTAAATATACCCGCTCCAAGGTCCGGAAAGCTCTGCCCAAGGACTACGCCTATATCATCGATGAGCTGCTCCATACCCATTATGACGAGGCGGACAAACGGGACTACTATGAAAATATCATCAACACCATCATCGACATCGACCAGGCCCCCAGCTTTATTGAGGCCGTGTGCGAGGTCATTAAGCGGATGGCGGTGGATCATCTCCATATTGTGGGCGATATCTTCGACCGGGGGCCACGGGCAGACGTGGTAATGGACGCCCTGTTGAACTACCACAGCGTGGACATCCAGTGGGGCAACCATGATATCCTTTGGATGGGGGCCGCCTCTGGCTCCCGGACTCTAGTGGCTACCGTGTTGGCTAACTCCATCCACTATAATAACTTGGATGTCATCGAAACTGGGTACGGCATCTCCCTGCGCCCCCTGTCCATCTTCGCTAACGAGGTATACAAGGACTGCGACACCCACCGCTTCGCTGTCAAGCTTACCGGCCCAGACGCCGACCAGTACAGCGAGAAGGACAAGCTGCTGTCCGCCCGGATGCACAAGGCCATCACCATTATCCTCTTCAAGTTGGAGGGACAGAAACTGGTCCGCTGTCCGGAATTTAATATGTCCGACCGTTTGCTGCTGGACAAAATCGACTATGACACCAAGTCTATTACCATTTCTGGCGTGACCTATCCTTTAGAGGACTGTGACTTTCCTACTGTGGACCCAGCCGATCCCTATGCCCTGACACCAGAGGAGAGCCAGGTCATTGACCAGCTCACCGCCTCCTTCCAACGCAGCGAGAAGCTGCAGCAGCACATCCGCTTCCTCTACTCCAAGGGCGGGCTGTACAAGGTGTTCAATGGCAATCTCCTGTTTCACGGCTGCATCCCCATGGCCGAGGATGGCTCCTTCCTGAAATTCACCATCGGCGGAAAAGAGCGCTCTGGCAGGGAGTTTTTGGACTACGCCGAGAAGACCGCCCGCAAGGCTTATTATGACAAGCCCGGTTCCCCGGAGCGGCAGTTCGGCATGGACTTCCTGTGGTGGCTCTGGGCGGGCCGGAACAGCCCCATCTTCGGCCGGGACCGAATGACCACCTTTGAGCGGCGGCTCATCAAGGATGAGGGCGCCTGGACCGAGCCCAAAAACTGCTACTACACCCTTTATAACGACCCGGAGGTATGCGAGCGCATCCTGAAGGAGTTTGGCCTGGAGGGTCCCCATTGCCATATCATCAACGGCCATATCCCCGTCAAGGCCAAGAAGGGCGAGAGCCCCATCAAGGGCGGCGGCAGGCTCATCGTCATCGACGGCGGGTTCTGCAAGGCCTATCAGCCCACCAGCGGCATCGCTGGCTATACGCTGATCTACAATTCCCGGAATATCCGCATCGTGTCCCACCAGCCCTTTGAGGGCCGGCTGGAGGCCATTCGCTATAATCACGATATTGCCAACAACTCCCTCATTTTTGAGAGGATGGACGCCCGGGTTAAAATTGCCGAAACGGACATCGGTAAAAAGCTCCAGGCCCAGGCCAATGACCTTCGTCGGCTGCTGGAGGCCTACCGTGCCGGTGCGGTCACCGAGGACCACAAGGATTGACCCCTCTGTTTGAACTGGGACTGTCACGCTGTGACAGCCCCAGTTTTCTATTTTTTCACAAAGATGTAATAATACAGGTGGTCCACCGCCCCGGTGCCCTGAACCACGGACATCTCCTCACACCCCTCCTGAACCGCCTGGGACACCATGGCCTGGCCCTGCTCCATCCCATCCTGGGACAGGACAGGCTTCCGCCCTGTTTCCTCCTCCCCCACTCCTTCCCTACCGGCGTCCAGCCTTGACAAGCGTGGCCCCATAGCATACAATATTTTCAGCCATGCACATCTAGGCGCAGACACGGCTGGATGTGCATTCCCCCAAAATAGAGGGGCGGCGGGTCCTCCTAATTGGGCCGCGCCGGTATAGGGCCTGAATGGTCTTTTCTCTGCTCTTGATCCCGCGCCTCTTTGGTTGTAGCGCGGTATTTTTATGGCGCTCCCATCAATGCCCCAATAGGGCGGAAAGGAAGTCCCCCATGGGAAAATTTGACGGTCTGCTGCTGGTCAGTGATTTCGACGATACGCTCTATGACTCCCACCACCGGGTGCCGGAACGGAACCTGAAGGCCCTGGACTACTTCCGCAGACAGGGTGGCCGCTTCACCGTGGCCACTGGAAGAGCCCACAGGACCTTCTCCCCCCACGTCCATCTGGTCCCGATCGACGTCCCCGTGGTGCTGTCCAACGGCTCCGCCCTGTACGACTTTCACCAGGGCCGGATGCTAGTCCAGACGCTCCTGTCCCCTACCGCCCCCCAGGATTTTGGGGCGCTGATGGATGCCTTTCCCTCCCTGGGCATCGAAACTTATCACGACGAGGATATCTTTGTCTACAACCCCAATCCCATCACAGACGCCCATATGAAAAAGGTAGGCACAGACTATGAGGTCAGACCCGTCAGCCAGATGCCCGTCCCCTGGACCAAGGCCATCCTCCAGCAGGATCACCCACTTCTTCTTGAGGTCCAACGGTGGCTGTTGGAGCGGTACGGCCACCTGTATGAGGCCATCTTCTCCAATCCCTACTACCTGGAGATCACCAAAAAGGGAAGCACCAAGGGTGGTATGGTGGACCATCTAGTGTCTCTGCTGGGCATCGACCCCGGAAAGGTGTATTGTGTGGGGGACAACCAGAACGACATTCCTATGCTGGCCCGGTCGGCCATCCCCTTCGCCCCCGCCAACTGTGCCCAAGAGGTCCGGGACTGGGGTGCGCGGGTCCTGTGCCACTGTGATGACGGGGTCATCGGCGATATCGTGGAAATACTGGACAAGCTCTATTAAAGATAAAAAGCGCGCGGAGCTAGGCTCCGCGCGCTTTTTCCTAATCTTCCTTCTGTAACAATAAGCCGGCCAGTTTCTCCCCTTCCGTCCGTGTCATGGGGTCCAGCGGGCGGAACGCTCCGCCCCGAAGCTCCATCAGATCAAGGGAAAGGGCCTGCATAACTCCTTCCTGGGCCCACAGGGCAATCTGATCTCCATCCGCAGGCTCAGTAAACTCCCCCTGTCCGGCCCGGCCGGACAGCTGGGCAGCCTTGACCGCCATCACAGCCGCCTCCTGACGGGTGATGGGTCGGGCGGCCTGGAATCCGCCCTCCCCAGTGCCAGCGGCCACACCGCTCTCAACGGCCCAGTAAATCGCTGGGAGATACCACTCGATGCCGAGAACATCCGCAATCTCCACGCTCTGTGCGTCCGGACTTCCAGCTGCCTGCCACAGCAGAGCCACGAACCGTCCGCGAGTCAGTGGAGCGCCAGGGTATTCCTTTTGCTCCAGCCGCTGGGGATTGGCCAGCAGCCACTCCACCGCGGTGTCGCGGCCCTCCAGCGTGTCCTCCATGGTCTGGGGTACCAGTACATCGGGTTCCAGCGGCTCCACGCCCCGCCCGGCGTCAGCGTCTAGCAGTGTCCCCAGATCAATATACTTCCGGGAGCAGCCCACCTGTAGCCCGGAGTTGGGCAGGCGGAAGGAGCCCACTGACCCAAAGTGGTCCACGCTGCCGCTGGTCAGGTCGCCCACCAGCGCCGCTCCCATCTCCTGAAGCTCTACGGCATTGATGATAGCGGACGAAAAAGTGGTCTCCCCGATCAGACCTACCACCTCGGTTCCCCTGTCCATCTCCTGGCGGAGCACCTCCAGGAGAGGCCAGATGACCCCGTCGGAGCCGCCTCCATTATTGCGTAAATCGAGGAGGATGCGGCGATAATCCCCAGCCTCCAGTTCGGCCTGCACCTGACCGGAAAATCGCTCCATAGGTAGGTCCGGGTCCTCCATGCAGCTGTTATATTGGATATAATAGGCGCTGTCATTCAGTGGAAAGGCCAGATAATTCTGGTCCCGGCCAGCCGTCGCGGGCTGGGGCAAAGAAGCGCCCATCTGGACAAGATCTGTCCGGCCCAGCTCCTCCGCGGCCACAGGAGCGATCTCCAGGCTCTCCCCGCCGGTGAGCGTCAAGATCAAAGGCTTCCCCTTCTCCACCAGGCCCAAATATTCGTAGAAGTCCGCCACATTACAGGTCTGCCGGTACTGCCGCCGCAGTTTTACCTGGTTGTCCGCGCTGAGGACCACCCCAAAGGCCTCCACGACCCGCTCCATAGTCCTGCCGTTAACCGCGGTGACCTGCCGCCCCAGCATATCCTTCCCTGCAGCGGGGGCTGTAGTCAGATACCACTTCCCATCCCTCCAAGTGAGGGCTATGGGATAATAGCGCATGGTCTGGGCCAGGCTGCCCAGAGCTATCGTAGTGTGGGAATCTCCCACCATAGCAACCAGGCTTTGCAGATCCAGCGCAAAGGTCTGGTCGCTGGCCGAAGCCAGCGACTTCTCTATCTCCCCCCTCCGAGCCAGGAACTCCTCTTCCGGCGTGTTGGCAAACAGGTCCGGATGCCCCCGTTTCAGTGTGTCATACAGGAAATCCAGGTCCTCCTGTCGCTGCTGGGCCACAGTGTCCTCCACCGGAGCGGCACAGACTGGGACTGTCAGGCACAAAGCCAGTGTCCCAGCTAAAATTCCTCTCCACAGGCGCATCACATCTCCTCCTAATCTCAATCAAGTTTTATGGTAGGTCTATCATAGCAGAACCGCTCCGCCTGTTCCATTGAAATAAAATTAAATTTAGGGGTGCCGCCCATTCTGGCATTTCAAGCCCCTGTATGATATAATAGAATAAATGCCAGCTCCGCCTTCCAGCGTGGCTGAGATCAGGGAGGAACACCATGTCCTGCAAAGAGGAATTTATCGACATTTTTAAGTCCACCATCACCCGGGAGGGGGCCGACAAGCTGCTGGATTTTCTGGAAAATAAAAGCGACTTCTTCACGGCCCCCGCCTCCGCCCGGTATCACGGGGCCTATGAAGGCGGTCTGTGTGAGCACAGCCTGAACGTATATCACTGTCTGGTGGACTATCTCCAGCGTGAGCGGGTCCAAGAGCTCTATGGCCTGGAGTACGGCGAGGAGTCGGTGGCTATTGTGGCCCTGCTCCACGACCTGTGCAAAGTGGGGTGCTATAAAAAGGGGTTCCGCAACGTGAAGAACGACGCCACCGGTCAATGGGAGAAAGTGCCCTCTTACACCTTTGACGACCCCCTGCCCTATGGTCACGGGGAGAAGAGCGTATACATCGCCAACGGCTACATCCGTCTGACCAGGGAGGAGGCTATGGCCATCCGCTGGCACATGGGCTTTTCCGGGCCCGAGGATAACCGCACCGTGGGCCAGGCCCTGCAGAAGTATCCCCTGGCGTTTGCCTTGGCTGTGGCCGACATGGAGGCCTCCTACTTTCTGGAGGGGGAGGACTGACACAAAAAAAGCTCCCGTCCAGCGGTTCTGGACGGGAGCTTTTGCTTCAGCGGGTCGTAGTCAGGCGCCGCTCCGGGATAAAAGGACGGAGAGCCGGCACCCTGGGCAGGGCGGAAAGCAGCAACTGCCCCAGGATAAGGCAGGCGGCCAGCTCGCCCAACCCTACGGTGAGGGCGTTGAAGGCGTAGGCTGCTCCAAAACCCGGGCCGAAGCCGGCCTCGAACCAGGCGATCTCCGCCCCCACGATAACCATGTTGCACACCACTGGGGGAAGGGAGGCCAGCCACCGGTTTGGCATCCGCTGGGTGAGCAGGCAAGCGATGAGGGTGGCGGCGGAGCCGCACACCACATCCAGGGGATAGGGGGAAAACAGATTGGCGATGACGCAACCCACGAACAGCCCCGGTGTGGCGGCCGGGAACAGGAAGGGCAGGACCGTCATGGCCTCGGCCACCCGGAATTGGACTCCGCTGAATGCAGGGACAGGCAGAGCCACGGTAAGCACGGCGTAGACGGCGGCGATCAGCGCCGCCAGAGTCAGGTCTTTGATGGTAAATTTGGACATGAAAAAACCTCCATTTTTTGTTTAGAGAACAGCGGCGGAACCGCTGAACGAACATAGAGCCAGGGATCTTCCCCTGCCACGCTCCGCTCCCTCGTGGTCGGAGACCCGGCGCTTCTATGCTTGGACGAGGTTTGGAAGGAACTCGTCGAGCAATATCTTACCACAGTCCGCGCTGTTTGTCCAGAGGGATCTCTGTCCTTTCCGTGCTGGTGAATCATAGAGGAAAAGCGTCCGCTATTTCATAAGCCGGAGGAAGAATATAGAAAAATGGCCTTATGCTTTCCCAAGCTTCTGTATATCTTTTCCCAGCCGGAGGGTACCCCGCTCTCTTTTCCAACGCGGAAAAGGCAGCAGATATTATTTCCAATTTCATAGTTCAGCAATAATCTCAAATCTTAGTTTAATCGGCAGCCACCATATCGGGCAACTGCCCGCTTGGCTATTCTGAAATCAGCCTTCCACAGGACAGAAGGAAAACGGAACGCCCTGTCCCTGACCGCAAAACAGAGCAGGCCCTCTCCATATCTGGAGAGGGCCTGCTCTGTTTTGTCCTTATTCCGCAGATATCATATAGTAGTAGACGGGCTGGCCGCCGGGCAGCAGGCTGACCTCCGCCTTGGGGCAGGCCGCCGCGAAGATCTCCTCCGCCCGCTGGGCCTGCTCCTCTGTAACGTCCTCTCCATAGAAGATAGAGATAAACTCTGCCTCCTGGTGTCCCTCCGAGTGGGCCAGCCGGTCCAGCATGGATTCCAAGTCCCGGTCCGTGCCAAAGAGCTGGTGCTCCTCCAGGGCCAGATAGTCCCCCTGCTTGATGGCAAAGCCGCCAAAGTCGGAGTCCCGCGCCGCGTAGGTAATCTCACTGGTCCGGACCCGGCTAAAGCCGTCTGTCATGGCGGCAGTATTGTCCTCCTCACTGGCGTCCGGTTCGGCGCACAGCATAGCGGAGATGCCCTGGGGGATAGTCTTGGTGGGCAGGACCACCACCTTTTTATCCTCGCACAGGGACACACACTGCTCGGCCGCCATAATGATGTTTTTATTGTTGGGCAGGACATAGACGATCTCAGCCGGTGTGCGCTCGATTTCCTTCAGAATGTCCTCTGTGGAGGGGTTCATGGTCTGTCCTCCACCTACTAGTCCGTCCACGCCCAAGTCACGGAATACAGCCTCCAGTCCAGCGCCGGCGCAGACAGCCACATAGCCAAACTTTTTTTCTGGCGCCGCCTTGGCCGGGCCCTCAGTCCCGCCGGCCTCCAGCTCCCGCTCCACATTCTCCAGATCGTCAGTGCTCTGGACGTGCTTGCCGGCGGCCAGATCCTCCGCCTGAGTACGCATATTCTCGATCTTGGCCAGCTCCAGCGTCCCGTATTTTTGGGACTCGGTCAGGGCCTGGCCGGGTATGTTGGTGTGGACATGAACCTTAAAGGCGGTGTCGTCCTCACCAATGACCAGACTGTCGCCAATGGAATTCAAATAGCGGCGCAGAGGCTCCAGGTCCACATCCTCCCGGTCCTTGCGGATGATATACACGGTGTCGAAGGCAAAGGTGATATCCTCCACGGACAGGGCCTCAAAGTCGGCCTTATCCCCGGAGCCCTCCTTCTCCTCCATCACCTCAGGCATGGGTAGTCCCCGGAGCTCATCCAGCATGCCCTGAAGGATGACCAGAAAGCCCTTTCCACCGGCGTCCACTACCCCGGCTTTCTTCAGCACGGGATTCAGGTTGACCGTGTCGGCCAGAGCCACATGGCCCTCCTGAATGGCAGCCTCCAGCACGGCCTCGACGTCATTGTTCTCCCGGGCACAGCCGGCGGCCCGGGCGGCGGCCAGACGGGACACCGTGAGGATGGTGCCCTCGGCGGGCTTCATAACCGCCTTATAGGCGGCGGCCACGCCGAAATCCAGAGCGATAGCCAGATCCCGGCCGTCCATGGTTTCCTTCTCCTTGATCGCCTTGGCAAAGCCGCGGAACAACAGAGACAGGATGACGCCGGAGTTGCCCCGGGCCCCCCGCAGCAGGGCCGAAGCGGTCCCCTGGGCGGCCTGACCCACAGCCTGATAGCGGTTCTTTTTCATCTCCGCAGCGGCCGCGCCGATGGTCAGGGACATATTGGTGCCTGTGTCGCCGTCCGGGACAGGAAATACATTTAGATCATTGATGGGCTGTTTCTGCGCGCTGATGGCAGCGGCTCCATGAATCACCATTCGTTGGAAAGCCGCCGCGTCAATATTGTGTACCATAGTGGCTATTTTCCTTTCTATGAATGGTTAAAAGCGCATGGAATCCACACACACATCCACCGAGGCGACCTCTACTCCCGTGGTCTGGCTGACCACATAGCGGACCTCGCTCATAATGGAGCGGCAGACAGCCATCAGGTTGACCCCGTTTTCCACAATGATGTGCAGTTCGATGGACACAGTTCCATCTTCGTTATAATAGACCTTCACGCCCTTGGCCATAGACTCCCGCTTCAGCAGATGGACCAGACCGTCTGTCTTAGAGCGGACAGCCATCCCCTTCACGCCGTAACAGTTGGTGGCGGCGCTTCCTGTGATGGCGGTAAAAACATCGCTGCTGATGCGGATCTCGCCCAGCTCGTTCTGCAGTTTCATAGATCTCTACCTTCCTTTCGCGCAGGATAGGAATCCATATTAATACAGTTTCTATTGTATTCGATTTTCCGCAAAAATACAAGTCCCAACTTCTGTCCTCTTTTCCCTTCCTCTACCGGCCCACCCTTACACCATTCGACGCATCTTTTCCAGAAATTGGAATATAATGGGGCACATCAGGTTAGGACAGGCCCTCTTGGGCCGTATACATAGGAGGAAACAGGCATGACGGCCAGAGAAAGCATACACGGAAAGCTCAACAAACTTCGGCAGCAGTCCAAACAGACCGGTCAGATCCAGCTGTCCGCCTCCGCCCTCACCTTGTGGGCGGAGGCGGGTATCCATCTGCTGCTGGCGGCGGTGCTGGCCGGGGCGGTCATCTTTGAGGGGTATTCCCCCTTCGGGGTGGCCCTGGTCGGGGCGGCGGGCTCCGGACTGTGCGGAGGGGCGGCTCTGCTGGGAGCCTGCTTCGGATATCTGTGCCAGATGGGCTTCGCGGACGGGCTGCGGTACGCCTCCGCCTCCATTCTCACCTTTGCTGTGGCCTTCGCCTTCTACGATCTGAAGGCGATCCGTCGCTCCTGGACCATGCCGCTGCTCACCGCCGCTATCAACGGGGCGGCGGGTTTTATCTATCTGTCCCAACAGGGATGGAAGACAGTTGACGCCATCTATTTCTCTCTGGAGGTCTGCCTGACTGCAGCGGCCGTCTGGTGCTACCGGGCGGTCCTGGTCCCTATGCGTGTCCACCGGGAGGACAGGCTCCTCTCCCCTACCCGCCGGGCCGGCCTGTTGGTTTTATTGGCCACCGCGCTGATGGCGCTGGTCCCCCTCTACATCTATAAGGATATCTCTCTAGGCCGCATCCTTGCTGTGTTGGCGGTGATAACCGCCGCCTGGCAGGGCGGTCTGGCCACCGGAGCCATCGCCGGGGTGTCTCTGGGCATGGCCATGGACCTGGCCGGAGCAGGCGCCCCCATGTACACCATGGCCTACGGTCTGTCCGGCATGATGGCTGGCCTGTGCCGGGGCAAGGCACGGCTGTGGGCCGCCATGGTCTATGTACTGGTCAATGGTGGCGCAGTGTTATGGACCTGGGAGCGGGAGCTGCCTCTGTCCATTCTGTACGAGGTATTTGTGGCCTCGGTGGCCTTTCTCCTGCTGCCCCAGCGGCCCATGCGCAAGCTGGGCGTGTGGCTGGCTCCCCAGATGGCCGGCCCTGTGGACCTGCGGGCCCAAGCCCTGGTCCAGCATCAGTTGGAGGCCACAGCCAAGGCCTTCCGTACCCTGTGCGACTCCCTGCGCTCCGCCTTCCGTCCCCCGGAGAATGACAATGACGTAGCCACCGTCTTTGACCGAACCGCCAGCAGGGTATGCCGCTCCTGCTCTCTCCGGAACAACTGCTGGCAGCAGAATTACACTACCACCTTCAACGCTCTCAATGACGCCACCCCCGCCATGGTGGAGCGGGGCCGCGCGGAGGGGAGTGACTTTCCCAGCCATTTCTCCCACCGATGCATCCATTTCTCCGCCTTTCTATCCACCGTAAACGAGGAACTCACCGCCCTGTTCTACCGCCGCCAGTACAACGCTCGGGTCAAGGAGAGCCGGGCGGCAGTGGGCCGGCAGTATGCCCAACTGGCTGATCTGCTGGGGGCTGCCTCTGCAGAACTGAGCCGGGAGCTCATTCCCGACCTGCTGGGAGACCGGAAGCTGCGCCAGCGGGTGGCGGAGCTGGGACTGGACATCCGGACCGCGGTATACCGGGACAGCAGGGGCCTGCTCCGGGTGGAGGCAGAGGGTCCTGGCTGCGCTGCCCTGGCACGGCCCAGCCGTCTGTCCGACCTGTCTGACCTGCTGGGTGTCCCCCTCCGGGTGGACCAGCCCGGAGAGGACTCCATCTCCCTTCTCCAGCAGGAGCCGCTGATGGCTCTGGCCGGAGTGGCCGCCCAGAAAAAGAGCGGCGAGACGGTGAGCGGCGACTCCGGAACCTATTTCAAGCGGTCCGACGGCAAGCTGTATGTCCTCCTGTGCGACGGCATGGGCAGCGGCCCTGACGCCAACCGGGAGAGCTCCTTGGCGGTTCGTCTGCTGGAGCAGTTCCTCCAGGCCGGGGTAGAACCACGTCACGCCCTGTCCACCCTCTCCTCCGCCTTGGCGCTCCGCGGAGAGGAAACCGGCGGCTTTACTACGGTAGACCTGCTCCAGGTGGACCTGTTCTCCGGCGAGGGCCAGCTGTTCAAGCTGGGGGCCGCTCCCAGCTATGTAAAAAAGGGCTCTGCGGTCCAGAGGCTGTCCGGCACCTCCCTCCCCGCCGGGCTGGCCGAGGGAGAGCAGGGGGCGCTGGACCAGTTCACCCTGAAGCTGGCGCCAGGGGACACAGTGCTTATGGTGAGCGACGGTATCTGCGGTGCCGGGGAGGACCAGTGGGTCAAGGACAAGCTAGCCCAGTTTGACGGGGCCAGCCCCAAGGACCTGGCCCGTGAACTCATTACCGACAGCCCCAAAGAGGTCACCGATGACCGAACGGCTCTGGTCATCCGCATTGAAAAGCGGGCAGCAGGCCAGATGAAGTCATCGTTAAAATGAAACATGGCGGACGCTGTAGCGTCCGCCATGTTTTAATCCTTCCAGTCCCACCAGTTTAGCCTATCCGCCGGGCAGCTCCCATGTTCGGCATAGTACACCGCCAGCCGGTAGACATACAGGGCACACCGGTCCACCTGACAGCCCTGGAACAAGCAGTCCTTTTGATAAATGTGCTCCGGGTCCTCGCCTCGCAGGGAATTCAAAGTGGTATAGCCAATATCCGCCAAGTGGCGGGCCATATTCGGCCCCACTCCAGGGATCCGCTCCAGCTCCGACTTCATTGTCAGAACTCTGCATTGCCCACAGTACGGGGGTGAAGCTCCACATCGCGGATGTTGTTGATACCGGTGAGGTACATCACCATCCGCTCGAAGCCCATGCCATACCCGGCGTGCCGGCAGGAGCCGTAGCGCCGCAGATCGCAGTACCACCAGTAGTCCTTGGGGTCCATGCCCAGCTCCCTGATGCGGCCCTCCAGCAGTTCCAGCCGTTCCTCACGCTGGGAGCCGCCGATGAGCTCGCCGATGCCTGGCACCAGACAGTCGGCGGCGGCCACGGTCTTGCCGTCATCGTTCTGGCGCATATAGAAGGCCTTGATCTCCTTGGGGTAGTCGGTGACAAAGACGGGGCGCTTGAACACCTGCTCGGTGAGGTATCGTTCGTGCTCCGTCTGCAGGTCGGTGCCCCACTCCACTTTGAAGTCGAACTGGTCGTTGACCTTCTTCAAAATCTCCACCGCCTCGGTGTAGGAGACCCGGCCGAACTCGGAGTTGGCTACGTGCTCCAGCCGCTCCTTCAGGCCCTTGTCCACAAAGGAGTTGAAGAAGTCGATCTCGTCCGGGCAGTGAGACATGACATATCGGATGACATACTTGATCATGGCCTCGGCGTTGTCCATATAGTCGTTCAGGTCGGCAAAGGCCATCTCCGGCTCGATCATCCAGAATTCGGCGGCGTGCCGCTGCGTGTTGGAATTCTCCGCCCGGAAGGTAGGGCCAAAGGTGTACACGTTGCCGAAGGCCATGGCAAAGTTCTCACAGTTGAGCTGACCGGATACGGTCAAATTGGCCCGCTTGCCGAAGAAATCTTGGGTGTAGTCCACAGTGCCGTCCTCGTTCCTGGGCACGTTCTCCAGGTCCAGGGTAGTCACCTGGAACATCTCGCCCGCCCCTTCACAGTCGCTGGCGGTGATGATGGGGGTGTGGACATAGACAAAGCCCCGGTCCTGGAAGAAGCAGTGGATAGCGTGGGCGGTGGCGGAGCGCACCCGGAAGGCGGCGGAGAACAGGTTGGTCCGGGGCCGCAGGTGCTGGATGGTCCGCAGGAACTCTACACTGTGGCGCTTCTTCTGCAGGGGATAATCGGGGGCGGAAACACCCTCCACCTGGATAGAAGCGGCCTTCACCTCCAAGGGCTGCTTGGCTTCGGGGGTCAGCACCACCTGTCCGCGGACGATCAGCGCGGCGCCCACGTTTTGACCGGCAATCTCCTTATAGTTGTCCAGGACATTGGCGTCCATGACGACCTGCAGGTTCTTGAAGCAGGAGCCATCATTCAGCTCGATAAACCCAAAGGTTTTCATGTCCCGGATGGTCCGGGCCCAGCCGCATACGGTGACGGTCTGGCCGCCCAGCTTTTCCTGGTCGGCAAAGATGGCGGCGACGGTGACGCGTTCCATTTCATTCATCTCCATGTATAAAAAGTCGATGCCATGGAGATGTCCGCCGGAGTGGCACCCCTGGCGCGACTCGAACGCACTACATTCCGCTTAGGAGGCGGACCCTCTATCCCGGTGAGGTACAGGGGCGTATGGTGGACTCTCCATGGTATCTTTTGTATTTTATCGCACTGTCAGGAGGTTGTCAACGGGGAATGTAAAACCATTTATCCCGGAAAAACGACCACCTGTCCCAAATCTCTGGACCTTCGGGGTCAAAACGGATATACTGGGGACAGAAAAACATAGGGAGGTGGAACGGTCATGGAGGTAGAACTGAAGCTGGAGCCTGGCCGGCAGGAACCCAAGGTGGTCATCCTGGCCGGGGAGGACAGCCCGTCCCTGGAGCGGCTTCGAGCGCATCTGTCCGGCCTCTCTCTGGGCCCCATCACCGTGTGGCGCGGGGAGCGGGCCCTGCCGGTCCGGCAGGAGGAATTTCTCCGCTTCTTTGCCGATGGCAAGGGTGTATCTGCCCAGACCGAAAACCAGATCTACGCGGTCCATCTGCGGCTGTACGAGCTGGAGGAGCGGCTGGACACCACCCGCTTTGTCCGCATCTCCAACAGTGAGATCATCAATCTGGACCGGGTGACTGCCATCGACCTGTCCCTGGCCGGGACCATCCGAATGACTCTGGAAGGGGCGGTCCACGCCTATGTATCCCGGCGGTATGTGAAAAAAATCAAGGATACCTTGAACCTGAGAGGTGGGGATAAAACATGAGGGATATCCGTAAAATCTGGTCCATCCGTCTGGCCGCCGGCGCCCTATTAGGCGCTATTCTGACCACCCTGCTGGCCTGGCTGCTCCTCTCCTTTGGAGTATCCAATGGACAGTCTATCCCAGTGTCCCCCGCCGCGGTCCAGTTTTACGGCTCGGCGGCACTGGCCTTAGTAGTCCAGCTCCTGTTAGGCGGTCTCTTCGGGGCCGTGGTCTCCTTAGCCACCCTGCCATTTGCAAACGAGGGAAAAAAGCTGATCCTGCTCTCCCTGGTCCATTGGGGAGCCACTGTCCTCTGTTTCTCCCTGTTACTGACAGGCTGCCGGTGGTTGGATTTCGGCTGGGACTTGCTGCTGTGGGTGGCTCTGCTGACCCTGCTCTATTTCCTGATCTGGCTGGGCCGGTGGATCGGGTGGTATATGGAGGTGATCCAGCTTCGGGAATTGTTGGGGCTGGCTGCCGGTCCCTCTCCCCTGAAGTGGCGGGAAACCCTGCCTTATCTGCCCTTCTTGCTGTTGGTGTGCAACCTGCTGCCGGCGGCGCTGAGGTGGGTGGACAGGACCTTTGTGGTAGATGTTCCCGTACTGTCCGGTTTGCTTCTGCCTTATCTGATCCTGCCGGTAGTAGGTTATCTATCCGGCCTGTCCCTGGGAAAGCGGCAGGGAGTATGCCCCCTATATCCCCTGGCCTGTTTCCTGTTCTATCTGCCCATGGTATATCTGATATATAACAGCTCCGCCCTGTTTCACTGCTTTATGATCGCTCTCCCCGCCCTGGCTGGCAACGTGATGGGCTGGCTGTACCGTCGGGCGTTCCCAAGAAAGAATCGAACGCCCAGTGAGGGGGCTGACCATGGAGATTAAATGGTATTGGCCCATGGAAATGCTGGGATTTGTAGAGAACATTTCAGCGGAATATCAGGATGGGTATATCCATTACAGTGTGTCTGGGTCCTGTGATACCGTAATGATGTGGCTTCTTCTCGGCCTATTCCCGCTTTTATTCCTGTTTGGCTTCCTGACACGGCGGCTGTCAGCCAGAGCCGGGCGGGACACTCTGGGGATCTGGCTTGCGCGGGTCAGTGTGGCCCTGCTGCTCGGCTATGCCCTGCTCCTGTCGATAGGTGTGGGGCCTTATATTCAATTCTATCCCAGCGGAGGCGGTTTTATTTCCTTTGATACGCTAGAGCACCTATTGTACGGGATATACTGCTCCCTGTTGGCGCTGTCCCTCTTTTTGGGAGGGAAGCTGGGCAAACCGAAATAGAGCCTCTTGTCTCCTTTGAGGCTGTCCCTCTGACCCCTGCCGGTGTCCGGCTTATGATCCTTTTCCGATGCATGATAGAATCGCGGACAAGAAAGGAGCGATTGAGATGAAGCCTATCATGGACAAAACAGATAAAATTCTGTTGACTTTGTTTCTGATGTCCCTGGCAGCCTATCTGGTGATCTTTCTCTCCGCCTTTTGGGACCTGCCTCTGAACATCCCGCCCTGGCACCAGGGTCTGCTCCTGTACTTCCACAGCATCCCCATGTTTTTTCTCCAACTGCTGTTGTGCCGTCTGGCAAAGCCACACTGGCGGCTGTTCGCCCCGCTGATGTTGCTTCTGGTCCCCGGGCTTGTCTTTGTGGGCAGCGCGGGATGGGCCGTCCTGGGATGGGTCCTGTTTCTATATTGGTGCACGGCACCGACGGCAGGCTGTATTCTGGCCTGGATTGTATGGGGTGTTGGGAAGCTGGGCCGGGGGAGGGACAAGCATGAAAAAAGAGATCCATCTATATAATGTTTTGTTTCCCATCTGGCCGCTTTGGGTCTTCCCGGCAGCCTGACTGTTTTTATCCCTATACATTGAAAAACGGAGGTGCCCTATGGAAGCCCTGGCCTTTTTCGTCTTAGCACCCCTGACGGCAGGGATCATCCAGTTCTTCCTCTCCCGGAGCCGTCTGCCCCGCTGGGCCAAGTGGGGGCCCGCTGTCCTGGTCATGCTGGCAGGGATGGTCTGCTTTCTGGGGGCAGTAGACTGTCTTCCTCTGCCCAATACCTACTGGCTGGATGACGGTTCCTTTCTCGCCTTCCCCGACTACTTTTATGGAATGCTGTTCTCCCTGCCCGCCTTGTTTGGCCTGGGGGCAGGGGCGCTCTTTTCCGTGGCCCAGTGGTCGGAGTGAAAAAAGCGTCAAACGGAGACCCATTCAAATCTATAAGAAAAAAGGGCCCTGTCCATGTGGACAGGGCCCTTTCAACTCATGTGCCGGCTTCCGGCAGGTATTTGTCCGCCAAGTTCATATAGTGGCGGTACAGCACCCGGAACCGGCGGCGGTAGTTCTTTTTCCAGGGCTTCTCCCTGCCGCAGAAGTGCAGGACGGCGGTATGGGCCATGACCCAGTCCAGGTCCGCCTCTCCCATACTCCGCACCAAGTAGTTGCTGAAATTTCTGGCGTCATAGTTCCATATAAAATCGTCCACAGCCAGCACCCGGCCGCCATAGAGCGCGTTGAGAATATCCTGGTCCGGCAGGATCAGCTCGTCCCCGTGGTTAGACACGTAATCGAACAGCTCCTCCGTGTGAATCTCGTTTCTGCACCGCTCTAAATCCATTAACAGTACGCCGGAATTGTAATAGTCTCCCTCCGTCCCCAGCCGGAAGCGGTTGACATTGTTGGCAATCTCCGTCTTGCCCGTATGGGCCGCAGCGGCAAACAGATGGCCGTCTAGCTCCAGCTCCCACAGAGGGAGCAGAGAGTTGATCACCAGGGTGTCCGGGTCCAGGTACAGCACCCGTTTCAGCTCCTCCGGCAGAAAGCGGGCGGCCAGCAGGCGGTAGTACATCTCCTGGGGATACCGGTCTGTCACCGGAGCATCCTGAAAAACAGCCTCATCTACTCGGATAAGCACCAACTGGTAGCCCCATCCGGCAAGGCCGCTCTCCAGCGCGGCCAGCCGCTCCTCCGGGATGCTCCGATGGAGTAGATAGACCCTGCACTGGACGCCGGGATGACTTAGACGCAGGGATGTCAGCATCACCCTAAGCTGGGGCAGGTAATGCTCGTCCAGGGTCACAAGAAGATCCATCCGGGTGGTTTCCATCGCTCTGTCCTCCTATCTCTGTCTGTTGAAGCCCTGCCCAGGCTAACCCCGGGCAGGGCTTCCCTCCGGTCAGGAAAGCTGGAACTGCCCGGTATACAGGCGGTAGTACCGGCCCCGCTTTTCCAGCAGTTGATCATGACTGCCCTTTTCCTCGATCTCGCCGTGTTCGATAACCACGATGCAGTTGGAGTTGCGGACCGTGGACAGCCGATGGGCGATGACAAACACAGTCCGTCCGTCCATCAGGGCGTCCATGCCCTTCTGGATCAGGGCCTCGGTCCGGGTATCGATGGAGGAGGTGGCCTCATCCAGGATCATCACCGGCGGGTCCGCCACCGCCGCCCTAGCGATGGCCAGCAGCTGCCGCTGGCCCTGGGACAGGTTGGCCCCGTCCCCAGTGACCATAGTGTTGTATCCGTCCGGCAGACGGCGGATAAAGGAGTGGGCATTGGCACTCTTTGCCGCGGCAATGCACTCCTCGTCGGTGGCGTCCAGCCGCCCGTATCGAATGTTGTCCATAATGGTGCCGGTGAACAAATGGGTGTCCTGAAGCACCGCCCCCAGGGACCGGCGCAAATCGTCCTTTCGGATGGAACGTACATTGATACCGTCATAGGTGATCATACCACCCTCAATCTCATAGAAGCGGTTAATGAGGTTGGTGATGGTGGTCTTTCCCGCGCCGGTGGAGCCCACGAAGGCGATCTTCTGGCCTGGGTTGGCGTAGACGGACACATCATGCAGGATGCGCTTGCCGGGGACATAGGAGAAGTCCACATGGCTGAACCGGACGGCGCCCTTCAGCTCAGTGAGATAGTAGTCCTCCCCAGGGACATTTCGGACCGCCCCCCGGATAAGATGGAGGGAGGCATTGTGGTTGTGGTCCGGGTATTTCCAGGCCCAGCCGTGGCCGGCCAGAGAGGCCAGATCCTGTACTTCGACGAGGGTGCCGTCAGCCGCTACTCGCACCCAGATGCCATCCGGGGAGTCCTCGCCGGGGAGCAGCAGCTTGAGCCCAGTCTTCTCTCGGACGGCCTGGCCCAGCTCGGTGAGCACGTCGCCCTCCACCAGCACGGGGACAAGCGCCATGCCGCTGGTCCTGGGCGTCTTCCACGCCCAGGTGTGGGAGTGTCCCTTTCCATTGAAGGGGGACAGGGTGCCATTGGCATCCTTCTCCACCTCGATCAGGGTGACGGTGCCCTCGTCCACCTCGGGCTTGGTGTCCATCACATCGAAGATGCGTTCAGCGCCAGCCAAGGCGGACAGCAGGGTGGTCATCTGCTGGGAGATCTGATTCAGGGGCTGGCCAACCTGCTTGGAGTAGTTCAGATACACCACCAGGCCACCCAGGTCAAAGCCCTGAAGGACGGACAACAGGCCGCCGAAGGCGGCAGTGAGGGCATAGCTGATGTTCATTAGGTTGCCCGAAACCGGCATGATCATGATGGAGTAGAAGTTGGCCTTTTGCGCCGCGTCCCGGTAGGCGGTGTTCAGCTTGCGGAAGTCCTCCTTGGCCTGTTCCTCGTGGGTGAAGGCCTTAACCACCTTCAGCCCCTCAATGATCTCTTGGATCTCGCCATTGACATCACCCAGGGCAGATTGCTGTTGCTGGTAATATTTCCGGCTCCGTCCGCCCAGTGTCCTAAAGAGATACACAGTCACTATCAGCAGCAGGGCGGTAACCAGAAAGAGCTTCCAGTTGATGAACAGCATCATGGCCACCAGACCCACAAACATCAGGCAGCTAGAGCACAGAGAAACTACGCTCTGCTCCAGAGCCATCTGTACGTTATCCGCGTCATTGGTAAAGCGGCTCATCAGCTCACCGTGGGGATGCTTGTCAAAGTAGCTGAGGGGAAGGGACTGAAGGCTGTCAAACAGGTCTTTTCTCAGCCGGTTGACGCCCCTCTGGGCCAGCCGGACCATGACGGCGGACTGGCAGTAGGTGGCCACACAGCCGATCAGATAGACGCCTACCAGCTTGCCCACAGACAGGGCCAGCCCAGCAAAGTCGGTACAGCCCGACCAGATGAAGCTGTTGATGATATCCCGCATCATATAGGAGCCGCCCAGGTTGGTAAACACAGACAGCATCAAAAACAGGAACACGGCGACCAGCGGCAGCTTGCTCTTGGTCAGATATCCTACAAGGCGGCGGATCGTCTTGGCCATATTTTTCGGTTTGGCATAGCCCCCTCTTGGGGCTCTATTGGGTCCTGGCATTATCCACCCACCCCCTCTTGCTGAGATTGATAGATCTCCTGATAAATGGTATTGTTGGCCAGCAGTTCCTCATGGGTGCCCCTGCCGGCGATGTGGTCGTCGTCCAGGATCAGGATCTCGTCAGCGTACTGCACGGAGGAGATCCGCTGGGCAATAATGATCACAGTAGTATCCTTCAAGTTCTCCGCGAAGGACTGGCGGATGGCAGCCTCGGTGGCCGAGTCCACCGCCGAGGTACTGTCGTCCAGGATCAGGATGGCTGGCTTGCGGAGCATGGCCCTGGCGATACACAGCCGCTGCTTCTGGCCGCCGGACACGTTGGTCCCTCCCTGGGTCAGCAGGGTATCGAAGCCGTCCGGGAAGGACATGATGAAGTCATAGGCCTGGGCATCCTTGGCCGCCTGGATCATCTCCTCCTCTGTGGCGTCGGGGCGGCCCCAGAGCAGGTTCTCCCGGATGGTGCCGGTAAAGAGCACGTTGGTCTGGAGCACCATGCCGATACGGGCCCGCAGCTCCTCCAGCGGGTAGTCCCGCACATCCACACCGTCTACCAGGACGGCGCCGCCGGTAACATCATAGAACCGGGGGATCAGGTTGACCAGCGAGGACTTGCCGGTGCCGGTGCCGCCCACAATGGCCACGAACTGGCCGGGCTCCACAGTAAAGCTAATACCGGACAACACGTCGTCCCCCGTGCCGGCAGCCGCGTAGCGGAAGGAAACGTTTTGGAACTCCACTCTGCCCCTGGGAGCGGGAAGGACGCGGTCTACGGCCCCGGACTGCCCCTCCGGTGGGGCCACCCGGTAAATCTCGCCCTGGGGTTTGTTCTCCACGGAGGGCTCGGTGTTCAGCACCTCATGGATGCGGTGGGCGCAGGCCTGGGCACGGGTGAGCTGGAGCAGGGCCATCGCCACCATCATCACGCTCATCAGGATCTGGGCGATATAATTGATAAATGCCTGCAAGTCGCCCAGCAGAAAGCCCTCCGCCATAACCATCCTGCCGCCCAGATACAGGACGGCTACCGTGGCGCCGTTCATGGCCAGCATCATGATAGGCATGATAGCGATGATCTTCAGCCCTACGTTCAGAGCGGCCTCCATCAGCTCATCATTGGACTTTTTGAACTTTCCTCGCTCGTGGTCCTCCCGGACAAATGCCTTGACCACACGGATGGCCACCAGGTTCTCCTGCAGGGTGTTGTTCAGCCCATCGATTTTCTTCTGCATCGTCTCAAAGAGCCTGGTACATATCTTCATCAGAATTCCAATGGCCAGTATCATCAGGGGGATGACCACCACCAGCACGATAGCCAGCCTGGCGTTAATGGAAATACAGATGACCAGGGCGGCGACGAGCATCACCGGAGCCCGGACCAGCATCCGCAGGCCCATATTCAGCATCATGGTCATGGCGTTGACATCGTTGGTCATCCGGGTAATGAGAGAAGCGGAAGAAAATCGGTCGATGTCAGCGAAGGAAAACTCCTGTACCTTGTCGAACAGACACTGGCGCAGGTTAGCGCCAAAGCCCTGGCTGGCGAAGGTGGCGTATTTTGCCGAGCCCACGCCGCAGGCCATGGCGAAGAGGGACAACAGGAGCATCAGACCGCCCATCAGAAAGATGTAGCCCACATCTCCGGCCGGGATGGCCACATCCACGATCTCCGCCATGACCAGAGGGAGGATCAGCTCGCAGATGACCTCCAGGGTAATCAGGATGGGGGACTTGATCGCGTCCTTCTTGTACCCCTCCAAATGGGTAAGAAACAGAGAAAGCAAATTAAGGTTCCTCCTTTGCTTGGGTCTTTGTGGGGGACTCCCCCCGCAAGTTATGGAGCATTCGCCGGCGGAAGGATAGCAACTGCTCCCGCTCCACCGGGGAGAAGCCCTGGAGCATCTGCCGGGACACAGTTTCAAAGGCCATTTGGCAGCCGATGACCGCCTGCTGCCCCTTGGGGGTAAGCAGTACACGGTTGCGCCGCGCGTCTCGTCCGCGCTCCCGCCGGATATATCCTCCCTTTTCCAGTGATTTCAGTGAGTTTGCCACCGCAGCCGGCGAGATATGCAGCAACTCGGCCAGCTCCCGCTGGGCGTGACACTGGCCGTCCGGGTCGCTGTCGGCACAGCTTTGCAGGATGGTCAGCAGCATGGGGTGGCCGATCTCGTTTAGGTCTGCGGCGATCAATTCCGCCTGAACAGCGGCCCGGTGCGCCAGGTTAATCTGCTGGGACAGCAGCTCCAGCTCGTTGGAGACCGGGATCAAAGCACTCCCCTCCTTTCCAATTAATTAACGGGTTAATAATTAACACGTTGATTATTTTAACACCGCTCTAAAAAATGTCAAGACGGTCCCGTTGAAATTCAAAAACTGTTTACATCCTTCCCCAATAATAGCAAAATAGAGGGCCTGCCCTTCCTGGGCGGCCCTCTATTCTATGGCCTTTCACGGGAATTTACTCCTCGTAATCGTCATACTCAGAGGCACAGGCCGTGCGCTGCAGCTTCCCCTTGGCGTGCCCGCACAGCTCAACCAACGCATCCCAATAGGCGATGATGGCGCAGACCATGGCGGCGGCGCCCAGGGACAGAGCCACGATCTTCAGGACGAAACGGGCTATTTTCATATCTGTTTTCCTCCTTTGTTTTTACTGGTTATCGCTATTTTACCTGATACCGGGGGAAAATACAATCGTTTTTACAAATTTAATCGTCCCAGGGCCGCCCTTATCTATGATCCAGAGGATTTCCCATCCTCTCCCTTCGGCGGCAGGGCCCGGAATACAGTTCCCTCCGCCGGCTCCACCTGCCGCTCCTCCATCAGCTGTTCCACGGTGACAAAACAGTAACCCTCAGACAACAGATTATCCACTACCCGCAGCGCCGCATCTACTGAGGTGTCAAAGATATCGTGCATCAGGATAATATCCCCATCCTTCACATGCTCTACCACCGCTGCCACAATGCGGTCCACATCCTTGTCCTTCCAGTCCTCCGGGTCCACCGACCACAGAATGATGGGGCAGTCCGCCCACTTGCGAACCGAGCTGTCAAACAGGCCGTAGGGGGGACGCAGCCAAAACTCCCCATCGCCCAGGATCTCTGCCAAAAGCGCCCTTGTCTTGCCCACCTGAAGGTCAAAATCCTTGCGGGATAGGTCTGATACCACGACGTGTTCAAAGGTATGAATCCCAATCTGGTGTCCGTCTGCCGCCATACGGCGTATCAGCTCCTCGCTGCCCTCAATCCGGTTGCCCACCAGGAAAAAGGTGGCGGGCACCTCCCGCAGCGCCAGTCCGTCCAGCAGCCGGCCGGTGGTGGAATTTCTGGGGCCATCGTCAAAGGTCAGTGCCACCAGCGGCGGCTCTCCCTCCTCAAGCTCCACTGTAGTCGCTCCCCCTGTCATAGTCAGCTCCTGCGGCGGTCCCGGCCATAGGAGAAAGGCCGCCAGCCATGCCGCCAGCCAAAGTATTTTTCCTGTTTTCACCCGCTCCGCCCCTTCCTTGTCCCTTCGGGAACAGTATGTGCGGCCAAGCGGAAATTTCTCCATGAAAAAAATGTTTTCCAGCAGCTTGACAAAAGCTCCCGCCTGTGTATAATATGAAGCAAGCTTCACGTGAAGCACGCTTCATATTTAGAAAGAGGAGGGATCGGGGTTGAAAAACAAAGTCCGGGAGCTTCGGGCCGCCGCCGGCATGACCCAGCAGCAGTTGGCCGACTTGGTCCATGTATCCTCCCGCACGATCATCTCCATTGAAAAGGAGCAGTACAACCCCTCTCTGCTGCTGGCCTACCGCATCGCTCTGGTGTTCGGGGTCAGTCTGGAGGAGCTATGCTGCCTGGAAGAAAATAAGGAGCTGGAGGACAAGGAATATGAAAATATATAACAAAAAAGGTCTCATTTGGGGCGTGTTCTGGACGATAGGCGGTCTCTTCTGTCTGTACCGAGATATTGTTGACCCCCACGATTTTCTGCCCCAGCAGATCAAGTCGGTGATCCTCTCCGTGCTCCTGTTGGCAATGGGCGTCACCGGTTTTGTCCGGGCTTTCTCCAAACGGGCCACCATCGAGGATAAGACCGAGGAACGGGATGAACGCAACAAGCTGGTCCGCCTGAAGGGGGACGCCATGGTGGGCAACATCCTCTTTTATGTTCAGATGGCCCTCATGCTGGCGGGGGTTCTGGCCTATGCCGTCACAAAAAAACTTGTATTCGGCTTCCTTTTCCTAATCTGTGGACTGAATGTGAGCCTATGTTTCATCCTGTCCATTATCTTTGCCGTCTATTATGAAAAACATGTCTAGGAGGTTCGTCCTGTGAAGATCAAAAGCGTCCGGAATCTGGCCTCCGGCATCCTGTTGATGTTTTTGGCGGCCGCCTGTGCCTGTAAACTCCTATTGGACGGCTTTCAGCTTCGTTTCCTCCTGTCCGCCCTGCTGGCTGTATCCATTTCCCTGGTCAGCTTTTATTTCGCCTTCACCCACCGAGGGATCGAGGAGGAGCTCTCCCGGTACGCCGATGAGAGGGACCGCTATCTGGCGATCAAGTCCGGCCACGCGACGGTCCGTATCATGAACTACCTGCTGCTGGGCGGCTGCTGGATAGCCCTTGTACTGTACGGCTTTACCAAGTCCGCTCTCGCGCTGTCCGTTGCCGCCACTCTGTGCGGCGTATTGATCGCCATGTTCATCATTATGTTGGGGGTGAATCTCTACTATGAGCGCCGAGGATAAGAAAAATGTTATAGAACAGCCTGTCAAATGGGCCAATCGCCGCCCGTTATATGACGAGCGGGATCAGGAAATTGAGGCCCGTGCCAACAGCAAGGCTCTTGGCTTTGGGGCGGGCTGTCTGGAATTGTTCACCGTTCTGTGCGCCGTGAAGGGGGAGTCCGCCTGGCGGGGCGGTCTGGCCCTTCTCCTGTTGGGAATGTCCGCCAGTATGCTGTACCGCTCCAGTGCCTACGAGGAGAAGCCCTATCTCTGGGGTGGCCTTCTTCTGGGAGCTCTCGGCGCCACCCTGCTGGCCTGGTTCACCTTCGGAAGCTGAAAGGAGGATATCCATGTGGATCATTGGAGGCGTGCTCTCCTTCTACCTACTGCAGAAGCTGGCTACTCTGCTAGCCGTCGGACTGTTTTTGCTGGCCGTCTGGATGAAATCGAAAATATCCCATATGGATGGTGAAAAATGGGACCAGTATTTCAGGACGTTAAGCAACCGGGGATATACGGCTGTGTTCTTTGTCTTTTACACTATCCCTCATCTGGCCCTGGGCTGGGTGGGATACCTGCTCTATTCCCATTTTTGTTTCCCCGCTCCGGCTGTGCTGGCCCTGCTCATTCCCCTGCTGGGGATTCTAAAGGCAGTTCGGATGCTGGACGAAAACAAGGAAAAGCTGTGGGCCAAGATCCGTAAGCTGGGATAAACAGATAAAAAGCGGGCGGCCATTGGCCGCCCCGCTCCTTTATCCCTTCCACGTCTGGTACTGCTCCACTAGCTCCTGATAGCCTGGTACACCTTTCAAAAATTGAGCCTCCGGGTCCAGGTCCAACTGGTCCAGCAGAGGCTTGAGCAACATGCTCTGGGCCTCCCCGGTTTCGTTCTTGGTGGGTAGATGGCGATACAGAGAAGATTCACTCAAATCCCAGGGGACCGTCAAAGAGTGGAGCAGTCTCTCCAGCAGCTCCAGCGCCCGTGGGCCGTTCCGTTCTGCCATGGCCAACTGGAGGGGAGCGGACAGCACAGCGTAATCGGTAAGGCCCATGACTCTCCCCTCTGCCTCAGCCGTATCAGAAAAGTGGTGAGCCGCCTCCTTGTCCCCCTCCTCAATCGCCAGCTCAATCATGTGGAGGAGGGTGGTCTGGATGGCATGGGCCCGGTCAAACAAGTCCCGCTCCAGGATAGTCCAGGCCTCCTCGATCTTTCCCTCCTTCCTCCGCAGGGAGGCGGTGAGAGTACGCTTGTCCATATGGGTATCGGATAACTGGTCCAACAGGGTCTGGGCCCGGTCCAACTCCCCCCGGCTAATACACTTAGAGGCCACAGTGTAGGTAGCGGCTTCACACACCCTTGCGTCCGCACTGCTGACACACCGCTCATAGAGATCGTCGATCTCCTCCTGCCAGGTCTGCCGCTCCCCCTCTGTGCCGCCAGGTAACAGAGTCAATATTCCCTCCAGCAGCCCCGCCAAGCTGAAGGCGAGCAGGTCACTATTGGGAAACTCCCGCAGCTTACTCCTGGCCAAATCAAAGGCCACGGCAAGCGCCTCCCCCTGGGCTGTCTCATAGACTCGGTTCAGAAATAAACCAATTTCCTCTTGGGTCAGGTCCTCCTGAAAAGACAGCAGGGTGTTCAGATCCACCCCCAGGGTCCGGGCCAGGGAAGGCAGAAGGGTAATATCTGGGTAATTGAGCCCCGTTTCCCTTAGTTAAAGATATTGTTGGGTATCTCAAGATGTGTCATTCGATTTTGCCGATAAAGCGGTAGAAGATTTCCACTTCCTGTTCCCGGCTTCCGTCCTCACTTTTGACCGCTTCATGGACAAGGATTTTTTCAATCAGCGTATTCAGAAGTTCAGCCGTCAATTCTGTGGGATTGACATACTGTTTCATCAGACCTATCCACTTTTCAGCGTCAACCGCTGTCTGGGCGGCGACCTCCATCGCTTCGTGAAGCCGTTCAATTTTTGCGTCCAATTCTCGCTGTTCGCCCTGATACTTTTCGGACAGCATATTGAAATTGTATTCTGTAATGCGTCCGGCAGACCAGTCCTCATACATTTTTGCAAACAGGGTGTCTACTTCTGCTTTGCGCTTTTCCGCCTTTTTCAGTTCGGCTGTCTGCCGCTTCCTTGCAGTATTGCGTTCCTTGTCGCTGGCGTTAAGTAGCCGTTTCAGAAGTTTGTCCCCATCCTGCTGTACCAGCACAGACCAGTATTGCAGACGGGAAAGGACATAGGCGTAAAGCACATCATAGCGGATATAGTGCATGGAACACTGGTGCAATCCTTGCCCGTACTTGCTACAATGGTAGTGGGCATAGTGATTTTTGTTCTGGCTGTTCATACCATAGGCCAGCGACCAGCCGCAGTCCGCACATTTTACCAGCCCGGAAAATATCTGTGTTGTGCCGTTCTTCTGCCGTCTGCGCCTGTTGCAAATCTGCTCCTGTACTTGACGGAACACATCTTCGGAAATAATCGCTTCGTGGGTGTTCTCCACACGATACCATTCCTCTTTTGGCTTGCGTACTTTCTTCTTGTTTTTGAATGAAATATTGGTCTGCTTATTGTGGACGCTGTGTCCGATATAGGTTTCCTCTTTCAGAATACTTTTCACCTGCGCTATCGTCCACGCATAGGCTTTTTCCTCCGGCGCTCCGGCATAGATATTTGCGAAAGTGCCGTATCTCTGGAAATTCAGCCAGCCGGGAGTAGGTACTTTTTCTTCGACCAAAATCCGTGTAATGCTGGCGGCTCCCCGGCCATGAACGGCAAGGTCAAAAATCTTTTCGATAATCCACCTTGTTTCCGGGTCAATCAGAAGATGGCCTTTCTTATCCGGGTCTTTGACATAGCCAAGCGGAGCATAGGCTCCATAGTGTGCGCCATTTGCGAACCGTGTCCGCATGGCCGCCTTTACCTTTTTGCTGGTCTGGCGGGCGTGCATTTCATTCAAAATGTTGAGGAATGGGGCAAGCTCATTCTCTCCGTTGATGGTGTCCACATTGTCATTGACAGCGATATAGCGGACGCCTTTGCTGGGAAAGTAGATTTCCGTGTACTGGCCGGTCAGAATGTAGTTTCTGCCTAAGCGGGATAAATCCTTCGTAACAACGCAGTTGATTTTCCCGTCCTCAATGTCATCAATCATTCTCTGAAAATCCGGCCTGTCAAAGTTCGTTCCAGACCATCCATCGTCGATATATTCATCTATGACATTCAGGCCATGCTCGGCGGCATATTGCCGGAGCATCATGCGTTGTGTCTGAATACTCCCGCTTTCTCCTTGCAGTTCATCGTCCCGGCTCAATCTCATATAAAGCGCCGTGTTGTAAATCGTAGTATTGTAAGGTTGTTTCACCGTTAAAAATCCTCCTTCTAAAGAAACAACCCACGCTTACAATACTTTTGCTCTATGGCAATTATATCATAAGCGTGGGCGTGTTATCAATGATGGGCTATCAGGTTGAAGCGGCTTTTTCTGCGGTATGCCGCACCACATCTACAATCAGATCACCGAGGGGCTTCCCGCCTGCGGCGAAGTGTTCGGAGATTTTTATACGGTTGTTCCCACATACAAAATACTGCGTGCCGTTCTCTGCTTGTATGACCTGCCCTGTCCGGGGTGTAAAAATATCGCTTTCGCTTTTTGCCATCCAGTGTCCTCCATATTCAGTTTTCAAGGTACAATGCCGCACAGGAGCGGCGAAAATTTCTGCTTATACTATCACCTTTCCTTTACCGTGTGCCGCTGCTGCCGTTTCAGTTCCGCCAGTATATCCGGCGGGATACGGTCAACCAGCCGCTGTAAATTGTCCAGTTCGCTTTTCAGCTTTGCCCGTTCCATCGTATCTTTCATCTTGCCTTTTTCACTGGCCTTTGCCCTTGCTTCCAACTTCTCATTCTCCGCCAACAGGTCATTGATTGTGACCTTGTACTTTTTCAACTGCCCGGAGAAGTTCTCCATCTGCGGGAACCACTTTTTCAGCATGGAGAGGGCTTCCTCTTTTTTCTTTCCGGCGTTCAGTGGGTTAATGCCGTCAAGGGCGGCTTCAATGGCTCTGGCCTGTTTGGAGAGGGAAACCGCCTGTTTGAAAATCCGGGTGGGGATATGCTTCCGGCCTGTCTTGCTGGCACTTTCCCCACGCTCCAAGTCAGGATATTTCTCCACCATATAGGCGTGAAAATCGTCCTGCCACTTCGTCAGGTTTGCCCGGTTGCCGATAATCTCCTTTGCGCACAGGCGGTTGTCCTTTGTCAGCGGAACAAAGGTCAAATGCAGGTGGGGCGTTTTCTCATCCATGTGTACCACCGCCGACACGATATTTTCCCGTCCTACCCGGCCAATGAGGAAATCTGCCGCCCTTTGGAAGAACGCCTGTATCTCCTTTGGGGATTTCCCCTTGAAAAACTCCGGGCTGGCGGTTATCAGCGTATCGACAAACCGTGTGCTGTCTTTCCTTGTCCGGCATCCGGCCTGCTCGATACGGCTCTGAATGAAGTGGTAATAGCGTCCCTCCGGCTTGACGATATGGAAGTTGTATTTGCTCCGGCTTGTGTCAATGTCGGGGTTGCTGGCGTATTGTTCTTTCTGTCTTTCGTGATGGGCTTCCAGCGGCCTTGCCGGGTTGCCCTTGTGCTTCTCAAACCGCAAAATTGCGTGTTGTGCCATTCTGCTCCTTTCCCCATTCCTTTCCTATCCGGGGTTTTCCATAGGGAAAATCCCGCCGGAATTATCTCTGATACGATAGGAATGGAATGGATATAAATCAATCATTTTAATCTTTGTATTTCTATATACCGTCTGGTTTTCGTACTTCTCAAGATTGATTTCCGTACTTCAAGGGTACGGTTTTCAGTCCTCCGGCGTACCAGAACCGGATTTCTTGAAGTCGGTGTTTGGAACCGCTTCATAGGATTTTGGGAAAATGCGGTTGGGTTTTCCACAGCCCTGCTTCTGGATTTCCACCAGTCCGGCGTATTGCAGTTCCCGCAGGGTGTTCACCGCTTTCTGCCGCCCACAATGGAGCAGTGTGACCACTTCACAGATAGGGAAATACAGGAAAATCCGTCCGCAGTCATCCGCCCACCCATTCTTGCGGGATAACTCTGTCCGGCGCAGGATAAAGGCGTACAGAACCTTTGCCTCGTTAGACAGGGGCTTGAATGTGGGGGCTTCAAAGAGGAAATTCGGGAGCCGGGTGAAGCTGAACGCCTTTTCCGGCTGATGGATATAGATGGTGTTTGTCATAGTGCGTTTTGTGGACGGTTAGAAGCCCATTTTTCAGGGCGGACGATACTTTATACCACCTGCCCCGGTTTGGGGCTTGCGGAGCCTGATAAATCAAGGCTTTTTTCGCTCCTAACTGTCCACAGCAGACCTCCTTTTCCGTTCACTTTCTGTTTTCTGCCGCCTGTGAACTCTGACGGCACAGCCGGGGCAGTATTTTGCCCGGTTGGATTTGGGGACGAACACGCCGCCGCAGACCGCACAGCATTTCAAGTCCTTATCCCGGAAAATCTCCGCTTCCAGCGTTCCGTCCAGCGGCAAGACCGCCCAGCGGAACCACTTACAGCAGACCGAGAAAGAAACCGTCTGCGGGCAGGTGCAGGTGTCCCCATCGTCAAGGACAATGCAGTTGCCGTCCTCACAACAACAGCACTCCCGGCGTATCAGGCTGGCCGCCTGTTTCCTCTGCGCCGGTGTCATGCGGTAAAGGGAACCGTCCGGCCTGCGCTCCAGTGGCGGCAAGTCTTTATAGAGGTTATTTCTCATGCGTTCCCTCCATTTTGCTTTCCGTTGCCGTTCTCCCCGAAAAGGTTTCCTGCCCCATTCCTGCGGCGTATTCCAGCGTTGGCACGCTCCCCGCAACTTCGGGACAAAATGTCCCGAAGTCCGGCTCCTTGCGGTGCTTCCCCAGCCGGGGTATTCCTTTTCGGACGGTCATTCTGTTTTCAAGGTGCTGTCCATCGATGAACTACCCTAAGTCTACACCTAAATGACCGCCCGTCCCGTATATCCGAAAGGTAGGAAATTGGCCTAAAAAACAGGCTATTTCCACGCTTTCGGAATTGTGGTATAATAAAAATGATATTTGCAGACAAGGGGGAGCGCATGGAACTATCCATACAAGAACGATTGAAAGACCTGCGTGTGGAACGCGGTCTGACGCTGGAACAGCTTGCGGAGAAAACCCACCTCTCCAAGTCCGCTTTAGGGAGTTATGAGGGGGACAACTTCAAGGACATCAGCCATTACGCCCTTATTGAGTTGGCAAAGTTTTACGAAGTGACTGTTGATTATCTGCTGGGCCGTTCTCAAACAAGAAATCACCCAAACGCCGATCTTGCAGACCTGCATTTGAGTGATGATATGATTGAACTATTGAAAAGCGGGCTGGTGGACAATTCCCTTTTGTGTGAACTGGCGACCCACCCGGATTTTCCCCGGCTCATGGCCGACCTTGAAATCTATGTGAACGGCGTGGCGGGAAAACAGGTACAGAGTGCAAACGCCATTGTGGACGCCGTGAGTGCAACGATTATGAAACAACACAATCCCGGCTTGACTGACCCGCAGCTGCGACAGCTTATCGCCGCCCACATTGACGACGACAGCTTTTGCCGCTATGTGATACAGCAGGACATAAACAAGATAGCCTTCGACCTGCAGGAAGCCCACAAGGACGATTTTTTCAGTGTCCCGGAGGACAATCCACTGGAAGATTTTTTGCAGACCGCAGAGGAAACCACCAGAGAGGACAGCGACCCGGAGCAGGCGGCTATGGCATTTATCTGTAAGCGGCTCAAGCTGAACTATGGGAAACTGTCAGAGGAAGAAAAGAAGTGGTTGAAAAAGATTGCACAGAAATCGGATTTACTGAAAAATCCAAAGCCGCAGCGAGGGAGAAAGTAAGAGAACGGAAAAATTTGATTTAGTGAGGTGTAAGGAGTGGAAATTAGATTTATTGATGAAAAACACGCCGCAGATATAAATATTCCCAACGAACCTTTTCCCATTAGGGGACGAATGGTTATTACCTACAACGGAGACAGATGGGAACATACAGAAAAACTATTGCCTTCTGAACAGATTGAAGAAATGACATTCCCAGATGAAAACTACAATTATCATGAGATGAAAGACTATGTTTTTATCGGAGCATATGAGGGAGCGGATTGTATTGGATTAGCAATATTGACTCCTGTATTCAATCCCTGTCTTTTTTTATACGACTTGAAAGTCAAATGCAAAATGCGTGGTAAAGGTATTGGTAAACAGCTAATTAAGGCATCTTATCAATATGCCATAGCAAATGGGTATGCAGGTTTGTATACTGTTGGTCAGGACAACAATTTGAATGCGTGCTTGTTTTATTTGGCTTGCGGTTTTGAAATTGGCGGACTTGATACTAAAATATATGAAAACACAAAGCAGTCGGGAAAATTTGATATAACCTTTTATATGCACTAAAAATAAGTACATTAAATGAATTCAGGTTTATCGGAGAGATAGCAAAGCCAGCCGAGCCAGTCAACGGTCAAGATGAACGGCGCATAAATGCGCCGCCGTTGACAGTCCCGCCCGTCTTTGCTAAAGGGTAATCAAGGCGGGAAAGCCCTAAAATGGCTTCACACCTATTTCAATAATTGGAGGAGATAAAAATGAGATCAGAAAAGGAAGTTTATGATATTGTTTTGAATTTTGCAAAAACAGACAAACGCATTCGCATGGTTACTTTGGAAGGATCTAGAACAAATACAAATATTCCGCCTGATGATTTTCAGGATTTTGATATTACTTTTTTTGTTACGGATATGGACAGCTTCACAAGTGATGATAAATGGCTAGATATATTTGGTGAAAGGTTGATTCTGCAAAAGCCGGAAGATATGGAATTATTTCCAGCTGTAGAAAAGGGATTTTCATATTTAATGCTGTTTACTGATGATGTTAAGATAGATTTAACTTTGCTGCCGCTGGAACTGATAGACGAGTATTTTACATGGGATAAACTGGTAAAGTTACTGTTGGATAAAGACAACCGTATCGTAAAGCCGCCAATACCAACGGATATAGACTACCACTTGCAGAAGCCTACTCAAAGAATGTTTGACGATTGCTGTAATGAATTTTGGAATACTACAACATATGTAGTAAAGGGCTTATGCCGCAAAGAAATTCTTTTTGCTATTGACCATATGAATGATATAGTACGAAAAGAATTGCTTCGCATGATTTCCTGGCTGATTGGTATCAAACAGGGATTTCATTTCAGTTTGGGAAAAAACTATAAATTTATGAAGCAATATGTCCCAGAGGAATTGTGGGAACGACTTATGTCCACTTATAATATGGATTCCTATCCCCATATGTGGGAATCCTTTGAACAATGTATGGCATTGTTCCGGGAGGTTTCGTCAGAAGTGGCATGCCAGTTGGATTACCAGTATCCACTATATGATGAAAAAATCAGTAATTATGTGATTCGGCAAAAGAAAAAATATGGCATTGAAGATGATAACAAATAAAATTTTTTCAATCGAAAAAATTTATTTTGATTATTCAATTTTGAAAAACTGAATACCTCAAAATCAGAAAGAGCGCGGCCAAGCACTTTGAGGGATTGGCCGCCTTGTCCACCCATCCAGCGGGGCGGCGGGCGGCGGTCAAGGCCGGGTGTAACCCCGTTCATTTCAGCCTTGACGGTTGCCCGCTGTCCTGCTACTTTTCCGGGAGTGTGGCCACAACTTCGGGACACTTTGTCCACAAGTCGGAGCGTAGGACGAGGGACGGGGGCTTTCATATACGCCCTGTCTGCTGATGAAACCAGACCTGCGCTTGCGGCTCCACGCCACGCAAGCACAGCCCTGTTTTCCTGCCGCTTCAAATGCCCTTGCCCTCCCCGGCGGCAACGGCATTTTCACGGCAACGCCGACAGAGCGTATAACACACTACACTTTGCTTCGCAAAGTCGTGTGCCAAATGGGGGCGTTGCCCCCTTTGGAAACCTCCACAAGAAAAGGCGGTACGCTACCCCTCCACGGGGCGCATACCGCCTTTTCTTGTTATCCAGCCCTCCGGCTGTATCGGTTGAGCAAAAGTCCGCGTGGGATTGATGTGGTATCTTTAACTTTGGGAAACTCCTTTCTCCCATTTATTTACTGCCGGGGCACTAACTCCGAGCCTATCAGCCAGCCCCTCCTGGGTCAGTCCCATGGTCTGGCGGCGGGTACGGATTACGTCATGGATTTTCATAAGCTTCTCCTCCTGTCTTTCCACCATCATACCAGACTTTCCCGCCCGCTACAATGGAGCAGTACGACAGAGAACGGGAGCGGATATTAACCTTCAGTTAATTTTAATACAAAAGATCCCCCGGTTTTGGCCGGGGGATCTCTCCATATCATTTCATATCAGGGAGCAGGCACCACTTCTACCGTGTAGCCCAGGTCCTTCAGCCCCTGGACGACGCCGGTCTCGCCCACCATGTGGCCGGCGCCCACCACCAGCAGGCCGGTGTGGGAGCCCTCCCGCTTCAGATACTCATCCGCATAGGCGATCATGCCGGGGTCCCGGTCGGTGAACAGCTTGCTGTTTAGCTCGTCGTCGCTGTTCAGGATGGCATCCTTATCATAGATCTGGTCAAAGCTCTCCACGTCCCGGCTCTTCCAGGTGTCCATCATGGCGCCGATCTGGGCCACCTCCTCCTGCAGGGCCTCCTGGGTGGCGGGCTCAAAGGCCTCCTCCCCCAGCACGGCGGTCAGGGCGTCCTTCGTCTGCTGGCTCATGGAATCGGGGTCCAGAATCATCAGCAGGCCGCTGGCCAGGTATACCTCCTGGTACTCAGGGGACAGGCCGTCAAAAATACCGCCCTGGAAGGCATAGGTCTCCACAGCGTCGATGGCGATGCCGGCATTGACCGCCTTGGCGTTGACATACATATCAATGGCCATGGCGTTGGAGCTGGTAGTCTCATCCATCGTAGCCAGGGAGGAAAAGCTGTTGGCCAGGGCCCAAGCTTTGTACTGGGCGATGGTCTGCTCATCCATCCCCATCTGAGCGGCGGTTTCCACTACCACCTGATACAGCTCCGGGGAGATGTGGTCGGCCAGGGTCGTACCGTCGGCATAGGTCTGCATGGCGGCAAACTCGGCGATTTGGGCCTGGTCATTGAAGTCCAACTCAAAGGTCACCTGCTCGGCGTTCAGAATGATGTCCCGCAGCTGCTTATGGATGGGGTAGGTGTTGTTCACGTCCGTATGGATGGAGCCCAGCAGGTACAAGGTGTTGCCGTTGCCCTCCGCCTTCCACAGCAGACCCAGGGAGCCGGCGTTCTGCTGGTCATATAGATTGAGGATCAGGCTGTTGGCCATAGCGGCCCCCTCCAGCAGAGTGCAGGGACGGTCCAGATTCAGCCCGGTGCCGTCGCCGGCTATCGCGCCCACCTCAGTCATGAAGGCCTCTGGCCCCTCCTCCACGCCGGGAAAGGCGTAAGCGGCCGCCTCCTGGTACAGAGCGTTGAGCACACCGCCGCGGGTCGTATCGAGGACCAGGCCGGTGTCATCCGCCTCCCGCTGCTCCACACCCAGCAGGGCCAGCTTGTCAGCCACCACCTGTGTCATCTTGTTCAACTGCTCATCTGTGATGGTCTTGCCGTGGTCCGTGTACAGCTCGTCACCAAAAAGTCCCATAGCATATCCATCTGCCAGCACGCCGTAGGCCCAGGTTGGGAGAGGCTGGACCTGCTCCTCGGCCGCCAGAATGGCGGGGGATGCCCCCATGGCCACAGCCAGGGAGAGCAGCAGCGCTAAAAATTTTTTCATAGTGAGACGTCCTTTCTCCATTTGCCTTAGTCTGTTTAAGTGTACTTTTATAAACCGGCAAAGTCAAGAAAAATGATTTGGAAAATCGGTTGCAATATCTGGATCTTTGTGTTATATTAGCGCAAGGGTTATTTTGAAAAAAGTTTGAAAAAGTACACTTTTTCAAACTTTTTATTCATTATTAACTAAAATATATAACAAAACAGGAACAGGCCACGAAGGGGCCTGTTCCTGTCTGTCTTTTGGGCGGAATGAAGGTCGTGCCCGTTACTTACTCTTTGACTACTGTTTTGGTGATGGTAGCCTTGGGGTCCTCGGTGTCGAAGACTGTCTTGGCGGCGGCAGCCAGACCGGCCAAGCCCTGAATCTCGCTGGGAATGATGATCTTGGTGGCTTTCCCGTTGGCGGCGGCCTGGAATGCCTCCAGCGCCTTGATTTTGATGACGCCGTCGCCAGGGGCGGCGTCATTGATGAGCCGAATGGCGTCTGCGGTGGCCTGCTGGACCTTCAGGATGGCCTCGGCTTCGGCCTCAGCCTCCAAAATCTTGGCCTGCTTGGCGCCTTCCGCCTGAAGGATGGCCGCCTGCTTGGCCGCGTCGGCTCGAAGGATAGCGGACTGTTTCTCGCCCTCCGCCACCAAGATTTGGGACTGCTTCTGGCCCTCGGCCTGGAGAATGGACTCACGCCTCTCGCGCTCGGCCCGCATCTGCTTCTCCATGGATTCCTGAATATCCCGGGGCGGCATAATATTTTTCAACTCCACCCGGTTGACCTTGATGCCCCAGTTGTCGGTGGCTTCGTCCAGGATCGCCCGCATCTGTCCGTTGATGTGGTCCCGGCTGGTCAGGGACTGGTCCAGCTCCAGATCGCCGATAATATTACGAAGGGTGGTAGCGGTCAGGTTTTCAATGGCGGACATGGGGTTCTCCACCCCATAGGTGTACAGTTTGGGATCTGTGATCTGAAAATAAATTACGGTATCGATCTGCATAGTCACGTTGTCCTTGGTGATGACGGGCTGGGGCGGAAAGTCCACCACCTGCTCCTTCAGGGACACATTTTTCGCCACCCGGTCCACGATAGGCAGCTTGAACTTCAGGCCCACGCCCCACACCGTACGGAATGCGCCCAGCCGCTCGATGACAAAGGCACGGGACTGGGGAACGATCTTGATGCAGGACCCCAGCACAATTAGGACCAGCAGAGCCAAGATTATCCATGGCAGAATACCCAAAACAACTTCCATATTTTCTCCTCACTTTCTAAATGGCTTCCATTTACAAGCACTTATAATGTTTCTACGAACACCTTGACCCCTTCGATACGAAGCACTTTGACCTCCGTACCGGCGGGGATGACCACAGCCTGCTGGCTCCGGGCGGACCATATCTGGCCTGAGATATTGACCTGACCCTTTCCCTCTATGTTGTCGATGTCCTGGATCACTATGGCAGTCTTGCCGATCACCCGATCCGCGTTAGTGGCCACATTTTTGGTATCCAGATACCGGGCGGCCAATGGCCGCACCAGAGCCAGCGCCAGACCGGACAGAGCCAGAAACACAATCACCTGAACCCAGATTGCTCCGCCCATCCAGGCTGTAATCGCTCCGCCTAGGGCTCCGACGGCAAACCAAATGAAGGTCAGCCCCACGGTGGCCAGTTCCCCGAGGACCAGCACCACCATGACGATCAGCCAAATGGTACTCGGACTCATAGACACTCCTTTCCCCCGGTCCTGATGCACAGTCCCGAGGCTTGCTATATTGGTAGCATATCATATCCGCCAGGAAATTGCTACAATAACTTGCTGTCAAAAAATAAAATATTGGCTATAAATTAGTATGGCCTCAAATCTTATAGCCATCATACACAGAAAAAACCAATCAAACCGCACTCCTAGACATACCTATATTCCAAGCAAAAAAGTTCGGCTCTCACTTTTGATGAGAGCCGAACTTTTTAGTTTCTTAAACGTTAGGCTTTGACACGGACACGGCGGAAGGAAGTTGGCTTTCTACGTGCCCGGGTTTTAAAGACTAACCGCGTTTATCAGTACATGCCGCCCATGTCAGGGGCAGCGGGAGCGGCGGGAGCGGGAGGCTGGGGCTTATCGGCCACCAGGGACTCGGTGGTCAACAGGGTGGATGCGATGGAAGCGGCGTTCTCCAGGGCAGAACGGGTCACCTTGGTGGGATCCACAATGCCGGCGGGGATCATATCGCAGTACTCCTCCTTGTAGGCGTCGAAGCCGTAGCCGGTCTTGCCGGACTCGCGAATCTTCTCCAGCACTACAGAGCCGTCGATGCCGGCATTGGCGGCGATCTGCTTCACCGGAGCGGTGAGGGCCCGGGCGATGATCTGGACACCAGTCTTCTCGTCGCCCTCGACCTGGTCGTACAGCTTCTCCACGGCGGGGATGGCATTCAGGTAGGCGGTGCCGCCGCCGGCCACGATGCCCTCTTCCACAGCGGCGCGGGTGGCGTTCAGGGCGTCCTCGATGCGCAGCTTCTTCTCCTTCATCTCCACCTCGGTGGCGGCGCCTACCTTGATGACGGCCACACCGCCGGCCAGCTTGGCCAGCCGCTCCTGGAGCTTCTCCTTGTCATAGTCGGAGGTGGTGACCTCAATCTGGCTCTTGATCTGGCCAATGCGGGCCTTGATGTCCTCGCTGCTGCCAGCGCCGTTGACGATGGTGGTGTTCTCCTTAGTAATCTTCACCTGACGGGCCTGACCCAGCATAGTCAACTGAGCTTCCTTCAGCTCCAGACCCACATCGGAGGAGATAACCTGGCCGCCGGTCAGGATGGCGATATCCTGGAGCATCTCCTTGCGGCGGTCACCGAAGCCAGGGGCCTTGACGCACACCACATTCAGGGTGCCGCGCAGGCGGTTGACAATCAGAGTAGACAGGGCGTCGCCCTCCACGTCTTCAGCGATGATCAGCAGCTTCTTGCCGGACTGGACCACCTGTTCCAGAATGGGCAGCAGCTCCTGGATGTTGGAGATCTTCTTATCGGTGATGAGGATGAGGGCGTCGTCCAGGTTGGCCTCCATCTTCTCGGTGTCGGTGACCATATAGGGGGTGATGTAGCCCCGGTCGAACTGCATACCTTCCACGACCTCGGAGTAGGTCTCGGCGGTCTTGGACTCCTCGATGGTGATGACGCCGTCGTGGCCCACTTTCTCCATCGCCTCAGCGATCAGCTTGCCGATGGTCTCATCGCCGGAGGACACGGCACCGACACGGGCGATATCAGCGGAGCCGTTGACCTTCTGGCTGTTGGCCTTCATGGCCTCAATGGCGGCCGCGGTGGCCTTGGCGATGCCCTTCTTCATGACCATGGGGTTGGCACCGGCCGCCAGGTTCTTCAGGCCCTCGCGAACGATAGCCTGCGCCAGCAGGGTAGCGGTGGTGGTGCCGTCGCCGGCCACATCGTTGGTCTTGGTGGAGACCTCCTTCACCAGCTGGGCGCCCATGTTCTCAAAGGGGTCCTCCAGCTCGATCTCCTTGGCGATGGTAACACCGTCGTTGGTGATAAGGGGAGCACCGAACTTCTTGTCCAGCACCACGTTGCGGCCCTTGGGGCCCAGGGTGATCTTTACAGTATCGGCCAGCTGGTTGACGCCCTTCTCCAGAGCCTTGCGGGCCTCCTCGCCGTAGCAGATAATTTTAGCCATAACACATTACCTCCGATTTAGAGTAAATTTGATACACGATTTGGGATAAAAAGACGGGTTTACTCAACCACGGCCAGGATATCATTCTGACGAACGATGGTCACTTCCTCGCCGTCCAGCTTCACCTGAGTGCCGGAATACTTGCTGGTAATGACCTTGTCGCCCACCTTCACGGTCATGACGACCTCCTTGCCGTCCACCATACCGCCGGGACCTACAGCGATGACCTCTGCCACTTCGGGCTTCTCCTTGGCGGCGCCGGTCAGGATGATGCCGCCCTTGGTGGTCTCCTCGGCCTCCACCAATTTTACGATCACACGGTCAGCCAGGGGTTTGAGTTTCATAACAAGTTCCTCCTTATATATGAGTTTTTTGAACTAACTTTCTCAGCGGTTTAGCACTCTTTTTATTTAAGTGCTAAATCTAACTATGATAATAACCGCTTTCTCAAAAAAAATCAACCCCTAAATCAAAAAAATTTGGGGTTGATTTTCTATAATTTACGTTTTGTTCACAAACATATGTCAAGAGTGCTAAACACAAGGGGCATAGCTCGCTCCAGCCGGGTAAAAGAAATTCACCTTTTTCTCTGACAGGCGGACCGTAAAAGTGGTGTCCCGCATGATCTCTCCATCCACTACCACGGTGATGGGTTCCCGGGCGGAGAAGGACACCTCCTGCCCGTGGTAGGCTCGAATCAGCGCGGGGTACTTCCAGTACAAGCCTTTAGCGTACTGACCCGCCAGGCGCGCGAAGGTAGGCAGACTCACCTTGCCCACCCGCAGCACATCCAGCACGCCGTCGTCAGGCATGGCGTCGGCCACCGGCATAAAACCGCCCCCATAGTGCCGCCCATTGCAGATGCACAGGATGGCGGTGGGCTCCTGCGTCCAGCGGTCAGCCCCCATAGACACCGTCATGGGACGGCAGATTCCCCGTACAAGCACCTGCTCCGCCAGGGACAGCAGATAGGCCCATCGTCCGGAGACACCTTTCAATCGCTTGTATTTGTGTACTCCGGCGGCGATACGTGCGTCCACTCCGGCGCATATCACATCCAGCCCCAGCTTGCCGTTGCAGTCCATCAGGTCAAAGGCGGCCTGCGGCCCGGCCGCCAAAGCCTCGAGATTTGAAAAAATGCTGCGGTAGTTGGGCCCAAACAGTTTCAGAAAGTCGTTGCCCGTCCCCATGGGCACGTTGGTCACTGCCAGAAAATCGTGGCCCGCCGCCCCATTCACCACCTCGTTGAGAGTACCGTCACCTCCACAGGCGTAGATCCGAATGGGTTTCCCCAGAGCAGCGGCCGCCTCTGTCATTCGTCGGGCGTCCCCTTCTCTGGCGGTGTGGACTATCTTGCGAGGAAAAGGCAGTCTCTCCAGCAACCGCTCCAGCGTCTCGGTACTATCCTTTTTCCCCGCGGCGGGGTTGATAATAAACAGATGGTCCATAGACACCTCCGAAGCGCCTCAGGGCAGCTCCCCAAAGCCCCAGATCACCTGCTGCTCCACATAGCCTGCCCAGTGAAACTCCTCCAGCACGCACCGCTCCGGGAGGGAGCTCTCCAGCCCAAGCTCCGCCAGCAGGGAGGGACCTTCCTGGGGAATCCACAGTTGGTCCGCCGGGTCGGTACGCACCCAGAAGGTCTGGAAGCGGTCCGGGTCGTAGATGAGGATGATCTCCGCCAGAGCCGGGTCGCCCCCAGGGACAAAGAGGAATATTTTACAGAAGGGCAGGTCCGCCGGCCTGACGGCAATCAGTTCCTCCGTCTTTCGCAGGAGGGCGGCCATCAGCGCCTTCCGGTCCTTCCCTCTGGGATGAAAAAAACGGTTGGCTCCCAGGTCCAGCCACTCCTCTCGAAAATCCTCTTCCGCCGGACACCAGTTGGGCTGGTACTCCTCTACCACCCGCAGAACCCTTTTCAGCTCCCGCCGATATCCCCGAAATTTTTTTATATGGTAAGGCATGACCCCTCCTATTTCATCCCGTACATAAACAGGTCGCACTTCAGCATCCCGTTATAGAGTTTTCGCTTCTTGTCCGCCTGCCGGCCGAAAGTCCGCTCAAACTCGGTGTGGGAGGACAAAAGGAAGAGCTTCCAGCCCTCTGGAAATTTGCTCCAGGCTCGGCCGAAGGCCCGGTACAACTCCTCCGCCTCCCGGCGCTCCATGATGCGCTCTCCGTAAGGCGGATTGGTGACCACCCGGCCATAGAGGCCGCCCCAGTGGAAGGTCCGGGCGTCGGCCGCCTCAAAGGATACGATGTCGTCCACCTCTGCCAGTTGAGCATTGTGCCGGGCCAGCTCCACGGCGGCGGGGTCCAGGTCGCCGCCCCAAATCTCATAATCCCCATCAAATTCCTGGTCCATGGCCTGGTCAGCCGCCTCCATCCAGAGCCGCTTGTCCAGCCACCCCCATTTTTGGGCGGAGAAGGACCTGTTCAGCCCCGGCGCCCGGTTTCGGGCAATCAAGGCAGCCTCGATGGGGATGGTGCCGCTGCCGCAGAAGGGGTCGCACAGGGGGTCCCGGCCTCTGTACCGGGACAGCAGGACCATGGCCGCCGCCAGCGTTTCCCGCAGGGGGGCAATCACCCCCTGGGCCCGGTAGCCCCTCTTGTGCAGCCCAGCGCCGGAGGTATCCAGCATCAGGGTGGCGGTATCCTTCATAATCGCGAACTGAATCTGGTACAGCGCCCCTGTTTCCGGCAGGGTATTCAAGCCGTAAGCCTCTCCCAGCCGGGCGGCCACCGACTTTTTCACGATGGATTGGCAGGCGGGCACCGAGTGGAGGGCGGAGTTGAGGGAGTGGCCCTTCACTGGAAACTGGCCCTCCCGAGGGATGAACCGCTCCCAGGGCAGGGCCCGCGTCCCTTCAAATAGAGCGTCAAAGTTTCCAGCCGGGAATGTCCCCAGCACTAGCAGAACCCGCTCCCCGGTACGCAGATTCAGATTCAGCCGGGGCAGGTCCCCCTCTGTTCCGGTACACAGCACCCGGCCATTTTCCGCCTGGACACTGGGCAGACCCAGCCTCCGGATCTCGTCAGCGCACAGCCCCTCCAGGCCAAACAGGGTGGGGACAGCAAAATTCAGCTCGCCCACAGGCAACACCTCTCCTCTCTTTTGTGGGTCCAGTATACCGTATCTGACGGTCTATGGCAAATTCTTTTTCTCCAAGCCGCCGGTGTAAAAAAGGGACAGGGCGATCTTCGCCCTGTCCCACGTTTATCCCTGTCAAAGCGCCATAGGGGGATAGAAGGACACGCTCCCTATCCGCTCCAGTCCCACCTGGCGGGCCCGCAGAGCATACTCCTTCACGTCGCCGGTGGTATAGATGGTCAGTCCGCCCAATCTGTCGTCAGAGGCCAGCAACCGCTCTCCCTCCAGGTACTCCTTTAGGGCGCGGGCCATCTCCTCCGCGGGGTCGATGAGGGGCAGACCGGGATACAGGCGGCGGATGCTGTCCGCTACCAGGGGGTAATGGGTACAGCCCAGCACACAGCACTGGATGCCCTCCCGCACTATGCCGTCCATCTCCAGGCGCAGGTCCGCCTCCACCTCCGCCATGCCGGCAGGGTCCCCAAGGTTGTGCTCCACCAGCCGGGCCAAATCAGGACAGCCACAGCTGAGGACCACCAGCTTCTTGGGGCTGCGGGCCAATATCCCCTCCGGATAGCACCGGGAGTTGTGGGTAAAGACGGTGGAGATGACTCCTATCTTGTCTACACTCAGCCGTGCGGCGGCCTCCGCCCCCGCCTGAACGGCGTTGAAGGTGGGGCAGGACACCTCCCCCTCACACTGTCCGATTACGCAGGAGATGGTATTGCAGGCCACCAGCAGGGCCTTCACATGATGATCCTCCATGAAGCGGAACATATACCGGGCCATGGCCACGATCTTGTCCTCTGGATGGTTCCCGTAGGGAATATGGGCGCCGTCCCCGAAATAGACCAGCTCCTCGCCTGGCAGCGTCCGCTGAACCTGCCGGACTACACTAAAGCCGCCGATGCCAGAGTCCAGGATTCCGATGGGGTCACTGGGATGGAACATAGACACACCTTCTTCTGCCGCCGGCGGGTTGCCGGCCGTCACCAGTGGATATTACCACAAACTGTCGGTCTGGTAAAGACGAAACTCCGCGGGGCGGTCAAGTTTTACCGCTCCGCGGAGATACCCTTCGTCACTCCACCCGATTCAACTCCCCGGTAAGCAGGTCCAGTTGGTAAGCGCCGGTGTCCGTTGTGACGCGCCACACCGGGATCAGCTCCATGGGCCCGGACAGAGAGGTGACACTGACATAGCCCTGAACAATACTGTCCACCTGATTGCATACGTCGCCCAGCCCATTGAGGCCATTATAAAAGTACACGAGCGCCGAGGCCACCGTAATGGGCCGCTGGTCCGTCCGCTCCACAGGGCTGCCCACCAGACGGCGGCCGGCGGTCATGGTCTCCAGCCCCTCCGAGCCCCATACCAGGGTAACCTGGTGGTTAAACAGGGGGATGCCCTCCCAGCTCTGGCGGACCGTCAGGGTATTCTCATCCCGTGCCGTTGTCTCTCCCTCGAACCCGATTTGGGTCAGGAGGTCCAGGCAGCTTCTCTCCTGGTCCACACCCAGCGGGAAGCTGTCTGGCGATAATTCCGCCGAAAAGGATCCATCGCTGTGGAACTGGAGGGCGCCCGCCCCGTTTTGGTAGCGGTACACCCCGGCTCCTCTGGCCTGGACCACTACATCCTCCCCCAAAAGCTGGGTGGCCAAGCGGCTTTCCTCCTCCTGGTCCCGCTCCACGGTCTGGGGCCTGGGAACCATCTGGTCGTCGGGCAGTTGTCCCTCATGGATCTGTATCCCACGGTCAGTCAGGAAATCCACGGCCTGCTGGCGATTCTGCCTCTGGTTGGCGCTGTCCCGCCACTCCCGTTGGACCACAAAGAACAGTAAGCACAGATTGACCGCCGCGAGCATGATCAGGATGATGTTTTTCAGCTTGGACCATTCCATACCGTCAATCCTCCCGGCTGCCGGCGGCCACCCAGGTGGCGGACACGCTGTCCCCGCCGCCGTCCAGATAGGCCAGCATCAACTCATCCCCCTCCATCCCTTTGGCCGTGAGAGCCGCCGTGGCCTGGAGGGGCGGCATGACAGACCCGCGCTCTCCGCTGGCTGTATAGCTGCGCAGCCGGAGCGTAAAGCGGTCTATCCTCCCGTTCTGGACCAAAAACTGGGCCGCACTCCCCTCGTCCAGTTGGACCGGCACCCCGTTCAGGCAGTATCCAAAGTCGATTTGCCAGCCCCCATCCACCTCTTGGACAGACATCAGATACAGTCTCGCCTCTCCCATACGGGGCGTCATAGCGTCCGCGGCCAGCCGGCGGCATGTCTCTACCGCTTCAAACAGGTCTGCCCCGGACAGGGGGAAATGGCCCACCCCGCCCCGGTCAGCCAGATAGGTGGCGATGCCCCGTTCAGTCAGCCGCAGGGTGTCGTTGCCGTTTCGGACCACCTGCTCCGTGCCCGCAGAGTAAAATACGCTGGAGCCCACCGAGAAGTCCAGGTCCTCCGCCAGAGCGGCAAGGGCGCTCTGCCCTCCGACAGCCGGATTGGCCGCCTGATAGATGACCGGATCCAGCCCCCCCTCTGTCAGCAGGGTATCCGGGTCCAGGTCCTGGTACAGATCGGTCTCAAAGGCGAAGCGGGCGCCGTTTGTCCCCATTCCGGTCAGCGCGCTTTCCAACTGCTGGGGCGTGACAACCTCCGTCAGACAGCGGTAGTAATATCCGTCCCGCTGGTCCTGGTAATAAAACGCCACTTGGTTCTGCCATAGGGACAGGACCAGTCGCCGGACATGGGCATCCAGCGCGCTCTCCTCACCGGACAGCCAGCCCACCAGCACTTGGAGTGGGATATCCCCCTGAAAATCGAAATAGACGCCAGGACAGGAGGTGAGCGCCTCCTCCCACTGGTAGCGGTTCACCCGCTCTGGCTGGCCCGCACTGGACAGCCCCTCGGCCAGCAGGCCGGCCACCTGTTGGAACAGGGCGTCCGCCGCCCCTTGGTCATACTGAACTCCATAGCGGCCAGTCTCCATACCCGCCGTCAGATTGACCGCGATACGCAGGGGGCGGACCGCCTCGATCCGGCTACCCCCTTCCGTCTGTCCCATCTGGGTCTGGGGCATATCCTCCCGGAGAATATTGTGCAGCGGCTCCAGCATTCTGGTCTGGATCAGCAGCCAGACAGCGGAGCAGGTAAGAAACAAAATCAGCACATCCTTAGCCAGCTCCACAGCCCTTCGGTCAAACTTCCGCCTATCCATGGTCCGGCCCCTCGATCTTCAGCTCCAGCCGGAGTGCCAGGCCGGGGCCATCCTTGTCCTGGAGCTCCAGCAGCCCCTGGTGTCGGTTCACGATCTCCTTGGCGATAGACAGCCCCAATCCGGTCCCGCCGGACTGGCGGGACCGGGCCTTGTCCACCCGGTAGAACCGCTCAAAGATCCGGGACCGGTCCTCCGGTGGGATACCGATACCGTCGTCATCCACCACCATCCATACCCGGTCCTCTGTCCGGCCGGCGGAGATGGTAATATGGCCCCCGTCGGGGGTATATTTGATGGAATTGGACACGATATTCATCATAACCTGGAGCACCCGCTCCCGGTCAGCCACAATGGCGGGCAGCTCTGACTCCAGTTCCAGCTTCAGGGTGTGGGCATGGCGCTGGGCCTCCATATAGACCGCGTTGTACAAATCCTGGAGCGCCGCCTCGAAGGAGAAGCGGCCCAGCTTCAGATCGTCCCTGCCCGAGTCGAGGCGGGACAGGGTGAGCAGGTCCTGGACAATGTGGGTCATACGGTCGCTCTCGTTGAGGATAACCCCCAGGAATTTCTTTTCCATGGCGGGTGGGATGTCCTCGGCGCTCTCCGCCAGGGTCTCGGCATAGGATCGGATATTGGTCAGGGGGGTACGCAGCTCGTGGGACACATTGGCCACGAACTCCCGGCGCATCTCCTCGTTTTTCCGCTGGGCAGTCACATCGTGGATGACCACCAAGGCGCCGCCGCCCTCCCGGCCGCGATCAAAGGGGGCCAGCAGCAACTGGAGAAACCGGTCCCGGACCTGGAGCTCTCCCTCCAGATGGTCGGGGGCCTCCAGCACCTGATCTAGAGGGGCGATATCGCCAAAGAGCTGGCCATAGTCGCTCTCCGGCCCGATGTGCCGCAGCAGCATCTGGTCGGCGGCAGGGTTGGAGTGGATGACCTTTCCATCCCGGGAACAGGCCACCACGCCGTCGGTCATGTGGAGGAAGAGGGTATCCAGCTTGTTGCGCTCGTTCTCCACCTGGCGCAGAGTATCCTGGAGCTGGTCCGCCATGTCGTTGAAGGTGTCGGTCAGCACTCCGATCTCATCCCGCGAGGCCACTTGGATCTTCCGGGAAAAGTCCCCTTCTGCCACCCGCATGGCCCCCTCCGTCAGCCGCTGTATAGGGGTAACCATCGTCTTGGACAGCAGGAAGGACAACAGCACCGAGATGACTAGGCCAAAGACCAGGGCCTCCATGATCAAGAGAAACATTTTCTCGGTCAGGCTGTTGGCAGTGGCCTTGTTGTCCAGGATGTAGATGACATAGCCCTCGTCCCCCCGGTGGATGGGGACGGCCAGGTCCATATAATCGGCGGCCAGATTGCTCTCATCCCCCACCTCGTTGGTCTCCAGCCCGGTATTCAGGGCAAAATTCAGGTTCTTGGTATATTCCAATACCTGGTTCTCCCCCTCAGGAGCCACCAGGCACACTCCATCGCTGTCCAGGATATACAGCTTGCGGTTGCGCCCGTCCACCCCCAGCACGCCGACATAGGCGTCCAACACATCGGCCATTCTCTCCGCACCGTTCTCCTCATCCGGAGTTTCGGTGGTCAGGTCGGACACCAGGCCGGGGTCGCTGAACACGTCGGACATCTGGCTATAAAAATCCTCCAGATAAAAGGCGGTCACAGAGTTGATCAGGAAGGCCCCCACCACCATCATCAGGGACAGGATCAGCAGCACCATGATCATGACCAACTTCATATGCAGACTACGCATGGGGCACCCCCTTTCGTCGGAACAAAGTCCGCTTTCCTCGGAACGCCCTTACGGGCATTCCTCCCTCGCTCCCTTGTTCCTCCTCTCCGAACCGGACCCGCTTCGGTCTGCCGCCTTCGGCGGCTTTCTCTCCCAAAGTCCGCTTTCCTCGGAACGCCCTTACGGGCATTCCTCCCTCGCTCCCTTGTTCC
>NZ_JBHEVC010000005.1:0-207417 GCF_041925235.1 Flintibacter sp. P01028
TCCTCCTCTCCGAACCGGACCCGCTTCGCTGGGCTCCGCTTCGGTCTGCCGCCTTCGGCGGCTTTCTCTCCCAAAGTCCGCTTTCCTCGGAACGCCCTGGCGGGCATTCCTCCCTCGCTCCCTTGTTCCTCCTCTCCGAACCGGACCCGCTTCGCTGGGCTCCGCTTCGGTCTGCCGCCTTCGGCGGCTTTCTCTCCCAAAGTCCGCTTTCCTCGGAACGCCCTGGCGGGCATTCCTCCCTCGCTCTTATGGGGCCGGCACTGTAATCTCACTCGCCGAAAAGATAGCCCATTCCCCGCTTGGTGCGGATGAACTCGGGGTTGGCCGGATCGTCCTCGATCTTCTCTCGTAAGCGGCGGATCGCCACGTCTACCGCCCGAACGTCGCCTACATAGCCCTCATAATTCCATACATGCTCCATCAGGGCCTCCCTCGAAAAGACCTTCCCGGGCTGGGCAGCCAGGAAACAGATCAGATCGTACTCTCTCTGGCTCAACTCCAAGGGGAGCCCATCCTTGAATACGGTGGCACGGTCCCGGTCAATATTGACTCTGCCCGCCTTAATCGTGCCAAGGCCGGATTGTGCCGCGGGGACAGCGGGGGACATGGCCACCCGCCGGATATTGGCCTTGACCCGGGCCAGCAGCTCCCGCATGGAGAAGGGCTTGGTGATATAGTCGTCCGCCCCCAGCTCCAGCCCCAGGACCTTGTCCGCTTCCTCCTCCCTGGCAGTGAGCATGATGATAGGGGCGGCAGACCCGCTCTCCCGCACCTTCCGGCACACCTCAAAGCCGTCCATTCCGGGCAGCATCAGATCCAGCAGGATCAGGTCCGGGTCATTTTCCAGGGCCAGCTGTAAGCCGGCGGGCCCGTCGTATGCCTCCAGGGTATCATAGCCCTCCCGGCTCAGGTTGAAGGACAGGATATCCACGATATTCTGTTCATCCTCTACAATCAAGATGGTTTTGCCCACAAGATCCCCTCCTTCTCTTTCTCGCAAATGCCGCCGGTCTCTCACAGGCCCAGCAGCACCTTTACTTTCAGAGTGGTAGCCACGGTCTTTGCGTCTGTGATGGTGCCGTCCATCACCTGCTCCACCAGCTGCTGGAAAGGCATGGTGACCACATCCAGAAACTCGTCCTCATCCAGGTGCTGTTTTTTGCGTGTCAGCCCTTGGGCCAGATACATATGCAGAGCCTCGTCACAGAAGCCGGGCGACGCCAGGGTATAGCCCAGATATGTCCACTTTTCAGCCTCCAGCCCCGTCTCCTCGCTCAACTCCCGCTTTGCCCCCAGCAGACGGTCCTCCTCCGCCCCGTGGTCCAGCTTGCCCGCGGGCAGTTCCAGCAGCTCCTGCCGGATGGGGTAGCGGAACTGGCGGACCAGGCTCACGCTGTTGTCCCTGTCCAATGCCAGGACAGCCACCCCGCCCGGATGGTAGACGACCTCCCGGTCCGCCGTTTTCCCGTCGGGCAGCTCCACCTGGTCCATGTCGACCCGGATGATCCTGCCCTGAAAGATCGTCTGGCTGCTTACCGTTCTCTCGGTCAGCTCCATGTCCTGTCCTCCTTCCGGCCCCTGCCGGGACCCATTTGAAATCAGTATACCACACAAGGGGGAACTGGTAAAGACGCAAGGTCTCTCTCCGCCGCAAAATTTCCCCATCGCCGCTGTACGAGGTAGTTAAAACATAGTATAATGAGTAAACAAACTGAAATGATAGGGGGCCTTTCCATGATTCGTCGCGCCGTTCCGTCCGATCTGCCGGACATTTTGGAGATCTACGCCATCGCCCGCCGCTTCATGGCACAGGCGGGCAACCCGGACCAGTGGCGGGATGTCTATCCACCGGAAGATCTGGTCCAGGACGATATCCGTCAGGGGTTTTGCCATGTCTGTGTCCTGGATGGCCGCATCCAGGGCGTCTTTGCCGCCATGTGCTGGGACGACCCGGATTACCAGGTCATTCAGGGTGCCTGGCTCAACGACCGGCCCTACTGGGCCGTCCACCGAGTAGCCAGCCGGGGAGAGGTCCGGGGCGTAGCCTCCCGGTGCCTCCTCTGGTGCCTGGAGCGGGGCGGCAGCGTACGCATCGACACCCACCCGGCCAACCGCCCCATGCAGCGGGTGTTAGACAAAAATGGCTTCACCTTGTGCGGCACCGTCTGGATGGAGGACGGCTCTCCCCGCCTGGCCTACCAACGTGAGGTCCCGGCGGGCTGGCGCTGGGACAGCGGGAAGGAGTGAGGGGCTTGTTTTCTCCCATCGATCTGGAGCGTTGGGACCGGCGGGCTATATTCGAGGAATTTCTCGGCCTTGACTGCAGCTTTGCTCTGACGCGAGAGCTAACTATCACCCGGTTCCATTCCTATGTCAAGGCCAGGGGCCTTCGATTTTATCCCTCCCTTGTCTGGGCGGTGGTCACCGCGGTCAACCAGCACAAGGAGTTCCGTATGGGGCTCGACCCACAAGGCCGTCCTGGATTCTATGATCTCGTCCATGCGGAGTATACGGTGCTGGACCGGCGCTCCCACAACATGGCCAGCCTGAACACGGAATATGACCGGGACTTTTCCGCCTTTTATCGCGCCATGTCAGCGGCTTTGGACCGCTTTGAAGCGGATGGGACGCTGACCGCCAGCCGGGAAGACTCTGTGCTGCTCTCCTGTGTCCCCTGGTTCTCCTACACCGGCCTCTCCTTTCAGATGAAAAGCAGTCTAAACTTCCTTCGCCCCATGTTTGTCTGGGGCAGATTTCAGGAGCGGCAGGGCAACATCATCCTGCCCTTTACCTTCCAGGTCCACCATGGGGCGGCGGACGGCTATCACTGCCATCTCTTTTTCCAGTCCCTGGAGCAAATCCTGGCAGAGCCCGATCATTTTCTGGCCTGGTCTGGCATGATGTGAATAAAGTCTCCTGTCAGACATTTTGTCCCATCTTGTACTTTGTCGTTGCAAGCGGGCCTCTTTTGTGCTATAAGTAACATATGTAACACTTTTCGGCAAAAGAGGTATAGTCGTGAAAATAAGTCAAGAAAAACGGGCCCGCTTGGCTTACGTAGCCCGCAGGTATTATCTGGAGGATCAGAAGCAGAGCGATATCGCCCGAGAGCTGGGGGTATCCCGTCCTCTCATCAGCCGGATGCTCTCTGACGCGCGGGAGCTGGGGGTGGTGGAGATCACCATCCATGAGCCTGGGGCGAAGGCGGCGAGTCTGCTGGACCGGCTCCGGCTGTCTAGTTCCATCCGGGGCGGTGTCCTGGTAGAGGACGGCGAGGACGACGACGCCACCAATCAGACCCTCTCCAAGGGGGCCGTTGAACTGCTGGGACAGCTCGGTGCCCATCGCCTGGGTGTGGGCTGGGGGCACTTGATCGGACAGTTGGTGACCTGGCTGGAAGAAAATCCTCAGCCCCACAGCGGCGTCACCGACATCTGCCCTCTGGTGGGCAACGCCAGTATCCCAGCCCGGAATTATCAGTCCAACGAAAACGTCCGGCTGATGGCCCAGCAGTTGGGTGCCGCCCCTCACTTTCTCTATCTTCCGGCCCTGCCCGACAGCCTGGAGGAAAAGCAGCTGCTCTGCTCCACGGAGGTCTATCGGCAGATCTACCAACAATGGGAACAGATCGATACCGCACTGGTCAACATTGGAAACTATCCCTCCAGTCCTGACTTCGCCTCCCTGGTTCGGTACGGCAGTCTGCTCCAGCACCACCGCGCCTGTGGGCGGATGCTGGCCTATTATTTCAATGAGGAGGGCAAGATAATCCAGTCGGAACAGGACTTCGCCATTCAGGTCCCCATAGACGTGCTGAGGCGATGCCCCAATCTCATCGGCGTGTGCTCGGCCAACACCAGTGTGCGGGCCTTGCGCGGTGCCCTCCAGTCCGGGTTTTTTACCCATCTTGTCGCCCGGACAGGCCTGGTCAAGGCCCTGCTGGAGCAATAAATAACATATGTAACTTCCCAGAGGAGAGCAGCCTCCTCTGGGAAGTTTTATTTTTGTCTATTTCGTCTAATTTTTTTCGATTTCCTATGTAAATTATAGAGAAAAAACGTTTCATTATTGACTTTTGTTAATTTCTGCGATAGGATTTACGCACAGACGTAACCAATAAATCCAATGTAAACGGCGGGACCCTTTTGGTCACGCACAGAAGGAGGTGACATCGTGATGACGAAACGTGAGTTTCAGGATCGGCTGAAAAACGCCTGTGCCGCTGTCGCGGCGGCGGAGGCTGAATTGACCGAGATCGACTCCAAGTTCGGCGACGCCGACCACGGGCTTACTATGGCCAAGATCGCCGGAGCGATCTCCGCCGCGGTAGACGGGGCGGAAGGCGGAATCCAGTCGATGCTGGACGACGCGGCTACGGCTGTTATGGCGCTCAACGGCGGCAGTGCCGTCCCACTGTGGAACACCTGGTTGGACGGAATGCAGGAGGAGGCCCCCGAAGGAGACGAGATCGACGTGGCGGGCATTAAAGCCATCTTTGCCCGTGCCTTTACCGAGCTAGACGACATGTCCGGAGCGAAGGTGGGGGATAAGACCATGATGGACGCTCTGATCCCAGCCAGCCAGGCCATCGCCGCCTATCCTGGCAGCGACGAGAACGAGCTGTTCACTGCCGCCGCCCAGGCAGCGGTCCAGGGTGCGGAGGCTACCCGCCAGTTTGTTTCCAAATTCGGCCGGGCCAAGAGCTACGGCACACAGACCATCGGAACCCCGGACGCCGGGGCCGCCTCCATGGCCTATTTCTTCCAGGGTCTGGCCCAGATGTAAACGAATAATCCTCAATTTTGAACAGGAGGGATTCCATATGAAAATGAAAAAATTCATCAACGCCCCTGAGACCATCACCGACGAGGAGCTGGTGGGCCTGGGCCTGGCTTACCCCGACATTCTGGACGTAGACGGCCACCTGGTAATCAGCAAGGACCTGGCAGACGCCGACCGGGTGACCATCGTCACCTATGGCGGCTCCGGCCACGAGCCTGCCCAAGCCGGCTTTGTAGGCAAGGGGATGCTGGATGTCCAGGCCGTGGGCGATATCTTTGCCGCTCCCAATGGCCAGCTGGTGTTCGATGCCATGAAGCTGGCTGACAAAGGCCATGGCGTACTGCTCCTCACCCTGAACTACGCCGGCGACCAGCTTGCCGGCAAGCAGGCTATCAAGCTGGCCAAGAAGGCGGGGCTGAACTTCCGCCAGGTAGTCACCGGCGAGGAGATCCAGTACGACCCCAACGGAGAGGACAACAAGCGCGGACTGGCCGGCGCTGTTGCCCTGTACCACATCGCGGCCGCCGCGGCCCGGGAGGGTAAGAGCCTGGACGAGGTGGCCGACATCGCCCAACGCTATGCCGACAGCATGGCCTCTGTCACCGTCAAGTCCACCGACGCCACTCACCCCCAGAACGGGATGTCCTTCGGCGACCTGGGCGAGACCGACCTAATGGAGATTGGTGCCGGCCAGCACGGCGAGGGCGGCGGCGTCCGGGTGCCCATGATGTCCTCCAAGGACACGGTTGCCACCGTGGCTGAGGCCCTGTGCAAGAAGCTGGAGCTGAAGGAAGGGGACAAGGCCTTCGTTATGATCAACGGCTGTGGCGCCACCACCATGATGGAGATGCTGGTGCTGTTTAAAGACACCGTGGAGTTCCTGAAGGCCAAGGGCGTGGAAGTGGTGGCCAGCATGGTGGGCGAGATCCTCACCGTTCAGGAGGCCGGCGGCTTCCAGATGAACATCGCCAAGTGGGACGAGGAGTTCATCCGCCTGTGGAACACCCCCTGCCACACCCCCGCTTACAGCAGGGAGTAAGATATGGCTGACAATATCGGAAACAAGGCCGCCCACGACTACCATCTGGACATCCCCCAGGTCCAGGAGGGATTCTTTGTCAAGGGCGCTTCCCACTGCGACTGGGGCATGAAAAACCGCATGGCCCGCCTATTCGACCCCAAGTCGGGCAACACCGTCATGCTGGCCTTTGACCACGGCTATATCATGGGCCCTACCGCCGGACTGGAGCGCATCGACCTGGTCATCCCGCCCCTCATCCCCCATGTCAACGTGCTCATGGGCACCAAGGGCGTCATCCGCTCCTGCGTCTCCCCCGCTAACCAGGTAGCCAAGTGCGTCCGGGTGACCTATGACACCACCGTCCTGTTTGACGAGATGTCCAACGGCGGCGGTTTCGCCTGTGATATGGAAAACGCCATTCGCATGAACGCGGATTGCGTGGCGGTGCAGACCTTCATTGGCGCCCCCGGAGAGTCCCGCTCTCTGGAGCTGCTGTGCCGCACCGCCGACGCCGGCACCCGCTACGGCATACCCACCTTGGGTGTGGTGGCCGTAGGCAAGCAGATGGAACGCACGGAAAAATTCTTCCAACTGGCCACCCGCGTGCTGGCCGAGAACGGCGCCAACCTCGTCAAGAGCTACTACTGCGACGGGTTCGAGCGGGTAGCCGCCGCCTGTCCGGTGCCCATCGTCATCGCCGGCGGCAAGAAGCTGCCCGAGCTGGAGGCCCTGGAGATGGCCTACAAGGCCATCCAGGAGGGGGCCCACGGGGTGGACATGGGCCGCAACATCTTCCAGTCCGACTGCCCCGCCGGCATGGCCCAGGCCATCGGCAAGGTGGTCCACGAGGGCTATACCCCCCAGCAGGCCTACGAGGTGTATGAGACCGTCAAACACGCCTAAGTTTGGAATACAAATAGGATAGGAGGAACTCTTATGTCCGCTGAGTATATGCACATCGGTATCCCCATCACTAACCGTAAGCCCAATATGACATACAACGAGGGCGCCAAGTTCTGGGTCAGCAACGTGGACGACTACGACTACAAGATCGAGTATCTGAAGTTTGAGGAGGGCACCCCATTCCCCGAGGTGCTCCACCACCTCCCCCATGTGGCCTATAAGGTGGACGACCTGGAGAAGTACATCGCCGACGCCGACAGCGTCATCTGTGGTCCTATGGACGCCAATGGCAAGGGGGACCGGCTGGCCTTTGTCTGGAAGGATGGGGCGGTCCTGGAGCTGTATCAGGAGGCCTGAGCCCCGCCGGGCTCTGGGGTGATTGCCTTCTCTGGCAGTCTTTTTACTTCTGAACTTTTTCTATTTTATATCATAAAAGATATCCCAAATAGAAACTCCCGCCCTGTCATAGGGCGGGAGTTTCTATTTGGTTTTCGTCCCTGCAGGCGCCGCCGGCCTTCCCCTGGGCTGCGGGGGCAGTCCCCTTCACGGCTATGCCGGCGGGTCCTCTTTCTTTTCCGATCCTCATGTCATGCGGGTAAAGCTCTCCTTCCGAAAATTCTTCGCTCCGCTCCGAATTTATGCCATTGAAGCGCCCACCCTGACTGCCAGCCAAACAATGTCCGCCCAGAAAGGGGCGGACATTGTAATCACCTTATTCTTCAGCCATGGCCTTGGCAGCGGCGATGGCCTTCTCCTGAGCCGCAGGGGGACAGTCCTCGTAGCGGACAAAGTGGAACACATAGGAGCCGCGGGATTGAGTCATCGCCCGCAGGTCAATCGCATAGGATGTCATTTCAGCCATGGGTACCTCGGCCTCGATCACCTGCTCGCCGCCCTCAGTGGGGGTCATGCCCATGACACGGCCTCGGCGCTTGTTCAAATCGCCGATGACATCGCCCATGTAACTGTCAGGCACGGTGACCTTCAGCTCACCCACAGGCTCCAGCAGCACAGGGTTGGCCTCAGGCATAGCCGCCTTATAGGCCAGCTGGGCAGCGGTCTTGAAGGCGATTTCAGAGGAGTCCACAGGGTGGTAGCTTCCATCATACAGCACGGCCTTCAGGTTGACCACTGGATAGCCGGCCAGGGGGCCGTGGACGCAGGCCTCACGCAGACCCTTCTCCACAGCGGGGAAGAAGTTTTTGGGCACGGAGCCGCCGAAGACCTCCTCGGCAAAGACCATCTCTTCCTCCTCCAGGTTGGGCTCAAAGCGGATCCATACGTCACCAAACTGTCCGGAGCCGCCGGTCTGCTTCTTGTGCCGGCCCTGCTTCTGGACCGTCTTGCGAATTTTCTCCCGGTAGGGCACGCGGGGCGCCTTCAATTCAGCATCCACGTTGAAACGGCTTTTCAGCTTGGAAACCAGCACGTCTACCTGGATGTCGCCGGCGGCGTAGATGACCATCTGGTGGGTCTCGGCGTTGTTCACCACATAGAAGGAGGGATCTTCCTCATTCAGCCGGTTCAGGCCCTGAGCCACCTTGTCCTCCTGCCCCCGGGTCTTGGGGGCGATGGCCACGGAGTAACAGGCCTCAGCGAAGGGAATCTGCTTCAGGGCTACCACCTTCCGGGGGTCACACAGGGTATCGCCGGTCTTGACTTTCTCCATCTTGCCGATGGCGCCGATGTCGCCGCAGCCCAGCTCCTTGACCTCCTCGGCCTTCTTGCCCCGCATAACATACAGGCGGCCCAGCTTCTCGCTGGCGCCAGTGCGGGCGTTGACCAATGTCAAATCGGAGGTGATGACGCCGGACAACACCTTGATATAGGAGTACTTGCCGTACTGGTCGGACACGGTCTTAAACACAAAAGCGGTGGGCACGCCGCCGGGGGACACCACGAAGGGCTCGGTCTCGCCGTCCTGACGGGTGGCCTTGTGGTAGTTACCTTCCATGGGGTTAGGCAGCAGATCCACAATATAGTCCATCAGCATCAGAGAACCCATAGTGTTGACGGCGGAACCGCACAGCACGGGGAACAGAGACAGCTCCCGCACGCCTTGACGCAGGCCCTGGATCATCTCAGCGTATGTGAAATCCTCTCCGCCGAAGAATTTGTCCATAAACTCCTCGCTGGTCTCGGCCACAGACTCCTTCAGCGCGTCGTTAAACTCGGTGATGACCGCCTCCTTGCCCTCAGGAATGTCGATCTCCACCCGCTTGCCGTTCTGCATCTCATAGGCCCGCTTGTTCAGCACGTCGATGATACCGGTGACTTTCTTGCCCTCATTCCAAATGGGGACCACCACGGGGGCAATCTTGTTGCCGTACTTCTCACGCAGGGCCTCAAAGGTGGCGTTGTAGTCGGAGTTCTCCTCGTCCGTCTTGGAGATGTAGATGAAGCGGGGCATATTCCGCTCCTCGCAGTATTTCCACGCCTTCTCCAGTCCCACGGAGATGCCGTCCTTGGCGGAGCAGACGATGATAGCGGCGTCAGCGGCCCGCAGGGCTTCCATCACCTCACCGGCAAAGTCGAAGCCACCGGGGGCGTCCAGCACATTGATCTTACAGCCCTTGTACTCCAGGGGAGCGACCGCCAGAGAGATGGAGATCTGACGCTTGACTTCCTCCGGGTCATAGTCACAGACCGTATTCCCGTCCACAGACTTGCCCATCCGGTCCAGGGCGCCAGTCATATAAAGCAGGCTCTCCGCCAGAGCGGTCTTTCCGCTCCCGCCGTGGCCCAGCAGGCAGACATTTCGAATGTTTTGTACAGAATAGCTCATAATCTTGTTTCCACTCCTTATGTGTTGGACTATTGCTCCGCCCCTGTGAGGCGTTACATGCTGTTAGTCATTATACATTAAATTCGTCTCTCTGACAACTGTTTTTTTGGCATGGGAGCAGCTCTTTCCCCAGTGCCCGCCGGGAGTTCTCACTATTTTTCGTGAAAAGTGCCCAAATCGTCTAAAATCCTCCATTTTCTCCCGCGTTCTCCAGAAATGGCAAAAAAATGGCCTCCGGTCGAAACCGGAGGTCATAAATCAAAGTGTGTCACTGTCCTTCAAGCAGCACCAGGGCGCAGAGCTGGTCCTGATCCGTTTGGCCCGCCAGCGCGCTGCCGCTCTCCTCCTGCTGGGCCAGGGCAGCCAGCCCCTCTAGCTGGGCCGCTGTAATAAAACAGCAGGGGCGGCCGGCCTCATCGGTCAGCCACTCTGGGGTCTCACCCAGAACATCCTCCCAGCCCTCGGGCAGACGGTCCAGGGTAAGCACCGCGGCCACCGTCTGGCCCGCTACCTCATACATCGGGCCGGGGGCAGTCTGGAGCATCGAGGGAGTCCCATTCCCAGAGACGTTTTCCTCCGGAACACCTCTCTCCAATGCGTCCACCTTGGAGGCCCCTACATCGGATGGCTCCTGTTCCCGCGATTCCGAGCGGAGGTCGGGCGACACTCCGCTGTCTGGCGCGGGGGACTGTGCGCTCTCGTCCAGCTCCGCCCCATAGGGGGAAATATCCGTTTGTCCACCCGGTTCGCTTCTCTCTTGGCCCTCCGCCCCACTGTTCTCCGACTCCGCGCTCTGGGGATCATCGGCTTCGAACAGGCTGATATTCACCTGGGGCTCCTCCTGCCACAGATCCGTGGCGCTCGCAACGCTTAACTGATTGTCGGCGGCCCGGTCCCACAGGCCCCCGCGGTACAGGCCGATACACAGGGCGGCGCAGGCGGCCAGTCCGGCCAGCGCCTTGAACTGGGGCCGCTTAAATAAGGGGACCACCTTTGGCCTGGACTGCTCTGCCCGAACTCGGTCCATGACGCCCTGAGTGAATCCCTCAGGGGCAGGGATATCCTCTAAGCCCTGGAACGAGTCGTGCAGAGCGGCAAGCCGCTCCTCAATGGCCCGGCAAGTGGGGCATTGATCCAAATGCTCCTCCAGCTCCCGTTCCTCTTCGTCGGACAGCTGCCCGTCCAGATGGGCGGAGATCCACTCCAGATATGTTTCGCAATTTTCCATGCCGGGTCACCTCCCTTCTGTTCCTTTCGATGGTTTAGACGTGGGCGAATCGGAAAAGTTCCCATCTTCCAGCAAAATTTTTCGCAGGGCCAGCCGGGCCCGGGCGATGCGGGATTTTACGGTCCCCAGATCCAGGGCCAGGGCGTCACCGATCTCCTGATAGCTCAGTCCGGACAGCTCCCGCATAACCAGCACCTGCCGGTGGTGGTCGGGCAACCGCTCCAGCCCCTGGGACACCGCCCGGTTCAGCTCCGCCCTCTCCAACTGGCGGTGTGGGTCCTGCTCCCAATCGGCAGGCTCTGTCCAGGAAAGCTCCTCATCATCGATGGACTGAACCGGCGCCACCTCCCGGCGGCGGGCCTGCCTTCGCAAGAAGTCGATACACACGTTGGTGGCCAGCCGATAGACCCAGGTGGAGAAGCTGCTCTCCCCCTGGAAGGACGGCAGGGCCTGCCATGCCCTCAGGAATGCCTCCTGGGCCAGGTCGGCTCCCTCCTCCCGGTCCCCTGTCAGCCGCACGCACAGGGAGTAGACCTTATTCTGATTGTCCACCACCAGCCGCTCAAAAGCAGTCTGGTCGCCGGCTTTGGCCCTTGCCACAAGGTCCTGGTCGGACATCTCCGCTCCCTCCCAACTCACAGTTCTTTCATCAAAGTATTTTCTCCAGGTCTATCTCATACTCCCTGTCTATCAGCACATAGGGATGACCATATTGCTGACAGGCCCGCAGATTCTCCTCATTCTCCCACTCCAGGGCCTCCCGGTCCAGGGACGGGTCCAGCCGCCGCTCGATGGCACCGCCACAGGCCAGAATCTGGTCGAAGCGCTCCCAGATATACCGCCGGCTGAAGATCAGCCAGATAGCCTGGAGCTGATCTAGGTAGTACGGCACAAAATCTTTCGTAAAGTCGCAGGGAATGTAGCACCCCTCCACCACCAGATTCTGCCCGTTTTCAATGGCCGTCTTGATCATTTCCCGTGCAACCGGCCAGAGAAGGGCGGTCAGCTCCTTGTCCGGGCTGTCCGGCGTCAGCGAGGTCAGACCACTCCGGATCAGTCCCATTTTCAGATGGTCCAGGGACAGATAGGGCCAGCCCCGTTCCTCCAGCACCCGCTGGGCCAGCAGCGTCTTGCCGGTGTGGGTACTGCCCGCAATCAAAAGCACCATACCGCTGCCCTCTTCAACACAGGTCCCGCTTGATCCCCCTGGTCACCCGGTACACGTCCTCCAGGGTGGTGATCTTCACAATCTGTTCCTTGTAATAACCCGCATGGGGGACACCCTTTAGATACCAGGCATAGTGCCGCCTGGCCTCCAGGCAGGCGATCTTCTCCCCCTTGTTGGCCGCCGATAGCTCAAACTGGCGCACGGCGGTGTCGCACCGCTGGGCCAGGGGGGGTATCTCCGGGATGGGCCGGCCCTCCAGAGCGGCCCGGCACTGGGCAAAGAGCCAGGGGTTGCCGAACACCCCCCGGCCGATCATGGCTATGTCCGCCCCGGTATAGTTCAAAATACGGGGGGTGTCCTCCGGACGAAACACGTCGCCATTGGCGATGACTGGAATCTCCACCGCTTTTTTTACCTCTCGAATCCAGTCCCAGTCAGCGGTCCCTGCGTACATCTGATTCCTGGTCCTGCCGTGGACTGCTACGGCGGCCACACCGGCCGCCTCCATAGCCTTGGCGAACTCCACACAGTTGATGGAGCCCTTATCCCAGCCTAAGCGGAATTTGACCGTGACAGGGCAGCCCGCTCCCCGGATGACCGCCTCAGCCACCTTTACCGCCTTGTCTGGGTCCCGCATCAGCCCGGAGCCGTCTCCGGAGTTAGCCACCTTGGGGACAGGACAGCCCATGTTGATGTCGATAAAATCGGCCCCGGACACCTCATGGGCAATGGCGGCCGCCTCCTCCATGCACACCGGGTCACTGCCGAAGATCTGGGCAGCAGCGGGGCTCTCTCCGTCCCCCAGCTGGAGCAGAGGGATGGACTTCTTGTCCTGGTAGCACAGGGCCTTGGCGCTGACCATCTCGGTGCAGGTCAGTCCCGCCCCCTGCTCCCGGCAGATGGTACGGAAGGCCAGGTCTGTCACCCCCGCCATGGGGGCCAGGGCCAGGGGGGTGTCTATTTTGATTCCTCCAATAGATACCATATATCCTCCAATGTCCACGGCCGTAAAAGACGCGCGGGCCGCTTCACAAATATCTAGTTATTTTATCATACCCTTCCCTGGTTGACAAGGCCGCCCATTCCCTATTAAAATAGGAAAAAACCTTGGAATGGGGAGATCACTATGGAATTGACGGCGCTGCGGGCCGCCCTTCGGGGCCTTTCCGCTTACCGCGAACTGAAGGAGCTGCCGGTGATGGCCCATATGGTCCATCTGCTGGACCACCTAGCTGGCGGCCAGGGAGAGGAGGCCGTGGACGACTACACCGCCCTGTTTTACTATCTGCGCCGGGAAGGCTTTACCGGTCTGGGGGACTGGCTTTGGGACCAGCTTCGGTACACCGAATCCCCCTATGCTTTACTGGCCGAACGGGGGGGCGCCGACCCGGCCCTGGAGAACGCCGCCCGACGGGACGTAGGCACTCTGGTACTGTTAGCCCAGACGGACTGCGACCGGTATATCGGCGCCATGAAGGCGCTGCTATCCGGCGACTGGTCCCCCGCTCTAGCAGGGCTGCCCCGGTGGAGCGCCACCGCCCCCTTCGACTTTGACTCCCTCACCCAGTTCTATCGGGAGCACGGCGCCGGGCTCTATGCCAGGTATCGTGCCTTCCTGTGGGAGGATGGGCAGCTCATCCCCGTGGCCGACCCGGACTGCCCCCAGCCCCAGGACCTGCTGGGCTACGAGCTTCAGCGGGAGCAGGTGGAGCAGAACACCCGGCTGCTCCTCTCCGGCCGTCAGGCCAACAATGTCCTTCTATTTGGCGACGGAGGAACCGGCAAGTCAGCTACCGTCAAGTCCATGCTCTACCTGCCCGGCATGGAGGACCTGCGGCTCATTGAGATTCAGAAGGAGAACCTCACCGGCCTTCCCAGCCTGATCCGCTCTCTGGCCTCCCGGCGGCAGAAGTTCATTCTGTTCATCGACGACCTGGCCTTTGACCAGGATGACAAGACCTACTCCTCTATGAAGACTATCCTGGAGGGCAGTCTGGAGAAGCGGCCTGTCAATGTGGCGATCTACGCCACCTCCAATCGCCGCCACCTGGTCCGTCAGACCTTTACCGACCGGGCTGGGGACGAGGTGGACACCTTTGAGACGATTTCGGAAAAGACCGCCCTGGCCGAGCGCTTCGGCCTGCGTATCCCCTACCTGACGATGAACAAGGCCGGCTTTCTGGCCCTGGTGGACCATCTGGCCGACCAGGCGGGGGTCCAGATGGAGCGGGAACAGCTCCACGCTCAGGCGATGGCCTGGGAAATCCGCCACTCCGGCCGAACCCCCCGGGTGGCCCGACAGTTTATCGCCAGCCTCGGTGCCTGACTGTTTGGGAGAAAATGGGCCATACAACATGGTATGGCCCATTTCTTTTTCTATTTTCTGGGACAGAGGTACACCATGATCTGTTCCCCGTGGGGATCTCTCTTTCCTGTAAAACGAAATCCGAACTTCTGGTACAGCTCCGCCGCGGCCCAATTTCCTTCCACGATACTCAAATAGATTTTTTTACAGCGGTACTCCTCCCGGAGACGCTGGATCAGGCCGGCCAAAGCCGCCTTTCCATATCCCCTGCCCTGGTGTTCCCCCGCAATCAACAGGCGGTCCAGCCACACCCGCCCAAAGGGAAAACTCTCTAACGGAAACTTCCCATACATCGCAAATCCTACGGGGCGCTCTCCGTCTAAAATCAGGACAGGCCGCCAGCCCTTCCACTGCTCTGCCTCTGCCAAACACTGCTCTACTGGCTCTACCAGCCCCTCCTGTCCAGGAGCTCCATGGAGCCTCAATGCCTGCGCTCTGTTTTTTTCTGTCACAGGTTCAAACTTCAGTTTCATCTTTTCCTCCGCGAAAAGGCGGCCCCTCTATTCGGATGGCAGAGGGGCCGCCCTTTGGTTCCCGCTTGTCTACACGCCCATGGTACTCGTTTCCGGCAGGGTAGAGCCCCCGTCGATGACGAACTGGGCGCCGGTCAGGTAGCTGGCCTCGTCGCTGGACAGGAAAGCGGCCAGCTCGCCCACCTCCCTGGGATCGGCCAGCCGCCCCAGGGGAATGGAAGCGGCGATGCCATCAATGACGGACTGGGGGTTCTCCGGGCAGGACTGGTCCGCCATCCCCCGGACCATTGGGGTCAGGACATAGCCTGGGCAGATGGCATTGACATTGACATAGGGAGCGAACTCCCGTGCCAGGGCTTTGGTCAGCCCCACCAGGGCGGCTTTGCTCATGGCGTAGGCCGCCTCCCCCGGATCGGCTACCATATCGCCGGTGACGGAGGACATGATGACGATTTTGCCCCACTTGCGCTCCACCATACCGGGCAGCACAGCCTTGCAGGTGTTCCAGGCCCCCTTCACGTTGATGTCCAGGTGGGCATCCCGGTCCTCGTCGCTCTGGGTCAGAAAGTCCCCCAGGCGGCAGATGCCCGCGTTGGACACCAGAATATCGATTTGGCCAAACTCCTTCACCCCCGCCTCATAGCCGGCACGGACGCTGTCCATATCGGACACATCCATGCGGACGGCCACAGCCTGGGCTCCCTCGGCGCGGAGCTGGGCGGCCATATCCTCCACCCCCTGGCCGCGGGCGGCCAGCACCACTCTGGCGCCGTGCTTGACAAAGGTGCGGGCGATGCCCTCTCCGATGCCTTTGGAGGCTCCGGTAATTAAGGCTGTCTTTCCATCCAGTTTACCCATTTGAAACACTCCTATCTTTTGAAAAGGGGCCCGGTATTCACCGGACCCCTAACTTGGCTCAAATCACAGCTTCATGATCCAGTTGTGGGGATCGGCCAGGCGGCCCCACTGGATGCCGGTCAAATTGTCGTACAGCTTCTGGGTCAGCTCACCGATCTGATTGCCGCTGATGGTGACCTTCTTGCCCTCCATAGCCAGCTCGCCGATGGGGGAGACCACGGCGGCGGTGCCGGTGCCCCAGGCTTCCTCCAGAGTGCCATCCTCGGCGGCCTGGAACAGTTCCTCATAGGAGATGCGGCGCTCCTCCACCTCGTAGCCCCAGTCCTTCAGCAGCTGGATGCAGGAGCGACGGGTGATGCCGTCCAGCACGGAGCCGTTCAGGTCGGGGGTGAGGATCTTGCCGTTCACCTTGAACATGACGTTCATAGCGCCCACTTCCTCGATGTACTTGCGGTGGATGCCGTCCAGCCACAGCACCTGGCTGTAGCCCTGCTTCTCGGCCCGGTCGCCGGCCCGGAGAGACGCGGCGTAGTTGCCGCCGGTCTTGGCCATGCCGGTGCCGCCCTTGACGGCACGCACGTCCTCGCTCTCCACATAGATCTTGACAGGAGCCAGCCCCTCAGGGTAGTAGGCGCCCACCGGGCAGACGATAACGATGTACTGGACATGGTGGGAGCTGTGGACCCCCAGGGCGGGATCCGTACCGATCATGAAGGGCCGGATATACAGGGAGGTGCCCTCTTCATGGGGGACCCAGTCCCGCTCCAGTTTGACCAGCTCCGTGATGCCGGCCAGGGCCAGTTCCTCAGGAATCTGAGGCAGGCACAGACGCTCGGCGGACTTGTTCATCCGGGCAATGTTGTCCAGGGGCCGGAACAGCTGGATAGTGCCGTCGGCGGTGCGGTAAGCCTTCAGGCCCTCGAAGATCTCCTCCGCATAGTGCAGGACCTTGGCGGCGGGGTCAATCTGCAGGGGGCCGTAAGGAACGATGCGGGGATCGTGCCAGCCCTGGCCCTCGTCATAGTCCACAATAAACATATGGTCCGTCATGCTCTTGCCGAACACCAGGGTGGAGGAAGCGGGCTTTTCCTTCAGCACCGAGGCGCGGGTAATTTTGATATCTACCATTGGTGTATCCCTCCTAAGCTTTTGTTGATGTGCTTTTTATTATAACAGTCTTTTCCTTTTGGCGCAACAAAAATATCGTTCGGACGGTTCTGATGGACAGCCCCCTTTTGCTCTTGTTTTCCCGCCGTTTATTTGCTATAATAAAATATCTTTGTTTACCTCGTTTTGGAGTGATCTCGTCTTGATCGCCCCGCCTCTGCGTGACGCTGGCGGGGCATTTCCTGGGAGGAGGAATCTCTTTTGAACCGTAAGATCGCCCAGCTGTTTCAGCCCAGGCTGCAGCTCTACTTCGTCTGTCTGATCGTCTTCGCCCTGCTGTCCGCCCTCTATTCCGTCCCCCTGGCGGTGACAGAGCTGGTCATTGTCCTGGGCCTTGGCCTGTATAACCGGGAAAACAGCCGCCGCCGGCGTCGGGAGATCGGAAAATATCTGGACAGTGTCACCGGTACGGTGGATACCGCCACCAAGGACACCATGGTCAACTCTCCCCTGCCCATGATTATTTTCCGGCCGGAGAGCGACGATATTATCTGGACCAACGACCGCTTTCTCCAGCTCACCGGCCAGGGACAGCGGGAGCATATGTTTGATGCCAAGCTGGCCTCCCTAATCCCCGGCTTTGACACTCGGTGGCTCATGGAGGGCAAGAGTGAATGCCCCACCGAAGTGGAGTACGGCGGACGGCGCTTCTGGGTCTTTGGCCACCTGGTCCGCACCGGCGGCCGGGGGGGCGGCTTTCTAGCCACCACCTATTGGGTGGATATCACCGAGTTCTGCCTGATACGGGACAAATTCAACGCCTCCCGGCCGGTGGCGGCCGTTCTGCTCATCGACAATTACGAGGACCTGATGAAGAACCTGACGGAGAATGAGCGATCCAGCATCCTGGCTGAGATCGACAACCGGCTGGATGAATGGGTGGCCCAGACCGGAGGCCTGCTCCGCCGCTACCAGCGGGAGCGGTACCTGTTTCTCTTTGAGGAGCAGTACCTGGACCAATTTGTGGAGCGGAAATTTGATGTGCTGGACACCGTCCATCAGGTGGTCAATCCCAGCGGTATCAACGCCTCCCTGTCCATCGGTATCGGCAAGGACGGGGACTCCTACAAGGAACTCATGTCCTTCGCCAATCTATCCATCGACATGGCCCTGTCCCGCGGAGGCGACCAGGCAGTCATCCGCAACAAGTTTACCTTCGAGTTCTATGGTGGCCGCTCCAAGGAGACGGAGAAGCGGACCAAGGTAAAGAGTCGGGTCATGGCCAACGCCCTGTCCTCTCTGATCTCCGACTCCTCCCAGGTGTTCATCATGGGCCACAAATTCCCGGATAACGATGCTGTGGGCGCCGCCGCCGGCGTGTGTGCCCTGTGCCGGAAAAACGGGACCCCTGCCCATATCATCCGGGATCCGGGGTCTCCCCCCGCCCAGGAGCTCATTGATCGGCTGTCCACCCTGCCGGAGTACCAGGACTGCTTCCTAGCCCCACAGGATGCCCTGCTCATCGCCGATACCCGGTCCCTGGCTGTTGTGGTGGACACCAATCGACCCGAGCAGGTCCAGGCGGAGGAGCTGCTCCAGTCCTGCAACCGGGTGGCGGTCATCGACCACCACCGCCGGGCCGCCACCTATATCGAGGGGGCCGCGCTCAACTACCACGAGCCTTACGCCTCCTCCGCCTCTGAACTTGTCACGGAGCTGCTCCAGTACATTATGGAGCCCAACCAGCTTCTCCGGGCCGAGGCGGAGGCCCTGCTGGCGGGCATCGTGCTGGACACCAAGAACTTTACCATGCGCACTGGCGGACGCACCTTTGAGGCGGCGGCCTTCCTTCGCCGCTCCGGCGCCGACACCGCCGAGGTGAAAAAGCTCTTTCAGAACGACCTGGCGGGAACCATCGCCAAGTACTCCATCATCCAGAACGCCCGGCTGTATCGGGACCATATCGCCGTCGCGGTCTCCTCCGCCCCTGTGAACCGGGTGGTGGCGGCCCAGGCGGCGGACGAGCTGCTGAATATCATCGGCATCGACACCTCCTTTGTGCTCTCCAAGGATGGGGAGCAGGTGAACATCTCGGGCCGTTCTATGGGAGAAACCAATGTCCAGGTCATTCTGGAACAACTGGGTGGGGGCGGAAACGCCGCCGCCGCGGGCGGCCAGGTCACCGGCAAATCCCTGGAGGAAGTGGCGGCCGAGCTGGCCCAGGCCATCGACCGGTATCTGGACTCGTAAACAACCACTCCCGCCCCACCGGGGCGGACTCACAGAAAGGATATGAACCGTATGAAAGTTATTCTTCAGCAGGACGTGAAGGGCCAGGGCAAGAAAGGCCAGCTAGTGGATGTGTCCGACGGCTACGCGCGCAATTTTCTGCTCCCCAAAAAGCTGGCGGTCATCGCCACCGCCGAAAATCTGAACACCATGAAGCAGCAGGAGAAGGCTAGGAAGGCCCAGGAGGCCGCTGAAAAGGCGGAGGCCGAGGCCACGGCTAAAAAGCTGGAGGGGCTGACTGTCAAAATCGCCGCCAAGGCCGGCGAGGGCGGACGGCTCTTCGGCGCCGTCACCGCCAAGGAGGTCTCCGAGGCCCTGGCAGACCAGCATGGCATCACCATTGCCAAGGCCAAGCTGGTTCTGGACGAGCCCATCAAGGCATGCGGCGGCTATCAGATTCGGGCCAAGCTGGGCTATGAGGTCAACGGCACGGTCAATGTGGCAGTCAGTGAGGCGTAACCCCCTTTTCCCCTCTCCTCTGCGGCTGTGGCCATAGCGCGACAGTGGTCGGAGGACAGGGTCAATCTAAAATTTTTCCTGCGCCGGTCGATGAAAGGGCCGGCCAGAGGTCTGTAAAAGGAGATTTTCAAGGGCCTTGGCTCTTACGCGGCGGGATGTCCAACTCCCGCCCATAGACTGTCCCAATGAAAGGTGGTGGAGTCCTTTGGCTCTGGATGACAACGAGCTTCTGATAAAGCAACTGCCCCACTCGGTGGAGGCGGAGCAGGCTGTGCTGGGCTCTATCCTGTTTGATCCCCAGTGCGTGCCTGAGGTCATCGACAAGCTGCGGCCCGACGACTTCTACCTCCGTCAGAACCGTGAAATTTACGAGACCATCTACTCCATGTTCAACTACTCCCTCACCATTGATCCGGTGACGGTGCTGGAGAACATGAAGCAGCACGGCTACTATACCGACCAGTCCCGGAGCTATCTGCTTCAGCTCATCGACATCACTCCCACGGCGGCCAATGTCAAAGAGTACATCGATATCATCAAGGATAAGACGCTGCTCCGCAGGGTGGCCGAAACCGCAGGCGACCTGACGGAGATGATCCACCAGGGCACTGACACCGGGCAGGATATCCTGGAGGCGGCGGAACAACGTATCTACGCCATCCGCCAGGGCCGCTCCTCCCGTGGGCTCACCCCCATCTCCGACGTGCTGTTCGATGTCTACGACCGGTTAAGCGAGTTAGCCGCCAGCGACAGCGCCGTTCCCGGCCTGTCCACCGGTTTGAAGGATTTGGACCGGGCCATCTCCGGACTGAACAAATCCGACCTCATCCTGTTGGCCGCCCGGCCCGGCATGGGCAAGACCTCCATGGCCCTGAATATTCTGCTGGACGCGGGCAAAAAATCGGGAAAAAAAGTGGCCTTCTTCTCCCTTGAAATGAGCCGGGAACAGCTGGCCCTCCGCCTCATCGCCAGCGAGTGCTTTATTGACAACAAGAAGCTGGTCACCGGGAAGCTGACAGAGGAGGACTGGGAGAGCGTGGCAGCCGCCGCTGACTCCCTCAGCCGGTCCACCATTCTGATTGACGACGACTCCACTGTCACCGTGGCCGATATCAATGCCAAGTGCCGTCGGGTGGAGGACCTGGGCCTGGTGGTCATCGACTACCTTCAATTGATGCAGTCCGCCGGAGGCAAGAGCCGTTCTGGGGACAACCGGCAGCAGATCGTGTCCGACATCTCCCGCTCCTTAAAGATCATGGCCAAGGAGCTGAATGTGCCCGTCCTGTGCCTGTCCCAGCTCTCCCGCGCCAACGAGGGCCGCACCGACAAGCGGCCCATGCTGTCCGACCTCCGGGAATCGGGCGCCATCGAGCAGGACGCTGACATCGTACTGTTCCTCTACCGGGACGGCTACTACAACAAGGACTCAGAAAATCCCAATGAGGCCGAGTGCATCATCGCCAAGAACCGCCACGGGGAGACGGGCACCGTCTATCTCCAGTGGCAGCCCCAGTTCACTACTTTCAGCGACATGGAGTGGCAGCACTCAGAATATTGAGCCGCCGCCAGGAGGATCAGCTTTGATGGAGTCCATGGAAAAATTCATTGCCCACCTGGGCCTGATCCCCCCCGGCAGCCATGTGCTGTGCGCGGTCTCCGGCGGGGCCGACTCCGTCTGCCTGCTCCACGCCCTGTATCATCTTCGGGCGGAGCTGGACTTCACCCTGTCCGCCGCCCACTTTGACCACCAGCTTCGGGGGGAGGAGTCCCGCCGGGACGCCGATTTCGTGGCCCAGTTCGTAGCCCTCTGCTGCGGTCCTCAGCGCCTGCCCGACGGCTCTCAGCTCCCCGCTGTCCCCCTGTTTTCCGGCTCCGGCGACGTGTCTGCCCAGGCCGCACAAATGGGAATTGGGACGGAGGAGGCCGCCCGTCAGATGCGTTACGCCTTTCTCCACCGGGCCGCTCAACAGGCAGGCGCCACCCTGATCGCTACCGCCCACACCGCCGACGACAACGGGGAGACCATCCTGTTTCACCTGGCCAGGGGCACCGGGCTTCGGGGACTGGGCGGCATCCCACCGGCACGGGACGGCGTGATCCGCCCCCTGCTCACCACCACCCGGCGGCAGGTGGAAAACTATCTGGCCTACTACGGCCTGCCCCATGTGGAGGACTCCTCCAACCAGGATGACAGTTATAGCCGCAACCGAATCCGGCACCAGATAATGCCTGTGCTGGAGGGACTGTTCCCCAATTTTGCCGCTCGGCTGGCGGACAACGCCGCCCTTCTTCGGGCGGATGAGGACTATCTCACCTCCCTGGCCCGGGACCAGGCCGGTCAGGCCCAACAGAGTGGGGACTGCCTGTCCATCCCTGTACAGACACTGTTAGACCTGCCGGATCCCGTGGCCGCCCGGACTATTAGAGTCCTGTTGGGCCAGCTCAACGGGGGCGACCAGGACTGTGGGGCTGTCCATCTCCACGCCCTGTTGGACCTGTGCCGTTCGCCCCGCCCCTCCGCCCGGCTGGACCTGCCCTGGGGCCTTACCGCACGGAGGGAGTATGGATTGCTGGTCCTCGCCCGTCGGAGCAGCCCTCCGCCGATGGAGCCAATCCATCTGCCCCTTCCCGGCGAGATCCGGGTCGGGGACTGGCAGGTGGTCTGTGGGGCGGAGCGGTATATCGGCCAGCCCCAGGGTCCCCTGGAGTTCTATTTAAGCCAGGAGGCTGTGTCCTCCCTTACTGTCCGCCCCCGCCAGACAGGGGACCGGCTGACTCTCCTGGGGCGGCCGGGCAAATCCATCAAAAAATGGTTTGTGGACGAAAAGGTGCCCCGGCACCTTCGGAACCAGGTGCCGGTCTTTGCCCAGAACGGGGTTGTAGCCGCCGTGGCCGGGCTCGGTCCTGATGCCGCCTGCCTTCCCCAGCCGGGTGAAAGGTCATGGCACATCTCCCTGACCCGGCTGCGCCGTCCGGAGGAATAAACTGGAAAGGAAGAATTGCCTTATGCTAGAGAAAGATATCCAGGAAGTTTTGTTCAGCGAGGAGCAGCTGAAAACTCGGGTCAACGAGATCGCCCAGGAAATCGAGCGGGACTACGCTGGCAAGGAGATCATGCTCATCAGTGTGCTCCGAGGCTCCTTTATTTTTATGGCTGACCTATGCCGGGCCATCGATCTGGACTGCACCCTGGACTTCATGTCCGTTTCCTCCTATGGAAAGGGCACCTCCTCCAGCGGGCAGGTACAGATCACCAAGGACCTGTCTGAAGACATCTCCGGCCGCCACATCATTGTAGTGGAGGATATTCTGGACAGCGGCAACACCTTAAGCTACCTGCTAAAAATATTGGAACATCGGCATCCCGCCTCCATTCGTCTATGCACCCTGCTGGATAAACCAGATCGCCGGGTAAAGCCTGTGGAGGTCCACTACTCCGGTTTCACCATCCCAGATGCCTTTGTGGTGGGCTATGGGCTGGATTATGCGGAAAAATACCGCAATCTGCCTTATATCGGCATTCTGAAACCGGAGGTATATGGTGGATAGCCCCCTGTTCCCCCACCTCCGCGCAGCCAAGGGGAGTGTTTTGGCGGACCCTCCCTGTGGATCTCTGCCGCCGGAAAGGACATGATCCCATTATGAAACGAATGAGCTCCCGCGACCTGACCCTCTATCTGCTGGTCATCCTGTTGATGGTCTTCGCTGTCACCAGCCTTCAGCAGATGAACCGGACGGAGGCCCCTACCTACAGTCAGATCCGGTCCTACTTCCTCCAGGAGCAGGTCCAGTCCTTCACCCTGAAGGACAACACCCTGCGCCTGACGCTTCGAGGCGAGGGTGACCAGACCACCACGGTCACCTATGAGATGTCCGACCAGGCCCTCACCTACTTCTATATGGATATGCGTGAGCTCATTGACGACCAACTGGCCGCCGGCATCCTGGAGAGCTATGACTATCCCCCTGGACTGGCCAACTCCTGGTGGTACAACTGGCTGCCCTCCCTCATCGTCCTGCTCTCTGTGGGCTTTCTGCTGTTTGTCCTCTACCGTCAGCGGATGGCCAGCATGGGGGGCGGAGGAGGCGCACCTGGCGCCTCCCGCTTTGGCCATGCCCGGACCAAGACTTTGTCGGACCAGGGGAAGAAGGTCACCTTTGACGACGTGGCCGGGGCCGAGGAGGAGAAGGAGGAACTCCAGGAGATTGTGGAGTTCCTCCGTGACCCCCAGAAATTCACCGCTCTGGGGGCCCGCATCCCCAAGGGCGTACTGCTGGTGGGCCCTCCGGGCACCGGCAAGACTTTGATTGCCAAGGCTGTGGCCGGTGAAGCGGGAGTCCACTTCCTGTCCATCTCCGGCTCCGACTTTGTAGAGCTGTATGTGGGTGTGGGCGCCAGCCGGGTCCGGGACCTGTTCGATCAGGCAAAGAAAGACGCCCCCGCCATCGTCTTTATTGATGAGATCGACGCCGTGGGCCGTCAGCGCGGCGCCGGCCTGGGGGGCGGCCACGACGAACGGGAGCAGACCTTAAACCAGCTGCTTGTGGAAATGGACGGCTTTGGCTCTAACGAGGGGGTCATCGTCATGGCGGCCACCAACCGCCAGGATATCCTGGACCCCGCCCTCCTCCGCCCCGGCCGGTTCGACCGGCAGATCTATGTGGGTCTGCCTGATATCAAGGGCAGGGAGGAGATCCTGAAGGTCCACGCCAAGAAGAAACCCTTGGCAGAGGACGTATCTCTCAACCAGATTGCCCGGTCCACTGCCGGTTTTACTGGCGCCGACCTGGAAAACCTGCTCAACGAGGCGGCGCTGCTGGCCGCTCGGGAGGACAAGCGGTTCATCACCATGTCCGATCTCCATGAGGCCATGCTGAAGGTCATCGCCGGACCCGAAAAGAAGAGCCGGGTGGTCACGGAGCACGCCCGGAAGCTCACCGCCTATCACGAGGCGGGCCACGCGGTGGTCATTCATGACCTGGACAGCCAGGACCCAGTCCATCAAATCACCATCGTCCCCCGTGGTCCCGCCGGCGGCATGACCATCTCCCTGCCTAGCGAGGACAAGGCCTATCTGTCCCGCCGTGAGCTGGAGGAGCGCATCGCCGTCTGCCTGGGCGGCCGGGTGGCCGAGCAGTTGGTGCTGGGAGATATCTCCACCGGCGCCTCCAGCGACATCCAGAAAGCCTCCCAGACCGCCCGGGCCATGGTCACCAAGTACGGCATGAGCGACAAGCTGGGGACCATCGCCTATGGCAACGAGAGTGACGAGATCTTTATCGGCCGCTCTATGGCCCAGGCCCGCACCTACTCGGAGGAGGTGGCCGGTCAGATTGACCAGGAGGTCAAAGCCATTGTGGACCGGGCCTACACCCGGTGCGAGGATATCCTCACCCGGCGCCGGAAGGAACTGGACACGATTGCCCAGTACCTGCTGGAGCACGAGACCATGGACGGACAGGAGTTCGCCAAAGTCTTTGAAGCGCAGGCATGAAAAAGAAGGCCGCCCCGCGCTATGAACGGGGTGGCCTTTTCTCATCCAATATCGCTTGCGAAAAGGGAGCGGGTCCACATGGCCCGCTCCCTTTCTTATGCTCAAATCATGTCGCAGCCGATCTCGTTCAGCTTCTCATCCACCCATGGGCGGATGTAGGTGCCCTTGGTCAAAATATCCTCCATGATTTTGGCCTCCTTCTCCATGGTGGCGCGGGTCTTTTCCAGCACCTCCTGGGCCTGCTCAGGCGGAATGACGATCAGGCCGTCCTGGTCCCCCACTAGAATGTCGCCGGGGCGGACCACCCGGCCGCCGATGACCACTGGGACATTGATCTCACCAGGCCCATTTTTATAGGGGCCGTTGGGGGTAGTGCTTTTGGCGTAGATGGGCATATCCATCTCACACAGAGCCTCCTGGTCCCGGATGGCTCCATCCACCACCAGGCCGGCTACCCCCCGCACCTTGCAGTAGGTGGCCATCAGTTCGCCAAAGATAGACCGGTCATCAAAGCCGCCAGCGTCGATAACAATGACGTCGCCCGGCTTGGCCAGATCCATGGCCTTGTGGAACATCAGGTTATCCCCCTGGGGCACCTTGATGGTAAAGGCAACCCCTACCAGGGGAACCTTGTTCAGCGGCCGGATGCTCTGATGGACAGCGGCAGTGCGGCCCATGTTGTCGTCAATGTTGGCCACCGGCATTCCCCGGAAGGCCTCTACCAGCTTCGGATCAGGGCGGACAAAATCCGTCACTACTTTACAGCCAATGTTGCTCATACTTTCTCTCCTATCTGTGCCATCGCCGCGGCGATGTTTTTCACTGCCTGGGCCAGCTGGTCGTCCGCCGCCGCGAAGGAGAAGCGGATGCGGCTGCCCGTCTTGTCCCCATAGGACACGCCGGGCACACCTACTACCTTGGCCTTTTCCATAATAAACTCGCACACCTGATTGGAGTCCATACCGGGGATCTCAAAATTAGTCCAGGCGTAGAAGGCCCCCTCTGGCATCTCACAGTGGACGCCAGGGATCTGGTTCAGCCCGTTGACGAAGAGGTCGCGGCGCTGCTGATAGCGGCGGCGCATTTCCTCGATCTCCTCGCCGCAGTCAAAGGCCACGGCGGCAGCCTTCTGGATAAACCCGCTGGTACAGCTGATGGTGTGGGAGAAGAGCATCGCCGCCATAGAGGCGATCTTGGGGTCAGCGGCCAGGTAGCCGATCCGCCAGCCTGTCATGGCCACGCTCTTGGAGAAGCCGTTGACTGTGATGACACGGTCGGCAATGTCGGGGAAGGAGGCGGGGCTCACGTTTTCCTGGCCGTCAAAGAGGATGCGCTCGTACATCTCGTCGGAGAGCAGCACCAGGTCGGGGTGATTGAGCATGAATTGGCGCAGCACCTGGGCCTCTTTCTGGGTAAGCACCCGGCCAGTGGGGTTGTTGGGGTAGTTGATAATGAGCATCCGGGTCTTGGCGCTCACCTTCTCCTCCAGCAGCTCCAGGGTAATGCGGTAGCGATCCTCATAGGCAAGGTCCACCTCCACCGGAACGCCGCCGGATGCCTGGATGATGGAGGGATAGGACACCCAGCCCGGAGTCAGGTACATCACCTCATCCCCGGCGTTTACCAGGGCCCGGACGGCGATATAGATGGCGTACTTTCCGCCGGGGGTGACTACCACGCCGCTGGGGTCGTAGTGGCAGCCGTTCTCCCGCTCCAGCTTGTCAGCGATGCGCTGGCGCAGCTCCGGCAGGCCGGGACCTACGGTATAGTGGGTAAAACCCGCATTGATCTGGCGGAACAGCTCGTCACAGATCTTCTTGGGGGTGTCAAAGTCAGGCTCCCCGCCGGCCAGGTCGATGATTTCCGGGTCCTGGGCCTTCAGCTTTTTAGCCTTTGCCATGGTTTCCATGGAGGCGGAGGGCTTCATCTGCAAAATATACTTGTTGAATTGCAGTGCCATAGCTCTATTTCTTTTCCTTTCTGCCCATTGGGGCGGTCAGTAGGCAACAAGGACCCCGGCTCTGGACAGCCGGAGCCCCTGTTCACTCATCTGGGTTGTTTACGGGAGCTCAGTCGGCGTCAAAAACCTTCTTGTCCAGCTCGCCCAGGGAGTTGGACACCACCACAGTGCCTACCAGGTCATCAATATTGTTGGCAGTGGTGTGGAAGGGATCAATCACAGGCCAGATGGCGGCCAGGATGGGGATCAGAGTCAAGGGCATCCCCAGGGTCTGGAGCAGCACAGTAGACATGACCACGCCAGCCCCCTTGACGCCGGCGGCGCCGATGGAGATAATCAGACCCAGGAATACAAACTGGATCAGGCTTCCCAAGGTAATCTCATAGCCGTACAGATTGGAAGCAAAGACGCTGATGACGCCCACAGCCACAGCCATTCCGTTCATATTACAGGTGTTGCCCAGAGGAAGGGTAAAACCGTAAATCTTCTCCGGTACGCCCAGCTTGCTGTCGGCAATCTTCATGGAAACGGGCAGGGTAGCGGCGCTGGAGGAGGTAGAGGCGGCTACGATGATGGCCGGCGCGATCTTCTTGAACAGGCGCATAGGATTGACCCGGCCCAGGACAGCGGCGATAATGGGCTCCATCAGGAACATGACCAGCAGGCAGCACACCCAGTCAGTAGTGATGAAAACGATGACCTGCTTCATCATGTTGGCGCTGATCGTAGTGACCATGTCGGCAATCAGGGCCATGATGCCGATGGGAGAGAAGGCCATGACATACTCGGTCATCTTCAGCATAGCCTCGGCCCCCTGGTCGACGAGATCCACCAGGCGCTTCACCCGGTCGCCCAGTACCAGTAAGACGCAGCCCATAAAGATGGCGAAGAAGATGATCTGAAGGGTATTGCCCTCGGATAGGGAAGTAAAGATATTTTCCGGGATCCACGACACCATGTTGTCGATGAAGTTGTACTCAACAGCCTCACCAGCCTCGGAGGTCAGCAGGTCGGTAACTCCCTTGCCGGGCTGGGTGATCACGCCTCCAATCACGCCCACAGCGGACGCCAGGGTAGAGGTAATCATGTAATAGATCACGATACGGACGCCCACCTTGCGGAGCATTCCCACATCGCCCATCTTACACACGCCATTGATCAGGGTAAGCAGAACCAGGGGCGCTATGAGCATCTTCAGCAGACGCAGGAAGATATCGCCGAGGAAGCTGATGTAGGGTACGATATCTGGCACTGCCACACCAATAATAGCGCCTATGGCAATGCCTATCAGGATCTGGACCCAAAGGGGTATTTTTTTTAGCATTTCTCTCTTCTCCTTTTTCATATGATGGGTACTCGCCCCTGACCAGCCGCCGCTCAATTTTCCGCTCTTTTGCCGGCCTGGGGTCCGGCTCTCTCTGACACCACCGTCCAGAGGCGGAGACGGAAAGAGCAGTTCCACTATGCACATAATAGATGAGAGTTTCGTTCTATTTCAAATATTTTTTGTATTATTGCTCTATAATTTTAAAGTTATATATGCTATAATATTTAGTGTGGAGGTGACCCCAATGGAAAAAAACATGGAGTATATCTACCAGATCTATTTGGACGGCAGCTTCAGCCAAGCCGCCAAGAATCTATATATTTCCCAGCCAGCTCTCAGCGCGATCGTAGCTCGGACCGAGCGCAGCCTGCACGCCACTCTGTTTGACCGCTCTCAGAAGCCCATCCGCCCCACTCAGGCTGGGGAATACTATATCAGCTGCATCAAGCGATTTCAGGCCATCGAGCAGGAGATGTCAGAGTATTTCGATAATTTAAGCCAGGGAGAGCACGGCTCCCTGGCGATTGGGAGCGGCACGTTTTACTGCACCTATGTACTGCCTGAACTAATCCAGCAGTTCCAATCCCTGCACCCTGCCGTCCAGGTCAATCCTGTGGAAACCAGCAGTAACCGGGGCCTGCAGATGTTGACCCGGGGCCAGTTGGACTTTAGTTTAGATGTAAATGAAATTCACGACTGTGCTTTGGAGAGCACAGTCGTGGCCCAGGAGCATATGGTCCTGGCTGTCCCGGCCCAGCTGCCCTGCAACGAAAAGCTTCGGCGCTACCGGCTCACCTTTGACGAGGTGCGCCGGCGGCTCCATTTAGATGATCATGTCCCCCCTGTGGATATGGCCGCCTTTCGGGACGAACCTTTTATCTCTCTCAAACCGGGCAATCACAGCCACGACCTGCTGCAAAAGCTGTGTGAGTCAGCCGGTTTTACTCCCAAAGTAATCCACTACATGGACCAGTTGCTCACAGCCTACTATCTGTCTAATGAGGGGTCTGGCATCACCGTTATTCGGGATTCTTCCCTCTACCGGGTCGCTCCCTCTTCTAACCACTTTTTTTACCGCCTCCCGCCGGAGCTGTCTACCAGAAACATCTATCTCACTTACCGCAAACAGGAAGGCAGCCGGGCTCTGATTCAGCTGTTTGTGGACTACATGATTACTCAGTCAGACCGCTTTTTCCCCTCAGAACGCGACAGCGGATGAATTTTCTTTTCCTTATAAATTTCATATTATAGGAATATAACATAATTAGTATTATTTTTGTGGGAATTATCCAGCTACTCCTTCTTCATTTTTGCAATTTCTTAACGATAAGGATTCACTTTTAACTTGACTCCGCTTTTCTTTGTATTGAATTCTCCGATTGGGCGGACACCGTCAAAATAAAGGGCGGGGGACTGTCAAAGTCCTCCGCCCTTTATTGCTTAATCACACATATCCATACATTCCCCGGACGGACACCTCCCCGGAGGAAAATGCCTCCTCTGTTCCGTCCGGAAACTGGACCAGAAGGTCAAAGCCGTCGTCCACCGCAACGGCGAATCCCTCTCGCCGGGAGATGGGCGTGATGACCTGGACCTGCCTGCCAATGGTGATGCAGTCGGCCCTGTACTTCTCCAAATATTCGCCCTGGTTTTGCGGAAAACCGGCATAGGCTCGGTCCAGGGCCCGGATAATCTGAACCGCCAGCTCCGACCGGCGTACCGGCCGCCCCAGAGCCAGGGCCAAAGAAGTGGCCATATCCCGGATCTCCGGGTCAAAGTCCCCGGCGCTCTGGTTCACATTGACCCCGATTCCGGTAACCAGATAGTCCAAATCGTTGCTCTCACTAACCAGCCCCAGCTCCGTGAGGATCCCCACCAGCTTTTTCCCGTTGAGGATGATGTCGTTGGTCCACTTGATCTGGGGACGGAGCCCGCAGGCAGCCTGGATGCCATCGCACACTGCCACCGCCACCCAGGCGGTAAAATTAGCCACCTGGGCGGGCTCCAGCCGGGGCCGCAGCAAGGCGGAGAGATACAGCCCCTTCCCCCGGGGCGACTGGAAAGAGCGGCCCCTGCGGCCCCGGCCTCCGGTCTGTTCCTCCGCCGTCACTACCAGTCCCTCGACCGCGCCGGCCATAGCCTGACGCTTGCACTCTGTGTTGGTGGAGTCGATGACATCCAGGCACAGCAGGCTGCCGCCCACCAGAGAGCCGGACAGGGGACCGGACAACTCCCCCGCCCGCAGGCGGTCAGGGCCCGCCTCCAGCCGATAGCCCCGGTTTGGGGCGGAGGAGATAGTGTACCCCTCCTGCCGCAAGCCCTCAATGGCCTTCCATACGCCCGCTCGGCTGATGCCCAGCTCCCGGCTCATCGCCTCCCCGGACAAATAGTCTCCCTGCCGCTCCCGCAGCAGGGATAGGACCTTTTCACGGCTCATGCCCCGCCCTCCAAACAAAGTTTTCTTTCATTATACGGCCCAGGACACCAGTCGTCAACCGGCCTCTCCTCTTGGAAACAGAATCAGCCATAAAAAACCGGGGAGCGGAATCCCGCTCCCCGGACAACTATCTTACTGCTCGTCTTCAATAATACCATAGTCCCCATCATACCGGCGGTAGACCACGGCGAAGGCCCCACCGGCCTCCTCGTCCTTAAAGGCGAAGAAGCTGTGCCCCAGCAGATTCATCTGCAAAATAGCCTCGTCCCGGCTCATAGGCTTGATAGGGAAGGTCTTGCTCCGGACGATGCGGTACTCGCCCTCCTCCGGCTCCTCTGGGGCGAAGGAGGAGACCTCCGCCGCATCCACCGCCCGCTCGAAGGCCCCTTGGCGCAGCCGCTTCTCCAGCCGGGTCTTGTTCTTCCGAATCTGACGCTCCAGGGTGGTTACCGCGGCGTCGATGGACGCCTGCATATCAGAGGTACTCTCAGATACCCGGAAAATAGTGCCGCTGGAGCGGATGGTGATCTCCACCCTGTTCAGCCGCTCCTTCTCCACACTGAACGTGATCGAGGCGGTGGCATCCTCCTTAAAAAAACGGTCCAGCTTTCCCACCTTTTTCTCCGCGTACTTGTGGATGAAGTTGGGCAGGGTCACCTTTTTGTCCGTGAACACAAATTTCATAACTTTCGCTCCTTTCGCCCTATCAGGCAAGGTATAGCGACGGGAGGGACTCACCTCTCCAGCGGAGAGGGAGTTCCCTCCCACCGTTAATCTATTATACCACAAGCACGAAAAATATCCATAGGTTTTTGTTAATTTTTTCTAAATTTTCCTGGACCTATCCCTTTATCCGCTGTCCGCCGATCAGCACCGTCTGGACCCGGCTGAACAGATTGATGGGGTGGCCGGAGGTGATGACGATATCCGCGTCCTTCCCCGGCGTCAGGGAGCCCACCCGGTTATCGATCCCGGCAATCTGAGCGGGGTTGATGGTGATGGCGGCCAGGGCGGCCTCCGGGTTCATGCCACCTTTCACCGCCATGGCGGCACACAGGGCCAGGTGCTGGACCGGCACCTCTGGGTGGTCGGTACAGATGGCCGTCTTGACTCCGTGGAGCGCGAGGACCGCCGGGGATTCGATGGTCATATTGGCCAGCTCCGGCTTGGACCGGTCCCCCAGGCAGGGCCCGGTAATGACAGGCACCCCCTCCTGGACCAGCAGTTCGGGGATCAGATGGGCTTCCGTGCCGTGGACGATGACGCACTTCAGTCCGAACTCCTTGGAGATGCGGATGGCGGTGGCAATGTCGTCCGCCCGGTGGGCGTGAATGTGGACGGGCAGCTCCCCTCGGACCACGGGCAGCAGGGCCTCCAGCTTGGCGTCATAGTCGGGCTTGTCCTCCTCCTCGTCCTCCGCGGCTCGTTCCAGCTTCTCTCCATACTCCAGGGCCTTGGCCAGGTTTTCCCGGATGATGGCGGCGGTAGCCATACGGGTGACCGGGGTTTCATGCCGCTCGTTGTAAACGCATTTTGGATTTTCTCCCAGAGCCAGCTTCATGGCCGCCGGTGCCTGGACCACCATGGCGTCCACCCACTTTCCGGTGGTCTTAATGGCGGCGAACTGACCGGAGATGGGGTTGGCGGAGCCCGGCCCGGTGAGTACGGTGGTGACACCAGCCTGACGGGCCTCCTCAAAACACCGGTCCAGCGGATTGACCGCGTCTATGGCCCGGAGGTGGGGGGTACAGGGGTCGGTAGCCTCGTTCCCGTCGTCGGCCTCAAAGCCCAGGGCATCACCGAACATCCCCAGATGACAATGGGCGTCAATAAAGCCGGGCAGGATATGGCCCTGGCGTGCGTCCAGGGTCTCTCCCTCCCAGTGGTCGGGGCACTCCTCCATAGGCCCCACCTTGGCAATCTTGTCCCCAGACACGGCCACATATCCGTTGGGGATGGTTAGGCCATCCATGGTGTGGACGGTCCCATTGATAATAAGCATATTTTCCTCCACTGACAGGAAGCGACAAAGGCTCCCATTGACTCTTTTGAGATATTTTGTTACAGTTAAAACGGCTCGACCAATATGCTTCCCCACGGTATCTTTCTTCCCGTGGGACTGAACGCCCCATACGGGGCGTTTTCTTTTGTGAAAATCAGGGCCGCCGCATATGCGGCGGCCCTGTCATATCCCGCTTACCGGCGGCCGCCTCCCCGGCGGTTCCCGCCCTTTTTTTCAATATAGCGCAACTCGGACAGCTTGCTGTCTGACGACTGCATGAACTGCTTGAGCCGGTCCTCAAAATCGCTGGGTTCCTTGGGGGCGGGCCGGGCAAAGCCCATGGGCCGTCCGCCGCCCTGACTGGGGCGGCCGCCTCCGTTGGGACGGGGGCCACGCTGGGGGGGCGGAGCCACCTGCTTGATGGACAGGTTGATCCGGTTGGCTTGGTCGATGCCGATGACCTTCACTTTGACCTCCTGCCCCTCCTGTAGGTGGTCGGACACCTCGTTGACATAGGAATAGGCGATCTCTGAAATATGGACCAAGCCGGATCTTCCCTCCGGCAGGGACACGAAGGCCCCAAACTTTGTAATTCCCGTTACCTTACCGTCCAAGATGGACCCAACACCAAACTCCATAACTGACCGAAATATCCTCCTTGTAAATTTCCCCGCGCCGCCACACACAGATTACGGCGCTGGAGAGCCCGTTTGACTGGATCGCTCAGTTGGCCACATCGATATAGACGATCTCATCCTGCTTCACATGGCCCTTTTCCCGGGCCACCTGCTCCAGCATCTCAGGATCGTCGCTGTTTTCGATGGCGGCCTCCAGCTCCTGGTTTTCCAGCCGCTGGTCGCTGACCTGCCGGGCCAGCGTATCCCGCTGGACTTGGGCTGTCTGTATCTGGCCCCTCAGGTCCAGAAGAGAGGTGGCCATATAGATCAGCAGGGCCAGCACCACGATTTTGGTCAAAAACCCAGCTCGCTTCAGCTTCATAGACATCCTCTCCTCTCTCCCTGGCGGCTCGTCGGCGGACCGCGCGCTCCATCTCCTCGGTTTTCTGTCCTATTCTATACCATTTCACGCCGGAAAGAAAGGTATTTTTCGCAAGTTTTCCGAATTTTTTTAAAACAGCCTTCCCTAGGGCCAGCGGGAAGGTCAAAATTCCCAAAAGGAAGGTGACGATATCCGCCATAAAGTAGCCCAGCTTCAAAAACCAGGGGCTGATCACCCAGAAGTATACCCCTCCCCCCGCCATGCAGAACAAGGCGCCGTAGAAACGGATCTGTCCCCCCCAGGCCCCCTGGGACCAGAGAAACAGAGTCCCCGTGGCCACCAGCCAGAACACCAGATCCAGCAGGGGACCCACCACGGGCAGCTTCACCCGGACTCTCAGAATACGGAACAGGTCGTACAGCAGCCCAAACAGCGCCCCCAGCGCCAGAGCCTGGCACAGAGCCTGACCCTGCTGAACGGTATCGATGGTCATCTGCCGAATAGGCGGCCCAGCAGACCGCCCTGCTCCCGCCCGCCGCTCTCGTAGATCAGGGCGTTCACCGTCCCCTCGACCTTCAGATCTCCTCCGTCCAAGGACAGCTTTTCGATGTGGAGCCCCTCCCCCTGGATCTCCAGCCCCCCCTGGGCAGTTGTCAGGAAGATGGCGCTCTCGTCAAAGCTTTCCACCTCCTCCACCCCCGATATCATTAGCTGCTCCCGGTCCTCTAGGATCACATGGTGGCCTGTGTCCGGCCGAAGCTTCTCATTTTCATAGGCCATGTTTTCACCCCCTTTTGCTCCATCCTATGGGACAAGTGGGGGCTTTTATGCCTATTTTTCGCCGCTGCTCTCCCTTCCAGAAAAGATCGTCTGGAAATCTGCCCGTTCTTAGTGTACAATAGGTTTTGTTCATGCGAATCCTATTGGAAAAGGTTTGATTGTATCATGGTAAAAGCCATTTTTTTTGATATCGACGGCACTCTGGTTAGCTTCCAGACCCACACAATTTCTCCCGCTGTCTTGGAGGGCCTCCACCGCCTGCGGGAGAGGGGAATCCGGTTATTCCTGTCCACAGGCCGCCACAAAGTCATGAGTCAGTCGGTCCGGGATCTCTTTCCCTTCGATGGCTGCATCACCCTCAGCGGCCAATACTGCTTTGCTCAGGACCGGGTGCTTCGAAGCGTCCCCTTCGCTCCGGAGCGGGTGAAAGCTCTGGTGGAGCTGATGGAGCATTCCACTATCCCCTGTATCTTTTTGGAGGAGGAGGACTGCTACCTTGTAAACCCGGGGCCGCGGGCTCAGGTGTTCCCCAAGCAGCTAGCTGTCCCCCTCCCCCCCTCCGCTCCCGCCCGGCGGGCGGAAGGGCGACAGGTGTTTCAGGCCACCGCCTTCCTCACCCGGGAGGAGCAGCAGGCTTTAGGAGACCCCTTCCCAGGACTGGAGGTCATGCGCTGGCACCCAGATTTCGTGGATATTATTTCCCCAGGCGGCGGCAAGGACCAGGGTATGGACGCCATTTTGGACTTCTTCGGCATCTCCCTGGAGGACACCATGGCCTTCGGCGATGGGGAAAACGACATTCCTATGCTCCGCCACGCCCATGTGGGAGTAGCCATGGGCAACGCCGACGCTCTCGTACGCTCTCACGCCGACTTTGTGACCGGGACAGTGGATGAGGACGGTATTTTGTCCGCTCTGGAACATTTCGGTCTGCTGTAGCCCCCGTCTTTTACACATAATTTACAATTTCCTGTGGATTTTCTTCCCTGGTCCGTGTACAATAAAGACAAGAATCGGCACCGAAGGAGGAACTGTTACATGAAGCTTACGTTTTTTGGCGCGGCCCACGCGGTCACCGGCAGCTGCCACTGTCTGGAAGTCAACGGCAGGAAGATCCTGATCGACTGCGGTCTCCAGCAGGGCCGGGACGAGCACGATGACAACGCCCTGGATTTTTCCCCCAGCTACATCGACTATGTTTTGGTCACCCACGCCCATATCGACCACTCCGGCCGCATTCCGCTGCTGGTCAAGGAGGGCTTTTCCGGGCCCATCTATACCACCCGGCTCACCGCCCAGCTGCTGTCCATCATGCTCCGAGACTCCGCTCATATTCAGGAGAGCGATGCCCAGTGGCAGAACCAGAAGGGAAAGCGGGCCGGCCGGGAGGAGGTAGAGCCCCTCTACACCCTGACAGACGCGGAGGAGGCCCTCCAGCTCCTCAATACCCAGGAGTACGGACAAATCTTCGAGCTGTGCGAGGGTGTAGAGGTCCGCTTCTGCGACGCCGGCCATCTGCTGGGCTCCTCCTGTGTGGAGATCTGGGCCACTGAGAACGGTGTCACCAAAAAGCTGGTCTTCTCCGGAGATCTGGGCAACGTAGACCAGCCTGTCATCCGGGACCCCTCCTTTGTGACAGAGGCGGATTATGTCATCATGGAGTCCACCTACGGCGACCGGAACCACCAGCCCCCAGAGAGCTATACCGAGGCCCTGGCCGCCCTCATTGACGACGTGTTTTCCAAAGGTGGCAACATTGTTATCCCCTCCTTTGCCGTAGGCCGTACCCAGGAGCTGCTCTACTTCCTCCGAGAGATCAAAAATGAGGGGATGGTCAAATCGGTCCCCAACTTTACCGTCTGCGTGGACTCTCCCCTGGCCGCTGAGGCCACCAAGATCTACGCTGGCGATCTTCACGGCTACCTGGACGAGGAGGCAATTGCCGTCCTGCAGGGTGGCGACAACCTGTTCACCTTCCCCGGCCTGACCCTGACCCAGTCTACCGAGGAATCCAAGGCTCTCAATATGGACAAGAGCTCTAAAATCATCATCTCCGCCTCCGGTATGTGCGATGCCGGCCGCATCCGCCACCACCTGAAGCACAACCTATGGCGCCCCGAATGCGCTGTGGTCTTTGTGGGCTATCAGGGGGAGGGCACTCTGGGCCGCCGTCTGCTGGAGGGGGCCAAAAGTGTAAAGCTTTTTGGTGAGGAGATCGCCGTCCGGGCCCGGATCCTGAATTTCCCCGGCCTGTCCTCTCACGCCGACCGGGATCACCTGCTGGACTGGATCGGCCATTTCTCCCCCAAGCCGGACCAAGTGTTCGTGGTACACGGGGATAGTGAGATCACAGACCTCTTTGCAAATGATTTGAATGAGCGGGGCATCCCCGCCCACGCGCCTCTCTATGAGGAGGTCTATGATCTGCTGGGAAATCGTATGCTGGCAAAGGGCGTTGTTCTGGAGAGCAAGCGGACCACAGGCGGCGCCTCCGCTCCCTCCGCCGCCTTCCTGCGGCTACAAGATGTGTCCAAGGACTTGGCCGACCTTATCAGCCGCAGCCGGGGCCGTTCCAACAAGGATCTGTCCAAGCTGGCCGATCAGCTTCGGCAAATCATGGACAAGTGGGAATAGAGAGGCGTTTGAGCCGCCGCGAGCAGCGCGGATGGACCGGAGCGAAGGTTCGCTCCTGCTGGCAGCGGCGCCCTTCCCCAACTATGACAGTAAGAACGGAGAGTTTTTATGGAGATCGACCGCAGAGAACTGAAAAGGCAGGCTAGGGAGGCCATTCGGGGCTCCCGTCCTTCCTTCTGGGTGGTCACCTTGGTATATCTGCTGATGACCACTGGTGTTTCCACACTGGCCGGCCTGCTTGTTCCGGCCCCGGACACAGGAAACATCAGTCTGCCGGCTTTGTTCCTTTCCATCCTCCTCTCCCTGTACTCCACGGTAGTTGGCTTTGGCTTTACGCTATGGTCCATGTGGACCTCCCGGAAGCTGTCTCCCGGACTGGGCGCCCTAGCCGATGGCTTCTCCGTGGCCCTGCTGGTTATCATGACCTCCATTCTGATCTTTCTCCACACGCTGGCCTGGTCCCTGCTGTGCATCCCCGTCGTCTGGCTGGTCCTAATTCCGGTTCTTCTCTCCCCAGGCCTCTCCTTCCTTGTGATCCCCGTTCTAATTGCCGGCATCATGATTTTCTCTTATTGGGTCTCTCTGCGCTACGCCCTGGCCTACTATTTGCTGGCCGACCACCCTGACTACGGGGCCTTCGCCGCGGTCCGCCGCAGTGTGGAGCTGACGCGGGGCTGGAAGTGGGAGATGTTCAAGCTGGCCTTTTCCTTCATCGGCTGGGAACTGCTTGACCTGCTTCTCTACTCACTGGCACTACTTCTGGTTCTGGTCCAGGGCGGTTTCTTCCAGTCTCTTTCCCTGGAGCACTACGGGGATGCCTACATGGTCTATCAGATTATCCTCTCCTATCCCCGCTCCGCCCTTCTTCTCCTGCTAGCCTCCATCCCGGTAAAGCTGTGGCTCTATCCCTATCGCTCCGTGACCATGGCCGGCTTCTACGACGCCCGGCTGCGCCTCCAGCGGGAGGGTTTTGTGGAGATGCCCCCTCTCTGAACATCCAAAGCTACCCGCCAGGACCTCTAGGTCCTGGCGTTTTTTTAGAGGCTTCCTTATTTTTGGAACATTCGTTTGACATTCGTACAAATGTATGATAAAATACATCTAAATTTTAGTGTGTAATTTTCTGTCCGTCTGCCGAAAGGAGCCCTTGCCATGGCCAAACTGACCGCCAAGCAGCAGCAGATCTATGACTATATCCTCTCCTTTACCAATCAGCACGGCTATCCCCCTTCGGTCCGGGAGATTGGCGCGGCGGTGGGACTGAAATCCCCCTCCACCGTCCACTTCCACATGAAGGGGCTGGAGGAGGCCGGTGTCATCGTCAAGGCAGAGGGCAAGACCCGCGCCATCTCCCTGCCGGGGGCATCCATGGGCCCGGTGGCAGAGGAGGAGGACCCCCACGCCAACCAAATACCCATCCTTGGCAATGTAGCCGCCGGCACCCCTATCCTGGCCCAAGAGTGTATTGAGGACTACCTCACCTTCGACACTGCCGGTCTGTCCGGGGAGCACTTCGCCCTCACGGTCCGGGGCGAGTCCATGCTGAACGCCGGGATTCTGCCCGGTGACCTGGTGGTGGTCCACCGCCAGCAGGAGGCCCGGAATGGTGAGATCGTAGTGGCCCTTTTTGAGGATGAGGCCACCGTCAAAACCCTTCATAGAAAAGACGGCTGCACCTGGCTTCTTCCCCAAAACCCTGATTACCCGCCTATCGACGGCACCAAAGCCGAGATAGTTGGCAAGGTGGTGGCGGTAGTCCGTCGGTACTAATTTTGTCCCCCTGCGGCCGGTCATGCTCCCCATGGCCGGCTTTTTTCGTTGACAATCCCAGGTCCTGTCCAGTATACTGAACAGGCAAACAGAGGGAGGCGAGAAGGGTCGTGACCAAGAAGGAGCTTCTGGACCGCTGCGCCCGTGACGGGGCGGAGCGGGTGCTGCTGGCCCGTGTGCTGGACAAGCTGGAACTGGCTCAGGACCGGGGCATCCCAGCCCATACCCCCTTTCTCTCGCCGGGTGAACAGGCCTCTGTCACCGATTTACTCAACGCCTGGGGGCAGCCCCGCCATATCTTTTGGGGTGGCTTTCCCGGCGCAGAGCGGGCCCTGTGCGCCTTCCTCCCCGACTGGCAGGATGAGAACGACCTCCTGTTGGACCCAGAGGGACCGCTGGCCGCATTGGAGGCCGCCTTCCCTCCCGGTTCCGAGTTAAGCCACCGGGATATTCTGGGCTCCCTTATGGGCCTGGGGTTGACGAGGGAAAAGCTGGGGGACATCTTGCTCCCTGGCGACAGGACCTGTCAGGTGATCCTGCTCCGGGAGGTACTGCCCATTCTCCTCTCCCAGTGGGAGTCCGCCGGGCGTTGGCGGTTAAAGCTCCGGGAAATTCCTCTGGCTTCCCTTTCCCCTGGAGAGGCGAAGGTAAGGCTCATCCGGGACACAGTCGCCACCCCTCGCCTGGACGCGGTGCTTGCCGCCGGTTTTTCCCTGTCCCGCTCCAAAGCCATGGCCTATATCTCCGCCGGCAAGGCGGCCGTCAACCACCGGGAGTGTCTCAAAGGGGACAAGCTGGTGGATGTGGGAGACATTCTCACCTGCCGCGGACTGGGCAAGTGCGTGGTCCGGGAGATCCCCGGCCAGTCCAAAAAGGGACGGACCATGCTGGTATTGGAGAGATATATTTAAGCCGCCGGATAGGAGGGCACAGCTATGGCACACTATGAATATGAATTTGAGGTTCTGGCCCTCTCCGCCGGAGGGTACAGCCTGTTCGGCGGCGTCGGCATCCGGACTGAGGGCCACCAGGAAGTCATTCGAAGCCGGGCCGCCGCCGGCTGGCGTTATGTGGGCTATCTGCCCAGCGTTCAGCGGGCCTCTGGACATATTGAGACCATCGAGCTGGTATTTGAACGCGAGATAGAACAGGAATAAGGGAGGGAAAGGCATGGAGCAGAAGAAGATCGACCGCATCAATGAGCTGGCCCGGAAGGCCAAGTCTCCCGCCGGCCTCACCCCAGAGGAGGAGGCTGAACGGGCCCTGCTGCGACAGGAGTATATCGCCGCCTGTAAGTCCAATCTGATGGCCCATCTGGACAATACCCTCATTCAACATCCTGACGGCACCCGGACCCGGCTGCGGAAGAAGTGATCCGCTCTAGCCGGAGCAGGGGTTCATTGACAATCTCCCCGGCATCTGGGATAATACTCTCGATCCTTTTATGTCCCGCCAGGCGCTTATCCTATCTTTTTAAGGAGGCCCCCCATGGCTCATATTAAATTTTCTACCGACTCTGCTTCCGATATTCCCGCCGCTCTGCGGGAGGAGTGGAACATCCAGGTCCTCCCTTTTCCCATCGCGATGGGCGACAGGGAGTATATGGACGGCTTTGACTTCACTCCCGACGAGTTCTTTCAGATGCTGCTGGACAGCCCTCAGATCCCGACCCACGCCCAGTTGAACCCCTATCTCTTCACTGAATGCTTTGAGAAGGCGTGGAAAGAGGGCTATACCGATCTGATCCACACCTCTATCAACTCCAAGGGTTCAGCCACCTATGGCAACGCCATACAGGCCCGGGACGAGTTCTATGAGGACCACCCCGATGCCCAGGACACCTTCCATATCCATATCATCGACTCCAAAAACTACACCATGGGCTACGGCTGGGCGGTGGTGCAGGGGGCCAAGATGGCTGCTGCCGGCGCCCAGGCGGGAGAAATCGTGGATTTTATCCAGGATTGGGTGGATCATGTCCGGGTGATCTTCGCCCCTCTTGACCTGCGGTTTGCCAAAAAATCCGGCCGGATCTCCGCCGCGGCAGCCTTCATGGGCGAAGCCCTGGGGTTAAAGCCCATTATGACCTTCGCCAACGGCGAGTCCAAGATACTGTCCAAGGCGCGGGGGGAGAAAAACGCGATTTCCGCTGTTGTGGAGCTGTGCAAACAGGAGCGGAGCGCTAACAGCCCCTATCTGGTCGTCCATGGCAATAACCTGGAGCAGGCTGGCAAACTGCTAGAAGCCTGCCGCCAGGAGCTAGGCTGTGAGCCTGCCCTGGAGTATCTCATCGGTGGTGTGGTGTCCATCAACGCCGGCCCCAATGTAATTGGTCTGGTATATCGCACATAAAACTCTTTTGGGGTCCGGCTGTGGCGAGCAGTCGGACCTTTTTCTTTCTCTGGGACAGGCAGGCATCCCGAAATTTACATTTTATTCATGCTTTTTCTGGTAAGGTAGAGTAGGATACTGAAAAACAGGGAGGGATATGATACCAATGAAGCCTGGGCAACTGACCTGGCCCCAGCGGGGCGCCCTGTGGCTGCGGCTGGCCATCCGGCTGGTGCTGTCTCTGGCCGCCGTCCTTCTGGTGTCCTTTTTTGGACGGCCCCTACTGACACTTTTTGCCCCCTTTGTCTGCGCCCTCATCGCTGCCGCCCTGCTCAACCCCCTGGTCAAGTGGTTCCAGCGCAAGCTGGGATGGTCCCGAAGCGTGCTGACCTTGCTCCTTCTGCTCCTCCTCTTCGGTCTGGTAGGGAGTGCCCTGGGATGGCTGGGCTACGCGGTTGTCCGTCAGGTCATCAGTCTGGCGGAGAACTGGGACGGGGTAGTGGCCGCCGGCATCAGTGTACTGGACCAGCTGGACCAGATGTTTCAACAGGTGGTGGCCCAGTTCCCGATCCAGATCGCCGGCCCGGATCAGGGCTTTCTCGACTGGCTGGTGGACACCTTATCCTCGGCGGCCCCTGACCTGGGGAACCTGGCCACCTATGCTGGAGAGAAGGCAGTCTCCTTCTCCTCCTTTCTGTTGGCTCTGGTCTTTTTTGTCATGGCAACCTTTATGCTGACGGCGGACTACCCCTATCTCCGCTCACGGGCCGCTCAACATCTGGACGAGGGGACGCTCCACTTTCTGGGGCAGGTCCGGGCCACCGCCCTGGGGGCCTTCGGAGGCTATTTGAAGGCGGAGCTGCTGCTCTCCATCGGGGTATTCTTCATCCTGCTCATCGGCTTCTTTGTCATCCGTCAGCCGTACGGCCTTCTGCTGGCTCTGGGACTGGCCATTATGGACTTTATCCCCATCATCGGCGCCGGCACGGTCATGGTCCCCTGGGCCGTCATCGCGCTGTTTACCCACAACTACCTCGACGCCATCGAGATCATGGTCATCTGGGGCATTATTGCCATGTTCCGCCGGGTAATGGAGCCCAAATTCGTAGGGGACCAGACTGGTCTATCCCCTATCGCCTCTCTGGTCAGTATCTATGTAGGGATGCAGGTAGCCGGAGTTCTGGGTATGATTCTAGGGCCTATCCTGCTGCTGGTTCTGCTGAATCTGGCCGGAATGGGGATGTTCCGCGGGCTCCGGCTGGACATCGCCGCCGCTGTGCGGGACATCGCCGCCCTTCTCTCCCAGCGGCCAGAGCAGATGTGACCTGGTTTCAAACTTTGTTTTGGGAAAGTTCAAAAAATTTATCCTTTTTCTTCATGCTTTTTTCATATTTCGGCGGTATGATATCCACAGTTCAAAGAGGGGCGGCCCCAAGGCCCTTCTTGAAAGGAGTGCATTTACATGGAGTATCCCGACTTCAGCTTTTATAACAGTGAAAACGACGGCTACCGGGGTGGCTTCGGCGACTATACCGACCCCATTCCCACCTCTGGTGGTCCTGCTCATCCCAGCGAGCCCCCAAAGAAAAAGGGGCGCGGCAAGCGTATTGCCGCTCTTTTGCTGGCCTGCGCTGTTGTGGGCGGCGGAGCGGGCGTTGGCGGCGCGGCCGTGTACCAAAGTCTGACCGCCCCCGATACCGTAATCTATGAGGGGGAGCGCCCCCAGGTGGATACGATGGTCAACACCAACAGCGGCCAGCCCATGACGCCCGAACAGCTATATGCCGCCAACCTGCCCTCCTGCGTCGGCATCACGGTAAACACCACGGTGAACATCTTTGGTCAGACCACCACCTCCGCCGCCAGCGGTTCCGGCTTTGTACTGACCCAGGACGGCTACATTGTCACCAACTACCACGTCATTGAGGAGGCGGTCAATGATTCCTCTGTCACCATTGAGGTCTCCTTCTCCAACGGAGACAAATATACCGCCAAACTGGTGGGCGGTGAGAAGGACAACGACGTGGCCGTACTGAAGATCGAAGCTGCCGGCTTACAGCCTGTGACTTTGGGCGACAGCGACCAGTTGGTGGTAGGCGAAAGCGTGTACGCCATAGGTAACCCCCTGGGTGAGCTGACCTATACCCTCACTGATGGAATCGTATCCGCCCTAGACCGGCTGATCACCACCTCCAGCAAAAATGCTAACGGTCAGACCGAAACCACTACCCTCAATGTACTTCAGACCAACTGCGCCATCAACCCCGGCAACTCTGGCGGCCCTCTGTTCGACAGCTATGGCAACGTGGTAGGTATCGTGTCTGCCAAGTATACAGAGTCCACCTCCGGTGTGTCCGCCGAGGGGCTGGGCTTCGCGCTCCCTATCAACGACGTGAAGGAAATTATCTCTGACCTCATCGAGCACGGCTATGTTACCGGCAAGCCCTATCTGGGCGTCCAAGTTAACGTGGTTGACGAGAGCGTTCAGCGTTATGGCATCCCCGCCGGCGCGGTAGTGGAGTATGTGGCCGAGGGCTCCTGCGCCCAGAAGGCCGGCCTGCAGGTCAATGACATCATTACCGCCATCGACGACACCGCAGTGGACTCCCCCTCCGCTCTGACAGCGGCCCTGTCCTCCGACTACAAGGCCGGGGACACCGCCACCCTCACCGTGGTGCGCCAGCAGCAGGAGGTTAAGCTGACCGTCACCTTCGACGAGAAAAATGCCGAGACCGAGGCTGCTAACCAGAACCAGCAGAACACACAGCAGGGCCAGCAGCAGAACCCGAATGGCGGCTATTACTACCAGTGGCCCTTTGGAAGCTTCGGCTGGTGATCCTTCTCTCATTCTCGATTCCTTCTTGAAAGAACCGGCTCTGTCCTTGGGATGGGGCCGGTTCTCTCTTTTTGGAAAAAGATGGACAAACCGCAGAGAAAACGTTATAATTTATTATGGAATAATATTGGGGGCGATGTATTTCGTCCTTTTTGATTCGGGGCCGCGCCGGGAAGGGCGTTTTTTCTGTGTCTGTTTGGAAGGCCTTGGATCACATCCACGAACACAGAAAGGAACAACAAACATGGAGATCAACGGAACATCTGTCAACGAATCGGTCCGGTATGCCCAGCTGGACCTCTCTCCCGCACTGATGCGGGCCATCGAGAAGAAGGGGTATGTTCAGGCCACCCCTGTCCAGGCCGGCGCCATCCCCTATTTCATGGAGTGGAAGGACGTCATCGCCAAAGCTCCCACGGGCACTGGAAAGACCTTCGCCTTTGGCATCCCCATGGTGGAGCACATTGATCCGGAGAGCAGCGCGGTCCAGGCCCTGGTGCTGGCCCCCACCCGTGAGCTGGCCATCCAGATCCAGGACGAGCTAAGGGACCTGTGCGCCTTTAAAGAGGGCGTGCGGGTAGTCTGCCTCTATGGCGGGCAGCCCATTGAAAAGCAGATCACCCAGCTGAAAAAGTCCCCCCAGATCGTGGTGGCCACTCCCGGCCGCCTGATGGACCACATGAAGCGGCACACAGTCCGGCTGGACCAGGTTCAAACTGTTGTGCTGGACGAGGCCGACCGGATGCTGGACATGGGCTTTGTCCGGGATGTGACCCACATTCTGGACAAAATGCCTCAGCGCCGGAACCTGGGGATGTTCTCCGCCACCATTTCCCGGGAAGTAATGGACATCTCCTGGGTCTATCAGCGGGACCCGGTGGAAATCACCGTCCACGCTGATCAGGACAACAAGCCCGATATCGCCCAGTACCGCCTGGATGTAGACCGGGGGGAGAAGGCGGACACTATGGCCCGGCTGCTGGACATGGGCGACTATGAGCGTGTCATCGCCTTCTGCAACACCAAAAACATGACAGACCGCCTGGCCGGTCTGCTGTCCATGCGGCGCATCTCCTGCGAGGCCATCCACGGCGATATCCAGCAGCGCCAGCGGGAAAAGACGCTCCAGAAATTCCGAGACGGCCAGCTCCGGGTACTGGTAGCCACCGATGTGGCTGCCCGTGGGCTGGATATCGACGATGTGGACGCCGTCTTTAACTATGATGTCCCGGACGAGAACGAATACTATATCCACCGCATCGGCCGCACCGGCCGGGCCAAGCGCCACGGGGTCGCCTTCTCCCTGGTATCTACTATTACCGAGGGGCTTCGGCTGGACGATATCCAGAAGGTCACCGGCAGCGATATCCGCAAGGTATATTTTAATGAGCGGGGCGACCTGGTGGCCGCCGTGGAGCGCCCATGAGAGGCGGTCCACGGCGGAGCGGCCTCCTGTTGAATCTGTTCGCCTGCTTTCTAATCCCGGCCTATACCTTGCTCTTTGCGGGCAGTCGGGCCTGGTTCTCCACCAATTTTTCCGTCATCGCGGTGACCGGGCCGGACCACTACCGGGGCTTTCTCTACTGGGGCGTGCTGGCGGGAGGCTATTTCTTCCTGATGCTGATGAAGCTGGCCTCCATTCTGCGCAGCCGTGTGGCTCAAACCGCCGCCATTCTGCTCACCCTGGCCGCCTGCCTGTCCCTTTGCTATGCTCTAGCCATCCCCTATCTCCCGGAGCAGTTTCCCCGATACGCCGACTTGCATGTGATCCTGGCCGCTCTGGCCTGTGTCCTCTTGATGCTGGCCCTGCTGGTCGCCCTGCTCGCCCTATACCGGCGTCAGCCGGACCGGTATGTTCCCCTGCTCCGGGCCTGGTTTATTATCGTAGGCATTTGCGGGGTCCTGTTTCTCATCCCCCAGATGGTCTCCTCGGCGCTGGAGGTGTTTTTCACCATCTCCGCCGCCCTGCTCGTCCGCAAGGCCTGGCTGTACCGCCGATAGTGATTGGCATTTCCATCCGCTTTTTATCTTCTTTTAATCTTTTTCCCATGGATTTTTCACCGGCTTTGGCGTATGCTGGTATCAGAAAGAGGAAGTCATCTCATATCACATTGGAGGGAATACTTGATGGGATCTAAACGATTGTATCGGACCGAGGGCAGTTATAAAATGCTGTGCGGCGTGTGCGGTGGTCTGGCGGAATACTTTGACCTCGACCCCACTCTGGTCCGGGTGGGCTGGGTCATCGCCTTTTTTGCCTTCTCAGTGGGTCTCTGGGCCTATCTGATCTGTGCCATCATCATGCCAAAAAAGAGCGACGTGTACCCTGGGTACTGATTCATACCCCAAGGCCTCCCTCCGGAGGCCTTTTTATCTTTACAATGGAGGAACCGACATGGACACACGACTTTCCTTTCCCGCAGACATCCCCGCCCTGAGGGCGCTCTGGTCCCTGGCGTTTGGCGACGACGGGGCCTATGTGGACAATTTTTTTCACACCTATTACCGCCCGGACCGGGTGCTGGTACTGGAGAAGGAGGGGCAGGTCCGCTCTATGACCGCCTGGTTCGACACCGTCTTTGTGGTGCCGGGCCGGGGAAAATTCCGGGCAGCCTACCTCTACGCCGTGGCCACCCATCCGGACTGCCGGGGAAAGGGGCTGGCCGCCCGGCTGTTGAAGGGGGCGGACGAGTATTTCCGCACCTTGTCTATCCCCGCGGTCACCACCGTCCCGGCCGAACCCAGCCTCCACAGCTTTTTTGGGGCCAACGGCTTTCGGGAGTGCTTTGTTCACCAGAGCCAGGTCAGCCAACTAAATGCGGAGCGCCCCGGCTCCCCTGTCCCGCCGTCCCTCTCCCTGGAGGCGCTGTCCCCAGCCGGCTACGGCGCTCTGCGGGAGGAGCTGCTGGAGGATATTCCCCATATTTTTTATCCCGAGGACGCTCTCACCTATCAGGCCGGCTGCTGTGCCCTGGGCGGCGGCGGGCTCTACCGGGCTGATACCCCCTATGGTCCCGCCCTGCTGTGTGTGGAGTGGGCCAGCCAGGAGAAGGCCGTGGTAAAAGAGCTGCTGGCCGGCCCCCAGGCCGCCGGCTTTGTCCAGGAGAAGGGGCGCCTGCTCTCCCTGCTGGGGGCCTCCATTTTGGAGGTCCGCTCCCCAGTCCGGGAGGGCTCTCCGGTCCCCTTCGGGATGCTGAAATGGCTGGATTCGGAAGGGGCGGAAGGCTGGGACTGGTCGTCCACGGGCTACCTGGGACTAGCCTTTGACTGAAAACTTGCATATTCACCAAAAACGGCCGTTTCTTTTTGTTGAAACGGCCGTTTTTTGGTGCTGCTTTCTTCTGCCACAGTCATTTAGCTGTGGTAACCTCCACAAAAATCTTGCTTTACTCTTCCATTTTTTATGATATGCTATACATATAAAGGACCTTGATTCAGGATTTTCCTAGCGAAAATCTCTGTATCTCGGCAAAATGCAAGTAATCTGTCAATTCATCCCGTACAACATATTATAACAGGAGGAATGTCACAATGAACAAGTACATTGAGCGCGTGCTGGCCGATACCAAGGCCAAAAATGCCAACGAGCCCGAATTCCTGCAGACCGTGGAGGAGGTTCTGTCTTCTCTGGAGCCCGTCATCAACGCCCATCCCGAGTATGAGAAGGCCGCTCTGTTGGAGCGTATGGTGGAGCCTGAGCGCGCCATCGAGTTCCGTGTCACCTGGGAGGATGACAACCACGTTTGGCACGTCAACCGCGGCTACCGTGTGCAGTACAACGCGGCCCTCGGCCCCTATAAGGGCGGCATCCGCTTTGACCCCTCTGTAAACCTGTCCATCATTAAATTCCTGGGCTTTGAGCAGGTCTTCAAGGACGCCATGACCGGCCTGCCCATCGGCGGCGCCAAGGGCGGCTCCGACTTTGATCCCCGGGGCAAGAGCGACGCCGAGGTTATGCGCTTCTGCCAGGCCTTCATCACCGAGCTGTACCGCCACATCGGCCAGGACATCGACTGCCCCGCCGGCGACCTGGGCTGCGGCGGCCGTGAGATCGGCTATATGTACGGTCAGTACCGCCGCATCGTGGGCGCCGCCGAGTTCGGCGCTCTGTCCGGTAAGGCTGTCTGCACCGGCGGTTCCATCATGCGTCCCGAGGCCACTGGTTTCGGCGCTGTCTATTATCTGTGCGAGGCTCTGAAGCACGACGGCGAGTCCATCGAGGGCAAGCGCATCGCCATGTCCGGCTACGGCAACGTGGGCTGGGGCATCATGAAGAAGGCCGCTGAACTGGGCGCCAAGGTTACCTATTTCGCCGGTCCTGACGGCTACATCCACGATCCTGATGGCGTGGACACCGAGGAAAAGCTGAACTACATCCTGGAGATGCGCGCCAAGGATCCTATGCACTGCGCTCCCTATGCCGAGCGGTTCGGCTGCGAGTTCGTTCCCAACGCCAAGTGCTGGGGCGTCAAGGACGTGGACATCTATATGCCCGCCGCTACCCAGAACGATGTCAACCTCGACTGGGCCAAGAAGATCGCTGAGTCCGGCGTGAAATACTACATCGAGGTGGCTAATATGCCCACCACCAACGAGGCTCTGGAGTTCCTGAAGAGCCAGAAGCACATGGTGGTCGCTCCTTCCAAGGCCGTCAACGCCGGCGGCGTGTCCGTGTCTGAGCTGGAGATGGCCCAGAACGCCGAGCGCCTCTACTGGACCGCTGAGGAAGTGGACACCAAGCTGAAGGGCATCATGAAGAACATCTACCACTCCTCCGTGGAAGTTGCCGAGCGTTATGGCCTGGGCTATGACCTGGTAGCCGGCGCAAACATCGTGGGCTTCCAGAAGGTCGCTGACGCCATGATGGCACAGGGCATCTTCTAAGCCTTATCTCAAACTGATACGCCTGCCCCTCCATTTGAGAGGGGCAGGCGTTTTTATTAAAAATACGATGTGGGGGATGCGCTGGGCATAGAGAGACAGCGGCGGGTTCCTTTGCCCATGGCGGAAAAGGAACCAAACCGCCACTAGGGGCCGCTTCTGTTGAAATATGACGGTCACGCAATACGCGCCCCTATAAGAAAGGACGGTATTTCGCCTAAACAGCAAAACACCCGCAGGCTATTCGGCCTGCGGGTGCTCTTTATTCAAATGCGGAAAGAAAATCCTCAACTATTTTTGATAGAGCTTCCCGCTGTTTTGGCGACAGCTTCTTGATTTCATCATAGTCTGTCAACGTACTTAGCCTAGCGGATTCTCCACACAATAAATAATCCGTAGAAATGGAAAGACATTCACATATTTTGATAATATTCTCTGGCCGCATGGCCTTATGTCCATTCTCCGCCGCAGAAATCATCTTAATGGAGAGGCCAGTTAAATTCGCTACTTGCTCTTGTGTATAGTCTTTTGCCTTTCGTGCGGACAAAAGTCTTTTTCCAATTTCTTTTAGGGTTTCATTTTCCATTTCGGCCATCCCCCCTATGGGGTAATTTTATCCCCTTAAGGAGAAAATTTTAATCCCTTATAGTAGATATTATCCCCCTATGGTAGTATAATATAAAATATTTTATGCCCTAGTAGATACAAGGAGGGAAACATCGCCATGTCAGAAAGTCATACCAAACTTGAGGAGCTTCCTTTCAGCTTTCAGGGGGTGGAGGAGAAATATGGCTCCCTCATCGACGCCGAGGAACTGTGCCCTGGGGTATACTACGCCTCCGCCAGATTGTTGGAGCGTTATACCTTTCTTGTGGCCCAGTACATGGTCGTGACGGCCAGCTCCCCAGCTATCTCGCCGGAGGCCAGGGCCTACGGCGCCCCCCTGCCCGACGGCGCCCTGATCTTCGAGGCCAACGACTATTACGACAAGGGCCAGCACGTGGTCCGGTATGAGGCCCACAAATATCTCGCTGACCACGGCCTTCCTCTACCGGAAGCGGAATCTCTGCTGGGGGACCGGGTCTTTGGGATGGAGGTCTGCCCTGAATATTTCGGCCAGCTCCCGGTCCCCACGGACACACCCTGGGGACCGCCTCTCCGCCACGACCGCTTGGGGAACGGGCTCTACTGGCTGGAGACTGAGTACGCCGGCTGGGTGCTGGCCCTGGCCTACCCCATCCGTGAAGATCTGATGTTCCACACCAGGGTCTTTGCCGCCCTCATGCCAACCGACCGGGAACGGGGGCTGGACAATACCTTCGGCTACTGCTTCTATCCCTTTGAGGTGAGCTGCATCCCCCTCTTTGAGCTGCTGGAGTACGGGGAGCGGGACTGGGCGGACAAAATCGACATCGCCGCCCTGAAAAACGCCATCCTGAAATTCTACCCCGACTATCTCAAGCCCGACCTGTATGAGCGCCAGAATCCGCCGAGCATAGCGGCCACTCCCGGCGCCGGGACGGACTTTTACCGCTTCCCGGCCTGAACCCAGCACGAAAAAGGCGGCCTCCCATGGGAGGCCGCCTTGAACCCAATTTCCTCTATATCCCAACTGCCCGGGGCGCCCCAACGGGGCGCTCCGGGCAGTTTTCCGCTCTATTTCTCTCTATTGGCGCTGGCCGGGCATCTCCCAGGCCTTGTGGTCGGTGTGAAGCAGCTCCTCCGCCTTCTGACTCAACGGGGCGCCCAGAAAGTCCCGGTACAGGGCTTGGACCTGGGGGTTCTCGTGGGAAAAGCGGATGGGCTCCGCCCGGTCCAGGTCGTACAACCGCTGGCCCCGGACGCCATACAGCTCCTCGTCCTCTACGGAGATGGGCTGACCGCCGCCGCCCACACAGCCGCCGGGGCAGGCCATGACCTCCACAAAGTCGTAATGGACCTTGCCCGCCTTCAGCCGCTCGATGAGCTTTCGGGCGCTGCCCAGGCCGCTGACCACGGCGCAGCGCACAGGGGTGCCGGCCAGCTCAAAGGCGGCCTCCCGCAGTCCGGGCCCGGTACGGACCGCCGCGAAGGCGTCCGGGTCCGGGTTTTTCCCTGTGAGCACATAGGCCGCTGTCCGCAGGGCCGCCTCCATCACGCCGCCGGTGGCCCCGAAGATAACTCCGGCCCCGGTGTGGACGCCCAAGGGGCTGTCCGGCTCCTCTTCCGGCAGGAGGGCGGGGTCCAGCTTGTCGGCCCGGAGCATACGGACCAGCTCCCGGGTCGTGAGAACCAGGTCCACATCCGGGCGGCCGTCCACCGCCATGGTAGGCAGCTCACTCTCCGCCTTTTTGGCCACACAGGGCATGATGGACACGCAGAAGATTTTTTCCGGCGCTACCCCCAGCGTTTGAGCAAACCAGCTCTTAGCCACGCTGCCAAACATCTGCTGGGGCGACTTGGCGGAGGAAAGCTGATGGGTCAGCTCCGGGTATTGGCTCTTCAGGAACCGGACCCAGCCGGGGCAGCAGCTTGTGAACATGGGCCAGCGGGTCAGCCCCCCGGCCTGGAGGCGGTGGAGGAACTCGCTGCCCTCCTCCATAATGGTCAGGTCGGCGGCGAAGTTGGTGTCAAACACATATTGGAAGCCCAGCCGCCGCAGGGCGGCGGCCATGCGGCCCATGGTGGCCTCCTCCCGCTTCAGCCCAAATGCCTCGCCCCAGGCGGCACGGACGGCGGGAGCCACCTGGACCACGGTAATCTTGTCCGGGTCGGCCAGGGCGGCAAAGGCCCGCTGGGTGTCGTCCCGCTCCCGCAGGCCGCCCACGGGACAGTGGGTGATGCACTGGCCGCACAGGGCACAGTCCGAGTCCTTAATGACCCGGTTGTCCGACACGTCGATGGTGGTGCGGCCGCCGGTGCCCGCCAGGTCCCAGATGGACAGGGACTGGACCTTGTCACAAATCTGGATGCAGCGCATGCATTTGATGCACTTATTATAATCATGGTACAGGGGGAAGGTGGTGGTCCAGGCCCCCCGCAGTCCCCGTGGCAGCTGGCTCTCATAGGGCAGGGACAGGATGCCCAGGTCATTGGCAATCGCTTGAAGCTGGCAGTTCCCGCTGCGGACGCAGGTGGCGCACTTGCAGTCGTGCTGGGACAGAATCAGCTCCACATTGGTCCGCCGGGTGGTCCTGGCACGGGGGGAATTGGTGTGGACCACCATTCCCTCCTTCACCGGGTTGTTGCAGGCGGTGACCATGGCCCGCTCCCCCTCCACCTCCACGCAGCAGACCCGGCAGGCAGCGATCTCATTGATCCCCTTCAGGTAGCACAGGTGGGGAATACGGATGTGGGCCGTTTTGGCGGCCTCCAGGATGGTGGTGCCCTCCGGCACCTGGACAGTCAGTCCGTCAATGGTCATCGTCACCATTCCGTGTTCCTCCCTCCCTTGAAGATACCGTAGCCGAAGTGGTCACAGCGCAGACAGCGGCTGGCCTCCTGCTGGGCCTCCTCCAGTGTCATGCCCTCCTTGAGCAGAGAGAAGTCCCCGCTGTAACAGGAGAGATGGCGGTTTTTCAGATTCACCCGGCCGCAGGGCGGGGTGTTGGTCATATGGGCCGGCGGGATCTCCACATCGCAGCGGATCTTGTGGTCAAAGCCCAGATAGTTGTCAATGTTGGCGGCGGCCACCTTTCCGGCGGCCACGGCCCGAATCACGGTGGCTGGGCCGGACACGGCGTCGCCGCCGGCAAAGACGTTGTCCACGCCTGGGACCGAGCTGGTCAGGTCGGTCTGGATGGCCCCCCGGCGTGTGGCAATGCCCACCGCCTCGAAGGGCTGGGCCTCGATGGCCTGGCCGATGGCCACGATGACGTAGTCGCAGGGGATGCGGAATTCCTTTGTCTGGGCGCCGGCCGGAGCGGGCCGGCCATCCCGGCCATAGCGGCTGATGATTTGGGGCTGTGTCCACAGGGCGGCCACCTTTCCCTCCTCGTCCGCCTCAATGCGGGCGGGGGCCTGGAGGGGCAGAATTTGGCAGCCCTCGGCCATGGCCTCCTCGATCTCTTCAGACAGGGCGGTCATGTCCTCCACCCGGCGGCGGTAGACACAGGTGACGCTGTCCGCCCCCAGGCGCAGGGCGGTGCGGGTGGCGTCCATGGACACGTTGCCGCCGCCGATGACGCACACCTTCTTTCCCGTGAAGTCCGGGACCTGGCCCTCGCCAATGCCCCGGAGCAGCTCCACAGCGCTGATGACGTTTTGGGAGTCCTCCCCCTCCAGCCCCAGCTTTTTGTCGTTGTGGGCGCCGATGGCGATGTACACCGCGTCAAAACTCTTCTGGATGTCCTCCATGGTCAGATCTCTGCCAATGGACACCCCAGTATGGACTCGGACTCCGGCGGACAGGATGTGGTCGATATCCCGGTCCAGGATCTCCTGAGGCAGACGGTAGTCCGGGATGCCGTACCGCAGCATACCGCCCAGTTTAGGGCGCTGCTCATACACCGTCACCTGGTGCCCCATAAGGGACAGATAATAGGCGGCGGTCATGCCGCCTGGGCCGCCGCCTATGACGGCAACTGTCTTTCCAGTGTCCGCCGCCCGCTCCGGCGGGGCGGCAGGGGCGGCGTGATCCACCGCAAACCGCTTCAGCCCGCAGATGTTGACCGCGTCATCCACCATCCGGCGGCGGCACTGGGCCTCGCAGGGATGCTCGCACACATAGGCGCAGGCGGAGGGAAAGGGATTGTCCTTCCGAATCAGGCGGACCGCGTCGTCGTACCGCTCCTCCCGGACCAGGGCCACATAGCCGGGGACATCCACATGGGCCGGACAGACGGACACGCAGGGCACCGGGTGGCTCAGGCCGCAGATACAGCGGCCGTGGACCACATGCTCCTCATAGTCCTCCCGAAAGCCCCGCACTCCCCTGAGCACCATGTGGGCAGCCTCATAGCCGATGGCGCAGTCGGCGGAATCGGCTATGACCTGGGCAGTGCTCTCAATCAGGTCGATGGTCTCCAGCGTAGCGGTGCGGTCCAGCACCTGCTCGATCAGGATGGCCAGCTGGTTCAGCCCCACCCGGCAGGGAACACACTTGCCGCAGGTCTGGGCGTGGCACAGCCGCAAAAAATTCAGGGACATGTCCACAGGACACAGGCCAGAGGAGCTGGCACTGATCCTGCGCTCCATGTCCCGACTGAGCCACGAAAGGACGGTCTGGGCCCGCCCCGGCGTTTCGATGGACAATCGGCTCAAAGGGATCTCCTCCTTCACATCTTCTCGCTGTTCTGCAAAGCATTCCTTCCTTGTCTTTCATAGTTCGGCAAAAAGTTTCTGCTTTCCAGCGTTTTTCCTGCCTCGATTGCAAAAATCTTGACAGCTTCACTTTTCCTATATTCAAAAAAGTATCACAAGGCCCAGCCGTTGTCAATGGCAACCGGGCATTCTCTTATTTCATATGATATCATTTTTATCCGGGGGATATTTTTGTTCCAGCCTACCAAAATGAAAACCGGCCGGCGGCCGCTGGAGCGCGGACGCCGGCCGGGAACTCTCGGTCCAGTTCAGGCCTTCTGAGACAGGGCAGTACAGAAGGCCAGGGAGTGGAAGGCCACCTCTTTGTCATCACTTCTGGAGGTGAGGGCCACAGGGATTTTGGCCCCGATGACCACGCCGCAGGTCTGGGCGTGGGCGTGCATCTGCCAGCACTTGACAATCAGGTTGCCCGCCAGCAGACTGGGAACGACGATCCCGTCGAACTCCCCACACAAGGGACAGTCGTAGCCCTTCAACCGGGCGGCCTCCTTGGACAGGATCAGGTCATAGGCGATAGGGCCCACCAATTGGCAGTCCGCGATGGGGTGCCGGCAGTGCTCTCGGACCAGCTCCTGGGCCTCGATGGTGTCCTTCATATGGAAGGCGACCTTCTCCACCATGGATAGCAGGGCAATATTGGGCCTCTCATAACCCACAGTCTTCAGCATATCCACCATGTCAGCGATGATGGTCTTTTTCTGTTGAAGATTGGGCTCAATGGTGACGGTGACATCTCCGATGGCTATGACCTTGGGATACTCGGGCATACAGACCAAGTCAATGTGGGCCAGCAGCTTGTCGGTGCGCAGCCCATTCTCCGGCACCAGGAGGGGCAGCAGGAACTCCCGGGTCTGGGTGTTGCCCCGCATGAGCATATCCCCCTCGCCCCGGTTGACCACATCCACCGCCGTCTGGGCCACATTCTCCCCAGGCTGGGTGGGTACCAGGCGGTAGGGCCTGTCTTTCATCCCCAGCCGCTCCAGCATGGGGACCACCTTCTCCTCCTCGCCCACTAGGACGGGAAATACAAAGCCGGCCTCCTGAGCCATAAAGGCCCCCAGCAGGATATTCTCCGCGTCCGCACCGGCGATAACGACAGTCTTAGGCTTCTGAACGCTCTTAGCCTGCTCCACGATCTGATCAAAATTTTTCAGCGCCATGGTACACAACATCTCCTTTTTCACATCGATCCTTCGTCACAGTTCAAAAGCGGGAAACAGGGACTCTGTCTGGTCTTTTTCCCCATCTTAGCATCTTTCTTCCGCTAAAACAAGGCTTTCCAGGGATAATTGTGGGAAAAAGTTGTGATTACAAGTCCGGCGGCACTCACCGGCGGGACCAGTTCTTCCCTGGGCTTTCGCCGCGCATAAATTCGATGAGCTGCCGATGAATTGGGCTGGTCTTGTTCCTAGAGTAGGATAAATAGATGTTTCGGAATGCCTGGGGGTCGTCCAGCAGATAGAACACCACGCCACTGGTGGGAGTGACAAACTCTGGGATAGTGGTTCGCAGAAATGTGATTCCCTTTCCCTCGCACACCAGGTAATAGGCGGTCATCATCTGGCTGAGGTACAGGGATACGTTGGGGGTGAATCCGGCATTCCGGCACAGGGTCAGGCTCCGGTCGTGGACGTCGTTGTCCGGCTTGAGCAAAAGGAAAGGCTCGTCCTTGAAATGGTGCAGTGGGACTGGCGGACGCCTGTGCTCCAGCTCGTCCCGTCGGAGCAGCCCCTCAAAGGTGTATCGGTAGGGCTCCAGCCGCTGGTTGATCTCATAGTGGGCCGGAACCGCCAGGATAATCTGCTCTGACGCCCAGGGAAAGGTCTGTATATCGCTACCAGAGGGGCACTCCGCTTCCAGCAAAAAGTCCAGCTGGCCCGCCCTCAGCTTCTCAGTCAGGCCAGAGGTAGTCCCCTCGGTGAAGGTTAGGGTGACCTGGGGGTACAGAGCGCAGAAGTCGGTAAGCAGCTTAGGCAGCACATAGGTACAGAAAAACATAGAACTGCCAATGTGCAGCTCCACATTGTTGACGCTGCGCATCTCGTTGAAATGCCGCTGCATCTCCTCCTCGATGGCCATAATGCGCTCGATCTGCTCAATATAGTACCGCCCCGCATCGGTAAGACTGATAGGGTTGGTGCTCCGGTCAAAGAGGGGGATCTGGAGCTGCTGCTCCACCTTTTTCACTGTGGCACTCAGCCAGGGCTGGGACACATATAGTTTTTTTGCCGCCTTGGAAAAGCTCTTCTCCTGATATATGGCGTAAATGTACTCTTTATAATCCGTCATAGCAGCCCTCTATAAGGAAAATCATATAGTGCCTTCAACGATTTGCTATTTTACATCGCGGCCGGCACCTGCTAGAATTATATCAGAATGTCCCCCCGTCCAGCAAGAGGATTCCTCTCCGCGGCGGGTACAATTTAACATTTTAAGGGAGAATCATCGCTATGGAACTGAAAACTTCAGCCAGAATGGACCAACTGGCCCCCTCCGGCATCCGAAAAGTCAATGAGAAGGCTCTGGCTATGGAGCGGGCCGGGGAGCATGTCATTCATTTTGAAATTGGCCGTCCCGATTTTGACACCCCTGAATATATCAAGAAGGCGGCTGAGGCGGCTCTGGACAAGGGGGACGTGTTTTACACCTCCAACTTCGGCACTCTGGAGCTGCGGCAGGAGATTGCCAACAAGCTGAAGCGGCAGAACAATGTGGACTATAAGGCCAGCGAGGTGCTGGTCACCGTAGGCCTGTCCGAGGCTGTCTTTGCTGTTCTGGCCGCTATTCTGGACGAGGGGGACGAGATCCTGGTCCCCGACCCTGCTTGGCTCAACTACCACAATGTGCCCCGTATGTTGGGCGCCGTCCCCGTCACCTACTCTCTGAAGGAGGAGAATGGCTACCAAATGGACCTGGCCGAGCTGCGCTCCAAGGTGACGGACAAGACCAAGGCCGTGGTCATCATCACCCCTAACAATCCCACTGGCGGCGTTCTGTCCCAGGATACCCTCCAGGGCCTAGCCGACCTGGCCATCGAGAAGGACCTGTTAGTCATCTCCGACGAGGTGTATGAGCGGCTCATCTACGATGGGGAGAAGCACATTAGCATCGCCTCCCTGCCGGGCATGAAGGAGCGGACCTTCACCATGAACGGCATGTCCAAGGCCTACTCCATGACCGGCTGGCGCCTGGGCTATGTGGCCGCCCCCGAGGCCTATATCGCGGTCCTCAACAAGTTCCACCAGCATAACACCACCTGCGCCCCCTCCTTCGTCCAGACGGCCTCTGTGGCAGCTCTCCGTGACGAGAAGAACGAGGTCAACGACATGGTTAAGGAGTATCAGCGCCGCCGGGATTATGCCGTCAAGGCCATCAACGACATTCCCGGTTTGAGCTGTCTGTGCCCCAAGGGCGCCTTCTACATCTTCATCAACTGCAAATCCCTGGGAAAACCCTCCGCCGAGCTGGCCTCCTATCTGCTGGATGAGGCCAAGATCGCCCTGGTTCCCGGCGATGTCTTTGGTCCCGGCGGAGAGGGATATCTCCGCCTCTCCTTCGCCAACAGCTATGACAATATCGTGGAGGGCTGCAAGCGGCTGGCCCAGGCTGTGGCTAAACTGCGGCAGTAAGTCTTCCCGATGGAACAAACTGCACAAGAGAGCGCCCAAAAGGGCGCTCTCTTTTTCCGTTCAGAGGAGGGAAAGGGAGAGGCACGGCCTTGCAAAAAGCCCTCCTTTCCATTACAATGACGTTAGGAGAAGATTAACCGATTCGTGATAGCAGACCGTTTCAAAAGAAGGGAAACTTGGATGGAAACGACAGTGCAGCGGAAGACTCTCAATGACCTGGCTCCGGGCCAGAGCGGCACGATCCTGTCTGTGGGCAATCAGTCCGGGGCAGTGAAGCGCCGGCTAGTGGATATGGGGCTGACCCCCGGCACCCAGGTGAAGGTAAATAAAATCGCCCCTCTGGGCGACCCCCTGGAGGTGTCCCTCCGGGGCTATGAGCTGTCCCTGCGCCGGGCGGACGCCGAACAGATCGTCATAGGGCAGCCCCGCCTGCGGCGGGCCGGAGGGACCACCCTCCAGACCGGTCCAGATCCCGAAGCCGCCCGCCGGCAGCTGCGGGACCACGAGCATGAGCTGGAGGCCCACGGCGGCCGCTATGACGCCGCCGCCCACGACAGTCGGTCTATGCGTGTGGCTCTGGCTGGCAATCCCAACTGCGGCAAGACTACTCTGTTCAACGCCCTCACCGGCTCCAACCAGTATGTAGGAAACTGGCCCGGTGTCACCGTGGAAAAGAAGGAGGGCACCGCCCGTTTGGGCGATAAGTCCATGACGGTGGTGGACCTGCCTGGCATCTATTCCCTGTCCCCCTATTCCATGGAGGAGATCGTAGCCAGGGATTTTATTATCGGCGAGGCGCCGGACTGTATCATCGACATCGTAGACGCCACCAATCTGGAGCGCAATCTGTACCTCACAGTCCAGCTTCTGGAGCTGGAGCGGCCCATGGTGGTGGCGCTGAACTTTATGGACGAGGTTGCTAAACGGGGCGACCAGATCGACGTGGCCCGGCTGTCCAAGGAGCTGGGTATTCCCGTAGTCCCTATCACCGCCCGAACCGGCGAGGGGCTGGACACCCTGCTCCACACCGCCCACCGTCAGATGCACTTGGGCTTTACAATCGAACCTGACGATTTGTACGACAGCTTCACCCATGACATCCACCACCGGATGGGCGAGCTGATCCACGACTACGCCTACGCCGCCGGGCTGCCCGCCCACTGGGCCGCCATCAAGCTGCTGGAGGGAGACGACATCGTAGCCAAGGCCCTGAAGTTGCCCGCACGGGTGTCCGGCCTGCTGGATGCGGTAGTGGCCGAGTACGAGGGATCCAGTGACCTGGGCGACCGGGAGACCCTGATTGCCGACAGCCGTTACCAGTACATCGAAAAGGTGGTAGCCGCCTCTGTGGTCAAGGGCGGCCGTCCCGGCGAGCTGACCTTCAGCGAGAAGGTGGATAAGGTGGTCACCCACCGCCTGTTCGCCATTCCCCTGTTTCTGTTGACTATGCTGCTTATGTTTGTCGTCACCTTTGGTCCCTTTGGCTCCTGGCTGTCCAACGGGGTGGGGGCCGCCGTGGACAGTCTATCCGGCTGGCTCTCCGGGGCGCTGTCCGGGGCGGGAGTGTCCCCGGTCCTGGTGTCCCTGGTGTGCGACGGCATCATTGCCGGGGTGGGGGGCGTGCTCACCTTTCTGCCCCAGATCGCCCTGCTCTTTTTCTTCCTGTCCTTCCTGGAGGACTCGGGCTATATGTCTCGGGCCGCTTTTATCATGGACCGCCTGCTCCGCCGGTTCGGACTGTCTGGAAAGGCGTTCATCCCCATGCTCATGGGCTTTGGCTGCTCGGTGCCCGCCATCATGGGGGCCCGGACCATGGAAAACGAGAAGGACCGGAGGATGACCATTCTACTGGTTCCCTTCATGTCCTGCTCGGCCAAGCTGCCCGTCTACGGGCTGCTATCCGCCGCCTTCTTCGGCCCCTACGCCGGACTGGTGGTCTTTGGGCTGTATCTCATCGGCATGGCGGCGGGCATCCTGTCCGGCCTGTTCTTTAAAAAGACCCTGTTCGCCGGGGAGCCCGCCCCCTTTGTACTGGAGCTGCCCCCCTATCGCCTCCCCTCCCTGTCCAATATGCTCACCCATGTGTGGCAGAAGGTGCGGGGCTTCCTCATCAAGGCAGGCACCCTCATCCTTCTCATGTCCATGGTGCTGTGGCTGCTCCAGTCCTTCGACTTCTCTCTGCGCATGGTGGAGGACGCCGGCCAGAGTATGCTGGGTACTCTGGGCTCCCTCATCGCCCCCATCTTTGCCCCCTGCGGCTTCGGCCACTGGCAGGCCGCTGTTGCCCTGCTCACCGGGCTTGTCGCTAAGGAGATGGTGGTGTCCTCCCTGTCCATGTTCTACGGCTTCTCCCTCACCGCCTCCAGCGGAGCGGTGGCAGCGGCCATGGCTGGCTTCACCCCCCTGTCCGCCTTCTCCATGCTGGTGTTCATTCTGCTGTACGTCCCCTGTGTGGCCGCCGTATCCACCCTGTTCAAGGAGATGAACAGCCCCAAGTGGGCTTGGTTCTCCATCGCCTGGCAGGTAGGCTGCGCCTATGTGGTATCTCTGCTGGTGTATCAGGCGGGCAGTCTGTTTTTCTAAATGGTGGGAGCGGCCGAAGGCCTCTCTGACCTCTCGATCTAGGAGGAATCTGTTATGGTAAAACTCATCTCGCTGGACCTGGACGGCACGCTGCTGGATCCACAGGGCCAGATCACCCCGGCCTCTAAGGCGGCTATCGCCCTGGCCCGGGCCGCTGAGATTCGGGTAGTGCTGAATACTGGCCGTCCCATCCCTGAGGCCTGCTTTTTCGCCAGGCAGGCCGGGTGTGATGATCTGGTATCTGCTTTGGGAGGGGCGGCGCTGGCGGACAGCTCCACTGGCCAGGTCCTCCAGCGCCAGGACCTGCCCCAAAACACGGGGCGGAGGGTGCTGGAGCTGTGTCTGGGCCGGCGGATCGAGCTGATGATTTTCGCCGGGGAGGAGATCGTCCTGGACCCCTTCTCCAAGGAGTCCCTGCTGCGGACCTATCCCTATCCAGTCTTTCATGACAACGCCGTGGTGGTGGAGGACCCCCTGGCCTATCTGGAGGAGCACCGCCTGCCCTTGACCAAGGTACACGGGGACTGGAATCAGCCGGCTTATCCCTTGGAGGAGCTGCGGGCCCTGGAGGGGTTGGAGCTGACCTCCTCCAACGACCATGATTTCGAGGTGGTGCCCGCCGGGGTGGATAAGGGGGTTGCTCTGGCCCAGCTGGCCCAGCGGTACGGCGTGCCCCTGGACCAGTGCGCCGCCGTGGGGGACAGCGACAACGACTTGGCCATGCTCCAGGCGGCTGGCGTTCCTATCGCCATGGGCAACGCCTCCCAGGCCGTCAAGGACCTGGCCCTCCGGGTCGTTGCGGACAATGGACAGGACGGTGTGGCTGCGGCTATTCTGAACTGCCTGGACCCGAAACTTTCTCCATCCCTTTAATCGTCGCATCGTGCCGCCGGAGCTCCGGCGGCACTTTTATATTTTCCTCTTTTCTTTGAAGGGATTAAGGACGCGGCAGCTTTTTTAAGGAAAATACCCTTAAATCCCACCCTTTCCCTTACCATCTGGTATCATGTTCTACCAGGAGGTGATTTTATGTACAGAGGTCCCCATGTAGACGATCCGAAAAAGTCGGTGACCGTCGTTCTCCCACTGGACCGCTACCAGGCGCTGGCCCGTCTGGCGGAGCAGAACTCATACAGCCTTCCCGCCTATATCCGCCAGGTGCTGCGGAACCATATCCAGTCCCTGGAGGGGGAGCCATAAGGCCGAAATTCCCGCCCGGTTTCACCGGGCAGGAATTTTTATGCCCTCTCCCCCACTGGAATACAAATTTCCCCTTGACCTTCCACCTACTGGACGGTATAAACTGTCACGGCAGCGGTGGGACAAATTTTAATGAAATTTTCATCTATTCTTTCAATGGATATAAACTTTGTCCCGTACAATGGAAGCACACAGGGACACCCCGGCGAAACCGGCCCTCGGGCCATGAAGATAAGGAGTTTTTTTATGGACGCGACACAGGTCAGCACACAGGAGGAGATACAGCTCCCACAGGAGCCGGGGAAGAAGGGACCTCTTTTTCCAGTCCCCCGGAAAAAGAAGAAGTGGATCAAGCGGGGGGCCATCCTCCTTGTGGTCCTTCTAGCCATATGGTGGTTTTTCCTCCGCCCGTCGGGTGGAGGGGGCGGCGTCAGCGCCGCCGGGCAGTACATTCCTGTTCCCGCCTCTCTCCAGGATCTGACGGTGGCGGTGGACGGCTCCGGGGCGGTGACGCCCATCGAGTCCTATCAGGTGGGCGCCCTGGTCAGCGGCGAGGTGCTTGCCGCCCCCTTCGAGGTGGGCGACTGGATTGAGAAGGGAGATCTGCTCTATCAACTGGATGCCGGGGACGCGGAAATCGGTCTTCAGCAGGCCCAGTTATCCCTGCGTCAGGCCCAGCTCAACTATGATGAGCTGCTCTCCGGCATGAGCCCAAGCGCCTCCGCCGCCGGGGTGGTCCAACAGGTCCACGTCCAAAAGGGGGACTTGGTCTCTCCCGGCACCCCTATTGCCGACGTGGCGGACAACTCCACCATGACCTTGACCCTCCCCTTCCAGTCGGCGGATGCCGCCAGCCTGTCCCCCGGTCAGGGGGCCCAGGTGACCATCGCCGGCACCATGGAGGTGCTGTCCGGCACAGTGGAGTCCATCTCCTCCGCCGAGCTGGTGGGAAATGGCGGCGCTCTGGTCCGGCAGGTGAAGATACGGGTGGATAACCCAGGCGCTCTAACCTCCGCCAATTCGGCCACCGCCACTGTGGGGGACATCGCCTGTGCCGGAAGCGGCTCCTTTGAGGAAAATACGCGCCAGACCGTGGTGGCCCAGACCTCCGGCGAGGTGACTGCCGTCCACGTCACCGCTGGCAGCAGGGTGTCCGCCGGTACCGCCCTGGTCACCCTGGGGGGCGATGGGGCCCAGAGCGCCCTGGAAAACAGCGCCATCTCCGTGGAAAATGCCCAGCTGGCCCTCCAAAGGGCCCAGGACGCCCTGGAGAGCTACACCATCACCGCCCCTATCTCCGGCACGATCATTGAGAAGAACTATAAGGTGGGTGACAAGGTAGACGGCATGGACGCCGGCTCCCTGGCCATTCTCTATGACATGAGCAGTCTGAAGCTGACCATGAACATCAGTGAGTTGGACCTGAACCAGGTCCAGGAGGGTCAGGAGGTAGACATCACCGCCGAGGCGCTGCCCGGACAGGTCTTTCAAGGCGTAGTGGACCGGGTGTCCATCAACGGCACCACCACCAACGGCTTTACCACCTATCCCGTCACCATTCTGCTGCGGGAGTTCGGCGACCTGAATCCAGGCATGAACGTGTCCGCCGATATCGTTGTCGAGCGGACCACGGGCGTCCTCTGTGTCCCGGTGTCCGCCGTCAACAGCGACGGCACTGTGCTGGTAGCCGGACCGGGCACACTTTCTGAGGATGGCCTCACCATAGCCGATCTTTCCAAGGCGGAGCGCCGCCCTGTGGAGCTGGGACGGAGCAACGAGGAGTACATCGAAATCACTTCCGGACTGTCTCAGGACGAGGTGGTGCTGGTTCCTGACCAGGCCACCAGCTCCATGGGCGCCGTTGCGATGGGAGGCTGACCGGCTTGGAACATCTCATCGAACTGAAGGACATATATAAGATCTATCCGATGGGGGAGGAGACAGTCCATGCCCTGGATGGGGTGAACATCACCATCGACCAGGGGGAGTTCGTGGCCATTGTAGGCTCCTCCGGTTCAGGCAAGTCCACAGCTATGAACATTATCGGCTGCCTGGACGTGCCCACCTCCGGCACCTACCATCTGGGGGGTGTGGATGTGTCCACCATGGAGGACGACCAGCAGGCGGACATTCGCAACAAGATGCTGGGTTTTATCTTCCAGCAGTACAACCTGATCCCCAAGCTGTCTGTGCTGGAAAATGTGGAGCTTCCCCTGCTCTACGCCGGCGTGCCCGCCGACCAGCGTCGGGAGCGGGCCATCCGCTCTCTGGAGCGGGTGGGACTGGCGGACAAGAAAAAGAATCTGCCCAGCCAGCTCTCCGGCGGCCAGCAGCAGCGGGTGTCCATCGCCCGTGCCCTGGCCGGGGACCCCTCGGTCATCCTGGCTGACGAGCCCACTGGAGCCCTGGACTCCAAAACAGGCCGGGAGGTACTGGGCTTTTTGAAAAAGCTCAATCGGGAGGGGGACACGGTGGTCCTCATCACCCACGACAACTCCATCGCCGTCAAGGCGGACCGCATCATCCGCCTTCAGGACGGCAAGGTCATCTATGACGGGGACGCCCACGATCCACGGGCTGTGGTCCAGCCCGACGCGGCGGACGAGGAGGTGGAGGCGGTATGAACTATGGACAGTCCTTCCGCCTGGCCATCAAGGCCCTGGCCACCAGCAAGATGCGCTCCCTGCTCACCATGCTGGGCATCATCATCGGCGTGGCCGCCGTCATCATTATCCTGGCCCTGGGCAACGGCCTGACCGGCATGGTGCAGCAGCAGGTGGATAAGCTGGGGGTCAACATGATGATGACCTATGTCTGGGGACGAGGGGATGGGTCCACCTCTACCCTGGACCCCCAGGATATGTATGATCTGGTGGAGGAAAACCCGGACGTGCTCTCCGGTGTTTCCCCCTATGTGAACGCCCAGGCCACCGTCCGCAAGGGGGACGAAAAATTTGACAAGACCTCTCTCTACGGAGTCAGCGAGGTCATGTTCAACAACAGTACCAAGGGCACCATCGACGGCGGGGAGAAGCTGGGCCAGGGACGGTTCCTCTCCTGGCTGGACGTGGAGCGGCGAAGCCAGGTGTGTGTCATTGGAAGCTATCTGGCGGAAAACGCCTTTGGGGGCGACGCCCTGGGCCAGACTCTGACCATCAACGGTCAGGCTTACACTGTCATCGGCGTGCTGGAGCAAATCCGGGAGAACATGGAGGAGGGCGGCCCTGACGACCAGGTGTACATCCCCTATGAGAACGCCCTGGAGATGCTGGGCACCCGGAACGTGACCTTGTATATGTTCACCAGCACTTCCGGCGAAACAGCGGCCGCCGCGCGAATGGTCATCGACAGTATGCTGCTGGAGTATTTTGACGGGGATTATGACGCCTTCTACACCCAGACCATGGCGGAGCAGGCCGAAATGATCAACCTGATGATGGGGGTGGCCATGGGGGTACTGGTGGCCATCGCCGCCATCTCCCTGTTAGTAGGGGGCATCGGCATCATGAACATCATGCTGGTATCCGTCACCGAGCGCACCCGTGAAATCGGCATTCGGAAATCTCTGGGCGCCAAACGGCGGGACATCCGCCGCCAGTTCGTCATCGAGGCCGGGACCACCTCCGCCATTGGCGGGCTGCTGGGCATCGGCCTGGGCTGTCTGCTGGCGATGGGACTGGGGGCATTGTTCGGTGGGATGCTGTCCGCCCAGATGGGCGGCGCCGTCTTTAACGCCACTCCTACTCTGGGCGCTATTGCCATCAGCTTCGGGGTGTCTGTGGGCATCGGTGTCCTGTTCGGCTATCTGCCCGCCAACAAGGCGGCCAAGCTGAATCCTATTGACGCGCTGCGATATGACTGATAAATTAGAGACAGAAGAAGCGCGGCGGTCCCTTTCTAACGGTCGTTTTTTCCTTAGGGCCCTGTTGGACGCTCAATCTTCTGACCTCTGATGAAAAAAGGAGCCATTAAAATGAGAAAAAAATTCACATCCGCCCTGTTGACCGCCTGTCTGGTGCTGGGCTTGGCTCTCCCCGCTCGCGCGGCAAGCCAGCCCCAGAAGGAGGAGGCCATCCAGGTGGTCAACGCCCTAGGCATCATGGTGGGGGACACCAATGGCAACATGAATTTGTCCAGCCGGGTCACCCGTGCGGAGTTTATCACCATGGCTGTCAAAGCCACGCCCGGCGGGGAGCAAATTGGTCAGGCCGCCACCTCCCCCTACCCCGATGTCCCACGGAGCCACTGGGCCTCCGGCTATGTGGAGGCGGGAGTGGCCGCTGGACTGGTATCCGGCTACACAGACGGTACTTTCCGCCCCAACCGGGAGATCAGTCTGGCCGAGGGCGTGACCATTGCCCTGCAGCTTCTGGGTTATGGCCCCAGTGATTTCTCAGGCGCCTACCCCACCGGACAGCTTGCCATGTATCACAGTCTAAAGCTGGACCAGGGTGTGACCGCTGCCGGGCCCTCTACCCTTCTGACCCGGCAGGATGCCATGTACCTGTTCTATAACCTGATGACCGCCAACACCAAGGAGGGGCGTCCCTACCTGGAGAGTCTCGGCTATTCCCTCAACGCCGCTGGTGAAATCGACCTGGTGGCCTTGATCAGCGGACAGATGGAGGGCCCGGTGGTCGCACAGGGGAACTGGCAGTCCTCCCTCTCCTTTGACCCGGCCCAGGCCAAGGTTTACCGCAACGGCGGCGTGTCCACGCTGTCTGCCATTCAGAACTACGACGTGGTCTATTGGAACCGGGCCATGCGCACCCTGTGGGCTTACTCCGACAAGGTAACAGGCACGATCCAGGCCCTGGAGCCCAGCGCCTCTAACCCTACCTCTGTCACGGTATCTGGAAGGACCTGCACCATTGAAACCTCCTCTGCCGCCTATTCCCTTTCCACACTGGGAGAATATGCCCTGGGCGACACAGTGACCCTGCTGTTGGGACGCGAGGGGGGTGTGGCCGCTGTGATAGGGGCCCTATCCGCCGATGAGAGCCAGCAGGTGGGCGTGGTCACCTCAGTGTCCAATTCCTCTTACCCCGATGGCAAGGGCGGCACCTATCAGGCCAAAACCGTGACGCTGTTGTCCACGGATGGCCAGACCTACCGCTATCAGACCACCAGCTCTGTCAAAGAGGGAGCCCTGGTCCGAGCCGCGGTGGATGACCAGGGGAAGGTGACCCTGAAGGGCCTGACCAGCGCCTCTCTCACCGGCAAGGTGAACGCCGCCGGCACCAAGCTGGGCAGCCACCCCTTTGCGGAGGGTGCAGAGATTCTGGATGTCAGCGATGGGCAGGGCGCGCGGATCTATCCCAGCCGTCTGGCCGGACTGGAACTGACCGACAGCATGGTCAAGTACCACTCCCTAAACGGCTCCGGTGAAATCGAGACACTGGTACTCAACGATGTGACCGGCGACGCTTACCGGTACGGCATCCTCACCCGCATGGAGAGTACGTCTGCCGGGGAATTTTCCTCCTATTACAGCTACGAGCTGGATGTAGGAGGACAGCAGATCTCCCTTCCCCAGAGCACGACCCGCTACCCTGTGGAGCGGGGGCCGATCCGCATTAAGGGCGACCCTGCCCATCCTGACGGGCTCTACTCCCTGACACTCGCCGGCAAGGGCGAGGCCAGCGGGGGCCAGTTCCTGTCCGGTTCCAAGGGATATACCCTCTCCGACAATCTGATGGTCTACGAGTACCAGGACGGGGCGTACTATTTGTCCACCCTGGCCAGAGTCCAGGGCGGCCGCTTTGAGCTAAGTGGCTGGTATGACAAGTCTGAATCCTTGGGAGGCCGCATCCGGGTCATCGTAGCCCGAAGCATCTAACTAAAACAGAAAGACCGCTCCAGCGCCTTTTCAGGCGCCGGAGCGGTCTTATTTGTCACATGGCAGGAGTGGTATCGGAAACATAGGTCTGTTCCAAGCCGAGATCCAGCTCCAACAGGAAATTCAAGTCATCCAGGGCCAGGTACAGCTCCCCCTCCAGCATCAGCGCCGGGGCGGACAGTTCTACCCTTTGGCCGTCCCGCTGACTGTTCTGGCCGGTCGTCAGCGTATACCAGTGCTCCCCGCCGTACAGGACGACTTCCTCCCCGCCGAATGTGGTTCCGACCCGCCACCCCAGCGCCTGGGCCAGACGGCCGGCAGAGAGGTAAACTCTGCCCTCCAGCATCAGAGCGCCGGAGCCCAGCTCCAGCTCCCGTCCCTGTATGTACAAAGCCGGCACGCCATTTGTGCCCTGGACAGGGAGGCGGGCCACATATTCCTCATAGGTCAAGTCCCGCTCCATACAGAGCTTGGCAATGTCCTTGCCCACATAGCGGTAATGCCAGGGCTCAAACCGGTAGCCGGTGATCCGCTCCTTCCCCTCTGGATAGCGGAGGATAAATCCGTACTCCGCACAGTGCTCTACCAGCCAGGCGTAGGTGGGCGTGTTCTCAAAGTGGGCCTGGACACTGGCGGTATTGATGTCCAGTGCCAGTCCGGTCTGATGCTCCGAGGAGCCTGGACGGGCGGAATAGGTGTCCGCCAGGCTCTGACCATCCTGGGACACATATCGGTCATATACCCGCTCCTGTGTCCCATAGGAGCGGTAGGAGGATACGTTCCACAGCCGAATCCCCTCCGTCCGGGCCTGGTCCGCCATGGCCTTGAACTGCTCCCAGGCCTCCCGCTGGAGATAAGCTGTCCCATAAGTATAGGCTGTCCCCATCCGGACCAGATCAGGTTTATAGTCCGGGCTGAGTTGGTGGTACTTATTGACCAGGACGGTCTGGCTGTCCGGGTCCTCCACCATCTGGATTCCCTGATAGAATGGGCGGTCCAGGCCGATATTCACCTCGGTCGCCACCTGTTCTGTGGTCAGCTCCGGGTGCCGCTCCCCGTAGTCCAGATAGCGGCCCATATTTTCCACATGGCAGTAGGGCAGGACCAGCAATTCCAATTCCCGCTGGGACAGCGCTCCCTCCATCAGCCGGTGATAGAGCTCTCGGTCCAGGCGGCTCCAAACCTGGGCGATTTGATCCCGCTCCAGCCCTCTCCGGGCCAGCAGAGCGGACACATCCCGATAGGCTGCCGCCGGGTCGCCGTTGTCCAGCACCAGGGGCGAGGGATCCCCAGGCTCCTCTGGCGGTATGGCAAAGACCACCGCCGGGAGCAAAAATACCAAAAGTCCAGCCGCCAACATCCTGGACAGGCGGCGCTTCGGGAAAAAGCTGCGCATGGTGATATAATATCCTCCTCAGGCGGAACAGCTCCGCCGTTCTCTGTCAGTATACGGCCGGGCCTAGCCCCGGCACAGGTCCATAAAATATTGGAAGATCGGCGCTCCATCCACCGCATCCCCCCGTCTTTGGTCAAAGGACATCCGCTCCGGATGGAACTGGACCCCCAGCACCGGCCGCTGTGTGTGAATCAAAGCCTCCGGAAAGCCGCTCTCCGCCCAAGCGATGGTCTCCAGTCCCTCACCCAGTCGGTCCACCGCCTGGTGGTGGGCACTGTTCACCGGGAATATGGGGCCGTACAGCCGGTGGAGCAGAGTGCCCTCCCGGCTGCGCACAGGGTGGACCCGGTCCTCCTCCCCGCCGCCATGGAAAGGTCTGATTTCTCCCGGCAGGTCTTGGAGCAGGGTGCCCCCCAGCGCCACATTGACCACCTGCATCCCCCGGCAGATCGCCAGGATTGGCTTGCCCGCCTGAAAAAAGGCCCAGAACAGCTCCAGCTCCGCTTGGTCTCTCTGCCGGTCCGGGGGCTGGGAGCCCCGGTTTTCCTGCCCAAAGAGGGCAGGGTCCATATCCCCGCCTCCGCACAGGATGAGCCCAGCGCAGGACAGGTCAGGAGATGGGCAACAGCCGGGGACAGGCCTCGCCCCTGTTTCACAGGCCGCCCGACAGTAGTTATCCATACGTCCGGCCTGACCAGAAATCTGGATGGAAGGGAGATGGTCCATAAAAGCTCCTCTCTGATGGGGCCCGGTCAGCTCTGCTGGGCGTCTACCGCCGCTCTGGACCGGACCAGCGCGCAGATCAGCTCCACCGCTCCGGCAATACCAGAAGTGCTGGAATTAAGGGTCAGGTCATAGCGGCGCATATCGCCCCAGGTGTGGCCGGTGTAATAATTGTAGTAGTTAGCGCGCCCCCGGTCCATCTGGATGATGCGCCGTTCCATGTCGTCTGACGGGATGTGGTACTCCTCCACACACCGGGTCACCCGGCTGGGCAGATCGGCGTGGACAAAGACCTTCAGACATTCTGGCCGATCCCCCAGCACATAGTCGCTGCACCGCCCCACAATAACACACGGGCCTTCGTCGGCCAGCTCCCGGATCACGTCGGCCTGGGCGAAAAAGGCCTGGTGGCTGACGGGCACACCTTGGTGGGCAAAGGCGGGGGTCCCGATCCCGATGGGGGTAATGGACAAATGGAAGCGGCTGCGGGCCCGCTCCTCCGCACGGGCAATAAAGTCCGGGGACAGGCCGCTCTTCTCCGCTGTCTTTTGGATGATGGTCCGGTCATAGCATGGGATGCCCAGCTGGGCAGCCAGGCGCTTGCCAATCAGTCTGCCTCCACTGCCAAATTCGCGGCTGATGGAAATGACGTAATTACTCATAGTGCGCCTCCTGATCCTAAAGATATGATACCAAACCGTCAGGTATCCAACAAATTTTCTTTTGTTGTTAAATATATTATAGCGGATAAACCGAAAAATGACAATGGAAAACTGGGCCGGACCCTAAAACAGCTCTGAGAAGGCTATTCCTCCGGTTTTCCCTGATAAAACGGTTGCGGACCGTCCCCCCAGGGGGTAAAATAAGATACCGCCCCCTCTGATTCGGGGTGGAAAACACAGACAGAAAGGCGGACTCCAACGTGAGAAAAGCCGGGGTGCTGCTGCCCATCTCCTCCCTCCCCTCCCCTTGGGGCATCGGCGCCCTGGGGGCAGCGGCCAGGGAGTTCATCGACTTTTTGGCCGCTGCCGGACAGTCCTTCTGGCAGATCCTGCCCTTGGGCCCTACCAGCTATGGCGACTCCCCCTACCAGTCCTTCTCCTCCTGGGCCGGTAATCCCTATTTCATCGATCTGGATGATCTGGCGGCGGAGGGACTGCTGGAGCGGCAGGAATATCAGCGTCTGAACTGGGGGGAGGACCCGGTCCGTGTGGACTATGGGCTGCTATACAAAACGCGCTATCCCGTTCTGCGGAAGGCCTGCGCCCGGCTGCTGGAGCGGGGGGATGCCCGCTTCCATTCCTTTTGTTTGGGCGAGGCTGACTGGCTGGAGGACTACGCCCTGTTTATGGCCCTGAAAGAGCGGTTTGACGGCCGCTCCTGGCAGGAGTGGCCCCAGCCGATCCGGCTGCGGGAGCCCGCCGCCCTGGAGGCGGCCCGAACTCAGCTAGCTGGCGAGGTGAACTTCTGGAAGGGTGTTCAGTATTTGTTCTGCCAGCAGTGGAAAAAGCTGAAGTCCTATGCCAACGAGAAGGGCGTCTCCATCCTGGGGGATCTGCCCATCTACACCGCCCTGGACAGCGCCGACGTGTGGGCCAGTCCGGAGCAGTTTCAGTTGGATGACCGGGGCTGCCCCACCGAAGTGGCCGGGTGTCCCCCGGACGCCTTTTCTGAGGACGGCCAGCTCTGGGGCAACCCCCTGTTTGACTGGGAACGGATGAAGCGGGACGGCTACCAGTGGTGGCTGCACCGCGTAGGCTATCAGTTATGCCTCTATGACGCGCTGCGCATCGACCACTTCCGGGGTTTCGAGTCCTATTACGCCATCCCTTACGGGGACACCACCGCCCGCAACGGCCGCTGGCGGCCCGGCCCCGGCCTGGATTTTTTCCAGGCGGTGAACAGCGCCCTGGGGAAACAGAACATCGTCGCTGAGGACCTTGGCTTTCTCACTCCGGAGGTCCACCGCCTGCTGGAAGAGACCGGCTATCCTGGAATGAAGGTATTGGAGTTCGCCTTTGGCAGCCGGGAGCTGGGCAGCGCCTATCTGCCCCACTGCTACCCCACCAACTGCGTGGTCTACACCGGCACCCACGACAATGACACCATCCGCGGCTGGATGGCCTCCGCCCCCCGGAAAGAGGCCGCCTTTGCCAAGGAGTATCTGCGCCTGAGCCGCGGGGAGGGATACCACTGGGGGATGATGCGGGCGGCCTGGGCCTCCCCCGCCGGTCTGGCCATGGTCCAGATGCAGGACCTGCTGGGCCTGGGCTCCGAGGCCCGAATGAATATTCCCTCCACCCTGGGCGGTAACTGGCAGTGGCGCGCCCTTCCCGGCAGCTACGGCCCTAAGCTGGCCCGGCGGCTTCACCGGGAGATGAAGGTATATCAGCGCCTTCCCAGTCAGAATGAAAATGGCGGGCCCCGTTGAATGGAAATCCCAGCTTCTGTTACCGCCAGGTGTTCCGAGCTCTGTAACAAAACGCCGGAGCCGCCCCAAAAGGGGCGGCTCCGGCACTTCATTTCAGCAGGGTCCGCTTGATATTGCCGGCAAAGCGGTCCAGCCTCTCCCCCACGCCTGGAGCGGCCAGGGCCTCCCCTGGGTCGTTGGCCCGCTCCAGCATGACAAACTTCCCCGGCAGGAAAAAGGACTTGTTCATGTTCATGGCGGCAATGAGCTGGCGGGCCAGAATATCCCCGCCGGAATAGCCAGAAACCACGATGGCGAACAGGGCCTTGTCATAAAAGCGGGTCTGGCGGAACAGGGCGGTAAGCCGGTTCACAAAGGCGGTGAGGTTGGCGGACAGAGCGTCGTTGTAATTGGGGCACAGCATAACCACCCCCTGGCACCGGCGGACAGCGGGATAGACCTCCTGCTGCATCAGCCCGCCGTAGAAGCACCCCCCCTTTTCTCCGAAGTGGAGGCACATGGTGTAGGGGCAGCCGGAGCAGTCGGACAGGGTGCCATTGCGCAAACCGATTTCCGTATAAATAAACCGGTCCCCCAGCCGCTTTTTGGTCTGCTCCCACAGGGCCATGGTGTTGGAGGTATGGTGGCTGGAGGCGTGGAGCACCAGCAGCTCCGGGCTGTCCTGGGTCAGATCAGCGGGCTGCTCCAGCCGTTCTGTCAGCTCTTGGGCGGCAGCCCGGTAGGCTCCCGCCAGGTCCGTCCCCAGATTATTGGCCTGGACCTTGAAGTTGGACAGGTCTCCCGTCCCCTCCACCAGGGGGCGGCCCACAAAGGAACAGCCCGCCAGGTTGGCGGCCAGTGTCAGCTCGGCGGCGGCGGACTTGGTGTACAGGTGAGAGGTCCCGTCCACGATCAGCCCGGCAGTACAGCCCGCCAGCAACTCCGGCTCCCGGCGCATCCGGGCCAGCATCCTGACATACTCCAGGTTCACTCCCTCCGCCCCCAGAGGCAGGGCGAAGAGGAGCCTCTGGCCCTCTAGCCTCTCCAGCTCCTCCGCGGTGCGGATGGTTCTCCCCGCCCGGCCCGCCAGGGCGTGGGCGAGAATGCCGGACAGGCGGGTGTCCGCCTCCGGCCGGTCAGGGTATGGATGAATCAAAACGAGGGACATGAGATCGCCTTCTTCAAAAGTTGATGTACGGGGGCGCCGGGGAAACTCAGCCATTTCTCAGGGGCGGCCGCTGGTTGTCCACGACAGGGGACAGGGACCCCAGGGTGGTAAGCGCCACGACAACAAAGAGGTGGAGCGCCACATTGGGGAGCGTAAAGTCTTCGGTATTGGACACCTCGCCAAACTCCATCAAGAACCGGCAGGCCAGCCCCAGCAACGTCATACCGAGGGCCAGGGCGGCTGATCTCCGCACCTTGCCCCGGCTATGCAGCACACCCAGGATCTGTCCGATTTCATAGTAAAAGAAGCAGAGCGCTAGCAGCAAATACCAGCTGCCAAACCGCCGCCCTGTGGTGAAATTGTAGATAGGGAAGCCGAAGCAACCGAAAAACACCAGACACGCACACAGACCGATAAGCCAGCGGATAGGGTGGGCCAAAATTTTTTCTCTCATGGAGTACCTCCTTTATAATCCAGGGCAAAGTAAGGGACATAAAATCGCCTTCTTTCAAGGTAGGATGTCCGCATGGTAAAACAAAGCAGCTGACCAAGTTATTTTTTCCTGATCTTGGTATATACCCAGAACAAGAGCTCAAGGATGCCCCACACCAGCAAGGCGGACAGAATGGCCGAAACGACAACCCCCTCCTCAGTGCTGAGAAAAAGTCCACCCGGAATCATACCAGTCTCCAGCTCAGGGGGATTGAACCCACGCTTCAGCTGGATGAAAAACACAAGCAGGATGACAATAGAAATCAGAGTGTCTTTTTTGCTCCGTTTCATTCTGTTCTGTCCTCCTTATTACAGTAAATGTTAAAAAGAGGCCGGGCGGAAAAGGCCAGACTTCGAGGATGCCGCTCTCTACAAAATCTCTTTCAGGTGTTCCGCCGCATCCTTAATATGCCCAAACAGAGGGTCCGGGATCTGGGGTAGCAGCTCTGTTTCGATTCCTGCCGGGGTATAACGGTTTTTCACCCCCATATAGACCCCGTCCAGAAAGACAGAACCGCAGTGCCACTCCCCCCGGAGAGTAAGCAGCAGAGACAGGGCCCCGGAGGACAGAGCGGGGGCCACATAGGGCTTAAAGCCGATCTCCCGCATCTTCAGATTGGCAGTGACGGTGAGGCGGGTCAGCTCCTGGGAGACGGCCTCATCATAATGTTTGATGGAGTTGGCGATGGTCAGCCCGGTGCCGTGGGGCCCGAAGGACCGGCCCTCTGTCAGAAAGGAGGCGAATCTGGCGTCCCGCTTGGCAAAGTAGGCCGCCCGGGCGTTCATCACCCCCAGGCCGAAGCCCTGTACCTGCTCCGGCCGCAGGCCGAGGCCGTCCCAGTTTCCATTCTCGTCCCGGTTGCTCTCCAGATAGGCGGTTTTGGCCAGGGGGTCCACCGGGTCGGACACCGCGCACCACAGTCCCTGAAACTTCTTCTCCCGCGCCATGCGGGCGTAGCCCTTGACGATGGCGGCGTTTGCCTCGAACTGGGCCATCCGCACATCCTTCACCTGGGAGCCCACCGGGGGAATACCACGGGAGGCCACAAAGACGAACAGGTCGCAGTCAAAGAGATTTTCCGGAGAAATGATCTCCACCTCGGGGAAGGCGCTGTACTCCCAAGGCAGGGAGATCTGCCCCATCTCAAACTCCCACCGGGCGGTGATCTGGTCGGACAGGTCACAGATACCGATGGAGGAGATCACATCTCCCCCCAGCAGCTTCAGCCCGGTGAGCAGGGTGGAGCCCACATCACCGATGGCCAGGAGATTCACCCGTTTCTTCCCTTCTTTGGGGGAGGCGGCGAGGAGGGCCTCCCACCCCGCCCGGCCAGGGTTGACGGCGGTGAGCCGCCCCTCTGTGATGGCGGCAGACAGGGCCGGGTCCGCCTCCACCCAGGGCAGGCGGGAGGCATCCAGCGCCTCCAGCCCGTGGCCGGCCAGCAGCTGGCCGGGGTGATTTACCCGGAACGAGCCCCGGCCCAGAACCGGATCTCCGGGCACCAGGGCAAAAATAGGGCCGTCGGCGGCAGGATCGGTTTCAGGGCCGAAGCCCTCCAGAGGGGCTGGAGAAACCAGGGCAGCCCCTTTCCAGCGGTAATAATACATACAGATCACCTGTCCTTTTTACAGTTTCAGCGGTTGGGACACAGGGGGCACAAGCGTGGCAGCTCCGCTGTCATCCGTTTTGACGGAGAAGCTGCTCCAGGTCGTTCTCCAGATAGACGGAGGGGGACAAATTGGGGTCGTAGCTCAAGCAGGTACCCTTGTCCGGGCACAGGGGCAGGACGACCGCCTCTGGCAGCCGGGACAGGGTCAGGTTGCGGCCATAGAGGACCCGGTACTCCCGCTCCAGCACCCGCATCATATCCAGAGCGGCCTCCAGGCAGGTGCGTGACAGTTGAAAGACAGCTTCCCGACCGCACTCATCCTGGTAGGGCGGCGCCGCATAGGGCAGGATGTGGTTGATGCCCGGCAGCAGCCCCGGCACCGGGGAGGCGGGCCGGCGGACCGTATTGCCGCCGATAAAGGGATACAGGGTGGCCTCTACGAACCACTGGCGCAGCCGGGGCAGGAAGTAGACGCAGTCCACCGGCCGGTCCCAGGAGCGCATCAGATCCCGGCCATAGCCGGACAGGATACCCACCAGCACCATACGGATATCCACCCCCTCTTGGCGAAGGATGGGGTCCAGACTCCCCATCCGAAAGCCGGGGTGCATCAGGTCGTCCACCAGGATAACCGGGCGATTGAAGGACTTGATGGTGCGGATCTGGCTGGGGATGGGGGCATAGTATGGGAACGCCTCCATCACGCTCTCCGACAGATCAGGCGTAAACACCTTGTCGGTGTGGATGGTCTTGGTCACCGTGTTGGGCACAATCTTTCCCCGGAGCATCTTGCCGAAGGGGACACACATATCCTCGCCCAGCGTCCTGGGGGTGGTGGGGGTGGCGGGGACATTGTTATAAGCCGTGATTTTCTCCAGCAGGCGGTGGTGGATGATATCGGTGGACAAAGTCAGCACCAGGCAGCCGGGATAAAGGCCGGTCATAGCCCGCTGGAGCCGCTCGTGCCCGCGGCGGATAGCGGACAGCACCCTGGGATTGCCGGACAGAGGCTCCTGAATGGTGGTCTCCAAATTCTGGATAAGCACTGTGGGCGTCCGCATATCCACCTCCCAGATGGCGGTACCGCCCCCCTCCCGGTCCACAAAGCCGGACCGGGACAGGATGTCGCCCAGCTCCTGAGGCAGCTTTCCGTCGTGGGGGGAGAACACGGCGTAAACATACTCCTCCTCCAGAGCTCGGGCCAGCAGTTCGCTCAGGATGAGCTGGCCGTAGTCCTTATGCCGGTCGGTCCGGTCGGCAGACAGGGTAGTAATAAGCAGCACCTTTCCCCCCGCCCGCAGCCGCAGGCGGTCCGCCAGCCGCGGGTCCTCGGTAGCCGGGAACAGGTCGGAGGAGGCCAGATAGCGGTAGCTGGCATAGCCCAGCAGCTTCCCTTCCTCCCCGGTACGGTGGAGAAGGAGAAGCTGGTCCCCCTTCCGGATAATGGCGGAGCGCAGGGCCTCCCCCTCGGGATGACCGGCGGTGATGTCCGCCAGCAGCAGCGGGGAGGGGTCCTTCACCCACTGGAACTCCAAGTCCCCGGCATAGAGCAGGGGCTTGTCCTGGCTGTCCCGGAGGTAGAGGCCGTTTTGATAGATAAAGTCCTGAATGACCGGGTCGATGAAGTTGGAAATGTCCCGGTTCAGGTCCACGTTCTCCCGGATGCGGGAGGAGCTGATGTCCTCCAGATGGTGGGGCAGCTGGAGCTGAATGACCCGCCCCGTGATGGGCAGGGGCTGCGGCAGCTCCGCCTCTCCCGCCCGGCGAAAGATGACGTGGTCCATGTGGTGGATGGAGAAGGGCCTGGGCTCCGTTTTGTAAGAGGACGCGTTGGCCACCACATCGCTGCCCGCCACGATATAGACCTGCTGTCCGGGAAACAGCTCCACCAGCCGCTTCAGATCCCTGGGATTGGCGATATTCACCGGGATGTCGTCCGGGAACAGGTGGACGTGGAAGTCCCCGGCAATAGACAGGTTGACGATCTGCCGGCGGACCAGGTGGGGCTGGGCCTTCTTGGACCAGGAGAACTCGTCCACAGCCAGATAGACCTCGAACCCCAGGTCCCGGATGGCGTGGACGATGCCCTTGTGGGACAGGGTGAAGGGGTCAAAGGTGCCAGGGAAAAAGGCGATCTTCGTGGGGCAGGAGAACTGAAAAGGCCCTTGGTCCAACCGCCGCAGGGCGATGAATCTGTTGATATGGGCCAGGGCGGCGGCCCGGTAGAAGAAGGTCAAGCCGCTGTGCCCCGTGGTCTCCTGTGTCAGGAAAAGGAGCTTGCGGTAGCACAGGGCAAAGAGCCGGGCCTTCTCCTCCATGTCCAGGATGGGGGACTCAAAGAGGAGCTTGCCAGTCACCAGCAGGGCCTCCTGCCGCACTGCCTCCCGATAGTGGGCCAGCCCCTGGAGAAGCAGTCCCAGCAGCTCCTGCCGCCGGCCCTCGTAGTGCTTGTCCGGCTCAGGAAAGCGATCCCGGTAGGCGGGATAGTGCTGTAAGAGGACTCCAATGGTATTCAGGGCGCCGGATACGGCGGAGTCGTTGGGGGAGCCCAGCAGCCCCTTGAGCCAAAGCACCTGCTCGTCCAGCTCAGAGGGGTAAAGATAGAGGGCGGCCTCCCCCAGGTATTGGGGGATATATTTGGATATCTCGTACTGTCCCATCTCCAGCCCTTTGCCCAGCTCCACCACTACCTCGTTGCGCTGGTCCCGGCGCAGCAGGGACAGAGTGCGTACCAGGGCGGAGCCGGCGGTATGCCGGACCACCACCCGCTCAGATACCTTGACCAGGTTGGAAAAGTGGGTGGCGATGTGAAGAATATGGGTGCGCATCCCGTATTCCACCTGGTCCCGGAGCAGCTCCACGCCGGCCACCTTGACGATCCAGGGGGTAGCCGTCTTTAGGTTGTCCAAAAAGACCTCGCTGGTGATGTCCAACTGGTACAGAGTCTGCTCCAGAGGGGTGGCGTCCTCCCCGGCCCGGCTTAAGATCTTATACTTCAGGAAAATTGTGGTCAGCTGGTCGGAGCCAGCCTGTCGGGCCACCTGGGCGATGCGGGCCATCTGGGGATGGCTCCGAGGGATGGACCGCTCCGCCTCCCGCAGGAACTCCAGGGCGGCGGTGACCAGGCGCAGGTCGTCGGACCTGATAAAGTGGGCGGCAAACTCGATCAGCCTGCCACGGACGTCATCTCCGTAGTATTGGGGCGGCAGGTAACGTACCGCATCCAGCAGGGTAAAGGCGGTGTCTGGGATGGTGTCCTCTGGGGTCTCAAAATAGCGCAGAAAGGCCCCCAGGAACCGGGGAATATCTCCCGGCCGGGCGTGGTCCAGCATAGAACCGATGACCAGCTTCAGAGTATAGCCGATGTGGGATCGCTGCTGAGGGGTGGTCTTGTGGTCTGGAAAAATGATCATGTCCAGATACTGCTCCCACAGGGTAAAGGGTACCTCCTCCGCCGGGTCGCTCTGGGCGTCGGCGGGCACCTCCTTGCGGTACACCAGGTGGAAACGGGCGATCAGCTGGCCGATGAGGCCACCGGCCTGGCGGCGGATATCGCCCTCACGGTGCATCAGCAGCTCGTAGAGGAAGGACAGGGCCTGGGTCTTCTGTCGGACAGACAGATAGGTAAAATATTCCTCAAAGATATTCAGATAGGCCCGCAGCTGCTGCCAGCTCTTGACAGAGCGGGCCTCCTCGATGATGTTGCCAAACTTCTGCTCGTTGGACAGCATGTGCATCAGCCGCAGATTGTGATCCACCGACAGCAGAATCAGCCCCTCCAGCGTTTCCTCCGGATCCATGAGCGCCGGGTCCTTGTGGGGCAGCGGAGGCTGGGGGCGGCCAGTGAGGTCCACGTCTACCCCCAGTGAACGCATATAGTCCTCGAAGTCATGAAGCTTTCCATAGACGAACTCATACCGGCGGCGCTTCTCATAGTCCACATTGTCCAGCTTGGACAGAATGACCTGGAAGGACTGATCCAGGGGAAAAATGGTGGTCACCTCGTTTCCTTCCTGGTCCCGCTCCTGCTTGCAGCGGAAGTCGGCGTAGATAAGAAGCAGGGACTCCACAGACAGGGACTCCAACTCCAGATCCCAGGTCGAGTGGTTGGAGGCGATGTGACTCACCGCCTCCATCTTCCGGCCCAGCAGCCACTGGTCAGTATAGTAATAGTGGAGGTAGGGCACCCGCTCCCCAGGCCGGCAGCCGAATTTGCCCACATCGTGGGCAGCGGCCGCGGCGGAGATCAGGGCCAGATCCACGTCCACCTGAGCCTCCGCCAGACCTCTGGCCGCCGTCATAGCGATATAGTGAACGCCGGCAATATGATTCAGGGCACGGAAGGGAGTAACCTCCAATCCCATCCGCATCAGTTCGTAGACGAACTCCTCCCGCCACGCAGCCAGAAACCAGCGGTACTCCTTTGCCTGGTCGCAGAGGGAGTACTCCTCCTCCGTCAAAAACTGGAAGTCCAGCATTGGGTCAAAGGGCAGGGCAGCCCGCTCATGGTCCAGCAGGACCTGGAGTACGGTGAGATAGAACTCCGCCCCCTGGGCATACCGGCCGGCCTCCGGCGCAAAGCCGTTTTCTGGGAACATCAGCCGGCACACATACTGATAGATAAAGGGCTCCCACCCCTTCTCCGGTCCCTGGGGACAGAGACGCTCCAGGACCGGGGCGCACAGCTCCAGCACCCGTACGCAGCTCAACCGCTCCCGGATGGGAAACAGGGCCGCCAGGCTCTCGGCCATGCCGCAGGACTTCAGCAGGGCCTGGGCGGCCTTTCGGTTGGGAATCGCGGCCAGCTTTCGGGATACCAGGGCCTCGGCGATCTCGCTGGTGATCTGACGAATCAGCTTGTCATTCATAGTGGGCCCGCCTTTCTCCGCGCCCGTGTGGCACGGGATACTATTGTAAAAAGTGTAACACATCCCTGCCGGTTTGGAAAGTGTGTCCGGCCGAGAAAATGTCCACACGCTGGGAGGCTGCGGGATGGGGCGGCCCGCATCTCACGCGGGCGGTCCCTGCCGCCTCCTCTCTCCCCTCCGGGCCGCAACCTGGCCGAAGATTGCCCCCAAAAGCAGGATATTTCCGCAGAAATACAGCCATACCAGCAGGATGATCAGCGAGGCCAAGGAGCCGTACACCAAGGTATACCGAGAAGACAGGCCGATAAACCAAGAGAAGAGGACGGAGCAGGCCACCATGGCCAGGGAGGCCAGCAGGGCGGCTCCCCGCACGATCCGACGCCCGGCCCGGTCTCTAGGCGTCCCTACCCGATAGATCACCAGCACCAGCAGCAGGAAAAAGAAGAAGAGCAACAGATAGCGGGTCCATCGCCACAGCCCGGACAGCGCCTGCAGCGGGATCAGCTCCACCACTCTGGGGGGCAGATGGGTCTGAAGCAGGCCAAAGAACCAGTCCCCGGTGAAGATTACCACCACGGACAGGTAGATGGTCAGCAGGAAGAGCAGAGACAGCCCCAGGCTGAGAAGAAACCGGGCCGGGCCGTTGTTCCGCCTGACCTGGTACAGCTCGTCCATGGTCAGGAATAGCGTCCGGATGCCGGCGGAAGCTGAAACCAGGATGGTAAACAGTCCGGCGGCCAACAGGGCTGGGGACTGGATGTCCGCCGCGTAAGCCAGATAGTCCTCCATAATGGCCAGAGCCTGGGCGGGGAGCAACTGGTCCAGGGCGGTCAGGAGCTGCTCCAAGTCTAGATGGAACAGCCCAATGAAGTAGTTGACACACAACAGCATGGGAAACAGAGTCAAAATTAAAAAATAGGACAGGGCCGCCGCCGACCGGGCCACACCCACCCGGATGTAGGTGTGGGCCATCTCCAGAGCAAGGGCCACGGGCGGAAATGTTATCAGCTTTTTCACCATAGGAGGTCCCTCCTTCTTAGACCATTGTACTGGTCCCGCCTGTCAAAAAAAGTATGTTTTCGGGGGGCGAGGTCTTTCTTCCCTCTGATCCCCCGGCCTGTCTGGGAAAATCCCCTTGATGAATTGGGGTATCCGTCGTAAACTGTAAGAGATTTGTAAGAGATATCCGCTGAAATCTGTAAGAAATCTCTGTTATCCTGTATCCAGTGACCGAGGAAGGAGCTGTTTTCATGGCTGAACAAGCGGCTATCCTGGTGGTGGACGACGACCGGGAGATTGTGGGGGCCATCGCCGCCGCCCTGGAGAAGGAGGGCTACCGGGTGCTTCGGGCCTACGACGGCATGGAGGCGCTGGACAAGGCCCTGGACCCGGACCTGCGGCTCATTCTGATGGATGTGATGATGCCCAGGCTGGACGGCCTGTCCGCCGTCCTCCGCATCCGGGAGCGCCGGAACCTGCCCGTCATTCTCCTGTCCGCCAAGAGTGAGGAGAGCGACAAGGTGCTTGGCCTGTCCATGGGGGCGGACGACTATATGACCAAGCCCTTCGGCATCCAGGAGTTGGTGGCCCGTGTCCGCAGTCAGCTTCGGCGGTATACCCGGCTGGGGGATGTGAATGCCGCCCCCGCTGGGGCCATCGTCAATGGCCGGCTGGTTTATGACCCGGACCGCCGCGCCCTGACGGCGGATGGGGATGAGGTACGTCTCACCGCCACCGAAACAGGCATCGTGGACCTGCTGATGCGGAACCTGGGCCGGGTCTTTCCAGCGGAGGAGATCTACCGCCGGGTTTGGGGGGAAGACGCGTTCGCCTCCGATAACACGGTAATGGTCCATATCCGCCGCATTCGGGAGAAAATTGAGCTGAATCCTCGGGAACCAGACTATTTGAAGGTGGTGTGGGGCATTGGATACAAAATGGAAAAAAAGTAGAGCGGCTGCCGGGTTTTTGGCCTTCCTGCTGGGGATCTCCATGCTTCTGGAGGGGGCCCTGTACTTTGGCACGGCGCTGACCTCCTCTGGCAGCCGCCGGTGGATCTCCGACAGCTTCCAAGCCGACTGGCGGGATACCACAGAGTTTCAGGGCTTTATCAGCGCCCGGCTGGTGCAGCTGATCACTATGGGCGCCGGAGGCGATGTCTTTGGGGATATCAATGGCTATGACGGGGGCGACTGGGGGCTACGGGATACAAAGGTCCGCTCTCTTCACAACGTCATGAAGGAAGACTTGAACATCCTCTACCGCATTGAGCGAGAAGGAAAAGAACTTTACAGCAACAGTGACACTTTGACCTCCTCTACAACGGCGGCACAGCTCCCCGATGGCTATGGATTCCTGCTCCAGTTCGACGGAGCGAAGGTCCGGGCCTGGCGGGACGGTGTCGAGCTGGACATCTATGGTGATGGCTACTACCGCTATCAGAATATTGACGAGCCCTATCAGTGGTATGTCCCCGGCTACAAAAACTTTACCATAGATGAGGCAGGGAGCAAAGTCAGGGTAACCATGGCGGTCATCGACGAGCCGCATATCTTTATTAGGGGGGACTATGGCAATTCCGGGACAAAAGAGTATAACGAGCTGTATTATTTAAAGCAAAATTTACAGATCTATCGAGAAACGATCCTCGCCCACGCCGCCTGCATGGGTGTGGGAGGGGCGCTGTTCCTGGTGTATATTCTTCTGCGGAAGGACAAACAGCGGGCCGACCGACTTCTGGCCCGTGGGACGGGAAGGATATGGTTTGAGGCGAAGCTCGTCCTGGCTTTCCTGCTGGTGTTTTTCTGTATGCCCCGGACGCAGTATCTGGGGGATGTATGGCAGGATCTGGTGTACAGCGACACGCCACAAAGCACTGCTTCTGGCTCCACCTCCGCCGCTACCTATGACCCCGAAACGGGAGAGTGGGTCTCTGTCGAACCCGTTTACGAATACGGCTACTCCTTTGAGCAGGCCATTGGCATCGGTACGGCGGTGACCACTCTGTCGGAGAACCACGGCTGGCTGCTGCGGGAGTATCTGCCCCAGCTGGCAGACCACGCTCCCGGCCTGCTGGCGGTGCTCTGGGGACTATACCTGCTCATCATCAACGACTGGCGGTATAACAAAAAGCCCTGGCGGCACGGCGTGCTGGGAATGCTGGCCGCCCGGGAGCTAAGTCGTCCTATCCAGAAGCAAATGAGCCGATTGGCTGGGCTGACGGGGCTGACCTTCGGAGCGCTGGGACTGATGGCGGGCTATCTCTTTTTAGTTATTGTGTCAAATGAGGGCTGGCCCGATCCCCTGTGGTGGTATTTCCTAGTGCTAGGACCTTGTATGTCGGCACTGCTCTTGTTGGTATGGGCCCTGGGGCGACAGAAGAATATCTGGACTGACCTGGGGGCCCTGGCCAACCACACCGCCCGGCTCCGGGCGGGAGAAATGGACCGGCCTTTGGATCTGCCCCCGGATCACGGCCTTTATCAGTTGGCCGACGACCTGAATCACATCCAGCAGGGCCTCCACCAGGCGGTGGAGGAGCGCACCCGCAGCGAGCGGATGAAGGTAGAGCTGGTCACCAACGTATCCCACGATCTGAAGACCCCCCTGACCTCCATCCTGAGCTACACCGAGCTGCTGGCCCAGGAGCCCCTGAATCCCCCGGCCAGCGAATATGTGGCTATTTTGGAGGAAAAGGCCCATCGGCTGCGGGCTATGGTTCAGGATGTATTCGAGGTAAGCAAGGCCGCTACCGGTCAGCTTCCGGTAAAACTGGAGCGGCTGGACCTGGGCCGGCTGCTTCGACAGACCTTGGCGGACATGGACCAGGCGATTCAGAACAGCGGTCTGGTCCTGCGGCCCTCCATCCCGGATGAGGGTATCCCCATCACGGCGGACAGCGACCGGCTGTACCGGGTCTTCCAGAATCTGCTGTCCAATGCCCTAGCATACTCCCTGCCCGGCTCCCGGGTCTATCTGACCCTGACCGTGGAGGGGGAACAGGCCCGGGCCAGCGTGCAGAACACCTCCGCCGCCGAGCTAAAGCCGGGAGTGGACTACACCGCCCGCTTTGTCCGGGGGGATGAGAGCCGGACCGACGGCGGCTCCGGTCTGGGGCTGTCCATCGCGGACTCCTTCACCCAGGCCTGCGGCGGTGTGCTGGAAATCACCACAGAGGCGGACCTGTTCACCGCCACAGTCATTTTTCCTCTCGCGCGGTGAATAAAATACTGCTCTCGGCACGGGGACGAACTTTCGTCCCCGTGTTTTGATTCAGATACGAAAAAAGCCGTCTGTCAGTACAGACGGCTTTCCCCACATCGGCCCTTAGGCCAGCTTGTTCAGCTTGATGGTCATGCTGCTCTTCTTGTTGGCAGCGTTGTTCTTATGCAGCAGCCCCTTGGCAGCGGCCTTGTCCACAGCCTTGACGGCCACCTTATAGGCGACATCGGCCTCGCTGCGGTTGCCTTCCGCCACAGCGGCGTCAAACTTCTTCAGTTCGGTCTTCAGCGCGGACTTCGCGGCCTTGTTCTGCGCGGCCTTGGCCTGATTGACCAGCACACGCTTCTTGGCAGACTTGATATTCGGCAAACCAAACACCTCCTCCGATCTTATCGTTGATTTGAGCACAGTACGCCTGTGCAGATATGTATTGTACCATCGGTTTTTGAAAAAATCAACTGTTTTTTTCATTTTTTCCAGATTTTTTGGATAGAACGGAATGTGCCGCAAAGACTAGGGGCGCAAAGAAATCATCCGCACAAGATATAGCGTGAAGGAGGGATGGTCATGACTATGCGCCGGACCGACCTGGCCCTGGAAGCCAGAGAGCTGTGGCAGGAGAGCGCCGGAGAGACCACCAAGCTGCCTGGGGTGGAGGCCAGGGATGGAGAACGGGAGGGCCTGCCTGTCACCACAGTGGACATTCTGGACCAGGAGGGGGAAAAGGCCCTTGGCAAGCCCAAGGGCCGCTATGTGACTCTCACTCTGGAGGGGTTGGCCAGCCGGGAGGGGGACATCTTCGCCCGCTCGATACAGGCCCTGGCCGCCGAGCTCTCCCTGCTGCTGAAGGATATTCCTCCCCAGGGGCTGGTGCTGGTGGCCGGGCTGGGCAACCGGGCCATCACCCCGGACGCCATCGGCCCCAAGGTCCACAACTACACTCTGGTAACCCGGCACTTGGTCCGCCAGATGCCGGAGACGTTTGGCGCCTTCCGGCCTGTAGCCTCCCTGGCGGCGGAGGTCATGGGGACCACGGGGGTGGAAAGCGGCGAGCTGATCCAGTCCCTGTGTGAAAAGATATGTCCCCACTGTGTCATCGCCGTGGATGCTCTGGCCTCCCGCTCCCTCCACCGGCTGTGCCGGACCGTGCAGCTGACGGATACCGGCATCACCCCTGGCTCCGGGGTGGGCAACCACCGGATGGGGCTGGACCGGAAGTCCCTAGGCGTGCCCGTTATCGCCATCGGGGTTCCCACGGTGGTGGATGCCGCCACCCTCGCTGCCGATCTGATGGGCGTGGAAGAACTGCCCGATCTTGGGGAAGGCCGGGACCTGCTGGTCACCCCCAAGGACATCGACAGTCAGGTGGGCGACCTGTCCAAAATCATCGGCTACGCCATCGATCTGGCCCTCCAGCCCGGCCTGACCATTGAGGAGCTGGAGCTGCTCCTGAGCTGACCGCTCCCCCTCTTTCTTTCACAGCTTCTGGGCAAGCCAGATCAGGACCACATTTACCACATAAATCAGAGCCAGCCCTGCCAGCCGCTGCCACTGCTTTTCCTTCACAACGTCCCCCCTTTTCCTCCACGCCTAGTCTACGGGTGGGACAAGGGAGAATATACCGGCCAAAAAGTGGACACACTAGTTCCATGATTGGGAATGTGGATCCCCGGAAAGGATGTGGCAGATATGGTCAAGGGCATCACCCGCCAGGTCATCCTGGTCAAGTCCCCGGACCCCCGGCTCTTTGAGGAGGCCATTTTTATTGTCAAGGAGGAGGCTCTGGCCCGGGAGGGCGTCAGCGCCGACCGGGTCTTGAAGGAGGCCCGTCAGGCGGCGGATGGCTATCTCAAGCAGGGTCGGGCCTGGAACCGGCGGCTGGAGCGGCTGCCCGGTCCCGTCTGGGGAGCGGCGGGGGCCCTTCTGGCCTCTCTGGGCTGGACGGTGTGGCTGTTGCTGCTGTGAGCCCTCTCCCGGCGGCGGAATAGAATGGAGATGGCAGGCCCCCTCCCACTCTCTGCGGGGCAGCCAGCCTCCGCCGCCGGACCGGCTCCGGGCGGACACTCCAAATTGATCCCATAAAGGAGCGTATGTACTTATGTCTGGTATCTGTGGATCCTGCGACTTTTTTCGTGACGGCGGCACTTTGGCCCGCCGGGAAGAGGCCCATCAGATGGGAGAGGGGCTGACCTGCCCTCAGCCTGTGGAGCGCGGCCTATGGCAGAGCCGGCACTGTGTGCTGGTCCACCGCCGGCCGGCGTGTCTGGCGCCCCAGGCCCGTCAGCCCATGGTCCGGGGTTGGGAGGGGGCGGAGTACGCCCTTGTATGGGATGGGGCCCTGACCAACGGCCCGGAGCTTCGCCGGGAGCTGGCGGAAGCCGGTTTTCCCCTTGACTCCCACGATGATACGGAAACTCTGCTTGCCGCCTGTATCCTCTGGGGAGTAGAGACGCCCAGACGGCTGCGGGGCTCCTTTGCCTACGCCTTCTGGGACGGGGGCTCCAGGCGGCTCCTCTGCTGCCGGGACCGGCTGGGAGGGCGGTCTCTGTTCTGGACCTGGGTGGACGGCACCTTTCTCTTTGCTTCCCAGCAGCGGGCCCTGTTCTGTTTCCCCGGTCTGGCCCCTCGGCTGAGTCAGGACGGCCTACGGCAGCTTCTGAGCCTGGCTCCAGTCCCACCGCCCGGCATTGAAATGTTTGAGGGTATCCATCTGCTGCCCCCCGCCTCCCTGCTGATCTTTTCCCCGGACGGGGTCAGTGTCCACCCCTATTGGGCGCTGGAAAGCCGTCCGCACCCCGACGACTACCCCACCACCGCCGCCAGGGTGCGCCAGCTGGCCGACGAGGCTGTCCGCCGGGAGCTGGCCGGCTCGCCTGCACTGGGCTCTTTTTTGTCGGGCAGTCTTTCCTCCTCATTTGTAACCGCGGCCGCCGCCCTGGCGTATACTGAGGATGGGCGGCCGCCATTGGACACCTGGTCCCTTCAGCGGAACGGGGAATCCTCCGTCCGACAGGTGGCCGATGCCTTTCATACCCGGCACCGCGCTCTGGAGTGTCCCCTGCCCTCCTTGGTCAATTGTATGGAGGAGGAAGGGGAGATTCTGGAGTTTCCCGCCATGGCCCTGTCGGACGCCGGACTGTTCTTTCTCTGCCTCCAGGTCTCCGGGACCTGTCACACGGTCCTCACAGGGACTGGGGGCGGCTGTATTCTGGGCGGCTCCCTCTGGCCGGAGGGGGAAGGCGGGACTTTTCTCCCCCTCCCCCGGTCCACCGCCCTGCCCCTAGGCAGGCAGATCTTTGATCCCGGTCTGTGGCACTCCTCTGGAGTGGAGGAACACGGCAGGGACCACCTGTCCCGGCTCCTAGATCGCTGTCCCACACTGGATGGTGAGAGTCCTCGAGAGACACAGCGCCGCCGGGAGAGCTGGCTGGCCTTCAACTGGCTCCTTCCCGCCCTGCTGGCCCGCAACGAGCGTTTGGGCCGGGCCTCCGGCCTAGACCTCCGCTCCCCTCTGTGCGACCACCTTTTAGTGGAGTACGCCTGGAACATCCCCTGGTCTATGAAGACGGCCAACGGCAGACCCCTTCAGCTGCTGCGGGACGGGACAGAGGACCTTCTCCCCCAGGCAGTCCGGGACCAGGCCGTTCTCCCCCGCATCCTTGCCGCAGAATCCCTGTATGGGCAACTGGTTCGGGCCAGGCTGGCCCGTCTCCTGGACGACACCAACGCCCCGATCCGCCCTCTGGCGGAGGAGCGGGCCCTGCGCCGCCTCCTTATGGAGGATGGCGGCGCTCCCGTGGGCTCCTCCATCCCGAAGGCCCATGTCATGGCCTATCTGGTTCAGCTCAACCGCTGGATGGAGGCATTCCATCTGTCGGTATGACACCGGCGCAACCAATTTTCTTTGCTCTCATTCTTTTCCTCCTTATCCTGGCGCCCCGGTTTTCCGGGGCGTTTTCTTATTGAAAGTTTTAAAACAATTTTAATGAAATCCTCATAATTCCTTTAGAGCAATCGTCAAAACTGTATGATATGATTTGATACAGTTTTAGGGGTAATCCCCCGAAGGGAGCGGATATACGATGACGAACCATATCAAGACGGGACTGTGCGCGGCTGTATTGGTGCTGGCTCTGCTGGCAGCCTATCTCCAGGATGTGTCCTATCAGGGTGGAGGGCCTGGGGCAAGCTCCGCTTCCCCCATTCCCTTTTCCTATCTGGCTCCCGGACGATAGGGTTTACTCCGCGGGCCAGCTTTGTCCGCGCTTACAGTATGACAAGGAGGAACATCATGGCAGAGATTTTAACAGTAACAGACCTTCGGCGGGTCTATGGCAAAGGGGCGGCCGCCACCCGCGCGCTGGACGGGGTGTCCCTGTCTCTGGAAGCGGGGGAGTTCGTGGGGGTCATGGGCCCCTCTGGCTCGGGCAAGACTACCCTGCTCAACTGCGTGTCCACCATCGACCGGCCCACCGCCGGCTCCATCGTTATCGACGGCCGGGAGCTCACCGCCCTGCGGGGTAAGGAGCTGGCCCGGTTCCGCCGGGAGCGGCTCGGCTTCATCTTTCAGGACTGCAATCTGCTGGACACCCTGACCGCCGGGGAGAACATCGCCCTGGCGCTGTCCATCGTCAAGGCCCCCGCCCAAGAGATCGACGGCCGGGTGAAGGAGATGGCCGGACTGCTGGGTATCTCTGACTGTCTGAACAAGTACCCCTATCAGATGTCCGGCGGCCAGCAGCAGCGGTGCGCCGCCGCCAGGGCCATGGTCACCCGGCCGGCCCTGGTACTGGCCGACGAGCCCACAGGGGCCCTGGACTCCAAGTCGGCCAAGCTCCTGCTGGACCGGCTGGAACACTTGAACCGGGAGATGGGAGCCACCATCCTGATGGTTACCCACGATGCCTTCACCGCCAGCTGCTGCCGCCGGGTGGTCTTTCTCCGGGACGGGCAGATTTTCCTGGAGCTCCGCCGCGGAGGGGAGGACCGGCGCGCCTTCTTCCAGAAAATCATCCGTGTGGTGTCTGAAATGGGAGGAGAGATGGCCGATGTTCTCTAAGCTGGCCCTTCGGAATGTGCGCCGGTCCTTCCGGGATTATGGGGTCTATCTGCTGACCCTCACCTTCGGCGTGTGCCTGTTCTATACCTTTAATTCCATCGACGGGCAGGGGGCCATGGTCTATCTGGCCCAAAATCAAAATCCCATGGTGGAACCCATCCTCATGCTGATCGACATCTTTTCCGTCTTTGTGGCGGTGGTGCTGGCCTGCCTGATCCTATATGCCAACCGCTTCCTCCTCCGGAGGCGGAAGCGGGAGCTGGGCACCTATCTCCTGCTGGGCCTGTCCCAAGGGCAGGTTTCAAGACTGCTCTTTCTGGAGACCGGAGTTGTCGGGCTCCTCTCCCTAGCCGCCGGGCTGGGTCTTGGAGTGGCCGCCTCCTACGGGATGTCTGCCCTCACCCTGTCCATGTTCGAGATGGATGTGTCCGACCTGCTGGCCATCACCTTCTCCCCAGGGGCCGCGGTCAAAACCGTCCTATACTTTGGGCTCATCTTCCTGCTGGTGATGCTCTTCAGCGGTGTGCAGGTATCTCGGGCCAAGCTCATCGACCTGATGCAGGGGGAGAGAAAAAACGAAGTGCTAAAGCCCCGCCCCCTGGGAGTGGCCGTGTTCCAATTTCTGCTGGGCGTTGTATTTTTGGCCGCCGCCTATGCCATCCTGCTTACCTTCGGCATGGCCATCGCCGTAGCCGTTCTGCCCATCTGCGTCCCCATGCTGACTCTTGGTACCCTGGGCACCCTGCTCATTTTCCGCTCCCTGTCCGGCTTTGTGTTGAAATTTGTCCAGGGGCGGCCCCGGCTCTACTACAAAAATCTCAATCTGTTTACCCTGCGCCAGTGGATCAGCAAGGTCCATTCCACTTATCTGGCCCAGACCGTGGTGTGTATTCTCCTCCTGCTGGCCATCGGCATCACCGCCAGCTCGGTCGGACTGAACAGCACCATCGAATCCATGACCGGCTATCAGTCCCCCTTCGATATCACTGTCCAGAACCGGAACGCCGACGCCTTGGGTCCTATGGACTTTGACGCCCTGCTGGAAGAACATGGGGTAAACTCCTCCGCCCTTTCCTGGCAGCAGGACACCATTTTTTATTATAATGACGCCTCCGTCACCGGCATTGAGGAGGCCAGCGCCGCCGTCCGGCTGTCCGACTATAACGCCCTGCTGGCCCGCCAGGGAGAACCGGGGTACAGCGGCCCCCTGCCCCATCTCCAGGAGGGCAGCGACGTGACGCTGACCACCGGGAATCTGGGGTTAAGCTATCTCATTATTCCGGATGAGATGGCATCCGAACTCAAAATACGCCGTCAGGTCTGGTCAGCGGATTACGCCGGAAACCCGGAGGAAACGGAGGCGGAGGTCATGGCCGCCTTGCGCCAGTTCCAGGAGGAAAACTGGTACTTGTCCATCAACAGTCGGTTGACCATCTATCAAGAGGCCATGGGCAACAAGATCCTGGCCCTGTTCCTGGGACTGTACCTGGGCTTTACCTTCCTGCTGGCAGCGGCGGCTGTGCTGGCCCTCCAGCAGCTGAGTCAGGGGGCGGACAATACCGGCCGGTATGCCATCCTCCGCCGGCTGGGGGCCGAGGAACGGCTGGTGGCCCGATCAGCTACCCAGCAGGTGGCCCTGGCCTTCCTGCTCCCCCTCGGGCTGGCCCTGATCCATTCCGCCGTTGGAATGAGAGCAGCCAACGAGCTCATCTCCACCGCCGGGAAGGTGGACAGCGCCGCCAGCAGCGCCGTCACCGCCCTGGTCCTGCTAGCTGTGTACGGGGGCTACTTCTTGGCTACCGCTCTGGCATGCCGACGGATGGCTAGACAGGCATAGACCGCCAGGTCAATGAGAAGCTAAACGCCTCAGTGTCTGACTGCCGTGAAGAAGATTAGCGCTATCGGGATATAGCATAAAATTGAAGCTGCTAATTTGTATAATCTCCGCATTTTCTTCTTCCATAGATACGACATTCGAAAATACTCAAGGGGAAGCAGGGATAAAGCCTCCACTTACCATAAATGGGATACACTTTTTCCTGACGAAGCTAAAATCTTGCTTTCCATTCAAAAAGCACAAGAAACTAGTTCAGATTTTAATTCTATATTCCATCACTATGGAATTACTAAAGTTCTATCTTTCGTAAAGATATCGGACAAAATCCTGGTGGTTTCTCCTGTGAACAACACCCTAGTTGTTGGCTCCGCATATTATGATCTTCCATTCCGCATTTTCCTTCGCTCTGATTACCGAAGCGGCCCAAGGAGAGGGATTTCTGGCTGCTTTGGCCGAACTACTTCCTTGATCACCCCTATTCTCTATTTGGTGGTTCTGGGCCTGTGCTTAAAAATCCGGGCCAGGAAGTACGAGGGCAATAGGCCACCGAAATTCTCTCCATAGTGTTCTTATATATATGGCCGCCCAAGGGAGGTGCTTCGTAATTGAGTGTCTCCCTTATTATTTTTAAGACGGACGAGAGTGTTTGAATTCTCTGCAATTCAGACACCACGAAGGACTGTGTTATGAAAAAATCAGAGAAAACAGGTAGAACTTACCAACCAGAAAACAATTATCACTTGCCCGACCTTACCGTCCCTGAAGCCATAGCCGCTCAGTATATGGGGTCAATGGCATTTGCAACACATCAAAGCACGATCCAATATCATTACACCGCCCTGCTACTCAGCGGAAAGCCGGGCAGCTATCTGGTCAAAATAAATCAGCAAGCTTGGGAAATATATTTCCGGCTGGTAGCGCAGATAGCGGAGTGCAAGGGCATTACAGAACAACACAAAGCAGAAAATTGGATAGAGTGGTCAGGGCAGATGAATCACATCCAAAATTGAGCGACAGAGATCTTTAATGCTGAATTGATTTACATTTTTGGTGATACAATATGGGGGGGAGGATAACACTTTGCCCCTCATATTGTATTATTATTCAAACAACAAGGCCATAATTATGTGCGTTATTTCAGCGTCTTTTTCTGTATCTCTGTATATTTCTGCAACTTTTTGACTTTATACACTTCAGCGGCATAAATAAAAATCCGCATCGCATTCTGGTCATTGCGAAGTATATAAAGGCAGGCGGAAGTAATTACTTCCGCCTGCCTTTTATCAGTGCGCTATCAAATTTCGTAGAGGTCTGCGTAGCTTCCGTAGGTAGCGGGGTTCTTGCCCTCCATACGCTTGATGGTACTCTCCAGATGCTTGGTGGTATAGGCGGCAAAATCGGACTCCATCAGTTCAAAAGTTTTGTCCTCAGCGGCCTTTTTCTTCTGAGCCGCCTCTGCCACAGCCTCAGCATCCTGACGGCGGATGACGACGATACCATCCTTATCCCCCGCCAGAATATCGCCTGGAAACACCACCTGTCCACCGCAGGCTACAGGCACATTGACTTCGCCAGGGCCAAACTTCCAGGGGCCCTGAGGAGTAATACCCTTAGCATAGATAGGCATATCCAGTAGTTCAATACCGTCCAGGTCACGAAGGCAACCGTCCACCACGATGCCAGCCAGCCCCTTTTTTGCCGCAAAACGCATCATAATCTCGCCGGCCAAAGAGCGATTGCAGCCACTAGCACCGTCCACGACGATAACATCGCCAGGCTGTGCCATATCAAGGGCCTTGTGGAAAAACAGATTATCTCCAATAGGAGCCTTTACAGTAATAGCGGTCCCCAGCAGGGGTTTAGCCCTAGCAGGGTTCAGCAGACGAATGTAATCATGCATACAGTAGAGACGGTTCATCTCATCGTTAATATTGCTAGATGGCAATCCCCGGAACTTTTCTATCAGAGTGGGGTCGGAGCGGGTAAATTCGGTGAAGATACGGTTTCCAATTGTAATCATAGTATCCCGTCTTTCTTAACTTAGATTTAATTAAACTAGTAGGTCCTGGTTGACGATAGCCCGCATATTCTTGTTACCGGAGCTATCATACTTGGCGATATTCTCCATACAGATAGCGGCCATGTTCATGTCATTGTCGATGGTATTCCCGCCGCAGTGGGGTGTAGTAACCACATTGTCCATCTTCAGCAAAGGGGAATTCTGGGGCAGAGGCTCTTGTTCAAAGGTGTCCAGTCCGGCACCCAGAATTTTGTTTTCTTGGAGGGTTTGGATCAGATCAGCTTCGTTGATGACTCCACCACGAGAGGTGTTAATGATACAGGCGCTGGGCTTCATCAAATCCAATTTGGCCTTGTTAATCATGCCTGCAGTGGAGTCAAGCAGAGGAACATGGATACTGACGATATCAGACTGGGCCATCAGGGTATCCAAGTCCACATAGGTCACACCCAGGGCATCTTCCTGCTCCTCAGTCAAGCGAAACACGTCATAGTAGAGCACATGGCAGTCAAAGCCACCCTTCACGATGGCAACCACCTTCTTAGCAATATTGCCAATGCCGATCAGGCCTACGGTCTTTCCGTGAAGCAGATAGGACCGTGAAGAAAACTGCTCGCGCGCCCACTCGCCTTTCTTCATTCGCTCGGTCATAGGGACCACATTGCGCAGGAGGGTCAGCATTAAGGTTACCGCTACCTCGGCCACGGGCATGGCGTTCCCACCCACGCAAATAGCCACGGGGATGGATCGCTCACCGGCAGCCTTCACGTCAATTTTGTCATAGCCCGCACCCCATTTCTGGATCATCTTTAGTTGGGGGGCCGCATTTATTATGGCAGCATCTACGGTCCCTCCCCGGTTGACTATATAGTCAGCCGGGGCAAGTTGGGCTAGGTCGCCATCTACCGGCACATGGCAGGTTTCAAAGCCTAAAGGGCATTTCTCCTCCAGTGCGGAGAGCATATTGGGGGTAAAGGAACCGTACAGTATAATTTTTTTCATGGGAACATACACCTCTAATTACTTCTCGTTGGCGATGGCTCGGGATTTCTTGTTGACATAGTTCATCAGGATGGGGGAGAACAGAGAAATCACAATCAGGATCGCCAGCACAATAGCAATGGGACGGCCCATGAAGTATTGGAGCATTCCGCCCTTGGCGTTGGCTAGGATGACGGCGCGGCGCCAGTTGTTTTCACAAATCTCGCTGAGCACCATACCCAGGATCATGGGGGGAGCGGCGAATCCACACTTCTTCAGCACAAAGCCAATTAGGCCGAAAGCCAGCATTACGTACACATCAAACATATTGTTGCGGATAGCAAAAGTGCCTGCAGTAGCCAAGGCAACGATAACAGGACCCAGAAGACCCATAGGTACAGTACTAACACGGGCAATATATTTGGCGGCAAACATACCGATAACGCCCATCAGGATGTTGGCGATAAGGAAACCGATCATGATAGCATAAGTAGTAGGGGCGTGCTCAGTAAACATGGAGGCGCCAGGGGTCAGGCCGTGAATCATCATACCGCCCAAAAGAATGGCCGCCACGGAACTGCCAGGCAGTCCAAGAGTGATGAGGGGGATTAGGGCTCCGCCGGTAGCGGCGTTGTTTCCGGTCTCACAGGAGGCCACGCCTTCCAAAGCGCCGTGGCCGAACTCCTCCGGATGTTTGGAAAAGCGCTTGCCAAGAGAGTAACAGATCCAGGAGGAAACACCAGCGCCAGCGGCGGGGACTATGCCCACAATAGTACCTACGATGGAGCAGCGACCCATAGTGGGAAACAGGGTCTTCATTTCTTTCCAAGGGGGCAGGCGGCGACTCTTCTTTAGGTTCTCCTGGTCTTCGATGACAGACCCCTTCTTTCCATGGTACACGTCCCAGGCTAAGGACATGACCTGGGAGATAGAGAACAAGCCTATCAGAGCTGGAACGAAGTTAATGCCGTCCTCCAGTTGGATGACACCCAAAGTCATACGGGGAACACCGGTGATGGCGTCCAGGCCTACACATCCCAGAGCCAGCCCCATTACACCGGAAAACAGGCCTTTGATAACCGAGTCTCCAGCCAAACTGGCGATCACAGTCAGTCCAAAGACGGCCAGTAGGAAATACTCCAGCACGGAGAATTTTAGGGAGAAGGCTCCCAGGGCAGGGGCAATCAACAGCATAGCAATGGCACTGACGGTGCCGCCCAATGCCGAGCCAAAGGTAGCCACACCCATAGCCTCCATACCACGGCCCTTCTTCGTCAACTGATAACCATCAATGGCAGTAGCGGCAGAGGCGGGGGTACCGGGGGTATGACATAAAATCGCGGTGATGGAACCGCCGTAAATGGCGGAGGTGTACATAGCCACCAGCATAGTCAGGGCGGCCACAGGGTTCATACCGTAAGTGATGGGAATCAGCAGGGAGACGCCCATAGCGGCGGAGAAGCCAGGCAAAGCACCGATAACCATACCCCCCACTGTACCGGCTACCAGGGCCAGTACAGCGTCAAGAGTCAGCAGGTTCTGAGCCCCGGCCATAATATTTGCTAACACAGTTCTGTATCCTCCCTTCTTACAGCAAACGGCCCAGAATGCCGAAGCCGTCAATGGAGACGTTGAGCATACGGGCAAAGACAAAATACATTAACAATAAGTAGACTACATCAATGGTAATGATGATGGGCCAGGAAGTCTGTTTCATAAAGCGCATTAAAATGATAAGGATGATGGCAGTTGCAGGGATGTAGCCGATAAACGCAAACAGAGCCACATATAGGGCCACAATACACCAAGTGATCACAGGAATCTTCAGGACATCCCAGGTCAGTTCCTTCTTCTCCGCCTCGGCGGGATCTTGGCTCTTACGCATACCGTGATAGATAATAAGGATGGACAAAATTGTCAAAAGAGCAGCCAGCAAACGGGGCATCATAGCCGCGTCAGAGGGCAGGTCCATGTTCAGGGCAAAAATCAGAAGGGTGATCGCCAAACAAACGAATCCAATAAAAACATCTTGATGAATTTGTTTCTTCATAGGAGTGCTCCTTTCTCAGTGGAGTGTCAAACTCTCGTCCGGCACTCCACAAGGTATTTGGCCAGAGAAGTCTTATTTCTCAACATCCCACAGTTCCAATCGGGTGTCTAGTTGATCCATCAGCAGATTGTAGTAGTCATCGCCGGTATACAATTCCAGTTGAGCACCCATGGCCGCCATGTTATTCTGATAGTCCTCATCGTCCATAACCTTGATCAGAGCTTCAGTCATTCGGTCCACTATCGCCTGGTCCACACCGGGCATATAGGCGTATCCACGGGCGGAGAAGGACACATAGTCATCCAGCCCCAGTTCAATGGAGGTGGGCACATCGGGAGCAAATGGGGAACGCTCAGGAGCAAAAATAACAATTGGCTTGTAGCCATTGGCCTCAGCGTCCATCACATCGCCCAAGTTAGCGGACAGAAAATCAGTTTCACCGGCCAGGAACATGGTAGTGGCGTCGCCAGCACCATCTACGGGGATAACGGTCAACTGGCAGCCGTGCTCCTTCTCCAGCATCTTGGCTACGGTAGCGTCGCCACTGGTGATACCGGCTGTGGCGGAAGCCAAGATCAGGGGGTTTTCCTTGGCGTACTCGATCAGGGAGGCATAATCCGTGAACCGGGTCTCATCGCTGCGGATGGCCAGGACCTGATAGTCAATGACATGGTTGGCCAGTAGCTCGAAATCATCCAAAGTAGTCTCGCGTGGGTTGGCCTCGTCATAGTGGCCATACATGGCGGACAGATTGACCAGAGCCATAGTGTAGCCGTCAGGCTCTGTGTTGTTCAGCAACTGGTTCCAAGCCAACCAGCTACCGCTGCCAGGGACGTTCTCAACGACAACGGGTACGCCCAGTTCCTTACGCAGGGCCTCCGCTACATAGCGGCAGCCTAAGTCAGAGGAGCCGCCAGCGGAATAGCCGCACAAGATGGTGATGGGTTTGTCGGGCCACGTTCCATCGGCCACCACAGAAGTATCACCGCCGGTACTGCCAGTGCTGCCGGTAGAGTTGTTGCCGCCACAGGCGACCAGACTCAGAGCCATGGCTGCAGTCAGGAACATTGCAAATAACTTTTTCATGCTTGTAGTCCTCCCACTTTTTTGTTTTATTTTGATTGGGTAAACATCCCCACAACCAACAATTTGTATAAATAATATTTATTTTGTTAAATATTTTTATTGATTAGTTTTGTTAACCGATTTTGTTAATCGATAAATAAATGTTAAAAAAGAGAAGGATGCTTAGCATCCCGTCTCTCGATTTAATTCCGCTTGGTAGAATCCCGAAAAAAAACTTTCCCGCTGAGGGCCACATGATTCTGGCTCATACGATTTTCCGCTAGAGCGGCCATCAACTCCTCCGCCGCCTGAATACCCATCTGGTCCATGGGCTGGCGGATAGCAGAAATGCCTGGCGAGACCAACTCAGCCCAGCCTTGGGCATCATAGCCGCAAACCCCGATATCCTCTGGGATGTGGCATCCCCGTCGCTCCAGTTCTTGTAGGGTCAGAAACAAGGTATGGGTATTCACGGCCATCACAGCCTTCCGCGTCCCCACCCATTTGGCTTTGAATTGGTCCAAGGCTTCCGGAATCTTTGGGTCCTTCCGCCCCACCAGGGCAATGGACTCATCCGGCTCCATGTCAAACAGCTCTTTGGCTCTCTGAGCAAAGGCGTCTCCCATTCTTCTTTTGTGGAAGTTGTTCACATCCAGTAGAAACTGGACCTTCTCAAAGCCCTGCTCCTTTAGATGAACCATCATCTGGCCGATCATTTCTTCATGTTTTACATAGACACAGCCATAAGGCCAGTCTGTCAATCGCCGGGTGCACAGCACCACTGGGGTCCCCCGCTGGCACAGTTCTATATAACGGTCCGATTTCTCCAGACAGGGAATAATGATAAATCCGTCCACCTGCTGGTTCTGACAAAGCTGTATGGCCTCCAACTCTTTGTCAGGATCATCGTCGCTACAGCACACCACTGTGCCATAGCCATATTTGTTGCACACATCCTGGATTCCAGTGACAGTCTGTGCCCCAACCTGGTACCGCAGAGTGTTCACTACCACACCAATCAGGTTGCTCTTCTTAGACCTGAGCGTCCGGGCCACATTGTTGGGCACATAGCCTGTCTGCTCAATGACTTGCTCGATACGGCGGCGGGTCTTATCCGACATATAGCCGTAGCTGCCATTCAAATACCGGGAAATCGTGGTCTTGGATACTCCTACCTCCCGAGCAATATCTGAAATTGTTACCTTCTCATCCATAATTTCTCCAATTAGGCTGCCTTTGTGTATCGGTTTCTATGTATAAAATAACAAACCCCATCTATTTTGTCAAGCTGACGATATCCACAAAATATGATTTCATATTTGTTGAGTTCCTACAAGAACTTCGGACACACATTTATCTGTCCCAGTTGTTGCCCTCCTAAAATAACCTATCCCTAGTCATCGGCTCCGTGCCCTCTATCAGCAGTTAAAGACCACTTCCGGACGTGCCGGAACTGGCACGTGGCGGGACAGCCGCTGGAGGAAGATTTTGTCCGCATAAATGTCCGCTACATTTCTATTGTGGACAACATTAACCTTGCTGATAGCACAGCAGCATCTAGTATAAAGTCTTTTTCAATACGCCCTGACATCACCTAGCATTTGCGCAGAATCTCCGCCAGCAGCGCCGTCACCGCCCTGGTCCTGCTAGCTGTATACGGGGGCTACTTCCTGGCTACCGCTCTGGCCTGCCGCCGGATGGCAAAACAGGCCTGAGGCTGTACAAGAAAGAGGCGATCCACTGACGATGTATCCGCTGTAAATGGGCATATTCCACACTTACGGGGTGAGGTACGCTTTTATTCTTTCGCACCTGTGGGCACGAAACTCTGTGAGGTTTTTTTGATAGTTTGTGGCCCGCCCATGGATATCCATGGGCGGGCCTTTCTGCCTTTACCCAGTCGAGAGGGGCCTCCATTTCCCTCATGGGCCGCCGGCCGAGGCATTCTTTGCGTTTTAATGCAAAACAGTTCGCTCTCTAGCCATAAAGATTGTATAAAAAAGCTCTATGCAGGCCGGGAACAGGTGACTATAATACGGATGATTATTTTGGCTCCTGTTTGGAGGTATGTGCATGACTAAGGACCTGACCCAAGGCAGTCCCATGGGACTAATCGTCCGATTCGCCCTTCCCACTCTGCTGGGGATGCTGTTCCAGCAGCTTTATAATATGGTGGATACCATGATCGTGGGCAAGCTGTTGGGGGCTTCCGCCCTGGCGGCGGTGGGCTCTACCGGCTCCATCAACTTTTTTGTCATCGGCTTCTGTATGGGGCTGTGCGGCGGCTTTGCCATCCCGGTGGCCCAGCGGATGGGGGCCAACGAGCCCTCCAAGATGAGGCGCTATGTGGCCAACTCCGCCTATCTCGCCGCCCTTTTCTCCCTGTTGCTCACCACGGCCACTGGTCTGCTCTGCCGCACGATCCTGACCGTCATGCGGACTCCGGCGGACATCTTTGACAACGCCTACACCTATATCTTTATCATCTTTATGGGCATCCCCGCCACCATTCTCTACAATCTGCTGGCCGGCATCCTCCGCTCCCTGGGAGACAGCAAGACGCCGGTGGTCTTTCTGGCGCTGTCCTCCTTTCTCAATATTTTCCTGGACTTCGCCCTTATCCTGTGGTTCGACGCCGGGGTGGCGGGGGCAGCCATCGCCACGGTGGTATCCCAGGGGATCTCCGGTGTAGCTTGCCTATGCTACATGGCCAAAAAATATCCCATCCTCCGCATGAGTCGGGAGGAACGGCGGCTGGACGTCCACTCCTGCCGGGTGCTGTGCGCCATGGGAATCCCCATGGGCCTGCAATACTCCATCACCGCCATCGGATCCATTATCCTCCAGTCCTCCGTCAACGCCCTGGGCAGTCTCTATGTGGCCGCCGTAGCGGCCGGAGCCAAGCTTTTTCAGCTGCTGGCCTGTCCCTTCGACGCCATGGGAGCCACTATGGCCACATACTGCGGACAGAACGTGGGAGCCTGCAAGCTGGACCGGCTGGGCCGGGGCATCCGCTCCTGCACGGCGCTGGGGCTGGGCTGGTCCCTCCTGGTGCTGTGCGCCATGCTGGCCTTCGCCCCTCAGTGTGCCATGCTCTTCCTGGACCCCAGTGAGGAACAGTTGGCCCTGCTGGTGGAACTGACCGCCCGGTATACTGTGATCCAAGTATCTTTCTACTTTCCCCTGGCCCTTGTGAATATTGTCCGCTTCTCCATCCAGGGGATGGGCTTCTCCACCTTCGCCATCCTGGCCGGGGTGCTGGAGATGTTTGCCCGGACCGGCGTAGCCACCCTGCTGGTCCCCATCTTTGGCTATACCGCCGCCTGTCTGGCCTCCCCCGCCGCCTGGCTGGCCGCAGACCTGTTCCTGCTTCCAGCCAGTATCTTCTGCATCTCCCGGCTGCGCAAGCTCTACCCCTCTGTCCCGGACAATGAGCGGACTGCCGACCCCGCCCCCGCTCTTCTGTCGGACCCGGCCCGGTAAGAGCAAAAACTTTTCTTCAGGACTTGACACAGGGCTCTATCTATGATACAACAAGTAGCGTTGTTGCTTCAGCACTTTTAAGCGATAAAGTATTTGGGGAGGAACTCCAATGGAAGAAAACCGACCAATGGCCCAGCACGAGCAGGAACAGCTGGAAGCCAAGGCCCAGAAGCTGCTGGAGGAAAAGGAGGCAGAATCCCGCACCCGCTCCTACTCCGGCCCGGCAGGTACAGCAATCACCATCCTTCTGTGTGTGTGGACGGTGTTCCAGCTGTATTACAGCACCTTTGGTGTCATGAGCGCCATCAACCTGCGGGCATTCCACTGTATTTTTCTGCTGGCTTTCACCTTTCTGCTCTACCCCACCTATAAGCGGGAGAGGCGGGTGCGGAAGCTGCCTCCAGTGTGGGACCTGGCGCTAGTCGTGCTCACCGTTCTCACCTTTGGCTATCTCATCTTGAATTATGAGCGCATCGCCCAGAACGGCGGCCGGATCAACCAGTTTGAGCTGATCATCGCCGGTGTGGCCCTGGTGCTGGCCTTTGAGGCTGCCCGCCGGGCCTCTGGCAATCTGGCTATCCTGGCCCTGATCTTCCTGGCCTACAACTGGTTTGGCCAGTATCTGCCCGGTAAGCTGGGCCACAACGGCTTTACTTTGAAGCGGGTGCTGTCCACCCAGTTCTGGGGGACCCAGGGACTGTTGGGCACCGGCATCGGCGTTTCCGCCACTTACATCTTCCTGTTCGTTGTGTTCGGCGCCTTCTTGAAGTACAGCGGCTTCTCCCGCTTTATCAATGACTTCTCCCTGACCCTGGTGGGTCAGACCGCCGGCGGTCCGGCCAAGGTGGCGGTCCTCGCCTCCGCCCTGATGGGCATGATCAACGGCTCCGCCATTGCCAACGTGGCCACTACCGGCACCATTACCATCCCCCTGATGAAGCAGACGGGATATAAGAAGGAATTTGCCGGCGCCGTGGAGGCGGTGGCCTCCACCGGCGGTCAGTTCTGTCCCCCCATTATGGGCGCGGTAGGCTTCGTCATGGCGGAATTTTTGAACCTGAGCTACACTGCCGTCATGCTGGCCGCCATCGTCCCCGCCTTTTTATACTATTTGGGGCTGCTGTTTGCCGTCCACTTCGAGGCCAGGCGGCTAGGACTGTCCGGCCTGTCCAAGGAGAACATCCCCGACGCCATGAAGGTACTCCGGGAGCAGGGGCATCTGGTGATTCCCCTGGTGGTCCTCATCGCCCTGATGGCCATGGGTTACACCCCTCTATATGCCGCCGTCATCGCCATCTTTGCCACTATCGCCGCCAGCTGGCTGCGGAAGGACACCCGAATGACCTGGTCCAAGATCGTCGCCGCCACGGTGGAGGGGGCCAAGGGCGCTGTTTCCGTGGGTGTCTGCTGTGTTATCATCGGCGTCATCATTGGCACCGTCACCCTCACCAGCCTGGGGTTGAATATGGGCTACCTCATCCTCTCCGTCGTGGAGAACAGCAGCATCTATCTCACTGGTCTGCTGGTCATGATCATGTCCACTATCCTGGGCATGGGCGTCCCCGGAGTGGCCGCCTACGTCATCGTTCAGGCGGTGGCCGTCCCCGTTCTGATCGACGTGAACGTACTGCCTATCTCCGCCCATATGTTCTGCCTTATCTACGCCTGTCTGTCCAATATCACCCCCCCGGTGGCCATGAGCAGCTATGTGGCCGCCGGCATCGCCGGCTCCAACCAGACCAAGACTGGTCTGCTGTCTGTCCGCCTGGGCCTGGTTGGCTTCCTGATCCCCTTCTTCTTCCTGGATAACCCCATCCTCCTCATTGGAGCCGACCCCACCGCCACCATCGCTGGCAGCCTGTGGGCCATGTTCACCGCCTCCATCGGCACTGTGGCCCTGGTGGGCGGACTGGAGGGTTGGTTCGTCCGCAAGTCCAGCTGGCCTGAACGTATCGTCCTCATCGCTGTGGCCCCCCTGATGCTCTATCCCGGAGCGGTCACCGACTTCATCGGCTTTGCCATCCTAGCGGCAGTCATTCTCTTCCAGTTCTTCACCCGCCGCCACGCCCCGGCACAGACTGCCTGAACCTTGTCCCGGACCCCATCTGTTGTTCCTCATCCTCCTGCCACAGGGTGTTGGACATATGAAATCACATCGCAAAGGAGTATTCGAAATGAAAAAGATCCTCTCTCTTGCCCTGGCCGCCGCTATGACCCTTTCTCTGCTGGCCGGCTGCGGCTCCAAGGACAGCGGCAGCTCCACCAGCTCCACCAGCTCCGCCAACAGCGGCGGCGCCTCCAGTCAGACCACCGGGACCCATGACCCGGTCACCATCAATTTCCCCACTGCCTCCGCCTCCGGCGCCCTATACGCCGTCGGCGCCGCCATCACCAATCTGTGGGATACTGAGATTGATTATGTCAGCGCCTCCAGCCAGGCCTCTGCCGGCGGCATCGAGAACCTGACTCTGGTATCCGAGGGCGAGGCCCAGGTGTCCATTGCCATCTCCAGCAACTGCTACCAGTGCCTCAACGGCACCGACAGTTTCGAGGGTTACGCCTATGACGATCTGAAGGTCATCGCCGGCCTGTACTTTAACCCCAATCAGGTGGTGGTCACCGAGAAGTCCGGCATTACCTCTCTGGCCGATGTGGCCGGCAAGCACTTCGCTGTGGCCGCCGCCGGCTCCTCTGTGGAGGGTGAGTGCCGCAACCACTTCACCGCCGCCGGCCTGACCTACCCCGACGACATCCAGGCCGAATATATCGACTTTACCGCCGCCGCCGATATGCTGGCCAACGGCACTATCGACGGCGCCTGGATTATGTCCGGCGCCCCGGCCGCCGCTGTGTCCCAGGCCCTCTCCTCCGGCTGCAAGCTGCTGAACATCGACGACACCATCATCTCCTCCCTGCAGGAGCAGTACCCCTGGTACGCCCCTTTGACCATCCCCGCCGGCACTTATCCCAACCAGGACGAAGACATCCAGACCTCCGCCATCAAGATGGTCATGTTCTGCCGGGGCGATCTAGATGAGGAGACCGTCTATCAGCTCACCAAGACTTTCTGGGAAAATATTGATAAGTTGGGCGACTCCCAGGCCAATCTGAAGGGTCTGACTCCCGAGGAGGCGGTGAAGGATATCGCCGATCTGCCCCTCCATTCCGGCGCTGAGAAGTACTACACCGAAATCGGTGTGCTGTGAGCTTCTCTATTGGACCGAATAATTTAAATAGCTCCGGGACCTGAACAGGTCCCGGAGCTATTTTTATCATCTTATCCACAGGCCGCCGTTCCCTTTGGCATACCTTATTTTCCCACGCAAAACCGGGAAAAGATGCGGTCAGTGATATCCTCCCGGACCGATTGGCCGGTCAGCTCCCCAAGGGCGGACAGGGCCTCCTCCACATCGGTAAGCAAGGCGTCCGGGGTAATCCCCGCCTCCAGGGCCTCTCGGGCCCGGCCTACCGCCTCCCGGGCCCGACCAGCCGCCTCGGCCTGCCGCTGGTTGGTGAGCATCTGGCCATAAGAGGCATCGCTGCCGCGGGGAAACAGGTATTCCACGGCGGCGGCCAGATCATCAAGGCCCTCACCAGTGGCAGAGCTGACAGCCACCGCGTGGGGCGCTTTTGCGCCGATCACCCCCAGGCTGCTGGCATTGCGGGCCAGGTCCTTCTTGGACACTACCAGTACCCAAGGTTTTCCGGTATCTGAAACGGTCCGCATCAGATCCAGGTCCTCCGGGGTGAGGCGGACAGTCCCGTCCACTATCAGGAGGATGAGCTCCGCCTGTTCTATGGCCTGCCGGGAACGCTCTACTCCCATCCGCTCAATGGGGTCGTCGGTGTCCCGAAGACCGGCGGTATCAATGAGGCGGAGGGTGACGTTGCCCAGTTCCACCCGCTCCTCCACCGTATCCCTGGTCGTTCCCGGAATATCGGTGACAATGGCCCGCTCATATCCCGCCAGCGCGTTCAACAGGGAAGATTTGCCTGCGTTGGGCCGCCCCACGATGGCACAGGGGATCCCATCCCGAAGATAGCGCCCCCTCTGGTAACTGCCTGCCAGCGTCCGGAGCGCATCCTCCTGACCCCGCAAAATCCCATTCAGCTCCTCCAGCCGGAAGGGGTCTATGTCCTCGTCCGGGTAATCCAGTACCGCGTGGAAATGGGCCATCACGTCCACTAAGGCGGAATAGATCTCCCCGATCCTTTTGGATAGAGCTCCGGCCAGCTGTCCGGCCGCATGGCGGGCCCCCTCCCGGCTTCTGGCTTCCAACAGGTCGCCCACCGCTTCCGCCTGGGCCAGATCCAGCTTGCCGTTCAAAAAGGCTCGCCGGGTAAACTCCCCAGGCCCCGCCTGACGGGCTCCCTGCGCAAACAGGGCCTCCAGCCCTAGAGAGAGCACCATAGGCGCCCCATGGCAGTGGAACTCAGCGGTATCCTCCCCGGTGTAGCTGGCTGGGCTCAGGCTGTAGGTACACAGCACCCGGTCGATGGGACGGCCCTCCAGGTCCAGCAGGTCTCCATAGACCAGGCAGCGGGGGGCATGATCCGTTAATCCCTTGGGTCCCAGCGGTTTGAAGCACTTTCCCGCAATCTCTACCGCCTGCGGGCCAGACAGGCGGAGTACCCCGATGGCTCCGGAGCCAGCAGGAGTGGAGATGGCGGCTATAGTGTCAGTGTAGCACATAAAAGCCTCCTTCGGTATGCGAGCCGACAGGAAGCGGTCCGCTTCCTGCAAAAACAGACGGCAAGTTTTTTGTCGAATTTTTACCCTTGACAATAATTATGGAAACCAAAATAAATCGTCTGCTCCCCAGTAGTTAACATAACACACTGTGGAAAACCCTGTGGATAATGTGGACAACCCTTGAAAACAGGGCATACTTTCTTCTGTGAAAATCAAAATAACGGTTTTGCGAAACTGCATATACAGCTACCAAAAAATAACCGGCATCCCTCGGGTCTCGGCGCCCACCTTACCCAAAAATGCAGGAAGACCGCCGCGCCCTGAGCCGGCCACGGTAGCCGGAAGGACGGGCGGCCTTCCTGTCCAGGGGGCCGGCCTTACATCCGTTTTACGACAGCTCTGGCCGCCTGCACACCAGAGGCACCGGCCTGAGCTAGTCCTCTGGTAACACCGGCGCCATCACCCGCGGCAAAGAAGTTGGGCAGGGCGGTTTCCAACTCCTCGGTGAGCTGCAGGCGGGCGGAGTAGAACTTCACCTCTGCCCCGTAGAGCAGGGTGTCATAGTTGGCAGTACCGGGGGCGATCTTATCCAGCTGATAGATCATCTCAATGATGTTGTCCAACTGCCGCTTGGGCAATGTCAGGGACAGGTCTCCGGGGACGGCGGCGGTAAGGGTGGGCCGGACAAAGGACTTGCTCATCCGATGCTCATTGGTGCGCCGTCCACCCACCAGATCCCCGAACCGCTGGACCAGTACGCCACCGGCCAGCATATTGGACAGGGAGGCCACGTGCTTGCCGTAGCGGTATGGTTCATTGAATGGCTTGGTAAAGCGGTTGCTGACCAGCAGGGCAAAGTTGGTGTTCTCACTCCGGAGGGCCGGGTCAGCGTAGGAGTGGCCGTTCACCGTGTTAATGCCCTCCACGTTCTCCGCCACCACATGGCCGTAGGGGTTCATGCAGAAGGTGCGCACCTGGTCGCCGTACTGCTTGGTGCGGTAGACTAGCTTGGACTCGTACACCACGTCGGTGATGTGCTCAAAAACGGTGGCGGGCAGCTCCACCCGCACACCAATGTCTACCTGGTTGTTGAGCAGCTCCAGCCCCAGGTCCTTACACTGGTTGGAGAACCACTCAGCACCGGATCGGCCCGGGGCGGCGATGAGATATTTGCAGGCCACCTCGCCCCCCTTGGCCAGAGTCAGGCGGTAGCCCCCCTCTGCCCGGGCGATGGCGGCCACCTCGGTATTAAAGGAGAACTCCAGCTTGTCCCGCAGTCCCTCGTAGATATTGGTGAGGATGCGCAGATTATTCTCTGTGCCCAGGTGCTTACACCGGGCCTGAAGCAGGTGGAGGTCAAAGGCCAGGGCCCGGCGGGCCAGAGCCTTGGCCTCTGGGGACTCGGTGGAGAATACCTGGTCAGTGGCCCCGTGACGGACGTTGATGGAGTCCACATAGTCGATCAGCTCCATCACCTTGCCAGGCTCCATGAAGTCAGTGAGCCAGCCCCCAAACTGGGTGGTAAAGTTGAACTTCCCGTCGGAAAAGGCTCCGGCCCCGCCGAAGCCGCACATGGTGTGGCACACCGGGCAGTGGATGCACTCCTTCACCTTACCGGCCACGATGGGACAGCTCCGGTGGTAGATATCGCTGCCCTGATCTATGGCCAGTACCTTTAGGCCGGGGGCTAGATGGGTCAGTTCGTAGGCGGCAAAGATGCCAGCCTCGCCGCAGCCCAGGATGACAACGTCATAATTGGCGTTCATGGGAACGTCTCTCCTTTATCCTTATCTTGAAAATCCATTTTTGTCAGGGATCTCCCCTCAGACACATACAGGAAATAGTATAGCATACTTTTTAAAAAAAAGAAAGAGATTTCCCATAGCGGCGGCCTGTTTCAGTACCTACATGGCTCTAACCGTCCCTTTTCACCAGAGAGAACTGTAAAAAATCGGCAGAAAAGCCGCGCCCATAAATATGAATAAATCTTGACAGGAAAGACAGATGCCTTTACAATAGAAACGGACAAAAATGAAAAACTTTGGGGATGTTTTTCAGTTGTCGCAGAGAGGCCAGCCATTCCAAGTCGGGCGCTCTTTGCGGCTGATTTTATGTACAAGTCCCGTGAGGGCTGGCGGCCTGGACACGGGCGCTGGGGCGGTCCGCTCCAGCCTTATGAAATTTCATGGAGGTGTAAAAGACCAAATGCTACCCTATATCATCGGAGCGATCATCGGTATCGTGATCGGTCTGGCGGTAGGTATCCCTGTAGGCATTCAACGTCGGAAGAAGTCCGCCGAGCAGCAGATCGGCTCCGCCGAGGAGGAGGCTACCCGCATCGTTAATGAGGCCTATAAAAGCGCCGAGAGCAAAAAGCGCGAGGCCATGGTGGAGGCCAAGGAGGAGATCCTGAAGGCCAAGAACGAGCATGAGCGTGAAGTCAAGGAGCGTCGGGCCGACCTGCAGCGCCAGGAGCACCGGCTCCAGCAGAAGGAAGAGAACCTAGACCGCAAAACCGAGAACATCGAGAAGAAGGAGGAGCAGCTCTCCTCCAAGCTGTCCAGGCTGGAGGCCACCCAGGCCGAGGCGGAACAGATCAAAAAGAGCCAGTTGGAGGTGCTGGAGCGCATCTCCGGCTACACCGCGGAGGAGGCCAAACACTACCTGCTCCAGCAGTTGGAGGAGGAAGTCACCCACGAGTCGGCCATGAAGATCAAGGAGATCGAGGCCCGGTTCAAGGACGAGGCGGACACCAAGGCGCGGGAGATCATCTCCCTGGCCATCCAGCGCTGTGCCGCGGACCACGTGGCCGAGGCCACAGTTTCTGTCGTTCCCCTGCCCAACGACGAGATGAAGGGCCGTATCATCGGCCGCGAGGGCCGGAACATCCGCACCCTGGAGACCCTGACCGGGGTGGACTTAATCATCGACGACACGCCGGAGGCCATTACAGTCTCCTGCTTTGACCCCGTCCGCCGCGAGGTCGCCCGGCTTGCCCTGGAGAAGCTGATTCTGGACGGCCGCATTCATCCCGCCCGCATCGAGGAGATGGTGGAGAAGGCCAAGCGCGAGGTAGACGCCGTCATCAAGTCCGAGGGCGAGCGGGCCATCTTTGAGACCAACGTCCACGGCCTGCATCCGGAGTTGGTCAAGCTGCTGGGCCGGATGCGTTACCGCACCAGCTACGGTCAGAACGTGCTCAATCACTCCATCGAAGTATCCCATGTGGCTGGACTGCTGGCCGCTGAGATCGGCGCCAACGTGGCCGAGGCCAAGCGGGCCGGTCTGCTCCACGATCTGGGCAAGTCCATTGACCATGAGGTGGAGGGCTCCCACGTTCAGATTGGCGTGGAGCTGGCCAAAAAATACCGGGAGAGCGAGGGCGTCATCCACGCCATCCAGGCCCATCACAACGACGTGGAGCCCCGGACCGTCGTCGCCTGTCTGGTCCAGGCGGCTGACGCCATTTCCGCCGCCCGCCCCGGGGCCCGGCGGGAGAATTTGGAAAACTATATCAAGCGGCTGGAGATGCTGGAGGAGATCACCTCCTCCTTCAATGGGGTGGAGAAATCCTTTGCCATTCAGGCCGGCCGTGAGGTCCGTATCATGGTCAAGCCCGAGGTCATCAGTGAGGACCAGATGGTCCTGCTGGCCCGGGAGATCGCCAAGAAGATTGAGGACGAGCTGGAATATCCCGGCCAGATCAAGGTCAACCTGCTGCGGGAGACCAAGGCCATCGAGTACGCCAAATAATACAGTCAAAAAGAGCGGGACGCCCCCCAGCGTCCCGCTCTTTTTTGTTGATATTCTCGGAAGAACCACCGCGAAAGGCGGCGATCCGTCTTCAGCGGTACTTCACCGCGGTACCGTAGGCGATGACCTCGGCCGCCCCCTGCATGACTGAGGATGAGCCGTAACGCACGTTGATGACCGCGTCCGCCCCCATGGACTCCGCCTCGTCCACCATACGCTTGACAGCGATCTGACGGGCCTCGTTGAGCATCTCGGTGTAGCTGGTGATCTCACCGCCCACCAAAGTTTTCATCCCGGCCATAAAATCCTTGCCAAAGTTCTTGGACTGGACGACAGTACCTTTAGCAATCCCCAGCACCTCAAGCTCCCTGCCCGGAATATAATCAATGTTTACCAATAGCATATGTCTTTCCTCCTTATACAAACTCACAAACTCCTTTGCTGTATCCAGCTCCTGAAACCGCTTCCGCAGTGTCCACAGTGCGGGCAGCAGCACAGCGGCACAGACCGCCGCCAGTACAGTAAACAGGATAAACAGCCACCGTGGAATGTTCGGGATAGCGCTCAGGGCCGCAAATCCAATGACACAGGCCATCTGGAGCAGACCAAAAAGGGCCATTCCCAAGACAGCCGATCTCTTTTCTCTCCGCAGCCACTCAATATTTCCGCGCTTCATCCAGCTCCCCCCTCTCGATCTCCCGAATCCGCTGGATCAGCACGACAAAACTGAAGGGGATGGTAAGCAGATCTAGAATGGCCAGCAGAAGCAGCAGGCCGTGGAGTTCAGGCCAGGGGGTGTGCTCCCGTGTGAAAAGCAGCAGGGCCGCTCCAAGGATTCGGAATAGGCCGCTGAACAGCACGCTTTTAACGGCAGCCCGCTTCTGTTCCCTCTTGCGGATGTCAGTACCTTTTGGCTTCATCCTCCTCACCCCCTTGGATCTCTTTCCAGCGGCGGTACAAAGAGATGATCGCGCCTAGAGCCACCGCCAGATACAGCAGGGCAAAAAACAGAACGACGCCGGTGGCAAATGGCTCGGTATCCCCGCCGAAGTAGCCGGTCAATAGGGCGCCAGTGAGCAGGAACATCAGGACCGCCACAGTGATCGTGACCAGTACAGCACCCAGGAAGCCTTTTCCTTTAGTAGTTTTTCGCATCGTCTTCCTCCCCCCGCTGAATCTCCCGAATCCGCTGGATCAGTGCCAGCAGAACCCCCAGAATGACCACTGCCGGGAGGGCCACCAGCACCACGATCAGCGGAAGGGGCGGAGCTTCCGCAGCCTCCACCGTAAACCCCCAAACCATCAGCGCGATGACACCAGCCATAAAGGCGGTCATTACCAGGGCCGCGATTACGGCCGCGGCATAGCGGATGGGCTTCACATCTCCGTACTGCTTATCCTGGAAGGTGGAGCCCGCCTGCTCCATCTGCTCCATCTCCGCCAGCAAGGATCCGGCATCCAGCTCGGCCAGCCGCTCCTCCCGGTTCTTCAGGCAGCGGCACAGTTCCATAGACTGCTCCAGACTGCGCTGCTCCCGCTCCAAGGTGACCAGGTGCCGCCTCATCCCGTCCGCTACCGTGATCCTGCCCGCCTGCATCCGCCGGATCTCCTCCAACGGGACACCCAACTTGCGCAGCAGCTTGATCTGCCGCAGAGTATCCACTTCCTCCTGGCCGTAGTCCCGATAGCCGTTCTCACTGTTGCGCCTGGGAGAGAGCAGGCCCTGCTCCTCATAAAACCGGATGTTCTTTTTGGTGATGCCCACCAGGGCCTCCACCTCGTTGATCTTCATGGGCTACGCCCCTTTCTGGTCCTACTCTACACCTTCCACCTGGGGGAAGGTCAAGACTTTTTCCATTTTTCCTGTAAATAGACCCGTCGGGCCAGCAGGGCCAGGGCTACCGCCCATGCTGCCAGCAGCGCCTCGGTAGCCGGAATAGGCAGGAAGGCCCCGGCTGCCACAGCGGTGACGTCCACCGCGGCGTGGAGCAGAATGGCGGCAGGGAACCAATACCAGCCGCTCTTCCTGGTAACGGCGGCGTACACCAGTACCGACAGGGCGATCTGTACCACCATCGCCGTGATCCGCTCGAAGGCCCCCCAGAGGTAGAGTGCGGCGGGGGTAACAGCAAGAGAGGTGATAGCCGCCATACCAGCTTCTGGAATGGGGCCTATCAGCTCCTCCACCGCTGGCAGGCCGCCCCGGTTGATGGTCAGGGACAGAATGACATTGTTGACCATGGTCATTCCCAAGAGGAGGAATGACTCCGCCCCTCCGTGGCCCGCCCCATACATCAGGGCGTCTCCGGGACCCTGAGTCCACCGCCGGCCCAGCCGGAAGGCCACCCAGCGGCCGCACTCCTCAAAGATACCGGCCATCAGCCCCCCGTACAGAGCGTATAGCCAGATGCTGCTGTTCAGCGCCTGGCTCCAGACCCCGTAGTACAGCAGCCGGTGCCCCTGGGCCTCCAGCCCCATGGCGAACAGCGGGAACACCACACAGCCCAAGAGGAAGAATCTCGTGCGTCCCCCGGTCCTCCGCCGAAATAGCAGGGCCAGTCCCAGCGGGAGGGCGACCGAGAACAGCCCCACCAGCCCCATGACCAGTATGGCCGAGGAGGCTACCGCTCCATTCATTTCCATATCGCTTCCACTCCTTTCTGGTCAGACCATACATGGTCCAGAAGGGGGAATGTCAAGACTATTTTATAAATAACTTTTCTTCCTGTTGGTGGAAGGTCTTCTTTTTCAAAAAGCGGCCCCGGTCTGGCGAGACCGGGGCCGCTGTCCGCAGGTGCGCTTACAGTTTTTTAAAATCTGATACGTCCAGCACGAAGACTGTGGCTCCCCCAGCCTCCACCTGGATGGTGCTATAATTATAGTTCCAAATGGGCGCCCCGCCTATGGGATAGGGTGCGGCCACATCGATCTGGGTCCGCTTCGCACAGTTCTCCCGCAGGATCCCCATGACTTCCTCCACCCTGCTGTCCTCGACCCCGATCATCAGTGTGGTATTGCCCTCCCGCAAAAAGCCTCCGCTGCTAGCTAATTTTGTCACACCGATATTTTTTTCACTCAGAGCGCCGATGGCGGCATAGCTGTCCTTGTCCCGGATCACCGCAAAGATCATTTTCATAGGTTGCTCCTCCTGTACTTCTGTTTTTTCGATGCTTTTAAGACTGATATCCCTAGTCACTAATGTAGTATATAGCGATATTATACACCATTTTGAATCAAAACTTTATTAAGATTTCCTCCGGGATATTTGGCACACATTCAGGATATCCCCCTCTACCTGAAACTTTACCTCCAGACCTCCAAACTCCATGGTGTAGATCCGGTCCGGAGCCTGTTGATAAGAGGGCCTGGGGTCCTGGGCCAGCACCCCAGTCAGTGCGGGCAGCAGTCCTTCTGGAATCAGAGCCTTCCACCGCTCCGGGATATCTACCGCCAGGGACGCCTCCTTGGGTCGGCTGGCAAAGCCCCCCACCGCCTCCGGCTTACAGTCGGAATAGGGCAGGTAGGGCTTGATATCATAGATCGGGGTCCCATCCATCAGGTCAGCCCCCCTGACACGGAGGACAGGCCCCCGTTCCGTGTGCGGATCTATTCCCGCCAGCCGGACACAGCTTAGGCCGATAGGGTTTGGACGGAAGGGGGACCGGGTGGCAAAAACTCCCAATCGGCGGTTTCCCCCCAGTCTGGGCGGCCGGACAGTGGGCGTCCAGCCTTTGTCCCTGACCTCGGAAAAGTCCCAGATAAGCCAGATATGGGAAAATCCTTCCAGCCCCCGCAGCGCATTGAGGTCCCGAAACTGGGGTTCGAACACGACGTCCGCCTCCAACTCCTCCACCAGACCGCTCTGCCGAGGGATACCAAATTTTGTGTGGAACTGGCTCTCGATGTGGGCGATTACCGTCATCGCTCCGTTTTCCTCCACTCCATATCCCCTCCTCCGCCGTCCATTGTCCCCTCTATTATACAACAGGTCAGCCCCGATTTCATCCCCTGAAGCAAATTTGTTTTCGCCCCTAAAAGCCCTCCCGCAAGGAGTTCCGTCGCCCGCAGGCGACGGAATAAAATTTGATCCCGTCATTTCCGGCGACATACGCGTCGGAAATGACACTTCTCCCGCAGGGTGGGCCGACTTTTCCGCTGGGAGTGGAGGACCACCCTGCGTATGGCTTTTCTCGAAAAAGTGTCTTTGCCGCTTTTTTAACAGTTTCAAGCCCCCCTGGTCTTTGACCAGGGGGGCTTCCTTCAGACAGAAAAGGAGCTAATCTGTTCATGCCGGTCCATCAGCCCCTGCAGCTCCTGGGCGCTGATGGGTTCCTTGACCCGGACGGTCAAGGTATAGGCCACATCTCCATCTCCCGTCTTGTTCACGGCGCAGTTGCAGATACTGCCTCCCCGCTCTTGTAGAAGGCGGAAGAGATAGTCCCGAAATTCCAGGGAGTCCCGGAATCGCACCTTGATCTCCTGCATGGTGTAGGCGTCGTTTCCAAAGTGGAATCGGTGCATCAAAAATTGTTCCAACACAATAAGCAGCGTACCTGTGATGCCGATGATATACATACCCGCCCCTAGTGCCAGCCCCACGGCAGACGTGGTCCACAAACCCGCAGCGGTGGTCAGGCCCTTGATGGAAACCCCGGTGCGGAAAATAACTCCGGCCCCCAAAAATCCCACACCGCTGACTACCTGAGAGGCTATCCGCGACGCATCCGCCCCCTTCGTCCCGTAGAGATACACCCCGGCCTCCTGCACAAGATCCGCAAAACCATATTTGGAAACAATCATCATCAACGCCGCTCCGCAGGCGACCATACAGTGTGTGCGCACCCCGGCCTCCTTCAGCCTTTTGGACCGCTCAAAGCCAATTAAAATACCGCAGACGCTGGCCAACACGATACGGAGAAAAAACTCAGCTTCCAGTATGTAGGGGATCATGGACATATACTCCTCTCAAAAACCTCTTCAGCCGCACAGCAGCTGGATCAATGTATCCCAATCCAGGCCGGACACATAGGCCCCAAGGTCCACCCCGGTTAGAGGGGACAAGTCTTCTGGGATGAGCCGCCGTCCCCGGAACAGGTCTTCCAGGGAAGACAGCTCTTCCCTGCCAAAAAAGTCACCGGACAGTTTCAGGCATTGAATCCGGCCTTTCTCCATCGCCAGTTCAGCTGATATCTGACCGAAGGGGTAATACCCCTCCCTCCTGATATCACAGCGGGGAGACGCCCCGTAGTTCCACTCCCACGTCGCGTAGCGGCTGTCCCGCAAAATCTGGATTTCCGACAAATCTCCCTGGCTCAAGACGACTGGATGGGGTGCCGCCGCAAAGACTTGTTTCCGTAGCACCTCTTTGAAACGGGCCATAGTAATGGGGCGCTCCAGATGCTCGTTGATTGAGGTGACACGGCTGCGCACGGATTTGATGCTCTTGGAGCGAATCTTGCCCTCCTTCACCTGGAGCGCCCTGGTCAGAGTATCCCGGTCACAGTCCAGCAGGATACAGCCATGATGGAGCAGCCGCCCATTCCTGAAATACTGAGAACTGCCGGATATCTTTTTCCCATCAATGGTGATGTCATTCCGACCGGATGTCTCCGCCGCCACGCCCAGTTCCTTCAAGGCAGCCAGCAGAGGCTTTGTAAACACTTCAAAACGAAATGCTTCAGCCCGGTCTTCCTCCACGATAAATGTGTAGTTCAGATTCCCCAGATCATGATACACCGCGCCTCCGCCCGACAGGCGGCGGGCTACCCGGATTCCCCTCTCATCCACGAATGTCTGGTCAACTTCCTCCAGAGTATTCTGGTATTTTCCTACTATAACAGCTTTATCATTCTGCCACAGCAAAAAATAGTCCTTCATGGGATCCATATGGGTAAAAAAATAGTCCTCCAGCGCCAGATTGTAATAGGGATCTGTGCTGGTGCTTTCATAAAATTCCATAGCGCCGGCGACCTGCTTTCTAAAACAAAAATATTACTAATAATATTTCATTTTTATATTAGATAGTATAGAGTATACTTTCTATTTTGTCAATAGCACTCCGTTTTTTGCCTATATTTTTTATCAATTATTCAACTTTTAAAATTTTTTCTTCAGAAAATATTATTAATATATTTTATCCAATTCTTTTGCCAATCGCCGGGCCATTTCCCGATGCCCCTCAAGATTTGGGTGGATTCCATCCAAAAACAACTCATGGCGCACCTGCCCGGAAACGCTCAGGAAATCCGACGCAAAGTCTACCAGGACCAGCCCGGCACTGGCTGCAAAACGTCTGAGCCACTCATTGTAGGCCAAAATGCGTGGGGCACTCTGATAGAAGTCCACCACCCCCGTCCATTTCTCTGGAGCTTTGGACCAGTCTACCGGAAGCGGAATGCCAATTCCCGGAAAAATTCCCTCCGCCTCCAGTTGGTGACAGATCGCGGTCATATTGCCTCTGGCCTGGCTGTCTGTCCCGGAAAAAAAGATATCGTTGCTGCCCCCCATCACCAAGACCCGGCAGTCTCCGCCGCATCGGCGTTCCTCCAGCGCCGGACCCAGGACATCCCGTTGCAGACGAACCAGCATTCCGCCGGTCGTATCACCACTGATCCCCCGGTTGACCACCGTCCACCCACACTCTCTCTGAACAAGAGAGGTCCAGCAGTCCCGGCGAGTTACTCCCGCTCCAAATGTCAGGCTGTCTCCCAGGCATATCAGTTTCCTCCGAATGCCGTCCCCGTTTCTCCCTAGATCTTTACCTATACCACACATCGAATTTTGCCTCCAAGTTTTAATAATATATTTTTCCATCTTCCCTTGACATCTCTGTATATTCCGTCTAAAATATTGATATTCAAAATATATTTTCCTGTTTTTTGCCAATTTTAGAGCAATTTTAAGTAATATCAAACTAATATTTTAATAGAATCGGAGGTCAACTATGCGAGACATTTACTTATCTACTTACTGCGTGGCCTTTCAAGACTACCCCTGGCTGGCGGAGTGCATCCGTACCTTCCCAGACTTCCCTGTAGGTGTAGAATTTGCCACCAGCTGGACCACACCCAATTTTGACGAAAATCTGGTCCGTCAGATCCCAGTCTTCTCCCATCTGCCTATTACCCTCCACGCCCCTTTTGTGGAGGAGTGCACCATCCCCGGCAGCCCAGAGGAGCAATTCATGGAAAAGGAGTACAACAAGGCTTGTCGCCTCTATCATCAATTCCACGCTACCTCCATGGTTATGCATACCCACGAGGGTAGCTTTCCCGCCCAGGAGGGGGACCGCTGGCGAGCCCGCTCTCTGGAGGTCTTGCTGGACTGGACCCGCCGCATGATAGACGAGGGCATCCACGTAACAGTGGAAAATGTGGGCTATCCCAAAAAGAACAGCGTCCTTTTTGACCAGGAGCAGTTCGTAGCTCTTTTTGACCGTCTCCCCCAGGAGGTCGGCTGTCTGATCGATACCGGTCACGCCATGCTCAACCGCTGGGATATTCCCGCCCTTATCCGCCGAATGGGGACCCGCATCAAAGGATACCACCTCAACAACAACGACGGCTTCCACGACAGCCACTACCCTATTTACGACCCAGAGGGCTTCTGTTCCCATCAGGAGATGGACGACATTCTCCGCGCCATCGCCCAATATACACCTCAGGCCCACCTAGTGCTGGAATACGCCCCCGACGGGAGGGCAACCACGCCCGTCATCCACTCCGACATCCGCCGAGTGGTTCAAATCACAGAGTCCCTGTAGCAGCTGTACTCCCTCACAAATATTGCGCGCCCCGGCATCCGGCCTCTCAGGCCGGCTTTGCCGGGGCGCATATTTTGTGTCCGCTTCCTGTCACTTTAACACCAGCCGGCTCTGGGCAGGAGGAGGAGCCGTGGTCCCACGGGCCACCAGCTGAGGATGGCACTCCACCTTGTACCGCGGCACTGTGCCGGCCGCCCCAGCTCCCCCCGGAGGCATTTTGAGCTTTTGCAGCAGCACTTCCACCGCGCTCCGGGCCAACATCTCAGTGTGCTGATCCACTGTGGTCAACGATACACCGGTCAGCCGGGAATAAAATAAATTATCAAACCCCAGCACCGATACATCTTCCGGCACAGAAATGCCCCTCTCTCGAAGGGAGTCAATCACTCCGTATGCCAGCATATCATTGATACAGACAATGGCGGTGACTCCTTGGTCGTACAGCTTCTCGTTCTGGGCCAGCAAGTAACCCGCGTGGTAATCATTGAGCCGTTCGGCCAGGTTGTCCGCCTCCGAATTGTTTTCAATACATAAGACCAGGTCATTGTCGGGCAGATGCTGTGCGAAATAGGCTTTCAGCCCGTTCAGCCGCTCCGTCCGAGCAGTGTTCCGTTTCAGAGGGCTGGTAAGTACAGCGATGCGCTGATGTCCCAGCGCATGGAGGTGTTCAGCAGCCAACCGGCCCGCCAGACAGTTATTCAGCTCTATGATATCTGTTTCCAGATTAGAGATGCGGTCACAAATGGTAACTACCGGTATCTTAGCTGACACCTCAGCAAAGGCAGCCGGATTATCCGGCGGCGACAGCAGGATAACTCCGGGATAGTTATTGCTGACCGCCATCTCCATATACAGCTTTTCCGACTCCGTATCGTGGTAAGTGCAGCAGGAGACCACCTTATACCCCTGGGCGTAACACACGTCCTCGATGCTGCTGAGCATGGCTGTGTAATACGGGTTGGTCACGTTTGCCATCAGCACCATAACGGTCTTGGGCCGAGGCCCCTGCGTAATGGGACGTTTCGCCTTATAGTTCAACTGGGCAGCAGCGGCATAGACCCGGTTGACAGTTTCCTGGGAAAAGGAGGCACTGCCGCTCTGGTTCAGAATCAGAGAAACCGTGGTCTGGGAAACTCCAGCTAAACGCGCCACGTCGTGCATGGTAACGGTAACCCTTTTCATTGTTCAACACCTTGCTCAGCTTTTCAGAATACCACCGCCCAGCAGAGGAGCAGGGAACCCCCTCCGCTGGCCGATGGTAATATTTTATCACAAATTCCAGCCTCTGTATAGTTTTTATGTGCGATACCTTTCGGTTTTGTTCTTTTTATGGTCAATACGGTCATCTAACGCAGGAAGCAGTCCATAGCCTTACCATCCGCCTGAGGCAGTTCCACCCCCAGAAGCTTGGCGTAGGTGGGCGCCTCATCTACCACCAGCCCCCGCTCCAGCGTAGTCCTCTCCCGAAAATCAGGTCCCTTTGCCACAAAAACGGGCTGCGCTCCCAGGTCCGGGAGGTATCCGTGGGTAGCCCGGCCGAAGCGGTAATCGTTCACGTCGAAGTTCTGCACCAGCGGACGCACCGCCTTGTCTCCAAAGGAGGTATAGCCGTCGCTCTCGATCACGAAGCTGAAGCCGCCGTAAAGATGCTCCTCATCTCGTGCTTCCTCGGCTGTGAACAGTCTGCCGATCCCATAAACTCCCTCCTGCCGCAGCTCCTCCAGGCACTGATAGACGGCCTGTTTCAACGCCTGGTCCTCCGGGTCCCGGAGATAGACATTGGAGGACATGGCATTGGAGAAGCAGTAGGCACGCCAGTCCACTACGTTGCCCTGTTTGTCCACATCGATAAAGCCACGATCAGCCAGCAGCACATTCAAATTGATAGCCCGGCAGATATCCCTCTGTCCATGGTCACTGACCAGAACCAAGTTGGTTTCCTCGGCTACACCGGCGATCCGGCACGCCTCCATCAGCTCCCCGATATACCGGTCCAGATTGGCCCGAGCCTCGTCCAAATAGGAGCTAAACACCCCGTGGGCATGGCGGTAAGTATCAAAGGTGCCCGTGTGAACAAACATTACCTCAGGGGCATGTTGACGAATCACATCGCTGGCCACATGGATGATGAAGTCGTCCACCGTGGGCCACTGCATGAAATTCTTTTTGCCGCCTTTTTCATAGCCAGCGGGCAGGTACCTCTTATTAGCCTCTATGATGTCCAGCATAGCAGGGCTGGAACCCGCGTCGGCGAAGCTGCTGCGCAATGTGTCTCCAGGATGGGGCATCCAGTATTCAGCCATCAGCCAATCCACATTCTTGTTCCCAGCGGTAACAGGCCAGGAGATGGCGCCTGTGGTATACCCGGCTTTTTTTGCCGCCTGGAAGATGTCCTCCACCTGGATGGCGTCGCTGAACCACAGCCAGTTGTCATCCTTGTTGGTGGTGGTAAAGGAAAAGTTACTGGTGACACCGTGCTTTCCCACATAGCATCCGGTCATCATGGACACATGGGCCGGATAAGTCACAGAGGGATATATGGTACGCATACCTCCCGTGACCTCACAGCCTCCCGCCAAAAATTTCTGAAAATTAGGCAGCCTCCGCAGGGCGTCTACGTCCTCACATACCATAGCGTCTACGGAGTAGACTAAAATACGTTTTTTCATTGCAGCATCTCCTTATTTGCGTACTCCGCTCCCGCCCGCCGGCAGGCCAGAGTCCTATCGGCTCAACGCCTTTTGCACCGCCCGGGCCCAGCCATCCAGCCGTTCCAGGCGCTCCTTCTGTTCCATCCGCGGCCGGAACAGCTGTGTCCGCCGAAGCCGTTCCAGCTCCGGCAGGTCATACAGTCCCATAGCCAGTCCAGCCATTTGTCCCGCGCCCACGGCTACCAGCTCCTCATACTTTCCAAGGACAACAGGGCGGTCCATAATGTCACTCTGAAATTGCGTCAGATAGCGATTTTTCGTAGGCCCCCCAGCCATCCGCACCTGACTGGCAGGCGCGCCCATATCCCGCTCCATGGCTCTCACGATATCGGCCACTTGGTATCCAATGCTCTCTATCCCAGCTCTGACCAGCTCCGCCCGCCCGGTCAGCCGGCTCATCCCCACAAAGCAGGCAGAGGCGCCATCGTCCCAGTAGGGCGCTCCGATCCCCGTGAAGGCAGGTACCAGATAGGTATGGTCACCTGGGTCAGCCCGACAGGCCAGCGCCTCGGTTTCCTCTGGGCAGGACACCAGCTCCAGACCGTCCTTCAGCCAGGTGGTGACCGCTCCAGCATAGTTCACCACACCCTCCAGAGCGTATACAGTCTTTCCATTCATCCGCCAGGCCACCGTGGTATTGAGTCCATTCTGGGACTCCAGCGGTTCTTCTCCAATATTCATCAGTACGCAGGTGCCTGTTCCATGACCCGCCATGCAGTCCCCCCGCTCCACGCATCCGTGTCCAAAAAGGGAGGCATGGGAGTCCCCGATAGCACTTCGGATCGGCACCGGATGGTCCAGCAGTCCTCCCAGATCTGTCTGTCCATATTCCCCATCAGAGCCGCACACCTGGGGCAGCACTGACATGGGGATATCAAATATCCGGCACAGCTCCGGATCCCACTCCATGGTATGGATATTAAACAGCTGGGTGCGGGAGGCGTTGCTGCAATCCGTTCTGTGGACTTTTCCTCCGGTGAGCTGCCAGATCGTCCAAGTATCCATGGTGCCGATGCAGAGCTGTCCCCGTTCAGCCTTCTCTCTGGCCCCAGGCACATGTTCCAGCGCCCAGGCCACCTTCCCGGCAGAGAAAAAGGGGGAGGGGACCAGCCCGGTACGCCGCTGAATTTCCGGATAATCGCCTCGTTCCTGGATATGGCGGCACAGCTCCGCCGCTCGGTTACACTGCCAGACGATAGACTCACACACCGGCCTGCCTGTATCCCGCTCCCACAGGGCCACGCTCTCCCGCTGATTGGTGACCGCCACGCCGGCCAGCCGCCGGGAATCAATCCCGCTGTCCCGTACCGCCGCCTGAGCAACCCGAATAATATTTTCCGCGATCTCCTTGGCATCGTGCCCCACCCATCCCTGGGCGCTGATTAACTGCCGGTGGGGCAGGTCCCGGCGCAGGACGAACTGGCCCTGGCCATCCAGCAGGATCGCTTTGGTCCCCTGGGTGCTCTGGTCAATCGACAAAATATAGCCTCGTTCCATAGAGATCCTCCTTTCCCGCTCCTTTCACAATTTTATTCCTGGGGAAAAATCAGTTCATTGATAGCCGGCCACACCAGCGCTACGGAGAGGGCGGCAGCAGCGGCCAAAAGCAGCATGGCCCACGGCAATACAGAAATGGGATAAAGCAGCAGGAACACACAAAGCGACCCGTACACCGCCCCCATAGCCAACAGCGTACGGGGGAGCCGGGCGAAGGACAGCAGCGCAGCGTCCCACAGCGCTGAAAAGAACGGTATGCTACTGTCCGCCAGCAGAGGGACCAGATATACGCCCGTCATTGCCGCCAAAAACAGCGACAGGGATATAAAGAGCCAAAGCATTGTCCGTCCCGCTCCATCCAACTGTCCAGCTACGCTGGCGCTCCACAGGATAATCAGCAGGTACAGTCCTACCACCGCTTCCAGCTGGATGCCCCGCCAGAATTTGGCTTTAAATACATACCAAAAGTCTACCCAGCAGCTCGAATTTCCCCGGTCATCAGCCCGTCTGGTCAGCACCCCATTCATGGCCAGCAGCGCCGGTCCTACTGTGAGCAGCGGCAGAGAAAAGGCCGTGAATAGGAGATTGGCCAGCAGCAGAGCCTTCCACTCCTCCAGAAAAAGCCGTTTAAGCAGTTCCGTTGTCTGTCCCATGTATGCCTCCCAATGTATGGACGGTCAAGAGATCACGATGTGTCCCTCCGAAGGGGCATCCGGCAGGACCGCCACATCTCTTATTTTCTGGATCTGGACATCATACACGCCGTCGCCGGCAGTGGATACCCGGATCGCTCCGTCTGTGCTGTTGTAGAATACCTCGGCCCCACCGGCTATATACCGCATTGCCACTGTCCGGCTGGCCACGCTGTCGAACATCCCCACCGCGATCTTGGGAGACATGGCCTGAACGAAGTCCTTGCCGTTGGAGGTATCCTTGCCGTGGTGGTTCATTTTTACCACATCGCTAGCAATATCCTGCCCATACGTCTCTGTCAGCGCCTGTTCCCCAGTAATGTACAGGTCGCCGCTAGTCCAAAAGCTAGACTGACCATAGGTCAGACGCATGGCAATCGAACCGTCATTGGCATCCAGATAGCCGCCGGCCACCTCCTCCGTATCCCCCGGAGTCGGACCAAACACCTGGACTTGGACTTCCTCCCCCAAAGAGAAGGCGTCCCCCGCCTCTAAAACTTCACAGGGCAGGGACAGTTCTTCTATCTTTTCCATCATGGCTCGGTAGGTCCCGCTGTCATATTCATGCCCATTGACATAGACCTGCCCGATTTCAAAATTGTCTGCTACTGTGACAAACCCTCCCACATGGTCCGCATGCGGATGAGAGAGGACCAGGACGTCGATCTTATCTACACCCATAGCCAGCAATTGGTTTGTCACCTCCTGCCCTCCAGGTACGTTTCCACAGTCCACCAGCATCACCATCCCATCCGGCGAAGTATAGACCGCGCTGTCGCCGGTGGTGACCGCCTCCTTACCCGTTCCGTAGATCGTCTGCAGATAAAGGTAGCGGGCGGTCAATTTCCCTTGGTCTTGGCTGGTGTCAAAAACCAGATCAAAGTAATCCTCCGGCTGGGAAATTTCTCCCTCTTTCAAAGCCGAGGAGCCAGAAGCGGAGTCCCCTGGTCCTGACGCGGACACAGATGTGCCGCTCTGACCGCCGCTGATATCCCCTGGCTCTCCCGCACACGCGGCCAGCATCGCTAGCGCCAGAAGGGAAGTCCAGAAAAGTTTATGTTTCATGACCAAGTTCCCCCTTTATCATCGGAAAAGGGGGGCAGGGCCTGGCCCTGCCCCCACATGGGAAGTTATGCTATACCTGGAACACCGTCCGCTCAGGGATTGGACATATTGTATAGGTCAATCGCTTCCTGAATGGTCTCCTCAGCAGTCTTGATGACGTCGTCGATGTTAGCCTTAGGATCGCTGGACACGGTTTCGATGGCCAGCTTGTTAGCCACCTTCATCTCGTTGGAGATGGGGATATAGGGGTTGGTAGCGGAGTCGTCAGAGGCGGCCAGGGACTCGTACACGCCGGTAACGGCGGGGAAGGTGTTGGCCACATAGTCGTTATAAGTATCGCTGGTATAGGACTCCTGGTTGGGAGCCAGATAGCCGGTGGCGACAGCAAAGGAAGCGGCCTGCTCGCCGGTGCTGGCGAACTTGATAAATTCATAGGCGCCCTGCTGTTCAGCGGTGTCGCCGGTGTTGCAGATCCACAGTCCGGTGCCGCCGGCGGGCTCGCCGGAATTCATGCCGGCCTCAGTGGCGGAGATCATGGGGATGATTCCCACTTCAAAAGCGCCGTTGGCAGCGTCCAGAATCTTGGTGGTCATAGAAACCACGCCCATGAACATGGCGCAGTCGCCGGAAGCCATCTGGGGAATAACCTCAGCCTGGTAGTCAGAACCGTAGGCCACACACAGCTTTTCCGCGTGGAGCTTCTGATACACGTCCAGCATATTGTAGATGGCGTCGTGTACTTTGGCATCCTTGGTGTACAGACACTCGGTAATCCGCTCGCTGCCCAGGCCGTTGTTGTTGTTATATGCCTGCAGGCCCTCACGGCCCAGAGCGGCGTTGAAGTAGAAGCCATCGGGATGGAAGCCGACGCCGTAGGTGGTATAACCGCCCTCGACCAGTTTGACGCAGGCGTCATAGAGATCGTTGAAGCTCTTGATCTCCTTGGGATCGATGCCGGCCTCAGCCAGCATATCGGCGTTATAGTAAATGCCGGGATAGCTGTAGCCCACGGGGTAACCGACCTGGTTGCCCTCGTTGTCGCAGTAAGCGGTGCGGATGGCTTCCCAGGTGCTCTCCAGCTCAGGCCAGCCGTTGGTATCGGCGTCGATAAAGCCCTGGAGCGGGACACAGTATTCAGCCGTGGCGTACATAGCTACGTTCTCCACAGGACCAGAGAACATGGAGGGCAGATCGGCCTGGGCGGTAGAGCCCAGCTTGGCGTTCAGCTCGGTCTGATTGCCCTGATACTCGATGGTCACATGATAGGCGTCCTGGCTCTCATTGAAGGCGTCAATCACCTTCTGCAGGTGGTCCACGTTGGCCTGGCCAAAGGCGGTCCACCACAGAACCTCGACAGGCTCGCCGGAGGTGGAGGGGGTGCTGGCGCTGGTGCCCGCGCCGGAAGACGCGCTGCCCTTGCTGTCGTCGGGCTTGTCTTTGCTGCCGCAGGCCGCCAAGCTCATAGTCATGGCAAGCGCAAGAACAATGGATAAGACCTTTTTCATACTAATGCTCCTTTTCCAATTTTTTATAAAAAGCCTCTTTGCTTTTTACAACATCAGGATAGGCCTCAGCCCTTCAGGCCGCCGGCTGTCATGCCCTTGATAATGTAATCCTGACCCAAAATATAGATTAGGACCGAGGGAATGATAGCTACCACGGCGCCGGCCAGAATATGTCCGTAGTTCACCACATCGGCTGTGACTAGATAGGAGATTCCAATCTGGATCGTCCGCATCTCGTCCCGGCTGGTGACCAGCATAGGCCAGAAATACTGGTTGTAGATCTGGACGAACAGATAGATCGCCAACGAGGAAATGGTAGGGATGGACAGGGGCATAGCCACACGGAAGAGAAATCCCATGTCACCGCAGCCATCCAGAATAGCGGCCTCCTTATAATCTTTGGGCAGGGTCATAAAATACTGCCGCATTAGGAAAATAGCGGTGCCCGAAATGAGGGAGGGCAGAACCAAACCGATATAGGTGTCAATCAGGTCCATGTTCTGAATGGTAACATAGTTGGTGATGACCACCACCTCGCCGGGGATCATCGTCGTCATCAAAATCAGGGTAAACAGCAGGTTTTTCCCAGGGAATTTGAAGAACACGAAGCCGTAGGCTGCCAGACAGGAGATTATGACTTGGGCCACGATACACACCAAGCATACCACGGCAGAGTTTTTCAGATAGTGAAGAATGGGGATCTGCCGAAAAACCTGAGCATAGCTCTCCAGGGTGGGGTTGGCTGTGATCAGCTTCAGGGGATAGGTCATCAGCTCCTGATCCGTCTGCAGCGAGAAGCATACGCCGACAATCAGCGGAGAAATGAACAAAATACCGATGATCGTCTTGAGAGCAAAGGAGGATATCTCTCCCGCTATTTTCTTCTGATGGGGCGTAATCATTGGTAATGCACCACCTTTTTCTCCAGGGCGAACTGGATCCTGGTGAACAGGAAGATCAGCCCAAACAGGAACAGGGCCTGCACGCAGGCCGTTTCAAATCGACCGTTAATAATGGCGTTCTCGTATATGTAGTAGATTAGTGTCTTCGTCTGGTTAGCCGGACCGCCCTGGGTCAGCAGTCTGATCTGAGCAAAGCTCTTGAACGAGCTGCCGATGTTCAGAAACAGGACAAAGAAAATCTGAGGAGAGGCCATTGGAATAATAATATCCTTAATTCGGCGGAAAGGGCCGGCCCCGTCCAGCAGGGCACTCTCCAGCAGGTCCTCAGGCACATTCCGAAAGCCTACCAACAGGAAGATGAAACTCACGCCAATATGCATCCAGATTGTCATAGCGCAGACCGCCCAGATGGCATGGGGCATCTCGTTTGTCCAGGCGATCTCCGTACCCAGAATATTATTCAGCAGGCCGTTCTTCTGGCGGTAGATAAACAAGAAGATAGCGGCAGCCGGGGAGGAGGCGATGGCCATGGGCAAGGCGTACATGGTCTGGTAGACCTTGGAAAAACGGACCTTTTTAGTCGCCATCAGGGCAAAAATCATGGCGACAATAAAGGTAAAAAACAGGTTGATAGCGGCCATCTTCAAGGTAACGGCCACCACATCCCAGAAGGAGTCCTTGGTCAGCACTCGGATCCAGTTGTCCGGACCAACCCACTGGGTAAAGTTACCCTGCTTATTGGTCAGCGCGAAGGACAGTACAATAGTCTTGATAAAGGGATAAAAGGTAAACAGCGTGAACAGGGCCATAGCAGGAAAGATCAGTACATAGGGCAGCGGTTTGACCCGTCCCAGGCGCCGTTCCTTCCCCGGTTCCCTTTGGAGTTTGCTCAAAATTTTCACCCTTCCTCTGTTCGCTCAAAGCATCAAACGGTCATCCACCCGGCCTCAGGCCAGGATGGGATAAGGGCACGGGGGAGAGAACAGCTCAAGGGCCATACGGTCCCGGAAGCCCCGCATAGGGGTAAAGGTAAACCGCTCCACCACCCGCCGGTCCTCGGGCAGCCGAGGAACAGAGACGGTCAGAACACGTTTCCCCTGATACCGAAACACATGAGCCGCATATCCGAACAGCTGTTCAGTATAACCCTTACCCTGAAGCTCTGGCAGGACAAACATGGTCCTGACATGGCCGCAGTCCTCAGGAGTCTCCTCCTCGTTTTCCATCCAGACAAAGCCCACGGGGCGGCCCTTTAGGCGGCAGACAGCCAAATAATCCGGATTGTAAGCCGTCAGCTCTCTGGCCCGTGCCAGCCACTCCGCTCCGTCAAAGGGCACTTCCGCTCCCTCTGTCTGCCGGGCGTGGGCTCTGGCCAGTTCCTCCAGGACCTCACTCTCCTTGTCTAAGTCCACCGGGTCCACAGCCATATTGATGTCGGCTCCCGCTACGCCGCTCCAGGCCCGCCGCAGTTCCGGCGGGAGGTGGGAGCCGTCATTCATATACTCCACAGAGAAATTGCCCTCCCGGTCTACATGAATCAGGCTGACCGAGGTGTTGTCCCCATGGCCTACCACTTTCACATCAGACATGGGCCGCCCCATCATAGCGCATAGGCCAGCCTTGATGGTACAGGAGTGGGATACGCACAGGGCATTCCCGTCCCCCACTTCCCGGGCAATGCGCCGCAGGCCGAACAGCAGACGGTCTGCCACCTGCTGAAAGGTACTGGCCCCCGGAGTAGTATTGGCCCAGGGGTGCTCATCCCAATCTTTGCTTTCTTTTGGATATTCCTTGGCAATATTGCCCCAGGCCATATCCTCCCAGACACCAGTGGTGACTTCCCGCAGGTGGATCCTCACTCGGATGGGCAGCCCTCGCTCCTTGGCGATGGGCTCCACTGTCATGATAGAACGGAAGGCGTCGCTAGAATAGATGCTGTCGATAGGGATATCCCGAAAACGGCGGCGAAGCATCTCATTTTGCAGATAGCCCTTCGTGGTGACCAGAGCGTCCGTCTGTGCCTGAGTCCGCCGGCAGGCGTTTCCTTCTGACTCGCAGTGCCGGACCAAGTAAATGTTTGCCATTCCAGATTCTCCCTCCATTCCGCCTCGTTACTATTAGTAAAATTTTAACGATTTCTTTTAAGAATTTTCAATTTTATTTTACACATATTTTATTACTTAGTCAAGATTTTTTGTTTAATTCTTGTAAAAATTGTGTAAAATATCTCCTTAAATGTTTTTTAATATTATTAATATTACATATAAAGGCCGCCGTTTATATTCATGGCATCACCAGTCACATAGCTGGACAGGTCGCTGGCGTAGAACAGCACCGCGTTAGCAATGTCCTCGGCAGTGCCGTACCGGCCCAGGGGGATATAGGTCTTGGGGTCCTTCTGGGACCAGGAGAGCGTTTTGCCCATCGGCGTCAGGATATTGCCAGGACACACAGCGTTGGAGGTAATGTTGTATGCGGCGCCATGAAGCGCAAAGCATTTGCTCAGGTTCAGGATGCCGGCCTTGGCCGCCGCATAGGAGGCGTCAGAACTTCGGCCGCCCCGCAGCGCCGCCAGAGAGGACATATGGACGAGCTTGCCGTAATTCTGCTCCTTCATGACGGCAAATACCGCCTGGGTGCAGAAGAACATAGCCTTCAGGTCAATGTTCATCATCTTGTCCCAGCTCTCCAGACTGATCTCCTCTATAGGTGTGGAGCCGGTAATGCCGGCGTTGTTGACCCACACATCGATCCGGCCGAACAGCCCCTTGATCTCCTCAACCTTCTCCTTGATATGGTCAAAGTCCGCCACGTTGAACAGCACACACTTGGCCTGCCCCCCCTGGGCGATGATGTCGTCCACCACCCTCTGGGCCGTTTCCATATTGATGTCAGTAATGACCACCTTGGCCCCAAACTCCGCCAGGCGGCGGGCAATCGCCTCGCCAATCCCCCGGCCGGAGCCGGTGACCACGGCCACCTTATCTCGCATAAACATATGGTCCATTGAACCGATCTCCTTTCCTGTCGGGCAGGCGGGGTCATCGCCGCGCCCGCCCCTCCGAAGGGCGGCAGGAGGCCGCCCTTCGGGTCCGTTAAGCCTTATGAACCGCGGCTCCGAAGGCGTCCAGAGCGGCCTCCCGCACCATCTCCGCCAGAGAGGGGTGGGCCACTACCATCCGTTCCCACTCCTCCAGAGTCAGCTTTTTGTCTACCGCCAGGGCCCCAAAGGCAATCAGCTCAGAGGCGTTTTCTCCGACGATGGTAACGCCCAGAGTCTGCTTGGTGGCCTTATCCGCCACCACGAACACCCGTCCGGAGGCTCCCTCCGCCAGCGCCATACCATTAGCGGAGTAGTCAAAGGTACCCAGAGCCGGATCAAAGCCGGCCTCTTTGGCACTGTCCGTATTCAGTCCCACAGAGGCAAAGCAGGGATTCGTATAGACGCAGCTGGGCACAGGTGCCCGGTCTTTGGGTGCCTTGCCTGTCAAGATATGGGTCAGAGCCGCTTCGCCCTCGGCGTAAGCCGCATGGGCCAGCTGGATCCCTCCCGCTACATCCCCGATGGCGTATACGCCCTTCAAATTTGTGCGCTGGGCGCCGTCTACCAGGATGTGCTTCTTCTCGCTCAACTTCAGTCCCAGGGCCTCCGCGTCGATCCCGGACAGATTGGGGCGTCGTCCCACCGCCATCAGCACCTGATCCGCTTCTACGCTGTCCTGCTTTCCGTCCAGCTCATAGACCGCCCGCAGGGCGCCGTTTCCTTTCTCCACCCGCAGCATCTTAGCCCCGGTGAGAATACGGATCCCCTGCTTTTTCAGCGCAGATACCACCATATTGGCAGCTTCCTTCTGATCCCGGGGCAGCAGACTGGGCAGCATCTCAATAATCGTGATCTCAGTGCCGTAGCAGGCAAAGGCGCTGGCCAGTTCCAACCCGATGACACCGCCGCCCATCACCACCATACGGCGGGGCAGCCGCTCCAGATTCAGCGCTCCGGTGCTGTCAATCGTCAGCTCATGGCCGGGGATGGGCACCGTCATGGGGACCGAGCCGGTGGCAATCACCACATTTTTCCCCTTGTACTCCTGTCCGCCGCAGCGGACCACCCGGTTTTTCTCCAGACTGGCCTCGCCGTTTATCACGGTGACGCCGCACTTTTTCAGCAGAAACTGTACGCCGCCCACCAGCTTGGCCGTCACTTCCCCTTTGCCCTTCTGAATCTTGCGGAAGCTGAAAGAACCGGCATCCCGGAAAATCTCCCTGTCTACCAGCGAGCGGACCTTTTCCATGGCGTTGGCCTTGTCCACCAGGTATTTAGTAGGGATGCAGCCTACGTTCAGGCAGGTCCCACCCAGATGCTCCTTTTCAAACAGGGCTACCTTCTGCCCCTTTTTAGCCGCGGCGATGGCTAAAGAGTATCCCCCCGGGCCGCCGCCCAGCACCAAAATATCAAACGTTTCCACAGCGAATTCCTCCTCAGCCCAGCATCAGGGCAGGATTCTCCATCAGCAGCTTCAGCTCACGCAGGAACTGGGCTCCATAAGCTCCGTCAATGATCCGGTGATCGAAGGACCCGGTCACGCTCATCATATGGACGGGCTGGAACTGCTGTCCGTCCCAAACGGGCTGCACAGCGATCCGTCCCACCGCCAGGATACAGCTCTCCGGCGGATTAACGATGGCAATAAACTGATCCACGTCAAACATACCCAGATTGGAGATGGTAATGCTGCCACATCCCATGTCCGAGGGGGCCAGTTTGCTGTCCCGGGCCTTTTTCACCACCTGGCGGTACTTGTCCGCGATCTCCTCCAGCCCCATTGTGTCAATTCCCTTTACTACAGGGACCAGCAGAGCGCCCTCCAGACCCACGGCCAGACCCACATTGGTATGGCGGTAGACCCGGACCTCGCCGCCCTCGCAGCGGGCGTTGACCAGAGGGAACTTTCGGGAGGCCACGGCGATGGCTTTGGCCATAATGTCGTTGTAGGATAGCTTGACGCCCCGCTTCTCCTGATAGCTCTGCTTGAGGGCCATGCAGGCCTCCATATTGATATTTACCGTACACTGCCAAGCCGGGATGTTCTGGACGGACTCCAGCATCCGGCGGCCGATGACCTCCCGGGTCTTGGTCATGGGCAGGACCTCATATTCCGCCTCGGTGGGCACGGCGATTGGAGCGGGCCGGGCCTGCTCCGCCGCCTGAGCAGCAGCCTGAGCCGCGCGCACATCCTTACGGGTAAGCATCACCCCATTGGCCGGAGTCAGACCGGCCAGCTCCACACCCAGCTCCCGGGCCAGCATTTTGGCGTTGGGCATAGCGGGCCACAGGGCCTTGGCTACAGCGGGAGCAGCGGGACGAGGGGCGGGAGCAGCGCCCTTGATGATGGGGATATATTCCTCCTCATCCAGAACGCCGGCGGCAGGAGCGGCAGGGGCGGCTGGTGCCTGAACCGCAGGAGCGGCAGCAGGACGGGGGGCAGCGGCTCCGCTCCCGATCATCATCAGCACATCCCCGGAGGTGACATCGTCCCCCTCCTTGACCAAAATCTCCAGCACGGTGCCGGCCAGGTAACTCTCTACCGGCAGCACCGCCTTGTCTGTTTCCGCCTCCACCAAAGTATCGCCCCGTTTGACCTTGTCGCCCACCTTGACCAGTACGCTGGTGATCCGGGCCGCGTCGGTGGTCTGGCCGGCGGAGGGCATTTTGATGGGCTGGCCGCCGGCCGCCGGCGCCGGCTTCTCCGGTTCGGGCCGGGCCGCCTGAACCGGAGGAGCGGCAGGGGCGGATTCCCCACTCCGGACATAGCTCTTCCGATCCTCCTCAGAGCCCACGGCTATCAATACATCTCCGGCGTGGACATCGTCGCCCTCCGCGACCAGAACATCCAGCACGACGCCGGCAGCATAGCTCTCTACCGGCAGAATTGCCTTATCAGTTTCCGCCTCTACCAGAATATCGCCCCGCTTCACCGGATCTCCCGCCTTTACCTTGACGCTGGTAATCCGGGCTTCATCGGTGGTCTGTCCGGCAGAGGGCATTTTGATCTGCTGTACCATAGTTCGGTCCCTCCCGATCACAGTCTGGCCAGTTTGCGTGCGCCCTCAATGATGCGCTGGGTAGAGGGGATCACAAACTGCTCCAGCGGCGGAGAGAAGGGGGTAGGCGTATCTGTGGCGCCCAGGCGGACAATAGGCGCATCCAGCAGGGTGATGGCGTTCTCAGCTACATAGGAGCCCAGTTGAGCGCCCCAGCCGCAGTTGTAGTGGTCCTCGTGGACGATCATCAGCTTTCCGGTCTTCTCCAGCGAGGCCAGCACCGTATCATAGTCGAAGGGGACCAGGCTGCGGGGGTCGATAATCTCACAGCTGATGCCCTCCTTCTCCAGCTCTTCCGCGGCCTCCATCGCCCGATACCACATCAGCAGGTTGGCCACGATGGTTACATCCTTGCCCTCCCGGCGGATGGCCGCCTTTCCAAAGGGAACGGTGTAATCTCCCTCGGGCACCTCGCCGGCGGAGCTGAGCTGGCCGGCCTCCTTTCGGGAGCCTCCGTACAGCAGCTTGTGCTCGAATACCAGCACCGGGTTGTTGTCCCGGATGGCCTGCTTCATCATGCCCTTGGCATCATAGGCGGTAGAGGGGCAGATGACCTTCAGTCCGGGCACATGAGTAAAATAGCTCTCCAGGCTTTGGGCGTGCTGGGCACCGCGGTTGGTGGCGCCGCAAGGGGCCCGCATGACCATCGGCACAGACACCTGACCGTTGGACATATAGCGCATCTTGGCCGCCTGATTGACCAGCTGATCCATCATGCAGAACAGGAAATCGCCATACTGCAGGTCGGCCACCGGGCGCATCCCCGCCATAGCCGCGCCGACACACACGCCGGAAATCATGATCTCCGCGATGGGCGTGTTGATGACCCGAGCCTCGCCAATGGGCACCGGCGTGCCGCCGAAGCCCTTATCGTCAGCGGATCTCACATTAGCGCCGAACTCGTCAGCCAGCCCCTTCGTAACGGTAAAGGCGCCGCCCATACCTCCGGGGATATCCTCGTCCTCACCGATGCAGAATACGGTGGGATCTCTTCTCATTTCTTCCGCAATGGCGCTCTTGAGCGCGTCAGCGATAGACATCACAGCCATCACTCATCATCCTCCTTAAACACGTTGATCAGAGCGTCCTCGTTGGCCGGGAAGGGCGCCTGCTTGGCGTATTCCACCGCGTCCTCGATCTCCTGCTCGATAGCCGCCTCTTCTTTTTGCAGTTCCTCCTCCGTGATCACGCCGTGTTCCAGGATCTTCTTCCGGAACAGAACCACAGGGTCCTTGGCAAACCACTCGGCCTCCTCCTCCTTGGGGCGGTAGCCGCAGGCGTCGTTTCGGGAGTGTCCGCCGTGGCGGTAGGTCTTCAGCTCCAGGATAGTAGGACCCTCCCCAGCCCTAGCCCGAGCAATGGCCCGCGTAGCAGCCTCGTTGACAGCCAGCACGTCGTTGCCGTCTACCACCTCGCTGGGAATGCCGTAGATGGCGGCCCGGTCGGCGGCCACGTTCTCCTGCAGGCAGGTCAGGCTGATTGAGGTGGTGGCAGAGTACAGGTTGTTCTCGCACACAAAGATCACCGGCAGCTTCCACAGGCCGGCCACATTCATCGTTTCATGGTAGGAGCCCTCATTGCTGGCCCCGTCGCCAAAGAAGCAGACCACCACATTGTTCTTCTTCTGCATCTTAAAGGCCAGAGCGACACCCGCCGCGATGGGCAGGTTTCCGCCAACGATGGCGTTGGCCACCATAGCGCCCACAGAGATGTCGCCGGTGTGCATAGCGCCGCCCTTGCCGCCGCAGCAGCCCTCGGCCTTGCCGAACATCTCACACATCATGGCCTTGACGCTGATACCCTTGGCGATATCATGGCCGGCGGGCCGATGGGTGGAGGCCATCCAGTCCTCATGGCTCAAATCGTAGAGCATACCGACGGCGCTGGCCTCCTCGCCAGTGCTCTGGTGGATGGTGCCGGGCATGATGCCCTCTAAAAACAGATAGTAGATACTCTCCTCATACTTTCTGATCTCGTACATCTTTTTGTACATTCCAAGGGCTTTTTCTTTCGATGGGAAATCGCTCATGATCATATCCTCCTGCTCATTACATTTTGCCGGCTGTGCCGTATTCCTTCCCACTGTTTTCCAACCAGTCCCGTCCCTTCTCCCCCTCTTTTTATTACTAATATTTTATTTCCTCGAACGTAAAGCAAGTATACTTCTAGCTCTTATTTTTGTCAATAATAGACTGAAAATAATTTTTTTCAAATCTAATTTATCTATTTTTTCTCAACCTTCTTTTACTCACGTTGTTTTTTTATTTTTCGAACAATATTTTATTTTCTTTTATAATTATTTATTTTTACTAACATTTTTCTTTTATTTTTCTTATTTTTTACATTTCATTTCTCTTTTTATTAATTACTAATATATTTTTCAGGTTGATGGTATTCCTCTTTACCTTTTTATTCGGCACTTTTTACCTTCATTTTACTTGTGTTTCCCAAAATCATCATGTATAATAGCCAAAATCGAGCGATCGATTTAGATCAGGCCGGCAGCCTACTCCATTCTTATAGTCTGTCAGGCTAATAAAGTAAGGAGGACCAAATATCCGCGCGGCTTGCGGTACAGCAGTGTGGAGACCTGCTGCAACGTCCGCGGAGTTCCGCTCTCCGCGGGCAAGGGGTCACAGGCAGAGGCCGTGACACCAAAGCCGATCACTATGGCGACTCTCTCCCTTAGAAACATCAAAAAGATCTATCCCCATGCCAGCAACGGCAAGAAAAAGAAGGCTTCCAAAAAAGGCGAGGCTCCCACAGGCGAAAAAGCCAATCTTGAGGTGACCTCCCAGGGCGTGGTAGCTGTCCAGCAATTCAATCTGGATATCGCTGACAAGGAGTTTATCGTACTGGTCGGTCCCTCCGGCTGCGGAAAATCCACCACGCTTCGGATGGTCGCCGGTCTGGAGGAGATCTCAGAAGGCGAGCTGTACATTGACGGCAAACTGATGAACGACGTAGAGCCCAAAGACCGTGATATCGCAATGGTCTTCCAGAGCTATGCCCTGTACCCCCATATGACTGTATATGAAAATATGGCCTTCCCCCTGAAGCTTCGGAAAATGCCCAAAGACGAGATCGACCGCAAGGTGAAAGAGGCCGCAGCCACTCTGGACATCACCCAGTACCTGAACCGGAAGCCCAAGGCCCTGTCCGGCGGCCAGCGTCAGCGTGTGGCCATCGGCCGCGCCATTGTCCGCGAACCCAAAGTGCTGCTGATGGACGAGCCCCTGTCCAATTTGGACGCCAAGCTCCGCAACCAGATGCGCTCCGAAATCATCAAACTGCGCCAGAAAATCGATACCACATTTATGTACGTTACCCACGATCAGACCGAGGCTATGACCCTGGGTGACCGTATTGTCATCATGAAGGACGGCTTTATCCAGCAGATCGGCACGCCTCAGGAGGTCTTTGACCACCCGGCCAATCTGTTCGTTGCCGGCTTTATTGGCACGCCCCAGATGAATTTCTTTGATGCCAAACTGCTTCTGGAAGGTGGGCGCTATTTTGTCACCACCGGGGCGGTCAAGGTGGAGCTTTCTGAAGAGAAGCAGCAAGCCCTAGCGGCGAAGAAAGTTTCCGCTCAGGATGTCACCTTAGGCGTCCGCCCCAACCACATTATCCTCAACGACGGCACCAACGCCATCGAAGCCACGGTAGATGTGTCAGAGATGATGGGCAGCGAGGTCCATCTCCACGCCAACACCCAGGGCCGGGATGTAATTATCATTGTCCCCACCATGGACATCTCCGGCAGCCATAAGGAGACATTCTCCTACGGCGCCAAGATCAATTTCACTTTCGGCGGCAACGTATGCCACATTTTTGGTGCTGACGAGAACAATTTGGAGCTTTAATCCGCTCCAGCAAATCGTTTCTTTTTGATAACAGATGAGACCGGAACCCCTACGGGCTCCGGCCTCATCGTTTCAGCAAGGAAAAGAGCGCGGGCCCCACTGGGGCTCCGCGCTCTTTTTTGGTCAATCGTTATCCAATCAGGTCCCGCAGTTCAGGGACGATGAACTTGGGCGTACGGCCGGAGAAAAAGTCGTCGATGGCCTGGGCACAGGCCAGGGAGGACCGGGTGGACGCCTCCTTGGTCGCGCCGCCGATGTGAGGGGCGACCAGTACGTTCTCCATCTTCAGCAGAGGATTCTTTAGGTCGAAGGGCTCCTGCTCCACCACATCAAGGCCGGCTCCCGCGATCTTCTTCGCTTCAAGGGCTCGGATCAGCGCCGCCTCGTCTACGATCTTTCCTCGGGAAGTGTTGATGAGAAAGGCGCTCTCCTTCATCAGGTCAAACTCATGGTCACTGATGCTGTGAACAGTGTCCTTGGTAGCGGGTACATGGAGAGACACATAGTCGGCACAGCGGAACACCTCGTCCCGATCCTCTGTTAATTGAATGTAGTCCGGCAGCTCCCGGGCGAAGGGGTCATATGCCACTACCTTCATATCAAAGCCAAGCGCCGCTTTCTTCGCCACCAGTTTTCCGATGTTGCCCGTGCCAATCAAGCCCAAGGTCTTGCCCTCCAGCTCGGTCTTTGGGATTCCCATCTTGGCATAGCGGTAGTCGCTCTCGCAGTGGGCCATCACGGCCTTAAAATTCCGGGAGCAGTAGAGCATATAGAAAATCGCCAGCTCCGCCACCGAGATGGCGTTGGCCCCGCCGGCAGTGGTGACCAGCACCTTATTGCGGCGGGCAGCCTCCAAGTCAACTCCGTCATAGCCCGCCCCATGGCGGGCTATGATCTTCAGTTTGGGGGCGTTGTCCAGTATCTTCGCGGTAATCTTAGCGGTCCGGACAATCATGGCGTCACAGTCAGCCACATCCGCCAGCACATCCTCCTCCGCAAAGCCACGTCCATCCACCACTTCATAGCCGTGGTCACGGAGATAGGCATAGCCTTCGGGTAGAATCGGCTGGGGCAGTAAAACCTTATAACTCATTATTACACTCCTTAGTCTGCGGAGGACATCCCTTCCAGCAAACGCTCAGGCACTTGCCGCATCATGATCCCCAACTCCTTTGCGGTAAATCCCTGGGTCATCAGCACCCGGGCATATTCCTCCATACCCTCGTCAGAATAGAGGGAATTCAGCTGACCAAAATCTGTGGTCAGCAGCACATGTTCACATCCTACCGTCCTGATTTGCCGGGCGATCTCCTCGATAGGTGTCCTGTTGTGGTATGTGGTAAAAAAGCTGTGTTCCACATAGGCTCCCAACGCCACGGCCTCCTGCTGTTGTTGGATCGAATAGCAATCGGCCGGGTTATCCGCATGGGTCAAGACAACGGTGCAGCCTCGCTCTGCCGCAGCCCGGACTAGAGCCATACCCTCATCGGCCCCAATGTGGCCAGTCCCCACCACCATTTGGTGTCGTGTGGCCACATCCAGCACTTCCAGCGCCTGGGGCAGGAGATTTCCCTTTTCATCGCAGACCGACAAAAACCGGGACAGGTCTGCACTGGGCTCGTTCCGATGCTGATATTGCTGGTATGACCGGGCCTCCAGGGTGGGAAACCAGACCAGCTTGCCGCCCGCCTGGGCGGAACGCTCCACCGCATCGGGATTTACACCCCCAACAGAACGGTTCAACGTCACGCCGCCCGCAACTCTTAGCTGAGGAAATTGCTCTTGAAGGAGTTTCGCCCGGACGGCAGTATCGAAATAGTGATTCTTGATTGCGCACCCGGCCATCCCCCGATGGACCAGCCGCCGGGCCAGCTCCAGATCTCCGCATTTCCGTTGAACTACATCAGGAGCCGTATGGATATGCAGGTCATATGCGCCCTTTAGGAGGTCTTCCATCGTGCACCTCTTTCTTTAGTAAGGCAGGAAAATCGGAACCAGCGCAACCACCACCACATAGGTGACCAACAGCATAGGCAGACCAATCTTGCAGAAGTCCACAAACTTGTAGTGGGTCCAGCCGACCGTCATCATGTTCTGGGGCGCAGCAAAGGGGGTGGCATAGGAAGCGGCACCCGCCAAAGTGATAGTCATGGCCACAGGATATGGGCTGACACCGATCTGCTCGGCAATGGAGATGCCGATAGGCAGGAACAGCATAATAGAGGGAATGTTGGACATGAACTGGGTCAGGATGGCGGCGGCAAAGAAGATCACAGTCGTAACCATAAAGGGACTGGGATCTTCGCCCAGGATCTTCAAGATTAGTTCCGCCACGGCATCACCCGCGCCGCTGTTCTTGAATCCGGTTGAAATTGCGGTAAGAGAACCAACCAGCAACATGCAGTTCCAGTCAATAGCCCGTATAGCCTCCTGGACAGTCATACACTTGGTACCCACAATAATCAGAGCACCAATCACAGCTGCCACATGCATAGGCATGTTCTTGGGGCTGGCCGCGATCACCACCAGCACGCACAGCAGTGTAATCACAGAAATAGCGGCCTTTCTCTTGTCCAAGGGCTTTTTATCGGTCTTGGCAAACTCAGGAACATAGCCGGTGTCGGGGATCAGCTTGCGCCCTATAAAGGTGAAGTACAGGGTACCCAGGATGCAGATACCGATGCCGAAGGGAGTGATGCTGAAGAATCCGAAGGGAGTAATGCCCAATTCACTCATTACACTGTTGGCCGTGGCGTTGGAGCCGACACCCACCAGGGTCACAAAGCCTCCAAACTGAGCGCCGAACAGCAGGGAGAGCAGAGCCTTGGAGGGACCAACTCCGGCGGCGATGCACATGGCGGTAACCAGGGGAGCCATTGCAGTCATCACACCAATATTGCTGCATACAGAACTGAGGGCGCAGGACACGATCAATGTGGCAAGAATGATATTCCTTTCACTTTTACCCGTTACACGAACCATCTTTTCACCAATCAAATCGGTGATGCCGGCGTGGAACAGGGACGATCCAATCACCATCATACCAGCCAAAAGAACGATAGTTGTGCTGTTATAGCCGGTAAAGATATCATCAATGGTAATTAGACCAGTGTAGGCGAACGCGATAGACGCGCCAATGGCAGTGACGATGATGGGAATCGGCTCCCAGATAAAGAGGACGACAGTGATTGCCAGAATGATCAGTGCGATCGTAATTGGACTCATGGTTCTCTCTCCTTATGTCGTTGTATTGGCGGGAAATATGTGTTCAGGGCCGGTATACGTCGTCGATGATTTCAAACCCCTTTTCTTCCAGTGTCTTTTCCACCCAGGCCCGGTTTGCAGTACCCTCTCTGGCCGCAATCAGCTTCTTTTCATCCGCGGCCTGGAATTTCTTGGCCTCCTCCAGAATCACGGGAGCGTCTTTTCTGGGGATCACGATCACTCCGTCAGGATCAGCCAGGATAATATCCCCAGGGTTAACACTGACACCGCCGCAGGAGATGGGCACGTTGATCTCGCCGGGACCCTCTTTATAGGGGCCGCCAGGGGTAGTTCCGGTGCAGTAGACCGGGAAATCCCAATGTCCAATCTCGTCGATGTCACGAATGGGGCCGTCCAGAACGATACCGGCGATTTTTTTGGTATACTTCAGGTAAGCCATCATCACCTCGCCCATCAGAGCTCTGGTATCGTCCTCCTCGTTGGACACCACCAGCACATCCCCCTCCTGACACAGGTTCAGCGCCGCGTGGAGAGCCAGATTGTCCCCCGCCCGGCCCTTGACGGTATAGGCCGGACCCACCATCATCTGGTCCTTTGGCTGACTCACCAGCTTGATACGGGGGTTCATGGCACAGCTGCGGCCCATGACATCGGCGGTGTTGGATGCGGGAATGCTCTTAAACTGCGCCATGATCTCGGGGTCCGGCATCTCGCGCTTGAGGTAGATCCTCTTGCCAACAGACATAATCAATTCCTCCTCTGCTTTCCTTGTTTTTTGCGTTGCGGATTTTGTAGTTTCATAGTAATATAGTGGTATGCAAAAATCAAACGGAGTTTTTTTGAGTTTTTAACAAAAAAATTTTGTGGAGGTATGTATGGATCTGACCAGTCTATATTACTTCTCCGAGTTGGCAAAGGACCTGCATATGACTCGCACCGCCAACCGCCTCTTTATCTCCCAGCAGACGTTAAGCAACCACATCCAACGTCTGGAGGACTACTATGGCGTTCGGCTGCTTCACCGCAAGCCGTCCCTCTCCCTGACCACGGCAGGGGAGTTTGTGCTGGCCTTTGCGGAGGTGATGATGAAGGAGCAGACCAATCTGAAGGACATTCTGTCCGATATCGAGCAGCAGGAGCGGGGCGTCCTCCGTTTCGGCGCCAGCGCCTTGCGCTTAAATATGTGTTTGCCCGCTGTCCTGCCGCAGTTCTCTGCCCGCTATCCCAATGTGGACATCCACATTACCGACACCATCACACCCCGTCTGGAGCCGCTGGTATTAGACCGGTCCCTCGACTTTGCTATCACCCTCAACGGGGAGGAGCACCCCAAGTTGGTCACCCACCACCTGATGGACGACCAGGTCTATCTCTGTGTCGCGGACTCCCTGCTTCAGTCCTACTATGGTGACCAGGCCCCGATGCTGAAACGGAAGGCCCTCTCCGGCGCCCATGTGGAGGACTTCTCCAAGCTCCCCTTCTGCATTTTTGACAACCGTATGGGACGCCAGATCAACCAGTGTTTTGAAAGCGCCAATTTGATTCCCCGCGCCTATATCACCAGCACCTATACCCAGGCCGGCATCACCGCCTGTTTCCAGGGACTGGCCGCCTGCTTCTGCTCCCAGGCGAACCTGGTCAGCCAGCGGGACAACATTCCTTCGGATATCAACATTTTTCCCCTGCTTTACCGGAATGAGCCCCTGTCCCAGCGGCTCTCTCTCATCCGCATGAAGGACCGCTATCTGTCCCACTATTCCAAATTCTTTTTGGAGCAGCTTTTCGGCTATTTCAGCGACGTGGAGCGCACCCGCATGGAGCGTCTGGGACAGATCTCCGACTGATGTTTCCGTCCGTCTGGTAGCAAAAGCGCCGGCTGGAAAGAGTATCTTTCCGTCCGGCGCTTTTCTATTCTATTATCTGGACCGGACCAGTTCCACGATCATGGAAACACACTTTTCAACGCCAATGACACCGCTGTCCAGAGAGAGGTGGTAGTTCTGGCAGCGCCCCCACTCCCTGCCGGTGAAGTGCTTATAGTTGACCTTTCGCCTTGTGTCCTTGTCGCGCAGCCGCTCCTCCGGCTTCTTCTCGCTCTCACCGTACAGACGGACGATCCGGTCTGCCCGGAAGGCAGGAGCGGCGTGGACAAAGACATGGAAGGCGTCTGGGTTATCCTTCAAAATATAGTCGGCGCAGCGGCCTACGATCACACAGGAACCCTTTTCCACTAGATCCAGAATGACCTGGCGCTGCATACACCATAGGAAGTCGGAGGCGTTCATGCCGCCCATGACATCGGCCCGCCCACTGAAGGCGGCGAAATAGGCCAGAATGGACTTTCCAGGCGCGTACTCCCCCGCGTTCTCTACATACTCTGGCGCGAAGCCGGTCTTCTCCGCCACTTGTTTGATGAGTTCCTTGTCGTAGTAGGGGATCTCCAGAGCCTCGGCCACTGATTTTCCGATACTTCTGCCCCCGCTGCCAAACTCCCGGCTAATGGTAATGATTGTCTTGCTCATATTCGTTCCTCCTCATTTAGCTCTCGATAGATTTTTCGGATGACCGGCGCCACAATCAAAAAAGTCAACAGGTTTAACCCCGGCATAGAATTCAGGACTCTATCCAGATCCTAAAAGCATCGGCAGCGGCAGGTAGGAGCACACGCAGAGCACAGCCGCGTTCCCAGTGCCCCGATGAGCCCCCTCGGCGCGTCCCGCTCCTATGCTGATGCTGGAAAAGCAGCCGTCCTGATTATCACTTCCGCCACCTGTGCCACCATGGTGATTGGACAGGCCACCATATTGGCAGCAAAAATCTGCTTTATCATATTATACAACGCCGCGGCCAATAAGGAAATAGTACGTGGTATCGCATATTTTCCCATCAGGATGCCCAGCCCCTCCCGCCTTTTTCAATTCCTCGGGATTTTGGAATTTTTATCTTCAAGCAAGCTGTTCCAAATTTAAACACTTTATGGCAAGTGGGCAAAAAAGGGCTCGGGACTGTCATCAACAGTTCCGAGCCTCTCACATATGTTATAAAGAATTCCTATGTATGTCAGGCTACACAGATTGCTTTATCTTCTTCCATTTTCTCATGTTAATCAAGATCAGGAGAAGCGCAATAGCAAGACCGATCAGGTCTGTCACTGTTCCAGGAATGAACATTAACAGACCACCTACGATAAAGGCTGTCCGTTCCAGGATATTCAGTTTCCACAGCAACCAGCCTTGGAAGGCCGCGGAAATCACAGCCGTACCAACAATGGCTGAAACCGCCACCGAAATAATATCCACCACGTTGCCTTGCATCATCATTGCCTCATTATAGCAGAAGGCGAATGGCACCATGAATCCGGCAAAGCCCAGTTTGCATGCCTCGATTGCCGTTGTCATGGGGCTTGTCTTTGCGATACCAGCGCCAGCATAGGCTGCCAGGGCTACAGGAGGTGTAATGGCAGACAGGCAGGCAAAATAAAACACGAACAGGTGGGCGGTCAGCGCAGGCAGACCTAGCTTGATCAGGGAGGGAGCCAGGATAGAGGCGGCAATGACATAGGCCGCTGTGGTGGGCAGGCCCATGCCCAGGATAACACAAGTGATAGCAGTAAAGAGCAGTGAAGGGAACAGCAAGCCGTGGGCCGCTTGGATCATCATGTCACCGAAGATGACTCCGATACCGGTGAGAGACACCATGCCTACCACAAATCCGGCGCAGGCACAACCGATAACAATGGACATGGAACTAAAGGCAGATTTTGCCATGGCAGGCAAAATGCTTTTTAGGGTGAATCGCTTTTTCTTGTCAAAAAGCATGATAACAGGCACTGCGCAGGTCGCCCACAGGGCGGAGTACAGCGGGGAATACTGGGCCACCAACAGGCAATACAGCAGGATCGCAATAATCAGCAGATAGATCCAGCCGGTCTTCATCACGTCCCGGGATTTGGGCACATCCTTGGGATCCATTAACTTGATGTCCGCCAACTCAGACTGGCTGACAACCGCCACTCCGCAGCCCCAATAGTATAACAGGGCAGGAATGACGGCGGCAATACAGATCGTAATATACTGGTTTTCAGTAAATGCCGCCATTAGGAAGGCACCGGAGCCCATAACTGGAGGAAGTATCTGGCCGCCAGTGGAGGCCACCGCCTCCACACCGCCAGCAAAAGCGGGCTTGTAGCCGCGGGACTTCATCAGCGGAATGGTAAAGGTGCCCGTGCCCACCACGTTGGCTACGGCGGAACCGTTAATGGAGCCCATCAGTCCGGAAGCCACCACTGCAGAGAGGGCAGGGCCGCTCTTGATTTTTCCGGTCAGGGAGATAGCGATGTTATTGATGAAATCGGAACAGCCGGAGGATTCCAGAAATGCGCCAAACATTACAAACATGAAAATGACGGTGGCCGACACACTCATTGTCGTACCAAATAAGCCGTCCAAGTCGGTGGCCAGGAAGGAACAAATACGCTCCAGTGAGTAGCCCCGGTGAGCAATAGCCCAAGGCAGATGGGGCCCAGCCAAGGCGTAGGCCACAAAAATCAGAGCTAACACAGGCATAATGTAGCCCAGCACACGCCGGGCACACTCCAGAACTACCAGACCCAGAACCGCACCAGCAAAGACGGCCATCCATGTTGTCTGGCTCAGGCGTTCGGTCATGTGATGCACCTCATCCTGGGCCATCCACCAAGCCAGCCAAGTGAGGGCGATCAAGGCAATATCCACCACCCGGCAAAATATCCGGAAGCCTTTATTCCCGGCAAACTTGTCCTTGAAGACGTGCTTATAAAGGGGCTGCGTCAGCAACACTAAGGTAAGGGCAAAGCTGAGATGGACACCTCGCTGTGTCACAAAATCAAACAGGCCGAAGAACCCGGTGTAGATATGAAAGATCGTCATGGCGATCGCCACAATGGTAGCAATCTTGATAAATTTGTCCTTTCTCCCATCTTCTACGGCTTTGGCCGCGGCCAGTTCGCTGTCCAACGAGGTTATGTCGATCTCCTTGTACTCTTTTTCTGCCATAAAATTGAATCCTTTCCTTACTACAGATTCACACAGTATCGTGTCCTACATAAAGAGAGGCCGGAGCCGAGGGCTCCTCAGTTCCGGCCGCTAGCGCATTGATATTGAAACTACCAAACCTTGTAGCTCAGGGCGCTCAAATCAGGCCCTGCTCGGCATAATACTTCTCAGCGCCTGGGTGCAGGGGAATAGGCATGTTGGTACACAGGAAGGAGGGATCGGTCATTTCGCTGAGGATAGCGTTGCCGGCCGCCAAATCGGCAGAGTTCTCGTTCATGGTCTTGCACATATCATAGACCAGGCTCTCGTCCAAATCCGCGCTCACGATGACCAGGCACTTCACACCGAAAGTCAAGGTATCATAGTCCTGACCAGTGTAGGTGCCCGCGGGAATGGTGGACTGAATGTATGCCTCGTTTCCAGCCAGAATGTCGTCGATCTCTTCCTGGGTATAGTTCAGGACCACAATGTCCTTAGTGGCAGCCAAGTTGAGCTGTCCGCCAATGGGCAGCCCAGCAAAGCCAAAGGCCGCATCAATGATGCCGTCGCCCACAGAATCGGCACCATCACCCAGCCCAAGGTTCTCCAGGCTGGTATTCTCGGCGCTGATGCCCATAACCTCGAAGGCATCCAAGCAGGAGTTCTCAGTAGCGGAAGCGGCGGGGCCAACAGCAACACGCTTGCCCAGCAGATCATGGACATACTCCAGACCGGACTCCTTCAGCGCTACGCCACTGGAAACAGAGGTGTAAACCGCACCGATAACCCGGACATTCTCCAGTGCGGATGTAAAGGGTTCGACTCCATTGTAACCATTCAGCACCACGTCGGCGGTAGCCACGGCTACATCCACTTCGCCGCTGGCCACATCCTGAACGTTTTGGAAGGATCCAGTAGAGGTTTGGGTATTGCACTTCACACCCTGAACGCTGTTGGTCCATAACTGTGAGAGCGCCGCGCCAGCCGGATATAGGGAACCGCCAGTATCACCAGTTCCAAAAGTCATCATCACATTTCCACGGGAGGGGCTGTTCGAACCGCTTGCGGCACCACTACTGTTGTCCCTGCCGCCCTGAGAGGTGCTGGGCTTTCCGCCGCAGCCAGCCAGCATAGCCAGCATCATCGCCGCAGACAGCAAAATCCCGATCGCTTGTTTTGTTCTTTTCATTTTTTCGCTCCCTTTCTTCGATATTGAACCATTTCATTGGTTCTCAAACCATTTGCTGTGTACGACCGTACACAGCAAATCCCCCGGGGGATTTGCTTTCCATTTTTTCCCTCATTGGGTGAGTGTATTATATCACGGCTCATCTTTCTGCGCAATATCTCTTCTTTATTTCGCGAAATATTTGTGAGATATTACAATTTTCTGGATTTTTCTTAAACTTTTGTAATTTAGCCTACTTTTGCTCCAACTTTTTCATTTCAAATTCCGCTGTGTTTGATATGCGCTCGGTGAAGCAGGTAGTAAAGTAGTAAAAGTGAGGAGGCAGAACTCTAAAATTTCCGTAACAATCGGGATACAGAACACCTTTCACAGTCAGCAATTCAACCACTTTTTAAATATTTTATCGCTGTAGAGGCGCGCCGGATAGGGAAGCACTGTCCCCATCCGGCACTTTTTTATAAAGGCTTCTCCTCTCCACGCTCTCTACTGGAAGTGCTCTTGAGCGTATTGCGCCCAGCTGTCCCGAAAATCAGGATGTGCTATTGCGATCATAGCCTCTGCCCTCTCTCGAAGCGTTTGTCCAGATATCCTCGCTATCCCATACTCGGTTGCTACATATTGGACCATCGTCCGGGGAACAGAAACAGCGCTTCCACTGAAAATGTATGGGACAATATTCGATTTTAGTGTTCCGTCTTTGTATCTATGAACAGCATTCAAGCAGATAAAACCTTTTCCTCCTCTGGAGCGGCAGGCTCCCTCTAAGAAGTCCATCTGTCCTCCAATGCCTGAGAGCCGACGGGTGCCAGCAGATTCTGCATTTTCTTGTCCCATAAGATCCAGTTCTACTCCGCCATCGATACTGATCACATTACTCATCCGGCCGATACGCTCCACCTCTTTTCTTGCATTGGTCAGTTTACCTGCCTTCCACAGCTCTAAAAAGGTGTCGCTGATCGTTCCTGTGTGGCAGCCCAGGTCCTTCCGATCTGACCAAGCTGGCAGCTTGACCACAGTAAAGGGCACGCTCCCCACCCCTGGGGCAGCACCGCTCCATCGGGGATTTCCTTCACCACCAGCTTGGCGATCTCAAGGTCCGCTCCACTGGGCTCCCGATAGCTGCGTTGAGAGAGCATCTCTATTTTCAGTCTCCAAAAATACTATTTTAGTTATCCTAAAAAGCAATAATAGATATATTATTTTCATATAGCCGAAGAAAAGTTTTGAATGATGCGTTTGATTACTTCGTCTGCCAGCGGGGAGAGGGGACGGTTGTCTTTTTTTATCCAGGCGATCTCGGAACGAATATTACAATCCTTTAAACGTAAAGTCCGAAAGCTGGAATAAGGGGTGTAAGCTTCTGCTTGCGTAATGTTATGAGGGTAAGCGGAATTGAGATAATATGCGTCACTGCTGTGTAGCGTTTGGTAGAGGATTGAGCGGGAAGAGACGACAAAGTAGCTGCCGGCATCGGGCAGGTGCAGGCGGTTATAAATATCCGAATAGGGACCGGAATCCAGGTAGACATATTTGATGGCGGGAAAATCTTTTAGATCCGACGCGGCTATCGTATCCTCCTTGCTGTAAAAAAGGGGATTCTTTTCGCCGATCGTGATCGCAACATCAAGTTCTGCAATGGGATAATAAAGCAATCCACGGGAACTGAGCTGCTTGAGATATCCCGGTTTATAGCAAGTCCATAGATGCGTAACGCCGATCTCGGCCACAGAGTCGACGACCATATCGGCGATGCCGTTGATGGAATTTTCATACTCCTCAATGCGGATCCCCATGGCTTTGTATTTCTTATAGATATCTGCACAGATCAGATCCAGAAAATAATAGCCTGTGCTGGCGATTGAAAGAGAAAATTCGATCTTTGGTGTGCTGTGATAGATCAGATAGTCCAATTGCTGCAGCTGCGATTGGATAGAGGACACATAGGAAACGAATGTAATGCCGAAAGGAGTAAGCGATACGCCGTTTGGTGTACGGTTGAAAATCGTACGGCCAATTTCGGTTTCAAAATTTTTGATGGATGTTGATAATACGCTTTGGGAGACAAAGAGATTCGCGGCAGCACGATTAATGGACCCTGCCTTCGCAGCCTCTACTATGTATTTTAATTGATTGAGTGTCATATGTTCCTCCTGGATCGATAACATATCTGTTATCTGTAATTACGATAACAGATATATATACTATGAACTATCTTTTTTAAAAAATCAAGTGGTATAATCAACTTGCGCTCTGGACTTTAATCGCAATTCTGAGTTGTAAAATTTAAAAAAAGGAGGAGTTTAATTTAATGGTTGGCAAGAGCGAAAATGTTCTGACAAAAAAGAACTATGGTGGATTGGCGTTTATTCCCATGCTCGCATTTTTAGTCCCATATCTCGGATGCGGCCTCTTTTTCTACTTTAGAGGCGAGAGCAGCCCCTTCAGCTTTGTTCCGCGTGAAGCGGCTCTAATGTTCGGTATCGCTGCGGCGCTTCTGATGGGCTCTGGTAAATTCGAGCAGAAAACGGAAAGCTTCATGAGACATGCGGCGAGCCCTACCTTGATCCAGCAGTGCTTGATTTTCCTTATGGCAGGTATGTTTTCCTCGGTAAGCAAGGCCATGGGTGGTGTGGATGCTGTCGTTAACGCTGGTATGTCAATCCTGCCTGAGCGCTTCATCGTTCCCGGCCTATTTTTGATCTCCTGCCTGATTTCCATTTCCATGGGCACAAGCTTTGGTACCATCAGTGCAGTTGGTCCTATCGCGGTTGGCTTTGTTGAAGCGGGCGGCTATGATATGACGTTGGTCCTTTGCGCGGTTCTTGGCGGTGCCATGTTCGGCGACAACCTGTCCTTTATCTCCGATACGACCATCGCTGCTACACAGGGTGCCGGCTGCGAAATGAAGGACAAATTTAGGATGAACTTTGCTATCGCGGCACCTGCAGCAATTTTTGCAACGGTTATGTATGCGATCTTCGGTGTTGGCAATACGGTTGCCGGCACCTCCAGTGAAATTGAGATTATTAAGATTCTCCCGTATCTGGCTGTTCTTGTCATGGCTTTCTGTGGTCTGAACGTTATCTATGTTCTTGGTCTCGGCCTTGTTTTCTCCGCTACAGTCGGCTTTGCGACCGGTGGCATGAACTTTTTTGATATGTGCACTAACATGAGTTCTGGTATCAGCGGCATGTACACCATCTGCCTGATGGCCTTCACCCTCAAGGGTATCGTTGGCCGTGTGCAGGACATGGGCGGTATCGACTGGCTGCTGTCGAGAGCTACCAGTAACATCAAGACCCGTAAGGGTGCGCAGTACTTCATGGCAGTGATGATCAGCCTGGTAAACATCAGCATCGGCAACAACTGCATCACCATCATCATTTCCTGCGAAATGCTCAAACCCCTGGCCAAAAAGTTCAAAATTGCGCCCAAACGCTTCGCGTCTATCCTAGATATCTTTGCTTGCATTATGCCGGGCCTATCCCCGATTGGTATGAACGTTCTTGCGATCATGGCATTTGGTGGCCTGACCAATCCGTTCAGCATGATGAAGTATGCCTTTTATCTGTATGCACTGGGCATCATCATGCTCCTCACCATCCACTTCGATCTGATGAAGACAAAGGAAGAGATCGAAGGTCAGGAGTTCTATCCCGAACTCGATGCACAGTAAGCGGAATGGAACATTAATTGGCATAACAATGTGCAATAGATCAGAAAGAGGAGTTCTAATGAGAGAATTTACTGAAAAACATCACGCATTTATTGTCGGTTCGTTCTACTCACTTCTGACAGAACGTTTCGCACAAAGAGGGGAAGCGGCATTCGTCCATGCGACGCAGCGCTACGCTGAACAGCGCGGTGCTCGTATGGCACAACGTGCCATACGGGATGGACGAAAGCTGGATTTTGCAACCTATCGAGAATACGGCGAATGGGTCAATACGCAGACCGTAAAGGATGAGGGTTGTGATAACCAAGGGTATGTTGTATCCTATTCCCCTGATTTTGACGAACGTGTAACCCAGTGCCCCTGGGCAGCACAATTCAAAGAGATGGGGCTTACCAAATGTGGAACGACCTATTGTACTTATGTTGACAACTCGGTATGCCGCGGATTTAACCCGGATCTTGTCTTCGATGTACCGCAGTCCATGCATGAGCATGGCAGCTGTATTCAAATCCTCCGGGGAGCAAACTTCCCCGAAGGCGCAAAGTTCCAAAAGCATGCAGAGTATTTGCGGACATTCGATTTCCATTGTGGTCATGTTTACAAGACATTCAGTTCCATCACGATTGCGATTTTTGGAGCTGAAGGTCAGGTCACCGCGACCGAAGTTCTCTCTCGCTTTGCAGCGACGTATGGAGAAGATATGGCAAACGTTCTCGTCAGCTACTACGATACCGACTTTGATGTGATCTAAGAGGAAGGGGAAAATAAATGCTGAAAATTGCTAAGAAAGTCGTTACAGACGTTTTAGTAATTGGCGGCGGCGGTGCAGCTTGCACCGCCGCGGTCGCCGCATCCCGAAACGGCGCCAAGGTCGTGATGGTAAGCAAAGGAAAAGTCGGCAATAGCGGCAATACCATCATGATCGGCGGCTCCTACGGAATGGATGGAGAGAGCGCCTACTACGATTACAAAATTCCCGGAGCAGATCCGTCCTTCACCCGTGAAGTTATGTTTGAGTCTATCGTAAACGACGGATTCAATTTGAGCGACCAAAAGATAGTTCAGCAGTTTGTTGACGACAGCCCGCTCATTGTTTACGAAGTCAAGCAGTGGGGCGAGGAGCTCGGTGAGCGCTTTGACTTCTATCCTCCCGGCAACTGGGACGTAACCGGGCGCAGCTTTGGCCGTGCATTGATAAACGGTATTAAGAAATGTGAAAACATTACGATCTATAATGATGTCTCAGTGACCGATCTGCTCAAAAACGGGGACAAGGTGACCGGTGCGCTCGGTATGGATCTTTACAACGGCGAGTTGATCCAGTTTGAAGCGAAGGCGACGATCCTTGGCACAGGCGGATTCCAACCGTACACGCTCAAAAGTTCCAATACGGATAGCACCGGTGACGGGCAAGCGATGGCTTATCGGGCTGGAGCAAAGCTCGCCGATATGGAATTCATTTTGTTCATGGTCACGGCGATTGAGCCGAAGGAGTATAGGGGTTCCATCCTGCCTGCACTTTGCACCTTCCGTGCAGCGTTTGACTATGATGCGGTCGATGCCTCTGGCAAGCTAATTGACATTCCCAAAAAGGTTCGTGAGATGGAATCTGTGAGCGAAATGGCCAAAGTTCTGGACATGTACTACTATGGCAAAGTCCTCAACGAAGGCCGCGGCACGAAGAACGACGGTTTTTATTTCGATTTCCACCGTTTTACGGACGAGGAAATTGACCGTATGTTTGATGCGGTTATGGAGCACTTTGAAGGCTTTTATCCCCATGGATATTATCATGGGGAGAGCATCATCAATTACCGAGACTACATTAAGAAACATCGCCGTATAGAGGTTGGTTTTGGCGGCGAGTACAGTGTTGGCGGTATCTATATCGATGAGAACATGATGACTGGTGTACCTGGCCTGTACGCGGCAGGCGAAGTCGGCTGTGGCGCTTTCGGCGCAAACCGTGTAGCGGATGCAGTAGTTGAAATGATAGTTCAGGGCTATAAGGCCGGTGAGGTCGCCGCACAGCGCAGCGCAGGTGAAGTTTTGGTCGAAGCAGAAAAGGCTTCTGTTGCAAAGGCTGTCGGCACGCTGGAGAAGATCCTCAGCAATAAAGGCGGTATCACGGTCAAACAGGCGAAAGAGCGACTGCAGAGCATCTCTGACGCTACATTGAAGCTTCTGCGCAACGAGCAGACTTTAGCAAAGGGCATCAGCGACTATGAAGCATTGAAGGAGGAAATGGATAACATCAGCATTACCGCAAAGGGACTGTTGTATAACCGGGAACTTCTCGAAGCGTTACAGTTACGTAATCTGCTGACTTGCTCTACAGTGTCGGCCAAGATGGCGCTGATGCGTAAGGAAAGCCGCGGCGTGCATTTGCGTGAAGATTACCCGTTGATTGACAATGTGGATTGGCAGGTTCGTCTGGTATCTGAACAGAAGTGCGATAACGACAATCTGTCTACGGTGCTGCCTGTAGTAACGAAAATTCCCATGAAAAAGGCTGAGAGAATCGATTATGGGACTTACGTTATGACAGAGGATTTGGGAATGAAGAATCAGGAGGACGCCAAATGATTGCAAAGATTTTTCGTTACGATCCGACGGTCGACAAAGAGCCGTATTTCAAAGAATATGAAGTGACGATCGATCCGGAAGAACATATGACGGTCATGGCTCTATTGGAACAGATCGCAGAAACGATGGATGGTACCCTGAGCTTCTTTTCGCACAGTGCATGCCTCCATGGAATCTGTGGCCGCTGCGCTGTCAAATGCAACGGAAAGGCCGGCCTTGCCTGTCAGATGGTCCTAACAGGGGAGGACGTTGTGATCGAGCCGGCCAGGAAAGCTGTCGTAAAAGATCTTGTCATTCAAAATTAAAGGATAAACGCAATGAAAAAGAACGACCCTGCCTATCAGGCATACGTCGATATTCTCTCGCGGGAACTGGTTCCTGCTATGGGCTGTACAGAACCAATTGCGATCGCCTATTGCGCGGCTAAGGCCAGATCTGTTCTGGGAGCACTCCCAGAACGGATTCTGGTTGAGGCCAGCGGAAACATGATAAAAAATGTCAAAAGCGTTGTGGTTCCCAATACAAACGGTCAAAAGGGGGTCAAGGCCGCAGCAGCGATTGGCGCATTTGGCGGCGACGAAGCCGCAGTTCTCGAGGTGATTGCGCATATCAGCAACGGAGTAAAGGAAAAGCTTCCGGAGTATATCGATGCACTTGATTTTAAGCTTTTGCCGTTGGAAACGACAGAGGCACTTGATTTTATTATAACCGTTTTTGTAAAGAACTCTTATGCTCGTGTCCGTATTGCACAGGAACACAGCAATATTGTTCTGATCGAAAAAGATGGGGAAATTCTTTTCGAAAAAGCACTTTCATCTGTTGTATCTACGGATATACCGGACTATACTTTTTTGAACATGGCGGGGATCTTTGATTTTGCCACAAGCTGCGACCTCGAAGACGTTAAGGATATCCTGGCGAGACAAATTGCGATGAACAGTGCCATTTCGGATGAGGGCCTGCGCGGAAATTATGGTGTAAACGTCGGAAAAACCTTACTTGCCACCTACGGAACAGATATCAAAACAAGAGCAAGGGCCAGAGCCGCCGCAGGATCTGACGCCCGTATGAACGGCTGTGAGCTGCCGGTGGTTATTAACTCCGGCAGTGGTAATCAGGGTATAACGGCATCTTTGCCAGTTATCGAGTATGCCGCGGCGCTAGGAGTAGATGACGAGAAGCTCTACCGTGCATTGTTGATCTCCAATTTGACGACAATCCATGAAAAATGTAGTATAGGGCGGCTTTCTGCCTACTGCGGTGCTGTAAGTGCCGGCGCAGGTGCAGGTGCGGGAATCACCTATTTGATGGGTGGAGATTTGAACGCAATATCACATACGGTGGTCAATGCGCTGGCTATTACGTCCGGAATTGTCTGCGACGGGGCCAAATCCTCCTGTGCGGCTAAAATTGCCGTAGCAGTTGACGCCGGAATTTTGGGTTACGAAATGTACCGCAGCGGAAACCAATTCTATGACGGCGAAGGTTTGGTCGTCAAGGGTGTTGATAACAGCATCCGGCGGTTTGGGCGGCTCGGAAGAGTTGGGATGCACGAAACTGACAAAGAAATCATGCGTATGATGACGGAGGAATAATGAGAGAGCAGCAGAGTATTCAGTATCCCGCATGGTACGAAGAGATTGCTTTATTGCGGGCAAAGCTGCATGCAGCGCCGGAACTAGGGCATTGTGAGGTTATGACGACGCAGTTGATTAAAGAAAGACTGCGCGCTTACGGTGTCGAGGTACTGCCCTTCGATTTGCCTACAGGAGTCGTCGGCCGTCTTCGTGGCGCAAAACCGGGCAAGATCCTTGCGATTCGGGAGGACATTGACGCACTGCCGCTGCAAGAAGATACCGGTTTACCGTATGCTTCGACGGTCGCAGGTGTCAGCCATGCTTGCGGACATGATATCCACGCCGCCGCTCTTTTGGGCTGCGCGAAACAACTTGCACAGCAGCGCGAGGCTCTACAAGGGACAGTACTGTTTGTTTTCCAATGTGCGGAAGAAACCTTCGACGGAGCGAGCACGATGCTTTCCAAAGGAATTTTTCAGGATGAATCTCCCGATGCATTGGTGGGATTTCATTGCGCCCCGGCATTACCTCTTGGCAAAATTGGTCTGTTCAGCGGCGTGGCAAACGCAAGTTGTGATGTAATCACGATCCGTGTGATCGGTAAGGGTGGGCACGGGGCACATCCGGATGATTGTATTGACCCCATTGTGACTGCCGCTGGCCTGCTGATGCAGTTGCAGACCATTGTGAGCCGCCGTAATAAAGCAACCCATCCCCTTGTGCTCACGTTTGGCGAATTCCATGGCGGAAGTGCACCAAACATTATTCCCGATGAAGTGCTCTTGCGAGGAACAATGCGCTGTATGGACAATGCGTTCCGCTTAAAACGGTTGGAAGAGATCCGAACGCTCTGTCATTCTTTTTGTCAGTCGATGGGGGCACAGTGCGAAGTGGTCGTGGAGAAGGGGATGCCGCCGCTCGAAAATGCGGAGGACATCTGCACACAGTTGGCGGAATCCTCGAGAAAAGTACTCGGTGCAGACTGCGTAGTGCAGGACTTGACACCGTCTATGGGTTCCGATGATTTCTCCTGCATGTTGGAGGCCTGCAAAAACCACGGCGCACAGTATCTGTTGGGGACCCATCTTGCAAGCTTACCACAAAGCGGCCTGGGACTTCATGTCGCACAATGCATTTTCCCATCAGAGGCACTTTGCCCCGGTGTTGAGACCTTGACGCAGTTCGCTTTGGACTATCTCAAATGAAACAGGAGTAGGAACATCAAGGTTGTGCATCCTCAACAAGCTGTAAATAAAGGTGGAGCAGAAAAAGCGTGCAAAAATCAAGCTCAGAGAATCTGGACTATTTTTGCACACTGTGCCATCTCGATTAAAGAATGGGACAAGGCATTTACCACAACACCAGCATATCAGATATAAAATCGATGGTGAATCCAATGCCCAATACTGGGAGGCAGGCACTCTTGACCAAATTATATCGCCCTGCGCCATATAGGTGAAGCGGGTCTCATGTCCCTTTGGTGCCTTGAAGTACAGCAGAAAGGAATGGTCATACATATGAATATCGCGTTGCTTGGCTTTGGTAATGTTGGGAAGGCATTCTACAGCCTTGCCTGTAACCGAACCGATATGGCTGTAACAAAGGTCCTCTCCCGCCACCCCCGCCCCGAATTGACATGCGAGATCACGGCAGACTTTGCACAAATCGAAAATGATTCAAGTATCGATACGGTTATCGAAGTGTTGGGCGGACTGAATCCTTCTCACGACTATGTGTGCCGTGCGTTGCGTGCCGGTAAGAATGTAGTGACGGCCAATAAGCACTTGATGGTGGTATACTATGACGAGCTGGTTTCGCTGGCGCATAAAAATGATGTCAAATTGCGCTGTACAGCAGCGGCAGCAGGAGGAATCCCGTGGCTGAGTTCTATCTCTCGCGGGGCGCGCATGGACAATATTGTCGAGATTGCGGGAATACTGAATGGTACGACCAACTACATTTTAAACGAAATGACTAACCATGGATCGGATTATATGACTGCGTTGAAAGGCGCACAGGATATTGGTTTTGCGGAAAAAGATCCGACGGATGACGTAGAGGCCCTGGATCCACGACGTAAGCTTGTGCTGTCTGCAAATCTAGCCTTTGGTGTTTCGTTACGTGAAGATGACATCCCCTGTTTTGGCATTTCAACGATTTCCGCGGAAGATATCACGTTCTTTCGTGAACATGGGTGGATCTGTAAGCTGTTCACCCGTGCAAAAAAGGTGTCAAGTGGAGTTTCCGCTTTTGTCATTCCCACCCTTTTTGGCATAACAGCACCGGAAATTTACAGCAATGTGGCATTTTATGGTGAGCGCATTGGCAAGTTTGGCTTTTCCGGTGCAGGGACCAGTGCGGGTGTTTATCCTACTGGCAGCAGTGTATTGGCAGACTGTCTGGACATTCAGGCGGGCTGCGATCCATTCTATCACGTCATTGCCCCCCACCCCTGTCTGATAAATAACAGCAATGAAATGAAACGGTTTTATTTCCGTACGCAAGGAAAACAGTTTATCACCGAGCCGATATGTGTTGGAGAAGCGTTTGATCAAATAAGGCAGATCCAAAAAGCCGAACCGAGGGCCTTCATGGCTTGCCTAAACGAATAAAAAAGGATTGATTGGGTCCGCACCAAGTGAGCTTCTTTCCGTCAAGAGGACAGTGAAAAATGTAAAATTCCCCCGGCCAGCAGCCTGTAGGCTGCTGGCCACTTTTTATGCACCAAGGAACAGCTCATGTCCCTCTACCGGTGTCAACACGCCCGGGCTGGCTGAATTCTCCTGGTGTTGTAATAACAGATGTAATTCACTACAATTGGCGCAAGTTCCATCTTACTGGTGAATTGTCTTCCGTCATAGCGCTCCCGCTTCTTCAGAAAGCCCTAAAAGCCTTGGGCCATTGTCAATACAGCGGGCCATACGAGACATGCTTTGTACCGTTTCCGACTATACAAATTTCTGGTGGAACACTTGGCTTGTGTATTGAGATGTGCATCCGGAGTATCCTTAACAGCCCTGTCAAATGTCTTGAATATGAGTGAATCATCGTTGCGCTCACCCAGCGCCCAGAAAAGAGCACGACGGTCTCAGAGATTTTAGCACTCAGATAAAGCTTATGTACCTCAATGCACTCATTTGAGCTCCATCGCATCAGCGATCCATTTCTCGCTGGGCCTTTCAGCATAAAATGGCGGCCCGGCAAATCCTCAGCCCCCTCTTGTCGTTACCCTAGATACCATCATTATGGCGCAGATCGTTATCAGTCTCCGGCAGCCTTTATCCTAGCTTCCTGTATGGCTCCTTTCAATCTTATCTGCTACTTGCCCGTTCTCCGCAGTTTTGCTGCTCAACTTCCTGAAGCTAATTTGTGGTAATCGAAACACGCCACATCAAGCATGAACTGCCCCAGCTATACGGACAACACACAAAGTGCCCATTTTAAGATGTAGGAATATAAAATTTTAGGCTTTATCGGCTTCTTGACAACAAGGGTAGGCTTTGTTTCTTAGCAAGAGCAATTTCCATCGAGGACTACTGCTGTACCTCCATACTCTCATAATCCGCTCGACTGATAATGTTATAGAACAGGCTGACATTCTCTGCGGCATCGTGCTTTCGCAATCTATTGTATTCAAGGCTTGAATCCCCATATCGCTTGAACTTGTACACTGCTTCGTTCATCAGTGTGTCGTTGAAAGCACCAAGGGAAACCAGAAGGACAAAGTCTTTTACATCCAAGCCGGTAACTTTTTATAAAAGTGCAGGCTCAAATTATATACTGGGATTTTGTTCTGGCGCTCTGTATATACCGTACCATAAGGACCATCTTTTGCTTTAAAGAACGTTTGAAATATCTAGAAATATATTTTCCATCGTGCAGGCCGGAGCAAGCGAGAGAAGGAGCAGCAAGCGCCAATACTGAAAGCAAAGCAGATTTTTGATGACAATCAGCATCGATTTAGTATCGAGGAGATCAAAACGGTTTTAACACAAAATGGGGGTACGGGTCAGTGTCAAACAAGTCTCGGCAATCATACAGGAGTTGAAAGACTCAATACGCAAGGCTTTCTGAAAATGACAAGTCCATTTTTCGATAAAAATGTTCAAAAAGCGGACTTCATTTATCCACTGCAGCAATAACATCCTCAATGCACACGTCTTGTTCTCTGGCAATGCGCGCCAAATCTTCGTACTCATACTTCGAACGGCTCACACCATACCCACGGGAGTTTTTGAGGCGAATGGTTCCATAAGGAGTGTCCATCATTGTCACATCACGATCCAGAATATATCGTTGCGTTTTCGTTTCCCGCACGCCAATCGTCGTTGTGTATTTAAACATCCAACGAACCAATTTCCCTTTGTCCTGTTCACGGCACATGACCCTAATCAGTGCGCCAGGACGAGATTTTTTCATGCCGATAGGGATAGTATAAACCTCCAACGCACCACCGTCAAACAGTCGTTCCATAGCAAAGCCGATCTGTTCTGCCGTCATGTCATCCACGTTACAGGATAGTTCCAGAACGGCATCCGTTTTTCCCTCTCTCTCGCCCAGCATGGCCCGAATACAGTTAGCGGCCTCAAAATTTTTCTTTCCCATGCCATATCCAATGGCCTGCAACTTTATCACCGGCATATCACCAAATCTCGTCGCAAAGTGCTTCAGCAACGCAGCTCCTGTGGGCGTACAGAGTTCGCCCTGAATGCTTCCGCCGTAGATGGGAACATCTTTGAGAATGAAGGTGGTTGCGGGAGCCGGTACCGGCAGAACACCATGGGCACACCACACCGTACCGCTTCCCACATGGACAGGAGAAACAATCACCTCATCGGGTGCGATCTCATTCATCAGCAAGCAAACCGCAGTAATATCGGTGATAGCATCCATCGTCCCAACTTCATGGAAGTGGATCGCACTCACAGGTACTCCATGAGAATGGCTCTCTGCCTCAGCAATCAGTTCATAAACAGCCATGATATCCTCCTTGACCTTCTGCGGAATGGGAAGATGATCATAGACAATGTGGGAAATATCGTCTATACCACTGTGGTGATGATGGTCGTGATGATGCTCGTGGTCATGATGGTCATGGCTTTCTTCTTCTCCATGAACCTTCACAGAAAAATGGGTGCCGGCAATTCCGCACTTGACAGATGTCTCTTGTGTAATTGTTACACCGGGCAGGCCAAATGAGTTCATCCAACTGACAAAGCCATCACGCTCCGGAATCAACTCCAGCAGGGCTGCCGCCAGCATATCACCCGCAGCACCCATGCCGCAATCCAAGTACAGCGTCTTCATATGTTAATTCTCCTTTTTTGCATCCATATGGTTAATCATGCTGGCCAGATAACCAGCTCCAAAACCATTATCGATATTCACGACAGAAACGCCGCTGGCGCAAGAATTCAGCATAGACAACAGGGCAGATAAGCCGTTGAAAGACGCCCCATAGCCCACACTGGTGGGCACAGCAATAACCGGGCAGTCCGCAAGACCGCCGATGACACTGGCAAGGGCTCCCTCCATGCCTGCTATGGCCACAATCACGCTGGCGCTCATAATGTCGTCCAAGTACCTCAGAGTACGGTGAAGCCCAGCAACGCCCACATCGTACAATCGCACAACCTCATTGCCCAAGATCTGTACAGTCAAGGCAGCTTCCTCTGCTATGGGAATGTCACTGGTTCCTCCGGTAGCAATCACAATTCTTCCGATACCGGTAGGCTCCGGTAGCTGACCGACGATCCCTACTCTGGCATCAGCGTGATAGTCCAACTCATGAGCCTGTCCAACGGTGGCAGCGGCCTCCGGCGACATACGGGTAATAAGGATGGTGTCTTGCCGATTTTTCTTCATCACATCCAGAATTCCGATGATCTGTTGCGGTGTTTTACCTGCGCCGTAGATAACCTCCGCCACTCCCTGACGGATCTTGCGGTGCAAATCCACCTTTGCAAACCCGATGTCCTCAAAGGGTTCAGCTTTAATTTTCAGCAAAGCATCATCCACTGACAGTTCTCCGGTCTGCACGGATTCCAGTACACGTTTAATTTCGTTGTTCATTCCCGTACCTCCAGATCTAGCAGCACAGCACTGTAACTCTTTTTTAATTCGGAGAAGATTGCCTGCCGCTTTTCCAGCAAAAGCGGCAGCTGTGCCTCAGGCAGTTGTAGCCGAGCGGCAGTTCCAATCATTCTCACCCGAAAATCCGCAAACCCCTGTGAAAACAGGAAGTCCTCCGCCGTTTCAGTCCTTTGCAGCATTTCCTGCGTAATCTCCACGCCGGTAGGGATTCGGGTGGCGAGGCAGGCATAGGCCGACTTGTCCCAGGTGAAAAGCCCCGCCTTTTTGGAGAGTCGCCGCACCTCCGCCTTTGTTAACCCACATTCCCGCAGAGGGGAGCGAATCGAAAGCTCCCCCAGCGCGCGCATCCCGGGACGATCTCCCGCATCATCAGAGGCGTTGGTCCCGTCTATCAGTACAGAAAATCCATCCTCTGACGCCGCCCTGATAATGGAATTGAAAATAAAATATTTGCAGTAATAGCACCGGTCGGCGGAATTAGCTGTAATCTGTGGATCGTTCAAGATATCCACATCCAGCATCTTCATATCCGCCCCTAATTCCGACGCAAGCCGCCTAGCGTCATCCAGTTCAAACCTGGGCTGAAATACCGACTTTACATAGTAGGCCCTGACCTTGGCACGGCAGTTGGTTGCGGCATACAGCAAATACGAAGAATCTACCCCGCCTGAAAAAGCTAACGCAACTTTTGGATTTTCAGCAAAGAATTCCTGCAAGGTCATAATTTACACCTGTCATACTTTGATTTTACAGAGATCATAATAGATGAAAGTATCTTTTCCGTCAAACACTTTCATATTAACCAGTAAAGGTATGCCGAACCAAATTATGAGCATCGGCCTTTTCCCAAAATCCACTCTCAAATTATACACGGAAACGGTCATAACTTTGGTAACAATCTATGCAAAGCTTCCTGCCCTCTTGAATCCGAATCCAGTTGGCAGCGGCAGATTCACCACAGCACTCACAAATGTAAGAATCAAAAATACGCGCACGTTCCGGCAAATCAATTCTAACCTGTTTTGCATCAAACATTTCATTGTTGTTGCAATCGTGGTAATAACGAAACGTTTCTTCTCGGCTCATAGAAGCAGTCTTATTTTTCAAAACCAGCCTGACAGATGTCCCATTGGCTCGGTTATAGAAAGAAAATGCCTGTTTTCCGGTCATATGGAATAACAAATTTCCTTTACCCACACTACAGCCCAAAATAACCTGGATTGCATCCACACCACAGGCATCGTTTTCTGTGATACATGCCACCTGCTCGTCCTTTGAAAACTCAATTCCCAGTAACTCGATGGCATACAAAGCTGCCCTATATCCAATCGTCAGGCCTGGGCACGCATGACCATGGAACGCTGCACATTTTTCCCACAAGGCCTTTTTATCTATCTCCATCTTTTTCACCTATCCAATCATGACAAATTTTCGTCCATCAACTTCCATGACTTGCGCGGAGATCCCGTAAACCTCCTCAATGGCTGACTCTTCTACTGTTTCTATTCCACCATAGCGGTAACCCACGCCATTTTTCAAAAAGTAAAAACGGTCACAATAGCGCAACGCCAGATTCAAGTCATGAATGACAATCAGCACCGTGATTCTTTGTTCCTTCGCAATTTGCCGCACCAATGCCATCATTTCGTATTGATTTCTTGGATCAAGATTGCTGGTTGGTTCATCCAACAATAGCACTTTTGGTTGCTGCACCAAGGCACGCGCCAACATGACCTTTTGCAGTTCTCCACCTGAAAGTTCGTCCATCTGCCTCACCTGAAATTCTTCCAACCCAACCCGTTGGATCATGGCCGCGCACAAATCCAGATCCTCTTGGCTAACTCCCCACTTGATATATGGTTTTCTTCCCAATAACACACAGTCAAACACCGTAGCCTGCATCATTTCATTTTTCTGTGCTACATACGCAATGGTTCGGGCCATCTCGTTCCGACTCATGCTCTGGACAGATTTCCCATCAATGAGGACCTCACCAGCTTCAGGTATGCGGATGCGATTAATACAGGTAATCAACGTACTCTTACCTGCTCCATTATTGCCCAAAATCCCTACACATTCACTGTCCTGAGCCGCAAAACTCACATCCCGCAAAATTTGACTTTTTCCATAAGAAAAGGAAATGTTTTTTATTTCGATCATTTTACACTCCCTCTCCGCATGATCAGCCACAGGAAAAGAGGTGCACCAAGAAAAGAAGTCAATGCGCCGATGGGCAGCACTACAGGCGGGACCAACATCCGGCAGGCAATATCCGAGGCCAGCATAAGCACTGCACCGCATAGTGCCGTGCAGGGGATCAAAAACCGAAAATCATTTCCTACAAAGCGCCGCATGATGTGTGAGGCAATCAAACCGATAAAATTGATACATCCCACAAACGCCACAGAAACTGAGGAAATCAGCGCACATATGACCATGCTGGTGGGAATAAGAAAGTCCACAGGCACGCCCAGACTTTTCGCTGTATGGGTCCCGCTCTCCATGGCGTTATAGCTCCAGCGATGGTAGTAGAAAAACAAGAATGCAACCAAACTGAGCTCTGCGATTAAGGTAATCTCACCCCAGCCAGCGCGTCCCAAGTTGCCAAAAGTCCAGTGGACTACTGTGGCCACCATCACATCATCCGCAAAATATTGTACTAATGTCGTTCCACCGCTGAACATGGAGCTGATTGCAACACCTGCCAGTACCATAACAGATGGTGTGACACCTCGTAGCCGGGACAACGCCAGAATCACTGCCGTTGTTGCTACTCCACCCAAAAAGGCGCAAAATGTCACCATTGCCGGATTGGTAATAGTAAGAGAGGCAACAGAACCGCTGCCAGTATTGACCTGCGTTCCGGCTCCCAGATAGATAATCGACACCGCAGCGCCAAAGGATGCTCCTTGAGATACCCCCAATGTAGATGCGGACGCCAACGGATTGCGTAACACATTTTGCATGATGCACCCACACATAGCAAGTGCCATACCCACTACAAGTGCTGCGGCAATCCTTGGCATTCGCACGTTCCAGACAATGGTGGATGTTTGCCTTGTTCCGTTCCCGAACACAGCGAGAACGACTTCCTTCAAGGTCAATCCAGCGGAACCTGCCATCAAAGAAGCAAGGCTGGCAATCACTGCCAAAATTACCATTACCAGCAGCACCAGCCATTTCCGCCTGATATATTGCTGATATTTCACCATATCATTTGGCTGATGCTTTATCATTGGGAATTACGCTCCAATCTCAATCTTTCCGTAATACAGACCGCCGGCCTTCATCTGCTCAAAGGTGTTGTCACCCAGCATGAACTCCAAAATCTCACCGGCCTTTTCCTCAAAATCAATGTCAGCAAATTGCTTGGGATACAGGATGCTACCAGCAAAATAAGAGTTGACCAGAATATAAGAAACATTAGGACCTGCCGCATTGGTGGAAGGCATGGTATAGACCTGGCCTTCCTGAATGGCACGCAAGGATTCAAACACACCTGGGTTGGTGGCATACTCGTCATTTACAAGATCCATATTGCCAGGATCAAGGAATACGATATCAGGATCCCATTCAATAATCTGCTCCCAGTCCACCTCAAAGCCATTTTGTCCCAGATATGCCTTTCCGGACTCCTGTGCGGTATCTGTCGCCTCGCCAGTGACCTCTTCTATGTAGCTATCCGCCACATTATTCGCATTCACAGCCAGGAACGGCGGGAAATTGACATAAGTAAAGGGGAACCCGTGGCGCCCATTGAATGTAACTGCTCCTGTATAGGCTTTCAGCTTTTCCGTGTCAGGAATATCTTTGGTGCGCTCATTCAAATCGTCTTTACAGGCATCAACATAGGCCAGCACTTCTTCACACCGATCCTCAGCGCCAACGACCTCGGCAAACACACGCATAGCACGATAGAAGCCCTCATCAATAAAATACTGGGTTCGATAGCGAACACAAACAACCGGGATACCAGTCTGGTTTTGCAGTTCCTCAGCGGCATCTTCGTTGAATCCAGCAATGATGACATCAGGCTGAACCTGAATGATTTGTTCAGCGTAACCATTATTTTCTCCACTGCCGCCACCAGAACCGACAGAGGGAAGTCCTTTCAGTTGCTCATGATAAACAGGGCTGTAATCATAACGAGCTGTCATCCCGTTGATGTCGCTATCCTCGGCACCCACCATCATGTCTACTACATCTAAATAGGCAGCAAAGCGGGGAGCCATGGAGCCAAGACAAATAATGGAATCTACTTCATAGGGAATTTCCACTTCACGGTTCCACACATCAACAACTGTGCGGGCCTCTGGCTGCTCAGTACCGTAGGTATCTGGTGTCTGATCTTGATCGATGCTATTTTCAGGACCGTCAGAGCTGCCACAAGCCACAAGACTAAATGCCATTATCAACGCCCACAGCAGTACAGGAAACTTTTTCATGGTAATTTCAAATCCTTTCAAGTTGAATCCATCTGCATCTTGCCAAAAATAAAAAGAGGCATACAACCTCCCTTCAGAGAAGTCATATGCCTCTTAGCATACATTTCAGCAGCTTATCAGATACGCCAGCAATTGGAGCGCTTCAGCCTCCTCAACTTGCTTCACACAAGTTATTTTTACCTATCATACATGACCCTTTTCTTTTTGTCAAGACTCGTCCTTTAAGAATCCACCGATTTCTTTGACCGCCTCTTTAATCAAAAAGCTGCTAAAAATAATGAGAATTCCTTCTCTGATATTGCGTCAGCCCACCCAATCTGCAGATATGTGTTGGCTCGTGCCCCTCTATATAATTGGCAAGGCCACTAAGTTTCGTTACCTTACAGTTAGGCGAAAGCCTAATCTCATACCTGGTGAGGTTCACACCTATGTGTGGTCTCAGACATTCCTGACCTCGTAGCGCACCACCACTCCTATATACAGGAAACTTCCATGAAGGTCTATAGTTTTTGGTGCTGTCCCGGCAGAGCAAGTGTGTATCTCTTTGTTGAGAGTGGAAGGGACACAAATGAACCACTATGTCGTGATCAAATACAACGGTGAGCAATTATGGGTGCCAAAGGATGTAGCAGAGTTCCCGGAGCAGGATCGTAAATAGGAACAAGCACAGAAGAGGCAGGACGTGGGGCATCTGGGTAAAAACGAGTTTGAAACGGTGTGGCCCGGCTTGGACTGTGTCAGGCGATCCGTGGAGGATGCCGTGCTCCGGAACCTCCGATTTGAAGATCTCATGGAGCCATTGAAAGGCTGAATGCCAGAGAGCAGAAAATGATCTCTCTACAGTATGACGACAAGGTGACCACGCTAACCAAATGCCCATTATGGACAAGCTGCTGGAGTATGTGGGAGGCATCCTGCGGACGTTCTGCGATCTAATCTGCTATTAACAAATGAACCAAGTCCCGCATCGGCAACCCAGTCTAAGAATTGTCGAACTGTTCTGTCCCAATGAAAAGGAGTGTTGAAATGAAATCGTCTATTTATAAAAGCTACGATAAACTGCCGCTGCTCCTCCACTCTGATATAGTGTCAAAGGCTTTGGGCTTCGCGCCGTCCAGTGACTATGGATTGATGCACGAAAAAAAATTCCCCATACGGCAGGGGCCAATGAAGCATCGATTCGGCGTGCTTTTGATGCAAATAATATCTGTGTGAGATCTTGCAGCGAGGCGATATTCTTATAAGCCTGCTTTCGATCTGAGCAGATCCCATGGACCTCCCAACAACGCAGAATAGCCGCCGACAATATGGAACAGAGCTCATTCGTGCTTTGATACAGAAATTGCAGCAGATACAGGATTCGCATTTGACTTTCATTTTTCAAACTGCGCCCTCTCACTATCCTTTGTTAATATCAGCTGTCTAATTTCCCGTATTTTAACAGTCTAATTCTTCAGATATTCAGATAGAGTTTTTTACAGATGTCCGGCATAAATGATAATCAGTTGGTTTGTAATAAAGCCGACAATATTCCTATCTGTTCTATAGGAAATAAACAAGCTAAAACTTCATATTTTAGTAATACTGTTTCGTTGTTCTCAGAAGTTCGGCCACTTGCTCCTAAGTCAAATCGCACTCCTCCCCCAAATCCTTGAGTCGAGATTCAATGCCCATATCATGTTTCCCCATAACAATACATCAAAGGTAGTTTAATCATTACGGTGCTTAAAGTCCACGATAATTATTGATGATAGTCTCCAGAGAATCCGTCTGTTTTGATGTCAGGCCAGAGACGTCCAGAAAACAGTACTTTTGATCATTTAGGCCAAAAAGGAAATCCCTTATCACACCTAATGCAAGAAACAGGAAAATAAGCCTATGTAATGAAAGTAGGGCACACATAGTTTTGAAATTACCCAATGACGACTGTTCCCGTACTACCTCCCCTTGCTGACGGTGTGTACCACATTACCAGCTTCTCTGCCGCAATCTACAGGAAAATATGGATGTTCATCTGGATGACTAAACAGAGTAGGCCGCCTGCCCCGGCCAGTACAACCCATTTACCTCTCCCCCTGCCCCGCACTGTGCCGAGTTTAAGCGCATCCGCTTCGTCTCCCATGTTGTACTTATCCCGCCCCTGAAACCGCTACAGGCCCCGCCGCAAAACGATTTTGCGGCGGGGCCTGCTCGGCTTTTTCTCAGATAATTTTTTATTCCTCATTTTTTTTACGCAATGCCGTTTTGAAATTGCCGTAAACCAGAAGAATCAGCAAAATCAGAATGACCAGAGAAATGGGGCGGAGCAGAATGTAGGACACAATGTTACTGTTCTTGGCAGCTGCAATGGTCAAAGACCGACGCAGATTTTTTTCCGCCATGGATCCTAGGATCATACCCAGTACCGCAGGCGCAATAGGGATCTGGAACCGCTTGAACACCAAGCCGATAAGGCCAAATACCACCGCCACCAGAACGTCAAACAGGCTGTTGCGTGCACTGTATGCGCCGAAAATGGAGAAGGCCAGCACAGCTGGAATAATTAGCTTGATGTCCACACTCAGCACCTTGCTGAACGCGGGGGTAGCCAGCAGGCCAATCACCACCATGAGAATAGTGCTGACAAGCAAACCCAGCATCAGAGAGTAGACAACATCGGCGTGCTCGCTGAACAACTTGGGACCAGGAATCATCCCATGCACAGTTAATGCCCCAAAAATGATGGCCGAAGTGGCCGAACCCGGAATACCCAAGGCCAGCAACGGGACAAAGGATCCGCCCACAGCGGCGTTATTGGCACTTTCAGGGGCTACAATTCCGTCTATTGCTCCTTTGCCAAACTGACTGGCTTCCTTGGAAGTGCGTTTTGCCTCTCCATAGGAGATAAAGGAGGCAATTGCTCCTCCAGTACCAGGCAGAATTCCAATTATCGTACCAATAATTGAGGACTTGATCAGTAGCTTCCACCGTTTGGCCACACCCCGGATACCCTCCAGCACCGGGAAAGGATGGTTTTTCCCACTGATGACGGAGTTGTCTCCCTGATTGCAAATCAGGTTGAGCATCTCCGCGATGGCAAATAGGCCCACACTTACAGGAATGAGATCGAAGCCGGCCTGAAGATTGACGTTGTCGAAAGTAAATCGGTAGTTGGCACTGACTGCGTCCATTCCCACAATGGACAGCACTAGGCCGATGGCCACAGAAATAAAGCCTTTGCTGAAACTCTTGCCCATCAGGCTCCCCACCACGGCCAGACCTCCTAGACAGACTAGAAATAACTCCGGCGGGCCAAATTTGAGTGCCGCCTGGGAAAGGAAGGGTGTGAACAGCATCATGATAACTACGCCGAACACACCGCCAAATCCACTGGCCAGCACGGAATAGCTCAGAGCCTCCTTGGCCCGGCCCTGGCGGGCCAGGGGACTACCGTTCAGGGCGGTGCAGGCAGCCTCTCCTGTCCCGGGGCAGTTGAGCAGGATGGCGGAAATCGAACCACCGTAGGTAGCCCCCATATACAGGCCGCTGAGCATAATAAGCCCAAGAGAAGGAGACAGCCCATAGGTCAGTGGGAGCAACAGTGCCACACCCACCACGCCGTTTAGTCCGGGCATGGCCCCGAAGATAATTCCCAATACCACGCCCAACAGGTTGATAAGCAGGGCCATGGGGGAAAATACTGTGGAAATAACCTCTGCAAGCATAGTGGTCCTCCCTGGTTGTCAACGGTTGAGGGCGTCGGGATTCTCCTCCAGAAGCTGTTGGATCATTTCATAATCTTGATCTAATCGCTGCTTGACCTGATCCTGATCCAGGAAGCGATAGATCTCACCCATGTTGGCCATACTCTCCTGGAACTCCTCGGCAGAAGAGACCTCCTGAATCTTCTGGGTGATGGCATCCTCGATCTCCTTGGGGGTGCCAGCAGGGGCAACGATCACCCGGTAAGTCTCCGTCGACACATCATAACCCAAGCTTTTCATGGTGGGAATATCAGGAATAGTGGGGATAGCCTCTCCGGCAAAGGTCGCCAGGGTGTTGATGCCCTGTCCCTCTACCTGGGCGACGTAGTTCTTATCCAGCACAGCACAGTCCACATGTCCGCCCATAATAGCGTTGAGGCTGTCTCCGCCACCATCCTGCATCACAGTGGTCAACTGGATACCAGCCGCCTGCTCAAACAGAGAGACCTCAGCCACATGGGTCTTGCCGGATACAGCTACAGTCAACTCGCCGGGATGTTCCTTGGCGTAGTCGATCATCTGCTGCAGATCAGTAAATCCGCTGTCTTTACTGGCCATAAGCACATTGGCTGTGGTATTAATAGCCCCCAAATAATCGAAGGACTCGTAATCGTAGGAAACATTTTCGCCGGTAAACAGCACCAGGATATGGTCCAGATTGGACAGAGCACCGATGGTGTAGCCATCCGGGTCAGCCCCAGACAGCTCAGTCAGGCCTACTTGGCTGAGGCCGCCAGGTTTATTGGCGATGAGGAAGGACTCGCCCCAGGACTTCTCCATGGAGGAAGCCAGCAGACGGCACAGAGTGTCCGTGCCTCCACCCGCAGCATAAGGAATGATGAATTGCACGCTCTTTTCCGGGTAGGATGTCGCGGCACTCCCGTCTTGGTTTTCTGAGTCGTTGCTCTTAGGGGTGTTAGCACAGCCGCCAAGCAACAAACTGGCCGAAAGAATAATCGCAAACAAGCTTCTCTTTTTCATAATAATACCTCCATTTTTCTAGTTAGTTTAACATTCTACGGGTTAATAAAAAATCCCGGTTGGGGTAGCCATCTTTAGCAGCAGGCCAAAGCAGACATAGGTCAGCGCTAGAAGAATGATGTCAAAAACCAGAGTGGATACCACAGTCTTGGGAGTGAATTCCTTCTGCACCAGAAGGGAAATCGCCACCAAAACCAAAAAGATGGTTGCGTAAAAGCCCAGACGGTCATAGCTGAAATAAGATGCCAATAAAACCAACAAAGCCAGCCACTCCCGACCAGTCAGCAGGGCCTTGTGAACATCAAGGAAATCTCCCTTTCCAAACACATGCACAGCCTGAATCGCTGCCGCAGAAATGGACACCGCCAAAATAACAGAGGGGAAAATCCGGCTTTCGGACACAGTAATGATGGAGAACTGCCAGACCAGAATGGCGCAGAATACCAGCATCCCCAACAGAAGATAGAACTCCGCATTGGACCATACATTCTTTTTCATACCGAATCCCCCTTGTAGGTTGTCCATCGCCCGTCCCGGAAGCACGTTCCATAACGAGCCAAGGCCTGTTCCGACAAGTCCAGCCCGATTCCCGGGTTATCAAGGAAGTAGTAGCGTCCCTTGCGAATCTGCTCGGCAGGCTCACACAAAAGCTCCCGCTGCTCCACAGCACCATAAGGGTACTCCATGGGCGCCCCAGAACCGATCAAAGCAGAGAGATGGGCGCTGTGGGCAGTGGCAATAATGCCGTTGGGGTTATGTAAAGTCATCTTGAAGTTCAGGCTCTCCAACACGGGAATGAGGGCCCGCACCGCGTCTGGACCACCGATGTACTTCACATCGGGCATGAGAATCTCATAACACCCAGAGTTAGCCAATGTCATCATGGCCTTGGGGCACAGGGAGTCCTCCCCTGCAGCCCAGCGGACAGTGGGAAAGCTCGCTCTTGCCCGCTTCATAGAAGCAAAATCGTCAGCGGGCACCGGATCCTCCATCCAGTATGGGATACCCCATCGCCGGGTGATGGCCTCTACGGCCCGTTCCAGGGTATACCCTTGGAATCGCTGGTGACAGTCGATGGCAATCTGAGCAAATGGCACTGCCTCGGCTAGGGCTTGAATGCGGTCCATTGCCGGCCCCATGTTCGGGTCCATTTGGGTGGGAATCACCTCATCAAAGGGGGTACACTTCACCATGGAGAACCCCTCAGCCAAGGCAGCCGCGCCATTGCGTTGCAATGAATCGGGAGACCGGTCCCCCCATAGGGCCTTATTCAGGTTGGCATAGAGGGGGATGGAATCTACCCCGTCCGCTCCATAAAGCTTGTACAGGGGAACGTTATAATACCGGGCGGTCAAATCCCACAGGGCCTGGTTCAGTCCACTTAGAGCAGTGGAGACGGTGCGTATAGTCCGCACTACTGGATAGCGCCAGTTTTCCAACAAAGAACAGCAATTCTTGATTGCTAGTAAATTCTTCCCCGATAAGGACTCAGTAAGGTCGGACAATAAACTGGCCACGGCGCTGTCGTCGCAGCTACCGGTAATCTCACCCCAGCCAGACAGGCCGTCCTGGCTCTGAAGTCGCACCAAAAGCCACTGATCCCGGAGCATCGCTACCCTTATGATGTCAAGTCGTTTAAGTTTCAGGGCCTATTCCTCCTTAAATAGATTCTTAAAGCGTTCCAGGTTGTACTCAAATGTTCCTTCAATAATCCGCTTTGTCTTTTCTGCATCACGCTCCAAAATTGCCTGATAAATATTTGAGTGGTTTTGAATCGCCCGTTGGAAGTTCCCGCCAGAGGCGTCCGCCATCTCCCGAAAGTATTTCAGCAACTCGGTCTTGCATCCCCTCATCACTGTAGCAAACAAAGGGTTGTGAGAGCCCTTAATCATAGCCATATGGAACTCAAAGTCCGCCTCTACATACTTGCGGGCATCCGAACCACTGGCAACCATATGATCCAGGGCGGTTTTCAGCGCCTCAAAATCCTGGGACTGACCATGTTGGCACATCAACTCCACACTGGTAAATTCAATCGCCCGCCGTAGCTCCATAACATACCGGTACTCGTTGCTGGTAATGTTCATCTTTTCTATAGAAAATGAAATCATGTTTTCGCCAATATGATTGGAGCTGACGAAGGACCCCTTTCCCGGCTTGGTAACTACCAGGTTTTGCGCCTGAAGCTTTTGGATGGCGGTTCGAATGCTAATGCGGCTGACATGAAACTGCTCACAAAGTTTGTTTTCTGAAGGGAGCTTATCCCCCACCTTCCACTCCTTTTCAGTAATTTTGTTGAGCAGAATGTTATACACTTCATCGGTCAATAGCTTACTGTTCATGTGTTCTCCCTCAGAAACTGTTAATACCTGTATTACAGGTTTTATATGTTTATTATAGCATCCAGGCTTTTTATTGTCAATCATTAGTTTTCACCCAAATACATCTCCATCTCCATTTAAACAGCCCCGGTACCACAGGTGGAGAATGTTCCCCTGACCACGAAAAAAGTCTGCTGACAGGCAAGCTACTCCCCATTGTCCTAATATTCGTTGGTCCCAGTACCTGTAATTACCCCGTTGTAGGGATGTTCTAGACCTCCGCTATTCTGAACATGGTTTTCATAGAGACTCCGAAAATACATGTCGGGTTTTCAATTTTGGCAACAAATGGCCATGACTCTCCAATCTCATCGGCAAATGCTTCCCGTGCCAAACTGCGCAGTTTCCAGTAATATTGAACCTTCAGGACAAATCTAATGTACCGCTTTTGATATTTTGTTTCCATAGCATACCTCTTTCACTAAAGGAGGTATCCTTTATAGAGGAAATATATTAATATTTTTAGTGTATACTCTGAGTACAGGCGGATTACAAAATTAACATCCAGTCTGCGCGGTTTACTTCCGGGAAAGTAATACAACCCTCGAAAAACCAGAAGTTAATTTTACAAACATTACTCGATCTGAGATTTATTCTTACAAAGGGAATTGAAATATTTCTGACCGATGTTTTAGCATATATATGAACCGGACACTCAGCGAAGAGATAGGCATGCGAAGCGGAGATCGAAGCGTTTTTGCAAATCTTGCCAGAGTAACTTCCACCTCTAGATACAGATATATTCCGAATGGCGGCAGCCTAGTTTTACTTCTTGAGCAGATGGGGTGTCAGGTTAATATCGTTGGCGAGGATCTCCTGAATGCCGAGGGAAGACAAAGCGGATTCTCCATATAAGAAGCTGAACAGCCGGCGTACAGATTGGCTGTTCAGCTTTTTTCTTGTATAGGAGTTAATGTGACTCATCATAAACAGAATATCCCTCTTCCGCAGATGGTCAAAGGATATGCCCTTCGGGATGATACAGAAAATAAATTTATGTGTAACCTCACAGCTACTCTTTTGTCCGGAATGCTGCGGATTGCAGTAGAAAACTCTGCTCGTACTTCACCAAATTCGGTATATGCAATAGCCACGGAATCAGTAAACTTACTGTTCCTGTCAGTCAATATGATTTGGAATAGGCGGCAATACTGTTCATGTTCAAGGGCTTTATATAACCACTCAAAAACCTCTGCAGCAAACCGTGCAGTGTTCCGGTCTCTCAGGAGTGCCAGCATGAGTTTGGAACTGCGGAAAAATACCGTATCGATCTACACGAAGGGGATATCCGGATTGATTGTTGTGTGCTCAAAAAAATCTTCCTAGGTTCTTCCGAGATAGCACTGTTTATCTACCCATACAGACGTTTTCTTCCTGCGCACCTTGAGCGCACCTTTCTGGGCAAATCAATATCCCCAAGGAACAGGAGACCTGTGTCCATATAATTGTAGATAGTTGTCTCGTCCAGCATGATCTCATGTGTATTATCTACTCAGATCTGGCTAAACTCTGCCAGTGTTACCGCAAGCCCCGCCGGGATGTGCCGCGGGCATTTTCGTATGCCTTCCAGGCAAATTTGGCTTCATAAAGACGACGTTCCAATTTGCAAGTTTGACGCTGCTCGCATCCATCACAGATATACGGAGTCTTATTCAGTTTTTCGCATTTCTCCTACTGAAAGTTCTAGCATATTTCAATGTACTTAGCTTTGTAACAGGAACTGCAGGACTTCCCATAGGCAAATCGGCAAGAGTTGCATAAATCGCTGTAGTGTTTGCAATCTTTGCGGACAATACATGGATTATATTCTCCTGCTTGTTTAAGTTTAGTATACATACGAACTTCCTTGGATATTGTGGTCCTGGTCCTTGCTCCACTCCGTTGCAATGACAGAAAATCTTTTTCGTTCTCTGAGACCAACTTCAATGACGATTTGGTCACTAAAGGTTACATGTGTATTTTTGGCTATGGTTTTCTCCGTTTCTCGACGCCGCCATACAGGGAAAGTGAAGGAACTCTGCCTCTTAAGCCCCGGGGTTTATCGCTTTTATTTCCGGAAAAGCAGCAAAAAAGCAGCATCCGTTAAAGATGCTGCTTTCCCGCACACCCTATGTGCTGTTCAGGTCGCTCCTCAGCGTTGCCCTATCCCGCACATAGATAAGCATTTTTATTATAATTTGCTGTTGGAGTCAATTCAAGCGCTGCGGAAACTCCTGATTGATAAGAATGCAAAGAAAAAGGACCTGCGTCTGTCCAACGGTATGTCCACCAATGCCCTCACCAAGCCGGGCCGTAACGAGCATATCAGCACGAAGATCTTCACCAAGATCTGTGAGATGCTAGACCGGGGGTAGTGTATCTGTGGTCCGATATTGGGTGAGTGGCTGTGCATCCTGGGCTGTCAGGTCTCTGTATGGCATCGTGACATAGGCCTTGCCCGTGTACAGGACCTTTGGGGCTGCCACCTGGACTTTACTTTTATCTTCCTGTAGGATATGATATTTTTATTCGAATACATCGTTGCGGCTGTTTTGTGCAGCAGAGATATCCAGACTGGAGGCTCATACTGTGAAAAAACTGCTCCTTGTGGTCAAACATGAGCAAGAGATGCTACGATTTCAAAATACGTTGGAGAACTACTTCCTGGGGACTATCCACATAGAGGCTATCTGCGAAGATACGGTAGTCCCCGGCGTCATTTATAGCACAGACGTGCTTCTCACCTACTCTGACTTGGTCCACGCACCGGTGTGCCGGTCAGTCCGCTATGAGAGTTATATCCCTCTTACCGTCACCCTGACACGCAGTACATATCCGGCTATCATGCAGATCCCCAAAGACGAACTGCTGGTGCTGTTGGATGACGACGAGGATAGTGCCCGGCAGATCACGGTGCTGATCCACCAGCTCTTCCGCGGTGATCTTCGCTTTCTGTCGCTCAATAATTGCCGGACGGCCCCTACTGCGCTGGCATTCCGGGGGGATGACTGGTTCATCCCTATGATGGAAGATACGAGAACAGATCTTGTTCTATTGGATGAGAAGGTCATTGACCGCTCCTCTCTGTTGGATATCATCCATCGTTTGGATATGGATGCAGATCTGTACCGCGGTAAGGACATGATCCATCCCCGCCGCACCTTCCCTGCGGTAAACAGCTTCAATTCCCTATTTCAAGAGCATACCCGCTCTGAGGACCGGATGTCCATGATATTCGACCATATGACCAACGGAGCCATCACATTCTGTCGTCACGGCATCGTATTCGATTGCAGTGCTAAGGTCCAGTCTATCCTCCATATGAGCCGGGAGGAACTTTTGCGCTGCAATGTGACCCAGTTGCTGCCGCTTTCGCTGAATGAACTGGTGAACGGCCAGGTAAGTGAAAAAGTTATTGAATTTGACGGCAGTGACTATATCCTTACTATCATCCCAGCCGACAGTGAAAAGGACCGATATGGTCTGCTGATGATGAATAATTTCGATGTAGAACAGCGCCGCTTCATCCGGCATCGCAAGGTCATTGTGGAAAAACGAAACACTGCTAAGTATGACTTGCAGGATTTGGTAGGCACCAGCCAAAGATTAGCCATTTGCAAACGGACTGCCCTCCAGATTGCGAAGTCTGATGGAGCTGCGTTGCTACTGGGTGAGAGCGGTACCGGCAAGGAACTTTTCGCCCACATCATCCATCGCCACTCTCCCCGGCGGGACGGTCCCTTTTTGGCTGTAAACTGTGCGGCATTTTCTCCATCACTGCTGGAGAGCGAACTGTTCGGCTATGAATCCGGCGCATTTACCGGAGCCGCCAAGGGAGGCAAAGCCGGATTGTTCGAAGCTGCCCACAACGGGACCGTCTTTCTGGATGAGATTGGGGAGATGCCGGTACAACTGCAAACACGTCTGCTGCGTGTTCTTCAGGAACATGAGGTCATCCGGGTGGGAGGCCATAACACCACCGATGTGGATGTGCGGATCATCGCTGCGACCAATCAGGATCTGCACCGGGCGGTGGCGGAGGGTAGATTCCGCAAAGACCTTTATTACCGCCTCAGCGTCCTGCCCTTATATATCCCGCCGCTTCGCGACCGGCGCGAGGATATCCCGGAGCTGTTCCGTTTTTTTATGGAGCAACGACAGGTCGAATTTGCGCTCTCCCCTGCTCTACGCAGTTTTTTCCTCACATATCCCTGGCCGGGAAATATACGGGAATTGCGCAATCTTGTGGAATATTTCTCGGTTCTTGGCAAATCCGTCGTGGGGACAGAGGATCTTCCGTGCAGCTGTGCGCCGGTACCTGTCCCAATCCCGGAAGAGCCTATGCCTGTACCGCAGCCGGCTACACAGGGGCAGACGGAAACAGCGCTTGCCATATTGCTGGATCATTATCGCAACGGCTACCGCATCGGGCGGGTAGAGTTTGCCAAACAGATGACACAGCGGGGCTATTTTATGGGAGAGCAACAGGCGCGAGCCATACTAAAAAAGTTGGAGCAGCAAGGCCTTGTCACGATTTTGCGTGGCCGTGGAGGTACGGTCCTTACAGAGGCAGGCTTGCTTCGTGCCACCTCTGCGGATGTGCTGGTTTAATCGGCTATTAGCAGTACAGCAAATACAATTTATACATTTTTGGGCCAGGCCATTTATAGTGTGCGTACAAAAAGCCGGGGAAAAGGTGGACTTTTCCCCGGCTTTTTGTTGGCACGAATTTTGCTTTATATTTTTGTAGAGACATTGTCTCGGTGAGAAATAAAAGGAGGAATCTGTTATGAGCAACACCGCGCAAAAGCCAAAAGCAAAAGGCATGGATCGATTTTTCGACTTTATCGAGCGAACAGGAAATAAGCTTCCTACGCCGTTCATGCTGTTTGTCTATCTGACCATCGCAACTGCTGCATTGTCTGCAATTTTGTCCTATATGGGCGTATCTGTGACCTATATGGCCGCCGGAAAGGACGGCGTTCTAGCAGAGACTACGGTCGCAGTCAAAAATCTCTTCAGCAGTGATGTGCTATACGCTACGATGAAGGGATTCGTGTCCAACTATGTTTCTTTCGCACCATTGGGCATCATCATCGTGATGATGTTCGGCATTGCGCTGATTGACTATACCGGTCTAGTCCGCACACTGGTTAAAAAGACCTTACTGGGTGCGCCCACCGTCTTGATAACCTTTGCGCTTGCCTTCGTGGGTGCCAACGCCAGTATCGCTTCCAATGCGGGCTGGATGCTGGCGATGGTATTGGGCGGCACGATCTTCGGAGCTATCGGTCGTAATCCTCTGGCTGGCGTCATCATCGGCAACGCTGGTTTTGCTGGCGGATTTTGCGCCAATCTGCTGGTCACCGGATCTGATGCCATGCTAGCCGGGATCACCCAAGGCGTAGCACAGGGAGCCGGGATCCCTCATGAAGGGATCCATCCACTGATCAACTGGTATTTTCTGATGATCTCCACGGTCACGGTGGCATTTGTGATCGTCCTGGTGGCCAAGCGGTTTACCTTTACCCGCTTGGATCAGATGTATGGCATTGCCAAGATGGATGTGGCCGACGAAGATAAGACCGTCAGTGCTGCTGAGATGCGGGGATTGAAGTTCGCGGGGATTGCCTGCGTCATTTTTATCTTGATCCTGCTATGCCTCACAGTTCCGGAACATAGCTTTTTCCGCAGTCCTGAGGGCAAGATTCTTCCCTCTTCCCCCTTCATGGATTCTTTGATGTTCCTGCTATTTGCCTTCTTCACCACCGTAGGCATCGCATATGGCATTGGCGCCGGAGTCATCAAATCTGAAAAGGACATTTCTCTAATCATGGCCAAGGGCGTGAACAGCGTGGCCAGCTTCCTGGTCGTATCCCTGTCTGCATCCTTGTTCATCAAGCTCTTCAACACCAGCAATATCACAACCATCATTGCGGTCAACGGCGCTGAACTGCTGAAAAAGCTCCATCTGGGCGGCATCCCACTGGCAGTTCTGTTTATCATCCTGGTGGCGATTGCAAACCTTTTCCTGGTCAGTGGTTCAGCTAAGTGGATGATCTTCGCTCCTATTTTTGTTCCTATGTTCTTTGAGGTCGGGTTCTCTCCGGCACTGACCCAGATGGCTTACCGCATTGGCGACTCCGTTACGAATATCATCTCTCCCCTGTCCACCTTCATCCCAGTGGTGCTTGGTATCATGGAGCAGTACAACCCCAAGAAGGAACCTATCAAGATGGGCACATATATCTCGTTGATGCTCCCCTATTCTGTTGCGATCTTCTTTACATATACTATCCAACTGATCATCTGGATGATCTTCAAGCTACCTCTTGGCCCCGGTGCCGGTATTTGACCTTGTTTGATTCTGTATTCTTAAGGAGGAATTTTATTATGGGTTGCGAAAGAAAGAGTTTGGTCTCCGAAAAAGTATGGGCACTGTATGATACGCTGCTCCATGATGATGCGGTAAAAAAGGCACTCCAATATTTGGAGGACACAGAGCCTGAGACGATTGCCCATCAAGTCCGTTTGTGTGAAACGCCGGCACCCTCGTTCTCAGAAAAGGCACGGGCAGATTACCTTGCCGACCAGTTGGAGAAAGCAGGGATGGAAAATGTCTATTTGGATGAGGTATGGAATGTTTACTCTCAGTGGCCGGGCAGCCAAGGGAAAGCAACGCTGTATGCCTGTGCACATATGGACACCGTGTTCGATGGCATTAATGAGATCCATGCTGAACTGCGTGAGGACGGGAAGTACTATGCGCCGGGCATCGCTGACAACGCCCGGGGCATGGCCGCAATCATTGCCATTGCCAATGCCCTCCACCACGCAGGCCTGCGCACCGTTCATAACCTAAAGCTATGCGGCAGCGTCTGCGAGGAATGCAACGGTAATATGCGGGGTAGCAAGACCATGTTCGCCAATCATCGCGATATCGACGGCTTCCTGGCCGTGGACGGTGCGGGACTGAAGATGATCTATCAGGGGCTGGGTGGCAACCGCTATCGTGTCACCTTCCACGGTCCCGGTGGGCATAGTTATATGCACTTCGGAACGCCGAACGCCATCCATGCCATGGGGCGGGCAATCGCCAAGATCGATGATATCCAAGTGCCTGACCGGCCAAAGACCACCTTTGCCGTTGGCGTGGTAGAAGGGGGCACTGCCATCACGGCCATCGCCTCTGAGGCTACCATGTTTGTTGATCTGCGCTCGGAGGATAGTGCGGAGATGAAAAAGCTAGAGCAGGGCTTCCAGCAGGCAGTAGACGCAGCCGTCCAGGAAGAGAACCGGCGTTGGAACACCGATACTATCTCAGCGGAGGTGGAAATGATTGGAGACACACCCAGTGGGACTCAGTCCATCCACTCCGTCATGGTGCAAACGGCTCTTGGTGCGACCTACTCTCTGGGACAAACTCCTGATCTCTGGGACGTGGCCGGCGGCACAGACGCCAATGTGCCGCTGAGTTTGGGGATCCCTGCTATCCATATGAGTGCGGGAGGATTTGCCATGTGCGGACATTCCGTCAATGAATGGTTCGATCCCACTAACTCCCACTATGGCCCGCAAAGCATCCTGTTGGCGATCTTGGCTCTGGCTGGTGTGGAAGGGCTGAGTGAACCGCTACTGTCCCTGGAAAAGAATTAACAGAAAAGAGGAGACTGTTTTATGACAGATCAAGCGATCCTGGATATCCTTCTGGCTGAAGTGAAGCCCGCTCTGGGCTGTACCGGCCCCATTTCTGTGGCCTTTGCAGCTGCCGCTGCCAAGGATGCGGTGGGTGGTACCCCGCTCCAGGTCCGGGTCCTGATGGACAAGGACACCTATAAAAACTCTATCGCAGTCGTTACACCGGGCACTCCGTTCATGGGCGTCCTCAAGCCGGCTGTCACCGGAGCGATGTACGGCGACTCTTCCCTGGGTTTGGAGGTCCTCAAGACCATGAAAGATTTTGATCAAGAGAAAGTGGAGCGCTTTGCCAAGGAGTGTGCCACAGTCGAGATCAAATGGGACTACGAGGGGATGGGTGTCTACATCGAGGCGTACGTCACCACTGAAAACGGAATTGGCCATGCTGTTGTGGCAAAATCTCACGCCAACGTGGTCCTGCTAGAAGCCAATGAGCAACTTCTCAAAAAAGACGAGTTCTATTTTCAAGATGCGCATACCTTTGAGACAAAGGCACCGATCCGTGCGTTCAAAATCCGTGATTTTTATCGATTTGCCAAACAGGTGGATCGTGAGGATATCTCCTTCTTAGACGAGGCGTTACGCATCAATCGTGCGTTGTCCGAGGCGGGCCTGAAGGGCAAGCTAGGTGCTGGCATCGGAGCTGCTATCCAAACGCTTCCTGGAGATCCGATCTATCTCCGGGCCAAGGTCCTAGCGGCTGCCGCTTCTGATGCACGTATGTCTGGCGAAAATCTCTCTGCCATGAGCTGTGCCAGTAGCGGGAATGTAGGGATCACAGCATCCGTGCCTCTCATCCCGATTGCGGAAGCCTTTGGCTGCTCCCATGAGACTCTCCTCCGTGCAGTGGCACTCAGCTACCTCATGACAATATACATCAAGAGCCATATCGGCCGCCTGTCTGCTATGTGTGCCTGTGCCATTGCGGCCAGCATCGGCATCGGTTGCGGCGTATCCTTCCTGCTGGATGATGACTATGATAAGATCGAGATGACGATCAAAAATATCGTAGGCAGCATTGGTGGCGTGCTGTGTGATGGTGCCAAGTTTGGCTGCGCTATGAAGCTGTCCACAGCGGTAGGTGTCGCCATCGAGTCTGCCAGAATGGCCAGCATCGGAGCGGCGATCCCGGATGGCGACGGCATCGTTTGCTATAGTGCCGATGATACGCTGGCCATGCTGGGCCGCATAGCATCCAATGGCATGCTAGACGCGGATGCCTATATGTGCAAGGAGATCATTGAACGCGAGCAGCACAGGGAGTGACCCTTCTTTTGGAGGTGCGGACCCCTGCAAGCTCAAAAAGAACACTGGGATAGTAATCGCTATCTCAGTGTTCTTTCATATCCGTCGGAAGAGATATAACGACCTGCCTGTAGGGGTAGCTTTCCTGGGCGCTCATTTGTGACACATTTTCGCATTGTTGCAGGCGATTCTTTGCACTATGCCAGATACGGGCTCATCTGTCAGTGTTTTGGATGATGGCCGCTATGAGATACCCAAGGCGGTGAAGGAATCCTATCGTTGGTTGCTATTCCATAATTTCGGCATTGACACAGAACATCCGTTTTCTTAAAATAAAAGCACAATTTAAACAGCCGCAGCAATGCTGCACCGAGCACAGAGGTACACTGACAGCCAGTCAGCGTCGAATGAAAAGTCTCCACCGAATCGCCGGGCGCATGAGAAACATACGAAACAAGGCAGGTCTCTGCCGAGTATCGTACCGTTCCCATATGCCCGGGTTTTATTTTTCTCAGAATCCTGTTTGTCAGCCCTTTGGGCAACAAGAAGTTGTCCAATCGTCAGGCAGAGAGCTCCCGCAAAATAAGAACTAAAATTCTGCAGAGAAGAAAGCAAGAAGAGGTAACTTGAGTGAAAAATTAATCTGCAAACGCTACGAGGAGTTGCCCCAGGGCGGCTTGATCATAGGCTGGATGTGATATCCCTAGGAATTACTACGCTGAAAACAATAGAGGTCCCCACGACGGAAATTGCGATGGTGTTGACAATGAGTGCGCCTATCCTCTCAAATAATAACATTCTGATAACTCTGCTCATTTCCCCTAGCCTCTCTCCGCTTCTGGGATATTTTGTGCAACTTCAAAAGAGGATATCTCATGGCAAAACAACGAGTCAACGGCGAAGGGAACATCGGAAAACGTAAGGATGGCCGCTGAGGGGGGAACACCGCTGAATACGACAACAAGGCCGACCAGCGGATCATCGAGAATGTACTGGGTAGGACTCAGGCCGAAGTCAACAAAGCAGCAACTGAATACACAGCAGCCACCTAGCTGCGGACATGGTATAAGCTCTACGCCAAGCCAAACATCCGCACCGCCACCGCCAACCGCTATGAGCTGATGGCCGAGAAATATACCATTCCTCGCATCGGGATTGTCAAGCTGAAAAAGCTGACCACCCGGCACCTGCAAAAGCTCTACAAGGAGTTATTAGAAAGCGGCAGAGTCCAAATTGGAAAGAGCCAGAGCAAAGGACTCAGCACTACCACAGTCCACAGCGTCCACCTGATGCTCCACGTCGCTCTGGACCGGGCGGTGAAGGAGCGATTCATCCCCCACAATCCCTGCAAGGACTGCATCGTCCCAAAGCCCCGGAAGCTGGATATATGACAGTTCTTTCCCCAAAGCAGATGGGGGCCTATCTGGAAGCCGCACAGCGGCGGGAGCTGCTACCCATGTTCTATATGGAGCTGGTCAGCGAGTTGCGGAAGGGAGACTGGTAGCCCTGCGGTGGGATGGCCTCAATGTCCAGAGCAAAACCATCTCGGTGAGCAGGCAGTATGTCCGAAACCCGGACGGTTCTCTGGAGCTTACCCGTCCCAAGACAGAGAATTCCGTGCGGCTAGTGTCCATCCCTCAGACAGCGGTGGATCTGCTGATCCTGGAACACGACCATCATCCAGACAATCCATATCTGTTCCCCTCTCCCCTGACCGGAGACATGTACCACCCGGACATCGTGGTGAATCTCCACAAAAAGATCCTGAAAGGCACCGGATTGGAGCATCTCAGATTCTACGATCTCCGGCACACCTTCGCCACCACCGCCCTGCAAAACGGCGTGGACGTGAAAACTGTCTCCTCCATGCTTGGGCACTTCGACGCTGTCTTTACTCTGCGCACCTATACCCACGCAGCAAGGCAAAAGCAGGACGAAGCCGCCCAGACCATGGGAAACCTCATGGACCAGGTCATATAAGCCAGAAAGGAAAGCAGGGCAGGAAGCATAAACTTCCTGCCCTGTACTCTTTAAACCTTTCCGGCCTTTTCGGCGCGTGGGTCACGGTGTGGGTCAACGGTCTGATCCACATTTTGATCCACACCAAAAAGTCAAAATTTGCAACAAAAAATCCTCAAAGCTGAAGTTTTTGAGGATTTTTGGAGCTGCTACCCAGATTTGAACTGGGAATCTCATTCTCACCAAGCGATTTTAGATATTTTTTGAAACAATTTTCGCTTTTTTAGTTGTTTTTGCTTCGATCGGTATCGTTTTCGGAACTTTCGCAACGTACGGCCTCCGTTGTTTCCACAGCTGTCTGTGGTGGAACTGTGGTCAAACCACGACTTCACGTATTCGCCCTCTGAAAATAAAACTCACTCTCCGCACCATGCGCTTCAATTTTTCCAGTTCATCCATACGGTTCTGCTCCATGTCAGTCACTCCTTTCAAAGTCTTTGATTCACCACTGTGCGGCATCTTCCCAAATGACCAGCCAGAACAGATCATAGGAACCAACACGGCTTGCGCCAAATTCACGGATATAGTATTCCACTAATTCGCCCGTTTTTGCCTTGAACACCAAAACACCGTCATATCCATTTTTGATTGAAATAGACACCGCACAGGCAAACAGGACTTTTGCAATTCCAATATATTTCTTCGTTCTTCCCTCTGCATAAAGGGGGTTTGCGTTACTGTGGTCTACACTCTCGACATAGACGATCTCCATCGCAAGGTTCCTGCCATCAACGATGTATGCCATCAGGCCAAGCAGTTCATCCGTATCCGCGCAGCGAAGCACCACTTTATCGGGCATCTCCAGCGCAACTTTGCCGGTCCACTGCGTTTGTCATTTAGCTGTAGCGCACAAATCTTTAGGAGTAGCTGCAGAAACATACATCGATTCCTTACGACCATTTGTATCCAGAACAAATAAGTTCAACACAGTCTCGCCCCCTATCTTTATCTATAAAATAGTACAGATTTACAATCAACGCAAGTATGGAGGGAAGTCGTTTTGCGGTCATATTTTGGGCTACTGTAATCAATGGGAAGTATCGTTTTCTCGGTCCCACCAAATCATTCTTCAAATATTGTTTTTAGACGAAAATCAAGTTAAAATAGATTCTGAAAAACTGATGATTTTAAACACACTGGTTTTGCAGTCAATCTATATCTTTATACCTGGCAGGACGGCAGAACAGGAAGGGATAAAATATGAAAAAGAAGATATCCGAGAACGGCATCCGCATTCTGATCGCCCTCATAACGGCAGCAATCACGGCAGGTATTCCGTTGATTTTTAACGCACTCCAGCCGTCCGAACCGCTCCATGTAGTTTTGCAAGATCTGCGGGCACAGGAGCCAGAAGCCTTTGAGCAATACATCGAATCTGAATTCAAAAATCAGTCTCAAATCATCATGAAACATTCGGACACTGGACTGCTTTTAAACGGTGCTGAATTGGACTGCTATTCTGTAGGTGGAAAAACATTTGTTTCTTTATCGGACCTTCTTCTGGCAAGTGGCGGGGTGTTAGACATGGATGCAAACGGCTCGCTCGTGTTTTCCAAAGTTTTTACATCCGAGGGAGATGCAGTTCCTTTTGAGCAGAATTGGCTCGATGTGTGTCCACCCTATGAGTTGGGCAACTTTGAGCTTGTGCAGGCATCTGATGGCCGCAGCATACAGATCGGGGGTTGCTCCTATACGGATGTCCTGCGTTCAGATGCGGCTTGGAGCTCTCAGGTACTGTTTAACCTCCAAAAAAAGTACCAAGAGTTGACTGTCTCCGTCGGGCATGTGGATGGCTCCGCTATGGTGGATTGCACTTATAATTTCTATGTAGATGGTGAGCTTGTGAAAACCGTCACGATAAAGGCGGATGCGCTACCAGTCACGCTGGAGATCCCTTTGAATTATGGACAGCAACTAAAAATCGAAAACCCTGACACCATCGCATATACGGAATTCGGCTTCTTCAACGGACAATTTTCTGGGTGAGCCTCCTTTGCATCCTCATAGCGGCGTTGATGTTTTCCATAGCTACTAACTTGGGTCAGTGGCCAGCAGGTCCAGTTATCCGTAACAATATATGAGCGCCTGTTGCCTCTGTAACTTTAGGAGGTGAATCTTTTGTTCCCTCTAACTACAAAGCTTTTTCTCATCTGGAACCTGTGTAGAACGGTCTATGCAGAACCTACGCAGAAACGCTCTGCCTCATATCGAGGCAGAGCGTTTTCCTACTTTTCGGGGCGTCCGTTACGGACGATCTCCCTGCACAACAGTTCCAGGTGCGGCATGGCATGGGAGAAAAAGGCCTGATAGGCGGAGCAGAAATAATTTAGGCCAACCGTCCCATCCTCCCCCAATAGGCGGTCGCGGCGGCAACCGTTGCGGCACACGCTCCGCCAACAGCAAGTGCCGCATTGTTCCGGCCAGACGGCAGAGTTTTCTATAAAGCGAAGCTCCTGCCGCCGCTGCTTAAGCTGGTCAAAGCTGTCCATCGTCAGCGTGCCAAGCTTATACTCATCCAACATATAAAAGTCGCAGGGGTACACACTTCCGTCTGCCTCTACCACATATTGGCAGGAGCAGACTCCGCTGACACCGCAACTTTCCGGTGCCATGCCTAGCAACATACCCAGCAGATTTTCAAAATAACGGATGTAAATAAATCTGCCATGGATCACGTCGTCATACCACAAATCGAACAGATCCGTCAAAAAGCGTCCGTACAGCTCCGGTGTCAGGGAATATTTGTTTTTTCCCCGCTGCGCATCCAACGGGTCAAGGCAGGGAATATACTGCTGGTAGCGCAGATTCTTCCGCGCAAAAAACTTGTAAACCTCCTTAATGTGTTTGGCCGTCTGTGCTGTCACAACAGTAAGAATGTTATAGTCCACCTTGTACTGATCCAGCAGTTTTATAGTATGCATGACCCGTTCAAAAGTCCCCTTGTCCTCCGCATCTCTGCGGTAGAGATTGTGAAGGCTGTCATATCCGTCCAGAGAAATGCCGACTAAATAATGGTTTTCTGCAAAAAAAGCCGCCCAGCTCTCATCGATCAGATATCCGTTTGTCTGCAAAGCGTTATGAATGACAAGGCCCTTTGTATTATATTTTTCCTGGAACTCTGCCAGCGTTTTAAAAAAGTCCAGTCCTGCCAGCGTCGGTTCTCCACCCTGCAGGCCGAATGTGCACTCTCCCTCGGCAGACTCTAGGGTCCTGCAGACGATGGCTTCCAGCGTGTCGCGGGACATAAACCCATAAGAGGGCGTAGTCCGGTTTTTCATCTCATCTGAATAGAAGCAATAGCGGCAACGCATATTGCATAGCCCCGACGCGGGCTTGAGCATAATATGAATGGGAGGCATAGCACAGTCCTCACAGTATCGTCTCTACAAGCGGCTTCAGCAGTTCCAAGTCCCACAGCATTTGGAGAATCGTATAGCGTGGACGGACCTCCTTGCAGTAAAGGAGGGTTTTTTTCAGCAGCTCCGTATCCACGCCGATCTCCGCCGGAGTACAGGACGACTCTAGGGATTTCAGGACAGCACTCACTTCCTCCGACCTGGGCAGGGCATCCAGCAGGTTCAGGATTTCGCTCCAATGCGCCTGCATTGTGTCAATTCGCTGCAGCCGGTCTTCCGTGCTGTTTTTATGGGCAATCTGCTCCAACTCGATGATCCCCTGGGCGGCCGGTCCGTATGCATCCCGAACCTCTTTCTCCCAAACCTCTGGGCAGTAGGCGTGGGCGGCGGCGCGAGCTGTCTCAAAGTCCACCGGCGTCTCCTTGAGCGCCTCCACTAACTTGAGGATCAGCACCGTGCCTACCCCCACCTGAGTCCCGTGGGGGACAGGCCGTGTTCCCGACTGCTCAAACATCATTTCCCAATAATGGGAAATGTGATGTTCGCAGCCGGAGGCGGGACGGGAGTTCCCGTAGAGGCTCATGGCAACTCCGGTCAGCACCAGCCCCTCCATGATTTTTCCGAGCACCTCCGGGTCGCGCTCCTTCACCCGGTCGGTCTGACTCAGCACCTGCTGCACGCAGTTCTCCACCAGAGCCACGAGATTTTCACAGTAGTGCTCCCGGTTGATGAGCCGGGACAGCTTCCAGTCACAAAGACAGGTGGACTTACCCAGCAAGTCACCGAGGCCGGCGGCGATCATACGGTACGGTGCATTTTTCAAAATCTCCGTGTCGCCAACGATGGCCGTGGGCGTTTGGGCGTTTACGGAGGTCTTAAAATGATTGATGTTCAGCACGGCAAGGGCTGAAGCAAAGCCGTCCATAGGTGCCGCTGTCGCGACGGTGAAGAAGGGGCGCCCCATCCGGTGACTTAAAAAGCGGGTCATGTCGTTGATGGAACCCGTGCCGACCGCCACCATCAAATCGCAGTCTCTGGGCATATAAAAGAGCAGTTCTCCCACCGTAGCCTCGTCAAAGCCGATGTGCTCCAGGATCCGCACCGCTGCAGTGACACCCTCCTCCGCCAAGATCTCCATGCAGCGCCGACCGGCAATGTCATAGGTGACGGTGTCGCAGATCAGGTAAAGGCTGCGAAATCCCAGTTCCTTAGCACAGCGGGGCAGATCGTACAGCGCGTCCTTGCGTATGCTGACCCGCTTCAGTGGTGCGTAATGCTCCCGGCCGCAGGAGCAGGTGAAGTGGGTATCCAGGTAAGTGGACAAGTCCTGTGGAGTCGACGGGATATTCATACTGCTCTCTCCTTTAACAATTCTCTCGTTTATAGTTCAAAAACTTTCGTTTCGAAACATATGATACCCCCTCTTATTTTGACTGTCAAGAAAAAACATTCAAATTCCGGCATGGAAACATACGTTCGTAGGCCGATTCCTATCTTTGTCAAACTATGCCAAAAAATTGTTAGGAAATAAGACGAAAATATAAAATTCTAACCCAAAGTCATTCAGCTATATTGCCTAAAACCAAGGGTGGTTCTTTGTGAAAAAAGCCGTATTTATTGGGAATCCCCAAATTGTGGCTTGACTTGTCCATTACTCCCCCATTAAAATCAAAATGAAATTTGTTTTGTTTAAAAATAACTTTCAAATCAAAATATAATTAGGAGGCACAAAAGATGAAAAAGTTTACAGCTCTTGCTCTCGCCATGGCACTGTCGCTCACTGCGTGCGGCTCCTCCAGCAGCAAGGAACCCAACAGCTCCACCACTCCCCCTCCCGTCGCATCCAGCACCCCCGCAGGAGATAAAGCCGACGAATTGGCGGATTATCCCTCCGGCACCGTGACTTGGATCGCTCCGGTCGCCGCTGGCGCCGCCGTCGATCTGCCCACCCGTGCCTGTGCGGACCTGCTTACCTTCGGCACCGTCGTGGTGGAAAACATCGCGGGTGCCAGCCAGACCTTGGGCGCTGCGGAAGCCGCCGCCCGCGACGCGGATGGCCACACTCTGCTTACCATGGCCAATGCCTGCGGCATTTCCCAGCCCATCCTGAACTCCGAGCTGGCCTATTCTCTGGACGATTTTCGTTTCCTGTCCATGCTAACCCCCAGTGTGCAGGCAACCATCTGCGTCAAGAAGGGTTCTGATCTGGCCGACGTCGACAAGTTCCTAGAGTACATCAAGAACAATGAGTTCGTGTATGCCCTCCCCAACGCCGGTGGCTATGCCGACATCGCGGCAATCACCACCCTGGACCAACTGGGTATCGACAAAGGCACCAAGATGGTCTACGACGGATCTAACGGCGCTATCACTGCCGTGCTCAATGGCGAGGCGCTGTTCTCCTGTTCTGATGCCACCGATGCCGTGAAGCATTTGGATGAGCTGGAAGTGGTTGCTATCTTTGACTCCGTGGCCTGCCCCATCCTGCCGGACGTCCCCCTGCTGGGTGACTACGGCGTGGAGAACCTGAACGTTATCACTGGCCTCAAGTGGGTCGCTGTCCGCACCGATACCCCCGATGCCATTGTCGATTACCTGAAGGAGCAGTTGAACACCGCTATTGCTTCCCAGGAGTATCAGGATTATTTGAAGACCATGGGCTTCCTGACCGAGAACGACACCTTCGAGGTAATGACCGAGGAAGAGGTCACGGATATCGTTGAGACTGCAGGAACCGTTTATAGAGATGTTATGGAAAAGGCCGGCATGGTCTAAGCCCAATTTTTTAGACAGTATGCAGGCACTGCCCGTATACTGTCTTTTTGTTTTCGTACTGTCTAAGGAGGGACACCTGCTGTGAAAAAGGCCAAGAAAGATATGCTCGCCATGTTGGCATTCATGTTTTTGAGTGCCACAACCTATTTTATCTTTATTCCTTCGCAGATTAAGCTGGCCGCAAATGCTACCGGCTTCAACAACCGCACCTTCCCCCAGTTCACCATGATCGTCATCTTCCTTGCTGCTACAGCTGGCTTTATGAGAGCTTTCCGGCACTATCGTAAGGAAGTAAAAAGCGGTGCCGCAGAAAGTGAGGAAACACCCCGTCTTGCAAGCCAGCTCAAGCCGTATCTCGGCTTTCTGATCATTTTAGGGTATGCTCTTTTATTCCACTACATCAGCATCCAATGGAGAGGCTTTGGCTTTATCGTTTCGACAGCTGTTTTTATTCCCGTGTTTCTGCTGTTCATTGGCTGTAAGAAGTGGCAATATTATGTAGCGGTCTACGCATTTGCATCGGGCATGTACCTTGTATTCCGTTTTATCCTGCGGGTCGCAATTCGGTGAAAAAGGGGTAAGCTGATATGAGCATCGAGGTTTTAAAGGATATTTTTACGATTGAGAATATTTTGATGATGAATGTTGGCATGGCCGCCGGCACCATCATCGGCGCGATGCCTGGTCTAAACGTTATCTTCGCCATTGCGATCCTGTTGCCGCTGACCTTCGGCATGGACTCCCTGGCGGGTATGTACCTCATGTTGGCCTCCTATTGCGGCGCAACCTATGGCGGTTCCATTACCGCCATCCTCATCAACACCCCTGGCACCCCCAATGCCGCAGCCACCACGTTTGACGGCTATCCCCTGGCCCAGAAGGGTCGGGCTGGCGATGCGCTGAAGATTGCGCTAGTTGGTTCCACATTTGGTGGCATCATCAGTTGTCTGGCACTGCTGTTTTTCGCACCGAAAATTGCAAAAATCGCCTATCATATCGCATCCCCAGAATATTTCGCCCTCTGTCTGTTCGGCATTTCCTGCGTCGTCGGCATGGCCGAAAAAAACGTGTTCAAGGGTATCATCATGGCGTTTCTGGGAATGGGCGTGTCCACTGTGGGTATTTCCCTGCTGGACGGCACCTCCCGGTTCACCTTCGGCAATTCCAACCTGCTGGCCGGCTTCCGGCAGGCAACGGTCATCCTCGGTGTGTTCGCCATCAGCGAGGTGCTGATGAAACTGCGCAACATCTCCAAAGATGATGTAACGTCCATCAACACCAATTTCGAAAAATCCACCCTCCGCACCATGGATATTCTGAAGCACTGGAAGGTGATCATCACCTCCTCCATCATCGGCGTTGTGATCGGCGCAATCCCCGGTACGGGAGGTGCGCTGTCTGCCATGTTTTCCTATGACACAGCGCGGCGTATGTCCAAGAATCCGGAGAGCTTTGGAACTGGTGTCATCGAGGGCGTACTTGCTCCCGAAACAGGCAACAACGCCGTTACCGGCGCCACTCTGATCCCCTTGCTGACTCTGGGCATCCCCGGCGATGCTGCCGTTGCGGTACTGTTGGGCGCTTTGACCATGCAGGGCATCACCCCCGGTTTCGCCCTGTTCACCGACGGTTCCACCTGGGTCTGGGCTATCATGCTGGGCCTAGTAATCATCAACCTCCTTATGCTCCTACAGGGACGAATTTTCATTCGCCTCTTTGCCAACGTCACCAAGGTTCCTATGGTGGTACTGCTTCCCTGCATCGTCATCGCCACGGTGATGGGCGCGTTCGCCATCGCCAACACCACCTTCGATATTTTCGTTATGATCATCTTTGGCGTTATTGGGTATGCCCTGCGCCGGCTGGACTTCCCCATCCCGCCCTTCGTGATCGGTCTGGTTCTGGGTTCCCTCGCCGAAGTCAATCTGCGCCGCAGCATGATGCTCGGTGGCATCGGTATTTTCTTCACTCGCCCCATCAGCCTAGTCATTATTATTGTTTCTCTCCTGATCCTCTGCATACCCCTGTTTAAAAAATTGAAAGGGAGTCGCAAGGCATGAAAAAACAAAATCTGCTGGTGATCATGTGCGACCAGCTTCGTAAGGACTATCTTGGCTGCTATGGCAACGAGGTCGTCCGCACCCCCAACATCGACAGCATCGCCTCCCAGGCCTTGCGCTTCAACAACTGTTTCGTAAACAATCCCATCTGCATGCCCAACCGCATGTCCATCTTCACTGGCCTCTACCCCCATAACCACAACCAATGGACAAACGGCAACCAGCTTGAGCATCCCCTCCCAACACTGGCCGACCATCTAGCGGAAAATGGGTACTCCACGGCCAGCATCGGCAAGATCCACTTCCAGTGCACAGACTGCGGCGAGAATGCGCCCCGGATCTCCATGGAAGACCACCGTCTCTGGAAGGAAAAGGGCGACAATATCGACTGGTACGGTCCCTATTGGGGCTATCAGCATGTGGAATTGACCGTAGGACATTCCACCGCGCCCATCGCCCACTACGGCAAGTGGTACCATGAGCACGGCGGTCGTGACGAGTGGGCGGTGGCCCAAAAGGTGGAGGGTTTTGATGCCTGTCCCGTGACCACCATGCCGGAGGAACTGCACGACTCCATGTTTATCGGAGAGCGCAGCGCCGACTACATCCGGGAGCACGCCAATTCGGACAAGCCCTTTTTCCTGGTGGCCAGCTTCCCCGATCCCCACCATCCGTTCCAGCCTCCGCTGGAAACGGCAAAACGCTACCAGGACGCACCGGTCAAATATCCGGTCAACGAGGATGACGAGCTCCTGGATCGGCCCAGACGCTACCGCTACCAGAAGTACGGTGTTTGGCACCGTGCGGGCCTGCTCCAGCCCATCGAAGGAATGCCGGAGGAGGATGTGGCCAAGTGCGGCAAGTGCGCAGATATGATCGCCGAGTTTATGGATCCCAAGATCCTGGCGGGCCTGGGCCTTGAGAGCCACGGAAACAGCGACGGGAAAAAGACCGCCCCCAGCGTCATCTCTTCCCACGAGCGCGACCAGCGCATCCGCAACACCTACGCGATGGTCGATCTCATCGACCAGGGCATCGGAAAAATGCTCTCCGCACTGGAGGAAACCGGCGAACTGGACAACACCGTTATCGTCTTCCTTTCCGACCACGGAGAATTGATGGGCGACCACGGCACCTGGCTAAAAGGCCCCTTCTTCTACGACGGCCTCGTCCAGACGCCTCTCCTGATCCGTGCGCCCGGCCGAACCGGCACGGAAACGGACGCGCTGGTCTCCTCCATCGACTTGTTCCCTACTTGTTGCGAGTTGCTGAACATTCCAGTTCCCTACCAGTGTGACGGTGTTTCCCAGACCCCTGCTTATGATGGTTCCACTCCCCGAACGGAATGCCTCATCGAGTACCGGAACGGCTACTTGTCCAATGACGACTACACCCTTGTCTATGTGGATAAGGACTACAAGTTCAGCCAGGATCAAAACGGGGAATTTGAGATGACGGACAGGAAACAGGATCCGGAGGAAAATGTGAACATTCTTGCCAACGGCCAGAATCCGGAGCTGCTGAACGAGTATCGCTCTAAGCTGCTACAGATGCTACTGAGCACGGCCAGCCGTTTCCCCAAGCAGTATTGTCACGCTTGACCGGCAGAATCGAGGACAAACTTATGCATAACATAATCGCCATCGACGGCGGCGGCACTAAAACACTGACAGTTCTTTTTCAAGAGGATGGACATATCCTCTATCTCCGTTCCGACCCGGGAACAAATCCCCTGGATATCGGCGTGGAAGCCTCCCAGAACCGGATCCTGCACGCCATCTACTCCGCCGCTAAACACGCCACAGAAAAGTTGAGCGCAATTTACGCCGGTGTCGCGGGCCTCGTATATTTTGACCAATACTTCCAGCAGGACATCTGCGCCATGTTTGGTGCGGACAATTTTACAATCGAGACCGACGGCCGGAATCTGATCTCCAGCGAGCTGACGCACAATGAGGACGGCTGCTGTCTGATCGTAGGAACAGGGTGTGGGACATGGATCCGGACAAAGCAGCGGGATCACATCTTCCATGTGGGCGGCTGGGGATATCTGGTGGATACTTTGGGCAGCGGTTACGCACTGGGCCGGGATGTGTTGCGGGCTGTCTGCCTTGCTCACGACGGAAGAGGGCCAAAAACCGTGCTGACCCAGTTGCTTGAAGAGGAGACGGGAAAGTCCCTGCTGCCCGTCATGCCGGAGCTGTATGCCGGCGGAAGAGCACGGTTCGCCTCCCTGGCACACCTGGTCTTTGAGGGGCAGCAGTTAGGAGATAAGATCTGCCATGACATCATCGAGGCCGGCGCAACACGGCTTTCCGAGCTGATTTGGGCGGCAGATTCTTACTTCGACCGCGAGTACACAGTGGTCTCCGGCGGCGGCATCGTCACCGCCTACCCCAGCTATTTCGAACGAATACGGATGAAGTGCCCCGAGCGTGCAAACCTGATTTTGGCCTCCGTGCCTCCCATTTTCGGCGCGGCTGTGGAGGCCATGCACCGAAGCGGTCTAGAGTTGTCCGACCACTTCCGGGATGTGTTTATAGCAGACCTTTGCGCCATGACAGCGCACAAATAAACCAAATACACGGCGGTGCCCCATCCAAAGGGGCGCCGCCACAAAAAAGAAATATGGGAGGGATTGGATGGAATACTATATCGGCATCGATGCGGGCGGCACCAAGACAGAGGCAGCGCTTACCGACCAAACAGGCCACATTCTCCACAGGCACCGCGGGAAGGGGTGTAATCCGATGGATATCGGCATCCCTGCGGTGAAAGAGCTGATCCTGTCTGTGGTGGAGGCGCTGACAGCAGTCTCCCCCAACATCCCCGCGTCCCTGTACGGCGGCATCGCAGGTCTTGACCGCATTGACGTGGATCTGGACGCTTTTTTGGCAAAGCATACCGACATCCCCATCATCCGCACCGAGGATGACGGGTGCAACATGATATCTGGCATGCTGGGCCATGTGGATGGCTGCGGTATGGTCTGCGGCACCGGCTCCTCCCTGTTTGTGCGGATCGAGGGAAGGCCCCTGGTGCACATCGGCGGCCTAGGCTATTTGATCGATACCGGCGGCAGCGGCTTTGAGCTGGCACGGGACGGCCTCAAGCGGGCGTACCGCTATCTGGATGGCAGAGGCGAACAGACACTTCTGGTGGAGCAGTTTTCAAATGCCCTCCATAAAGATTTGAAGCACGCCTTTCTTGACCTTTACTCCGAAGGCCGGCCCTTTATCGCCTCTCTTGCCCATGTGGTATTCGAGTGTGCGACAGCGGGGGATGCAGTCGCCTGCGCACTTTTGGAGGAGGGCTCCTTTAAACTGGCGGAGCTGACCCATGCTGCGGCAAAGCATTTTGACGGCGACTTCACCGTGGTGATGAACGGCGGGATTTTCCACGCATATCCCCATTATGCGGAAGCAGTGCGAAAAAAGGCATCTCCCCGCGCAAACATGATTCTAGCAGATGTCCCCGCCATTTACGGTGCCTTCGTTGAGGCGCTGTGGCAGGGGAATGTCCGCGCGGACGAAGAGACCCGCCGCCAATTTATGGCCGATTACGAGCGCATTATAACATAACTTGGACATCAGACTTGCCGGGCAAGAAGCTGCGGTTAAATGCACAGCAAGCAGACTCTATATCACAAAAAGGCGAGGCAATTGATTCAAATGGAGAAAAAAAGACCGAACATTCTTTTTATCATGACAGATCAGTTCCGTGCGGACGCAATGAGCTGCACCGGCGGCTGTGCACACACCCCGGCCCTGGATCGTCTCGCTGCGGAGGGCATCCGTTTCACGCAGTGCCATACGGTATCGCCTCTTTGCGTTCCTGCCCGCGTCAGCATGATGACAGGACTCTATCCTCACACAACGGGTGTCTGGAAAAACTCCGATTTTGTGCTTTCCCCTGACGCAAACCTCTGGGTCAGGGCAATTCGGGACAGCGGCTATGCTACTTCAGTGTTTGGAAAGTTGCACCTGCATACGGATTACGGAGACTTTATCCAGCGGGAATACCTGGTGAATGGGTATGGTTTTGAGACGGTTAATGAGGTAAGCGGACCTCACTCCACCTGCCAGACGCGCACGCATATGTCCGAGGAATGGAGCAAGCGCGGTCTGTGGGACATGTTCTGCGAAGACATGCTATCCCGCTCCAAGCGCCCCTATGCAAAGCCCTCTCCCCTCTCGCCCGAGGACTACTATGACACATACGTTGGCCGGAAGGCCCGCGAATACCTGGAGCAGTATACAGACGACCGCCCCTGGTTCTGCCATGTCAGCTTCCCCGGCCCCCACGAGCCCTGGGATGCGCCTAAGCCGTATTCCGATCTGTACTCCCCCGAGGACATGCCGGACCCCCTCCCCCGTACAATGGACGGAGCCCCCGACAGGCCACAGGGAGAATATGACAAGCTGTTACAAAACCCCATTATCCAATGCAGCAACGCAGAATCCAAGGAGATCCAGGCCAACTACTGCGGAAGCGTGACGCTCATCGACGATCTGATCGGCTCCATCATCGAAACCATAAAAAAGAGGGGTGAGTGGGACAACACTATTGTCCTGTTCACCTCCGACCACGGAGAGATGAACGGAGATCACGGTTTTGTCCACAAACGGAACTTCTTCCGCTCCGCCATGAATATTCCGCTCATCATCCGCACTCCGGACCGTGCAAAAAACGGTGGATCCGTGAACCATTCCCTGGTCAGCCTGTTGGATGTGGGGCCCACCCTTGCAGAGTTTGCAGGTGCAGAGCTGAACTACGAGCAGTTCGGAAAATCCCTGTGCGGTAATATTGCAAACCCTGAGCGGGTGCACAGGGACTGCATTTTGGGCGAGTACGCCTGTGAACACATGCTTTATGACGGAACGTGGAAAATTGCCTTGAACCGCCAGGGGGAGACTTATCTCCTGTTTGACGAGGCAAACGACCCCACGGAACACAAAAACCTGGCAGCCATGCCGGAGCACCGGCAAACCGATGCCGCGTTGCGGGAGCGGCTGCTGTGTGCAGTGATGCAAAATAACCGCCTTGCCCCGTCCCTGCTCCAACTTGCGCCCCAAAGTGAAACGGAAGCCTTCCACCGCTGTGTGGCGGTCGAATAAAAAAGATTTGCGGCATCCGGTGGATGCCGCAAATCAAAACACATCACAAAACGGTGATTCCGTTATCCTCCAGAAACGCCACAACGTCATCTGGCAAATGGTCATCGGATACCACGATATCAACTGCTTTAAAGGGAATATTGCGGGGCGTGCACAGTTGATTCACCTTGGAAGAGTCCATGAGGATCACAGTTTTTTTGCTGTGTTCCACGGTCTTCATGTTGGACGCCGCAATGTTGGACGTGGCGACGGAAAAACCTGCCCGTTCATTGAACCCCACCGTTCCGATAAAGGCATAGTCAAAGTAGAGTGTGTCCAACGCAGCAAACACCGAGGGCCCGGTCACTCGCATAAGATTACGGTTGACCACGCCGCCCAGCAGTTCGATGGTAATATCAGACGAGACCGGCGATTCCAGCGCAACGGAAATTCCGTCCGTAAAAACCTGCAGTGGCACCTGAGGGATCCGCTTCGCCAATTCCAGACAAGTACTGCCAGAGGAGATAAAAACGGACATGCCGTCTTTGAGCAGTTCTGCAGCTTTTTCTCCGATCTGGGCTTTCTCGCTCGGATGCAGCTGTGCGCGGGTATTAAAGTTGCTGCTCTTGAGGGTAACATCGTCAATGGAACGGGCGCCGCCATGTACGCGGACAATCTGGTTTTCTTCGTTGAGCATTTGTAGGTCTTTCCGGAGCGTGACCTCGGAAACGCTGGGAAACAAACTTTTCAATTCACGAACACTGATCTCGCCAAGCTGATTGACAAGATCGGCAATGGCCTGTCTTCTTTTGTTCATAATAGCAATTCTTCCATTTAAATATTTTTTGAATCTCAAAAGATATTTTAGCATGTTCTTCGTCATTTCACAAGTTTTTATCACAGTAATACGGTCGGAATAACAGAGAGGAAATATCATATGGGAAAACCAAATATTTTTTTTATCCTGACGGACGACCAGCGCTCGGGCACCATCCACGCACTTGGGAACGAAGAGATCCACACTCCCAACATGGACTGGCTGGTCCGGGAGGGCACGTCCTTTACCCGGGCACACATCCCCGGTGGTACGGCATCGGCGGTCTGCATGCCAAGCCGGGCGATGATCAATTCCGGAAAAACCTTGTTCCATCTGGAGGAGAGCGGACGGAACATCCCTGCCTGCGACATCACCATGGGCCAATGCTTCCTAAAAAACGGTTATCATGCCATGGAGATCGGCAAGTGGCACAACGGCGTAGAGAGCTTCTGTCGCAGCTTTGACAACGGCGCAAACATCTTCTTCGGCGGCATGTGGGATCACTGGAACGTGCCGGTGAACGATTTTCAGCCAGATGGGCATTACGATAAGCAGATAAACTTTACCCCCAACTTCTCCGCCAACAGCGACTCCATCTGTGTCCTGGCGGAAAAGATCAGCGCAGGTTCCCATTCCACGGACCTGTTCTCCGGCTCCGCCGTGGATTATATCAAGAGCTACAACAGCGACCAACCCTTCTTCATGTACCTATCGTTCCTTGCCCCCCACGATCCCCGCACCATGCCGGAGCAGTTCAAAACCATGTACGACCCGGAGAAGATCACCCTGCCTCCCAACTACATGGAGATGCCAGTGGTAAACTGCGGCTGGTCCAACAAAGGCCGGGACGAAAACACAGAAGCCTACCCCCGCCTCCCGGAGGCTATCCGCCGCCACATCGCAGACTATTACGCCATGATCAGCCATGTGGACTGGTGCATCGGTCACATCTTGGACGCACTGCGGGAGAAAAAGATGCTGGAGGATACCATTATCGTCTTCACCGGAGACAACGGCCTGGCGGTGGGACAGCATGGCCTGATGGGGAAGCAGAACATCTATGAGCACAGCGTGGGGGTGCCGCTGGTTATGTGTGGCCCCGGTATCCCCAAGAACCAGATCAATGAAAACTTTGTGTACCTGTTGGATATTTATCCCACCCTGTGTGAGTTGTGCGGCATGGAGATCCCCTCTTCCGTGGACGGCATCAGCTTCGCACCGATGTTCCGCAACCCGGCCTATGTGACCCGGCCGGAGCTGTATTTGGCCTTCCAGTCCCGCATTCGCGGTGTGATGGACAATCGTTACAAGCTGGTAGAGTATCGGACGGAGGATTTGAAGCTGACCCAGCTCTTCGATTTGCAGAACGACCCATGGGAGAAGAACAACTTCTATGACATCGCCGGATATGAGGAGATCACTGAGCATCTACGAAAAAAGCTGTTCGCCCTGCGGGACGAGTGGGACGACGAGCAAACAATCTTCGGCCAGCAGTATTGGCAGCAGTGGCGGCAGTATGAAGCCGCAGCCGTCCACGGTGTGAGCAAGCCAAAGGGCTCCAACATGGCCAATCAGGTCAAGGACTGGGGAACCGAGAAAAAATTGTAAAGAACATGTTATGCCCTTTGCCGAAAAATAGGAGGACGTCATGAGTAACAGACCAAATTTTTTATTTCTGTTTACCGACCAGCAGCGCTTCGACACCATCCACGCCCTGGGCAATGATCAAATCCAGACGCCGAATCTGGATGCGCTTGCCGCATCGTCGGTGGTGTTTGACCGATGCTATACACCAGCTCCCGTCTGCGTGCCGGCACGCTTCTCCATGCTCTCCGGGCAATATTGCGCACATACAGGGTGCTGCAACAATAACGGAACATATCAGTACGAGGGGGAAGGGTTTTACGACGCCTTTACCAAAGCAGGCTACGACACCTGCTGCGTCGGAAAAATGCACCACGCGAAAGACCTGTATGGCCCGATGGGCTTTGCCCAGCGCTTCACGCAGGAGGAGCTGTCCCACCCCCTGGACGACTATACCCGCTTCGTGATGGAATCCCCTTACTGCAATGTATTCGACTACAACGGACAGCGCTCCGAACTGTACTACATCCCGCAGATCTCCCAGCTTCCCGCAGAATACCACCCGACACAATGGGTCGCAGACCGGAGCCTGGATTTCCTGCTGAATCAGGTTTCGGAGGACAAGCCCTTTTTCCTGATGGCTTCCTTCATCCACCCTCACCCCCCCTTCGCTCCGCCTGCGCCATGGAACAAGCTGTACCGCACGGTCTCGACAGACCCCTATATACCTGAGCATCCCGAGGAATTCACGCCGTTCCTCAGCGACCGGTTCACCTGTGAAAAAATCGGTATCAGCCGACAAGACCTGTCTCTGCTTCGCAACTATTACCATTCCTGCGTTTCGTTTGTGGACTACCAAGTGGGCAGACTCGTGGAGGCACTGAAACAGCGCAGGCTCTATGATAACACCGTTATCGTCTTCTCCACGGACCACGGCGAAATGTTAGGGGATTTCGGCACGATGGGAAAACGTTCCATGCTGGACGCTGCGTCTCGTATCCCGCTACTACTTCGGGTTCCCGGAAAGCCAGCACAGCTACGTCACGATGTGTGCTCCCTGGTGGACATCGCACCCACACTGCTCCGCTGCGCCAATATCCCCAGCAACGACCGCTTCGACGGAATCGACCTATTCTCGGAGCAGCGGCATGATGTGGTCTTTTCCCAATATGGAACCGGAAAGGCGGGCGCTTACATGGTCGCCAGCAACGAGGACCGTCTAATCTACCTCCCGGCTTTGGACCGCTACTTCTATTACAATACGATCCCGGAGGACACCAACAAATATGACGAGAGCTCTCCCCGCGTCAAGGCCCTGCAAAAGCTGCTACTGGACTACATCGCCAGCGACTGCTGCGACCCCAACAGCGCGGCAACAGCGGACGACGTGTCGGGCACGAACCGCTTCCCCTATGGTCCCAAGCGTGCAGACCACCTGATGCGGCAGGCGGAGGAGCGCGCCCGTATTCCGGCGGGATACACCATCGACCTTTGATCTATCTCTTGTCTCGGAGGGATCCTTATACCAGCCGTCCTGTTTCTGATCTGCCTTGCAATCGGTGCAATTGCGGGTGCCCGGGGCGGTGTTATTATCAAGCCTGTTTTGGATCTGTTCTACTTGCTTCCGCTCTCAACCGTCAGCTTTTGCAGCAGCTACACCGTATTGGACATGTCCATCTGTTCGCTCATCCGCACCCGCAGCAATGGCGTAAAGCTGGAACTGCGCACCAGCACCCCTGTGCGGGGGACGCAGTACTGGGCGGGCTTGTGGGGAAATGGCTCTTCGAACTGGTCCGCAACGGATTTGGCCGTGAAAATGTTCTTGGTGCAGTCTAGGCAGTCTTTCTCACAATCATCACCTTCTGTGTGTTTTTCTATGTCTGATATAAAGAGTTGAAGAAAAGTTTTTTGTATAATTTCGGTTTATTTTCTGCCGTTTCCACTCCGGTTTATTTGCTTTCCGTCGCTCTTTTGAAGGTGCTGTTTCCATGTGTTTCACACCGCACTGTGGCTAAAACTGTGGTCAAAAGCACCCCGTGCCTTTTACAAGTACCGCATGGAAACGATAAAGGGCGGGAATGTTTGCGTTTTCAGATGTCCGCATTGGCGCCTCATATTCAGAGCACTCGGCTCCATTTTGCCTCAACCCACGGATCAGAATTTGTGGAACATGAAACAAAAAACAATTGGCACCGCCTTAAGTATGAAAAGGGAGTCCTGCATGGCTGGTCATGTGGAAACAGGCATGGTATAATGACAGTGAAAATCCACAGGCCCTGGAGGTGGGAACGTGTACCGCGTTGCCGTATGTGAAGATGATCCGCGCACTGCGGAGCAAAATAAAATCGCCGTCTGCCGCGTCCTGAACGGAAGGGGCCGTGTGCAGGGACGAGATTATGATGTAGAGGTGTTCCATGCCGTTGCACCGCTGATGGAACGGCTGACCGCAAACTCGAATGCCTATCAGCTCCTGCTGCTGGACATTCAGCTGGACGGGGATAACGGTGTGGAGCTGGCCCGCTTCCTGCGGGAAACATCAGGTCAATGCCTCCATCATCTACATCACAGACCACCCCGGCTTCGCGCTGGACAGTTTCCCGACCTATCCGCTGGAATACCTGCTCAAGCCGGTGGATAAGGACCGCCTGTCCGCCGCCTTGGACTGGGACTAGCGGCAAAGACATATCCGAAAAAAGCGCCCGGTGCTGCGTGTGGGCGGTCGGCGCATTCCTCTGGATGAGATCACCTATCTGGAGATCTCCGGGCAAAAAACTGTCATTCACACCAAAGAGGAGTGGATCGAGTACGCTATCCCGCTCTCCAAACTAAAGGAAGGCTTCCAACAGGAGGGCTTCTGCCTGAGTCATTTCAGCTATCTGGTCAATCTGTGCCATGTGACGCGGGTGGAGCGGAATGCCTTCCAAATGGACGATCTGCAAAGTCCCACGGTGCTGATCGCCACCGTCACCCTGCCCCATACCCTCTCCGTGGAGGCCATGATCGGGCAGGTGGATTTCCTGCTCTGGATGGCCAGGTGATGACGGCCCGGGGCCGGGAATACACCCTGGACGGCTCCAAGCCGGTGGGCACCTTTGATGGCGGCATCAAGCTTACGCTTGAGAACAAAAAGACTGGAGAGATCAAGGAACAGACCAGCGACACAGACTATTTTGACCTGACGGAGATGGCGGACTGGGACATGACGCTGTCCTTCACCCTGAAGGAGGGTGACTTCACCTGGGGCGATTTCACCAAGGTCACCGCTTACCCGGAGGATCAAAAGCCGGAAGGGATCGACGATCAATTTCACTTTGCATGGGAGTACTCCGGCCCCGTCACGGTCGAAGCAAAGGCGGACGGCAGCGCCAGCTTCCTCCCCACCGGGGGACGGGATCTGCCAGTGTTACGCTGTAGCCCTCAACGGAGGTATGCCGGACAAACGAATTGGAAGCATCACCCTCCATTGCGAATACTGGGGAGGCGGGACAGGGGACGCTTTTCTCCAGATTCCCGAAAGCGGCAGACACATCTCCGTCCGTGAGGGGAATGACGCCCGGATCTACTGGAGCAGCAACGTTTGCGCCCTGAACCAGAACGCTGGGGAGAGCGGGGCCTTTGTACCCACCACCTTTACGGTACAGTTGGGTATGCTCAATTCAGAGGATGTAGATGTAACGGTAACGAACATTAAGAAGTGGACAGTGACGACCGATGAGGAGACCCCCATTCTCTCTTCCGTGGAAGGACGGACTGGATGTGTTTGCGCAGGAAGGCAGAACGGGGATTACTGTTGCCTGTATCTCTGCTGAATATCAGGGAAAGAGGCTCGGTACCTATATCAGCAAGGATGGTGTGCCGGAGATGGGAGCGGTCGAGGAGCCTGCCATCGCCTACATCACGCTGCTCTCACCACCTGCTTCCGTCAAACTGGAGCAGCCCGAAGGCGGTCTGTACCACACCGACAATGGCGGGAACGGCAAGGATATCACCCTTAGCTGGACGGCGGACGATCTGGACGTGGAGAACGGCGGCGGACAGTTCGAACTGTATATCGCCGGCGGAGCGCTGGAGAATCCGATCTCAGAAACCGACCTGAAAGGAGGTGTCACGCAGGACGGCGATACCCATTCCTACACCCTGCACGTCCAGGATGTAAAGCCGGATATCGGTGCCCCCACCAGTTACCGGGACAGCTATATCATCTCACCGTCAAGGTCAAGAACGCCGCTGACTCCACCTAAGCCTACGACAGCTATGTGCTGTATGTCTACTCAGAGGACATTCTGGACATCCTGCTGGACCACGGGGAGATCCAAACCGATGGCGGCAGCTACACCATGTCCAACGTAGAAACGATCAAGGTGCTGTGGGGCACTGGCGGCGAGGACAGCTCGCAGGCCATTGTGGACCTCCAGCGGGACATCGCACTGAAAAATATCATCTCCATCAACTATGGGAAGTATGCCTAGGCCGAGCTGGCCGACCAGATCACCTGGGCCTCTAGCGGCAGCGCGGTGGCCACTGTTAACTACCAGCAGGGGACCCTGTATGAGAACATTGAAAACTTCTCCTATACCTCATACCGCCCCTCTATCGACTTTATCCTCTCCGGCCTGGAGGAGGGCGAGGCCACTATCACCGCCACCCATGTCAAGACTGGGATCACAGACATCGTGAAGGTCAATGTGGAGACCCCGCAGGACCAACTCTATCTGTTCCAGTGTTACCCCAAGGCGAAAACCACCTTGAACCACACGGTCTACACCGCCGAGAGCCGCACTGCCCAAGCACGGCCGACTTCTCGGTGGAGTTTGGCTTGCAGTATGAGAAGGACCGCACAAAGTGGCAGACCGGCGATGTGGCCCAGACCGTTATGATGGATGAAAAGAGCTGTCTGCTGGTGACCATGGATCTGATGCAATTTTTGACGGAGGATCTCACAGAGCCGGTTCAAGCAGGTGAAAAACTCTACTATCTGTTCCAGCTGGAGTCCGGTGATGGGAGCAGTGCGGAGTATTATCCAATCATGCTGCGGGTGGACGCCAGCCTAAACCTAGACGATATCGCCGCCACTGGCGACAGCATCGTGGCCTAGGAGGAAAACGAGAGCGGACAGAGGCAGCCCTATATCGCCCAGCAGACCCTGAAATACAACTCCAGTCCCAACGCCAACGTGGCAGACATCCGTAAGAATACTGGAAATGTAGGCCAGCGACACCTTCCCTACCGCCTATGTCACCACCTCCGTCATGTGGTGGGGGGACGAGCACGCCAAGGACGAAGGACGGGTCAACTCCGTCATGATCCAGGACACCACCAGCAAGACCCCGGCGTGCCAGACCAGCAAGACCACTACATACCCCTTCACCGATCTGGTGTTCACCGAGAACGTAATGACGTTGGATAAGAGTGGTATGGAGGAGTGGGGCGTTCTAAGCGGGGCGAGGCGGAATGTACAGGTCGTCCTCAGCGAGGATGGGACTGCCACGAGCCGCACCATAAGCCTGCCCTTCCGGATCGTAAGCATGATTGGCGTTCAGAAAGCGGAGGATTCCGATGCCCTGACGGGTTCTCTGGATAACATCAAGAATAATCTGACCGTGGATGACAAGCAGGACGCCAGCGACCTCACGGTATTCCGCACCCTGTTCTGTGTCAGCGGCGGCAATATGAGTTCCGATGACAATGTGACCGGCGTCTATCCCGAGTACGGTAATACGGAGGACATGGCATTTGTCAACGGCTACTCCAATGCGGCAGAGACGCAGGATCTGGACAGCCTCTCCAATCCTCTGAACGTCTATAAGATGCTCAAGGGCACCTATATGGACGGTGTCAAGGAGAAAGGCAGAAATACCATGGCCGGCAAAAAGGCCCGCAGCTTCAATATGGATCTGGGCGGCTACATGGAGGCGGACACCGCTTATAACAGCCAAACCAAGAGCTGGGAGTGCCGCTCATCAACGGCGGCTTCCATGTAGGCGGCGTGAACTTTACATAGAATTTCAACGCGGTGGTGGGCGTCGTTCCCGTTACCACCAGCCTGACCCTGGGCGGCAGCATGGAACTGCGGCTCGATATGCAGCAGGGCAACTACATTGTGGCGTATTCCTACCCTTATGAGCTAAAGCAGGCGGCGCAGGCGAACGACAGGCAGAAATTCAATGAAATTCTTGCACAGGCTGACCATGATGAAGCGACAGCCACCGATTACCTGACCCAGCTACGCCTGTTCCTCTACATCCGGACGTTTGCCGGTGTAGGCTTCGACTACTCAGTGGTGGCCTTTAAGATCGGTGTGTTCGGTCAGCTGGATCTGGATTTTCAGTTTGAATGGCTTAACTGCGATTATCTGGATAGCTGGAAATACAGCATGGCGGGACCGCTTAGTACCAGTATGGATCAGGAGATGTTCGGCGCGGATTTGAACTTCTCCGGCTCCACCGGCATCAAATTCTTGTTTAAGTTCCTGTTCGTCAGCTATGAAAAGATCTTCTGTTCTGTAGGCTTCCAATTTGGCGGTCCCTTGGGCGAATGGGAAACGATTGAGGATATCTGGGCGGACAACAAAACCATCAGCGGAAAGCCGGTCGCCCGCGTGGCCATGTCTAATGGACAGGTGATGTATGCGGTGGACGTGGGTGTGCAGATGGAGCAGCGGGATTATGTGGACGCCGCCGAGCAGGAATGGCTGGGCGGGCAGCCCTCTATTGAGCTGTTCAGTCTGGACGAAGATCAGGGTGTGACAGATATGCTTCAGTCCGGGGCCTACTCCTACCCAACCCCGTACTGTCCGACGACAGCGAGGTAATGTTCTATCTCAGCGACCGGGAGAACAATGATCCGAAGAGTGCCAGGGACATCAGAAATACCCGGGGGGCCGTGTCCACAAAGGATGAAAGCGGCCAGTTCCAGCAGGGCGGCCGACTGGAATCCGGATTCGGTACAAGCAGCTATGTCGATACCGGTTATGGCGACAGCATCGTGAAGGCGGCCGACTCCGATGGAAATTGCGCCGCCGTGTGGGTCCGGCAGACGGAGGACATCACTATGGGCACTGCAAACCTTGACGGCACGCTGGACGAGGGACAGCAGATGCTTCAGATGAACTCCACCGAGATCATTGCCGACATCCCCAATGGAGATGTCTGGTGGTTGCTGACCCAACTCACCAATAACAGCACCCCCGACCTAGCCCCCATGGTGGCTACCAATGGTGAGCGTACCATCGTAGCTTGGCGTGAGGTCAGTTCCTCCGGGGTAGATAACCTCACCAACTTTGACCAGTAGGACGCCATTCGCTTTGCCATCTGCGAGGACGGCAAGTGGGCGTGGGATGAGGATACGTTCGGGAACGGCTACGTCGCTGCCCGGACCCTGTATGATGGCACCGGCTTCAACGCCACCCTCAAGGGACTGGAGATAGCTATTCTGGAGGATGGTACCGCCGCTGTGGTCTACACGCTGGACACCGACATCTCCAACGGCGGCAGTACCGACTGGGAGACCGTTGTAGCAATCATCCCGGCTGGCGAGGAGTCTGAGAGCGAGGATTCCGTCCGCACTTTCCAGCTTACAAGTGATGCCAACTTGGAGGAAAATCCGCAGATCACCACTACGGAGTTTGAGGACAACGAGGAGAGGTTCGTGGTGGCTTGGCACACTGAGTGGGCGATCACCAAGTCCACCAACGGCGAAACCGAGTCGGATATCCACCTGGCTGTTCTGGACAAAGACGGCGTACTCTATGGGAATATGCCCGAGTCGCTGAGAATAACCACCGGCGGGGCTGGCGACACCGTTGGTTCCAATTTCCGCTTTGCCAAAAATATCGAGGATCTGTCCATCCTGTGGGCGGACACCATCAGCGGCGAGGCTGACGAACAGTCGTATGACAGTATTTAACTGGCGGTTATAATAGCACAGGCCACGATGTGCTCAAGGCCGTGAAATTTGTGGAAGACGGCAGATCCTACACCCTGTCCGGCACCGCGGAGGTGGCGGAGATGAAGGATCAGGCCTTCATCGACCACTTCGATGCCTACTGGAACGGCTAGGAGATCAAGTCGGTCATTCTGGGCACCGATTACAGCCAGACGATGGAACGTGAGGTGACCGTTTCCGACGGCAAGCTATATGCAGGACGAAAGCGGTACACAGGAGGAAATCCCCAGCACCGGCATTCCGGTCTATGTCAAGGCCTGGATCGAAGCCCCTGTGGAAGATCCAGTTATGCGAGCCAGGATCGGTTCCGAGTTCGACAGTGTCAGTGAGTATTTTACCGGCAACAATACCACCTCCCTGACGCTGGATAACCTAGCTGTGCACCGGGACGAGGATGTCACAATACAGCAGGGCATAGACAACTCCACCGGCGGCTCAAAGGTGGATGTCAATGTTCAGTACAACAAGCTCTCCGGCACCACCAGTGGTAACCTGATCGTCACCTTGCTGGATAAGGACGGCAGTGTGCTGGCTAAACAGCAGTGTTACACCCCCGGCTAGGGTGAGAACAACGGCTTCGTCACTCTGAGTGGTGAGGAAAAGTAGCAGTTCACCTTTACATTTGACCGGTCGGGTGCGTCTGTCCGAGTCGCCTATACCGATGCTAAGTTGGAATTGGAAGACAATACGGAGATACAACTGCAATTACAGGGAATCTCGCCAGAATACGACGAGAAGGACAAGACCTAGTATATCTCCAGCCGGGATGTGGCCCTTGGCAGCACCTTGCTGACCATTACTCCGGAAGACCCATGTGCGACGATGATGGTCGGCGGTGTTCGCTATGAAGAGACGTTAGCCCAAGCGCTGCCGACAATCGGCTCCAATATCCCCATAGTAGTGACAGCTCAAGACGGTACAACAAAGGCAACCTACTATATTGCAGTCCGGGACGATGGGACGAGTATTCCGGTCACCGGCGCAAGTTTGGACAAAACCAGTCTGGAACTGACAGTGGGCGCTTCTGAGCAGTTGAAGGTCACGGTTTCTCCTGGCAATGCTACGGATAAGAGCGAGACCTGGACCTCCAGTGATCTCGCCGTGGCCAAAGTAGACAGCAACAGCAATGTTGAGGCCGTCGGCAAGGGCTCCGCAACGATCGCTGTTACCACTGTTGATGGTGGTAAGACTGCCGTCTGTACGGTTACGGTCAGTACGGATAATAAACCCGATCCAGAACCTACACCTGACCCTTGGGAAAGACGGTACTCTCCCAGGCTCCCCAACGGCACTCGCCTCGCACGAAATATCTATGCCCACAGTGAGGAAGAATGTGAGCAGAAGCTGGCCCAGCTGATCCAGGAGATGAAGCAGGAAATCGCCGCAAGGAAGACAAAGGCGGGCTGGAAAGCACAGTGCTCTGGCGGAATAGCACCGCCGGAGCACTGATTTTTCTGTCTGTGGCTTGTTCTGTGGTCAAAACCCTGATTGCAAATTTGAAGCAAGCCAAAAAGTCAAAAAAAGCAAAACAAAACCGCTCTTTTCGGTTGAAAAAAGCGGTTTTTCTGGAGCTGCTACCCAGATTTGAACTGGGGACCTCATCCTTACCAAGGATGCGCTCTACCGACTGAGCTATAGCAGCAAATCTGTTCCCAAACGGAAACTATTCTAACAGGACATGGCTTAGAATTTTTACAGATAATTAAAAAACTGGGAGACTATTTAAACAACCGTATGGTTGAAAATCTATAAAATGGCGACTCGGAAGGGACTTGAACCCTCGACCTCCGGCGTGACAGGCCGGCGTTCTAACCAACTGAACTACCGAGCCATTTTAAACATATGAAACAGAATGACATCTGATATTCTTTTTTGGCAGGGGCAGAAGGAATCGAACCCTCGGCACGCGGTTTTGGAGACCGCTGCTCTACCTGCTGAGCTATACCCCTATATGGTGGGCCTTCACGGGCTCGAACCGTGGACCGGCCGGTTATGAGCCGGCTGCTCTAACCAACTGAGCTAAAGGCCCATGACCGTTCTCACATTATTTCGGAAAGAGCGGCTTGCCGTCATATATTGGCGGCAAGCCGCTTCTGGCTCCCCAAGTTGGACTCGAACCAACGACCCTGCGGTTAACAGCCGCATGCTCTACCGACTGAGCTATTGAGGAATGTGAAAGGGTCCGGTCCGGATGGACCGGACCCTTTATGTTGGCGTTACCTATCTTCCCGGTCCGTCTCCAGACAAGTATTTTCGGCAGAAGCGAGCTTAACTTCCGTGTTCGGAATGGGAACGGGTGGACCCTCGCCCTAATCAACACCAACTACTACTTTCTCTTTGAAAGAAAGTAAGCAAAGAAAAAACTACCTTTTCTCTCCTTACCGTCTTTCCAACAGTAAGTATTATATCCGTTTTTGCTCAATTGTCAAGAACCATTTTATAAATGGTGACCCGTACGGGAATCGAACCCATGTTTGCGGCGTGAGAGGCCGCCGTCTTAACCGCTTGACCAACGGGCCGTGTGGTGCGCCTTCAGGGATTCGAACCCGGGACCCACTGATTA
>NZ_JBHEVC010000006.1:0-270625 GCF_041925235.1 Flintibacter sp. P01028
CATTCAGCTGGAAAAGTATCGTTATCTTTTTCAATGCGCAAAGGAAAGCAATGATTTTGATTCATTTATGAAATTCGCAGTGTAGTTTTGTGCAATTTTTCAAATTTGCTCATTTATAGTATGATATAGCAATCGGATTATTTTACGCAGTTGGTATCTTTATCGGCATTGGTATTTTCTTTGTGGGTGGTCTGATGACAATGTCCGGTACAGGCTGGGGAGCGTCACTATTTGGAGGTTTTTGCTTTGCCCTTGTATTCGGTTTAATATGCCATGCTATTATTACATTAAAACGACATGATTAAAATGAAAAAAGCTGCTTGCGGTTAATAAAAAAACCGTTGTGTGGGCAGCAAAATTTTAATGCAATAAAGAAAAAGCCAAACGGCGGTTTTGACAAAATCAAAGCCGCTGTTTCTTTTTATCTTCTCAAGAAATGACGCGGTACCACTGGTAAAAGCGGCGGCTATAGGAGGAAGCCGCCATGAGCTATAAACCATATCAACAAATTCTTACATTCTTTGACTTATCAAAAAAAGCCCGACTACCACCGGGGATGTTTCTACCCCTGAATATGAACTTTTAAATCATCTAAATACTGCTGTTAATTCCTTTGCGTCTGTCTGCGTCTTGCAGTCAGGCGCTTTTTTCTGTTTATTCGGGACTTCGCAAAATAGCAGGGCCTTTTATAAAATTTTTCTCCGATCTTGGTTGCCAAATTGCGGTTTCCATGATTACCCCTGCGAAAGGGAGGAGAACTATCACCCGCCTTTGCGGCTGCGAAGGGAGGTGAGAAAATGAAAAACTCCTATGAGCAGCGTGTTCAAAATCAGTTTGGCGGTTTTTGTACCAGGGTTTTGAAGAACGAGGCCAACCGTATTCTGAATGAATACGCAAGGCAGCGTGACCGCGAGAAATCTCTGGATGAACTATCGCCGGACGAGCTGGCACAGGCCGCCTCCTATGACAAGTATTTTCAGGACGAATATGTCTTTGAAGTGCTTGGGCAGAAAGTGTTTGTGGTCGGTGATCTGCTGGCAGAGGCTCTGTCACAGTTGCCGGAGGACAAGCGGGATGTAATCCTGCTGTCCTACTTCCTGGGAATGACGGACCGTGAAATAAGCGAACAGCTTAATGTGGTTCGTCAGGCTATCAGTAAACGGCGCAGCGGTATCCTCAAAGAACTGCGTGAGTATTTGGAAAAGGAGGGATTTGAATGGCCCGAAACATAAGAGAGCCCATACCGCTGCCAGTGATCCTGGCAGCCTCAGAGGGTGACGAGAGAGCCTTAAATGCTGTACTCAATCATTACAAGGGCTATATTCGTTTCCTCGCCATGAGACCTATGAAAGATGAATATGGCAACGAACACCTCTATGTGGACGAAGATATGAGGCTTCGCCTGGAGGCTAAACTGCTGTATAGCATTGTAACAGGTTTCAAGGTTCTGCCGGTCTAAGGTACATATTACAGGCGTGTTTTGTCCTCTCTTTCCTCGCCTGGTATTTGAACCGGATCGGAGCCATAAATGCACCTTGACAAAGAAAGTCCGGACGATAACTCCGTGACAGCATAGGACAGGCAGATACATTCTCTTTCGGTGGAGCCATCTGGCAGGTGCGCCATGACCTTTTTAAGCGAGCGATCAATACCATGCCACAAAACAGCTTTGGCAGGCTGTGGGCCATGATACCCAAAGAGGACAATGATACTCCCTTACAGCCATCAGTTCGAGCGTTGATAGCGTCGCAAGCAATGGGTAGGGCCGGATGAGAACCATGCGGGGGTGAAATTCCCGTGGAGCCATGCTAATGGCCGTCTGTTTTGTCCTTTTTAATATGGATAAATCGAAAACTTTTTATTAGCAGCTGACAATTCATATAAAGCGCGGCATAATGATGATAGAAGTTATGTTTTGTATGATTGATCGGCTGCTGAAAGGAGGACATTATGAACCAGGCCGAAAATCGTACACCTGGCAATGTCCCCGAACAGAGAACTTACAAGGTTGAAGATATAGCCGTGATGTTAAATATCGGCCGTACTTCTGCATATAACCTTGTGAAAGAGGGACATTTCAAAACCGTTCGAGTTGGTAATGCCATACGAATTTCCAAAAAATCATTTGACGAATGGTTAGACGCTCAGGCGTTCTAACGGACAAAGAAAGGAAGATCGATCATGGCATCCATCATCAAACGAAAAAAAGCATATTCTGTTGTTTACAACTACATAGACGAAAATGGAGAAACGAAACAAAAGTGGGAAACCTGGCATACCCATAAAGAGGCTCTAAAACGGAAAGCGGAGGTTGAGAACCAGATCAACACCGGTACTTTTCTTCCTCCCAACAATCAGAAAGTATCTGATTTTCTGTATGATTTTGTTTCCACCTATGGGGCAAAACAATGGGGCGTGTCCATGTATGACAGTCAAACCGCCCTGATCGCCAACTACATCAATCCGATTATCGGTGATATGGAGGTTCAGGCAATTACTCCCCGTGTGGTAGATAAATACATTCAGACTCTCCAAAAGACCCCTCCTGTTTGTAAGAGGAACCGAAAACCGAAAACAGAGTTTATTTCCAATCAGAACATTGAGAAGATCATCAAACTTCTCCGCTGTGCCTTTAAGCAGGCTGTCCGCTGGGAGCTGATTGCAAAAAATCCCTTTGAGAATACCGTATTACCGAAAACAGAGTACAAGAAACGTGACATCTGGGACGCCGATACCATCCGTATCGCTCTGGACCAGTGTACTGACAGCAAATTGTATGTTGCTATGAACCTTGCATTTGCGTGTTCTTTGCGGATGGGAGAAATTCTTGGTCTGACCTGGAAGAATGTCCACATTGAGGATGAAAACATAGCGGCGGATAATGCCTATGTTTACATTGAGGCAGAGCTGATAAGGGCTTCCAAACAGGCGATTGAAATGATAGGAGAAAAAGATATTTTCCATATCTTCACTCCGCTTATGCCTAACACCAGCACACGGCTGATCTTGAAAAAACCGAAAACAAAATCAAGTGAGAGAAAAGTCTGGCTGCCGAAAACCGTTGCTTATATCCTCCGTGAATGGAAAAAAGCACAGGATGAGCTAAAGAGCTTCCTCGGTGAGGAATACCAAGATTATGATTTAGTGGTTGCCCTGCCTAATGGCAGGCCATGTGAGAACCGGATTATTGAGAAAGAATTTTCTCTGCTGAAAGAAAAAGCCGGATTGCCTAATGTGGTGTTCCACTCTCTCAGACATTCCAGCACTACTTATAAGCTGAAACTCAACCACGGCGATCTGAAAGCCACCCAGGGGGACACGGGCCACGCTGAAATTGATATGATTACAAAAGTGTACGCCCACATCCTCGACGAGGACCGTAAGATCAATGCCCAGAAGTTTGAGAGTGCCTTTTATGCTAATCCTGATCTGCGGAATGTAAAGCCTCCCCAGGAGCCGGAACAGCCTCAAGCACAAACCTTAGACCTGGCGGCATTGGTGGAACAGCTCCAAAAATCCCCGGAGCTTGCAAGCACCCTGGCAGCATTGCTTACCGCTCAAAAGGCTGGCTAAAATCTCAAATTAGCAAGAAGTCCATTTTTCTTAGCAAGCTCTCCATTTTAGTTCGTTTCCAATTAGCAAAAAATTCATTGTAACGCATAAACAAAAAAGTAACCCTCCAACCCTGGTAGATGGTTTTAACAAAAGGCTGCGGCTGAACAAAAAAAGCTGCAAACCCTTATGAATAAAGGCTTGCAGCGTTGTTCGCTGGCGTCCATGAGAGGATTTGAACCTCCGACCCCACGCTTAGGAGGCGTGTGCTCTATCCAGCTGAGCTACATGGACATTTATCAAAATATTAAGTTTTATGCAAGATTTAGACTCGAACCATCTACCGCTTAGGAGGCGACCACTCTATCCTAAACAACAAAGGAGGATAAAAATAGAAAATATTAAGCTCAATGATCTATCAGGGAGTATTACACTCCAGTTTTTTGAAGCGATGTCTCAGCGGGTACCCATTGCAGCTATCTACGAACTTTATCAGGTTTTAGAGGGGCTATATGAACTGGGGGCAAAGAACGAAGTGGCAATCGTTCTCGATATCTTGATTTTGTGGTCTGACATACAGTACCCGCAGCTGTTTGAGAAAGTTCAAAGAGAACGTTCTCTGACGAAAGATTTTGCGGGCGAAGTACTGACTGATTTGGGGGAGATTCTCAGCGAATACCTGTAAAATTTATAGGTGTGTACCAAGCCGATGGGCTTGGTTTTTTTATGCCTAAATTTTGGGACAAGCAAATCCTCTTTCTTGCAAACATAGGAATAGAGAAAGTATGTGAGAGGAGTGATCTGATTGAAAAGACAAGCGGTACAGGTGCGATACGAGTTTTCCAGAGAAGAGAATGCGAGAGAGATTTTTCTGCGATCCTTTCGACTTTTCCTTACCCGGAGCCTTGCGGAAGGAGTTCAAAACGCGGTACAATTGCAATGATGAATGGCAGCTTATCTCAGGAGGTAGCAAATGTACTTAGAGATAAGCAATCCCATGGAATACCATGCGGCTTTATACATCAGATTATCGAAGGAGGATGAGAGCGAGGGACCATCTCAGAGCGTCCAGAACCAGGAGTCTCTGCTGCGGGAGTTTGTGCAGCAGCACCGGCTGAGCGTCTACGACACCTATGTGGACGACGGTTGGAGCGGCACCAGTTTTGACCGGCCCAGCTTCCAGCGGATGATCGCCGACATCGAGGCCAAGAAGGTCAATATGGTCATTACCAAGGACCTCTCCCGCCTGGGCCGGGACTACATCCTGACCGGCCACTACATGGAGCGGTACTTCCCGGAACACCGGGTGCGGTACATCTCCCTGCTGGACGGCATCGACACCGGTGTGGACTCTACCGCCAATGACATCACCCCGTTCCGTGCCATCATGAACGACATGTACGCCAAGGATATTTCCAAGAAGATCAAGAGTGTCAAGCGGGATAAGCAGCGGAAGGGGCAGTTCATCGGCGGAAAGCCAGTGTATGGCTACAAGATGCACCCCACGGAGAAAAACAAGATTGTCATTGATGAGGAAGTAGCTCCGGTGGTGCGGCGGATCTTTGCATTGGCCCTTTCAGGTATGAGTTGCCGTAAGATTGCGACTACACTCAATAAAGAAGGTATCCCCACACCGGCCACCTACTGCGGCTGGAAGGTTGGAACCCCCGGACCTTACACCGGCTTATGGAGCGGCGAGCGGATTTCTGAAATGCTGAAAAACGAGACTTACATTGGCAATATGGTCCAGGGACGCAGTGTGAAGATCAGCTACAAGTCCAAGAAGTGCCTGAAACAGGACCCGGCCAACTGGGTGATCGTAGAGGGGACCCATGAACCTTTGGTGGATGCGGAGACCTTTCAGAAGGTGCAACTGCTGGTGAACAGCCGCAAGCACACACGGAGCCGGACCTACGATTTTCTTCTGAAGGGATTGATTTTCTGCCACGAGTGCGGCTACCCTTTGGCGGTACTCAACCGAAAAAACGCCAGGGGAGAGGATGTGCTGTACTTCGTCTGCCGGACCTACCAGCGCTTTACCAAAGCGGGTGTCTGTACCTGTCATTCCATCAAGGAGAAGACGGTCACTGATGCGGTCATTCGCAAGGTGAGGGAAGTCTGTCGGGCATATCTGGATCCAGACGAACTGTTGCCCATGGCCCAGGAAGCTGTGGAGCATGCCCAAAAGCAGAGTAGTCTGGAAACGGAGCTCCAGGCCATCCAGGCCAGGATCAACAGTCTTACGGCCAACCTGGACCGGATGTACACCGACCGGCTCAACGGATTGCTGCCCGAGGAGGACTTCCAGCGCATCTTCGGCAGGGTCAAACTGGAGCGGGAGCAGCTGGAGGAAAAGCGGCAGGCCCTGGAGTTTCAGAAAAAAAGCCCCGTCCGCAGTGAGGACAGGGCCAGGGAACTGGTACAGCGATTTATCGAGACGGCAGGAGAGAGCCGGGAACTGTTGGTCAGCCTTATTGAGCGGGTGGAGCTGACCGAGGATAAGGAAGTCATCATCAAATTCCGTTTCGCCCAACTGGATGAGGCAAGCCAGAATTCGCAAGGGATTGCGCCGTTTGAGACGGCGTAATTTTCCGGAGCCAATCGCTTACAGTAGGCGTGTCGCTATGTATCCCGCATTGAAAAGAGGGCTTTAGAAAAGCTGCAGGAGGGGATGGATGGCTGGATGCCATAAAAAAATATCCATAGAAATCATAGGCGTTTAGCTATGGAAATAATAAAGAAACAGGAAAAAATATAGGGAAATTAAGGAGTAAAAAGTAGATGTAATAAATAATTTTTTATACAAAATGTCAAGACAATTAGTGGAGGAGAGGGGGGAGGAAAAAATGATATTGCATTTTTGACATGAATGTAATATAATGGGACCGCAGTATAGGAAGCGGGTCTATGGACCAACCATGAAACGCCCTATAGGGCGTTTGCTCTTTCCAAGTGGAAAGAGCAAACGAAAAAATGGAATTGGAGGAAAGAGAACATGAAAAAGAAACTAGCACTTGCTCTGTCCATGGTCATGATCCTCAGTCTGGCACTGACCGGCTGTGGGAACAATGACAAGGGTAGCAACACCAGCTCCACTAGCGGTGGCAGCAATACCTCTGCCAGCACCTCTACTCCCAACAACGAAACTCCCTCTGGTGAGAAGGTGGATATCACCATCGCCACCGGCTCCACCAGCGCAAACTACTATGCTATCGGTAACGTAATGGCCACCGTCCTCAATCCCGTTCTGACCAAGGGGAACATCGGTGTTACCTCTACCGGCGCCTCCGCCGCTAACGTTCAGCTGCTCCAGGATAATGAGGTCAACTTCGCCATTATCCAGAACGACGTAGCTTACTATGCCGCTACTGGTACTGACCTGTTCGACGGCGAAGACCCCTATGAGGACTGGGGTGCCCTGTGTGCCCTGTATGACGAGGTGGTCCAGGTGTTCACCCTGAATCCCGACATCAAGACCTTCACTGACCTGAAGGGTAAGACCGTTTCCGTCGGCGCTTCCGGTTCCGGCGACAACTTCGCCGCTGGTCAGATTTTTGCTGAGTTTGGCATGACCTTTAACGACGTAAACCCCGTTTACCAGTCCTACTCTGACTCCGCCGAGGGCATGAAGGATGGCAAGATCGACGCCGCTTTCTGTGTGTCTGGCGCCCCCACCACCGCTCTGGTGGACTTGGCTGCGACTGCCAACAAGCCTCTGAATGTCATCACTCTGGAAGACGAGCACATTGAAAACCTGATGGCTGCTTACCCCTTCTATGCTAAGACCGTGATCCCCGCCGGCACCTATGACGGCCTGGACCGCGATACCACCACCGTCAGCATCCGCGCCATGCTGGTGTGCCGGAATGACGTGCCTGAGGATGTGGTGTATGAACTGATGACCGCTATGTTTGACAACCAGGCCAGCTTGGCTGACGGTCACGCCAAGTTTAAGGAGCTCTCCCTGGAAGGCGCTGTCGCTGGCGTCAGCATCCCCTATCATCCCGGCGCTGAGAAGTATCTGACCGAGCAGGGTGCCACTCTGAGCTGAGTGTCTGTTCTTAGACGCGACTGATAACGCTTTGTGAATAAGAACAAAGTTTTGGTAGCCGCGGCCGCGATAGTCTGTCTGGTTATCGCGGCCGCAGTGTTTATGCTCCGCCCGGAAGGCCATCTGGTCATTCGTGATGCGGAGACTGGGGAAACCTACATCTCTTATCCGTTGGAGCGGGGAGAGGAATTTTCCATCACCTTTATCCATTCCGTCAACAAGACGCCTGTGACGGATGTGTATGACGTGGATGAGAGGGGCATAATCATGCTGCGGAAGACCATCTACTATGGGTTTGGTGCCGGGGTGCCCTCTGACTTGGACCCTAAAATGGAGCTGACCTATGAAGAGGGAACAGGCGCCATGGTGGTCTCTAAGATTGATATGGAGCTTCCCAGCTTTTATCTTTTTGTGGGCACAGTATCCGATCACACGCTATCGATTGGCGGAGAGGAGATCAGTCTGCGGGATGTGTGCGGACGGAATACCAAGGTCCACATCAGCTACGAAAATTCGCGTATCTTTCCATAGCGTTTTGGAAGATCAAAGAAGCCCCCAGCTTTACGCTTTGTAAAAATTTGGTTGTGATCTCGGAGAGGGAATGGAAGACGTAGCCGAGTGCGGCCAAAGAGCGGACCTGAAGCAGAGTTTCTTTTATCAAAAGATACGATTTTTAGCAAAGGAGGCATCTCTGTGGAAGATCAGGATAAGAAAACTGTAAACACCGCACCGGCAGAAAATGGCGCAAATGTGCAGGCCGATGTTGATGAGATTATGAAAAAATACGACCGTGAGTCAAACGTTCGTATTTGGGAAGGTGTGCCGAAGTATGTGGTCAGTGGCCTGCTGATCGCATTCAGCCTGTTCCTGATGTGGATGAATCTGGTATCCACCTGGAGCGAAACCAAGCGCCGTCCCCTGTTCCTGGGTCTGGTGATTCTGCTGGTATTCATTGTGTTCCCTATGCGCAAGGGCGCTGTTCAGCGAGTCAACCGTATCCCTTGGTACGATATTATTCTGGCCATCGTTGGGGCCAGCCCCTACCTTTATTTCTTCTTCAATGAGCAGGATCTGATGATTCGCGCTACCCGCATCAACCAGCTGGAGGTTGTGCTGGGCATTGTGGGAGCCTTGATCCTCTTTGAATGCTGCCGGCGTGTGGTAGGCCTGCCCATCCTGGTAGTGGCCACCTGTTTCATCGCCTACGCTTTCTATGATGGAAAGTCGCTGAAGCGCATCGTCTATGACCTGTTTTATACTACCAACGGCATCCACGGCACCCCCATCGGCGTGTGCTCTACTTACATCGCGCTGTTCATCATCTTCGGTGCTTTCCTGGAGGCTACCGGAATTAGTAATTTCTTTATTTCCTGCGCCAATGCTCTGGCTGGCTGGGCCACCGGTGGTCCCGCTAAGGTGGCCGTTATTTCCTCCGCACTGTGCGGCATGGTGTCGGGCTCCTCTGTGGGCAACACCGTGACTACTGGTTCTGTTACCATCCCCATGATGAAAAAGACCGGCTATCCCCCCGAATTCGCGGGCGCTGTTGAGGCGTCGGCCTCCACAGGCGGTCAGATCATGCCGCCCATTATGGGCGCTGCCGCCTTCCTGATGGCGGAGATGGTGGGTGTACCGTACAGCGATATTATCAGACGGGCCATCCTGCCTGCTATTTTGTACTTTACTGGCATCTTCCTCCAGGTGCATCTGCGCGCTAAACGTCTGGATCTGAAGGGTATTCCCAGAAACGAGCTGCCCAAGTGGGGTCAGCTGCTCCCGAAGATCTACCTGCTGATTCCTCTGGTGGTACTGGTGGTCATCATTATGAGCGGTTATACCATGGCCCGCTCCGCTATTATCGCGACCATCCTTTGTATCGTTATCAGCCTGGTGGATAAAGCGGTAGACACCTTCTTCTATCATCAGAAGAACGATACCAGCATCTTCACCTTCCTTCGGGCTTTAGAGAACGGCGCCCGTAACTGTCTGTCCATTGGCATTGCCTGCGGTGTGGCCGGCATCATTGCCGGTGTGGTCACCCTGACCGGCCTGGGCCAGATCTTCATCAGTGCCATCGTGGGTGTGGCCAATGGCCAGCTGATGATCGCCCTGTTCTTCACCATGATCACCTGTATCGTCCTGGGTATGGGCGTGCCTACCACAGCCAACTACATCATCATGGCTACCACTTGTGCCCCCATCCTAGTTACTGGTATGAACATGGACCCCATCGCTGCCAATATGTTCGTGTTCTACTTCGGCATTGTGGCGGACATTACGCCTCCTGTGGCTCTGGCAGCTTACGCTGGTTCTGCCATCGCCAAGGCGAACCCCATGAAGACGGCCTTCCAGGCGACCCGTCTGGCTATCGCCGCTTTCCTGATTCCCTATATCTTTGCTTTGAATCCCGCAATGCTGTTCATTAACTCCACTCCCTTCCAGGTTGTTCAGATCATTATCACCAGCTTTATCGGCATGGCGGGTGTGGCCGCTGGCCTTGAGGGCTATCTGATTAAGAACATGAACGTACTGGAGCGGATCATGGTAGCCGCAGGCGGTCTGGCTATGCTGATTCCCGGCACCGTTACCGACCTGATCGGTGTGGGCTTAGTAGTTGTGGTCATTGTATTCCAGCTCCTGCACAAAGATAAGAAGGCCGTAGCCTAAGCTATCAAGTGATCCCAAAACGCAAGAAAACACGTCTCGGCTAGGATAGTCCATTTGGAAAAGGCCTTTGCCTGTTTGTTATCGCCAGTCAAAAGAACGCCGCCCATACGAAAGTATGGGCGGCGCCTTTTTATCCGCTATTTTTATTCGCAGGATTGTTTTTCTCTCCAGTTACATGTATAATAAACGGGTATTTTAATCTCACGCAGATCCTACCCGGTTGCGGGCAGAGAAACAGGAGGAGAGCGTTCATGGAAAAGCTGTTGGAACTGTTGGAACAGGACTGCACCATGCCGGTGGCCGCGCTGGCTGCGGCTGCTGGAGTGCCTGAGGCAGAGGCAAAGGCAGCCATTCAAACATACGAGGAAGACCGCACGATTTTGGGGTATCAGGCCATCATCGACTGGGACCGGGTACGCAGGGAGAATGTTACGGCTCTAATCGAGGTCAAGGTCACCCCACAGACTATCAGCGGTTTTGACCGTATCGCGGAGCGTATCTACCAATATGACGAAGTGGAGAGCATGTACCTCATGAGCGGCTCCTTCGACTTGACGGTTATCATTTCGGGCCGCACCCTGCGGGAGGTAGCCCAGTTTGTAGGCGAGCGGCTGGCCCCTATTGAGGGAGTCACCGGCACTGCGACTCACTTTATTTTGAAGAAATACAAAGAGAAGCACTTGGTGTTCCGGCCCCAGGATCCGGAGGAAAGGGAGTATATCTTTACATGAATTACGATCATATTCTGAATGAGAAGATCCAAGGGGTCAAGCCTTCTGGTATCCGCAAGTTTTTTGATATCCTGGAGGAGATGACAGACGCAATCTCTCTGGGCATCGGAGAGCCTGACTTTGTTACCCCTTGGCACATCCGGGACGCTGGTATCTACTCCCTGGAGCGGGGACACACCAAGTATACCTCGAACGCCGGTATGCTCCAGCTCCGGCGAGAGATCGCCGCCTATCTTAACCGCCGCTTTGATCTGCAATATGACTACACCGACCAGATTCTGGTCACTGTGGGCGGCAGCGAGGCCATTGACCTGGCCCTCCGGGTACTGGTCAACCCTGGCGACGAGGTCATCGTGCCTGTGCCCTCCTTTGTCTGTTATGGACCGTTGACTGAAATGGCCGGGGGCGTGCCCAAGTATGTGGAACTAAAGGTAGAAAACAATTTCCGCCTGACCCCGGAGGAGCTGAAAGCGGCCATCACAGATAAGACCAAGGTTCTGGTACTGCCGTTTCCCTGTAACCCCACAGGCGGAATCATGGAGCGCAAGGATTTGGAGGCCATCGCTGAGGTCCTCCGCGGCAGCGATATTATGGTCATCTCTGACGAGATCTACGCGGAGTTGACCTATGGCCAGCGCCATGTGTCCCCCGCAAACCTGACCGATATGTATGAGCGGACCGTAGTGGTCAACGGCTTCTCCAAGAGCCACGCCATGACCGGCTGGCGTATGGGCTACGTCTGTGCCCCCAAACCAATCATTGCAGCCATGACAAAGCTCCATCAATTCGGCATCATGTCCGCCCCCACCACTAGCCAGTATGCCGCGGTGGAGGCCATGCGCAACGGCGACGGAGACATCGAGCATATGCGGGAGGAGTACGACCGCCGCCGCAGATACCTGGTGGAAAACCTGAACCGGATCGGTCTGAGCTGCTTCGAGCCCAAGGGCGCCTTCTATGTGTTCCCCGATATCCGCTCCACCGGTCTATCCAGTGAGGAGTTCTGTGAGCGATTCCTCATGGAAGAGAAGGTGGCTGTCATTCCTGGAAACGCCTTTGGCCTTGGTGGCGAGGGCTTTGTCCGGGCCTGCTACGCGGCATCTATGAAGGACATTGCCGAGTCTATCTCCCGGCTGGATAACTTCCTGGTCAACCTGCGCCGCCGGCAGGGACATGTGGGGCAGTAAAGCCCGCTGACGGGGCCCTGGGTAGGTGGACAGATGAGAGCCCATGACTCCAGCGGCCTTCTGAAAAAATAAAAGAGAATGAGGAATCTGCCATGAATGTAGTATGTTTAGATATGGAGGGCGTCCTGGTTCCAGAGATCTGGATCGCCTTTGCCCAAGCCAGCGGAATCCCGGAGCTGAAGCGCACCACACGGGATGAGCCCGACTATGACAAGTTGATGACCTGGCGGTTAGGAGTCTTGAAGGAGCATGGTCTGGGCCTAAAGGAGATTCAGGAGGTCATCTCCACCATAGATCCCCTGCCTGGGGCCAAGGAATTTCTGGACAAGCTGAGGGCCCAGACCCAGGTAATCATTTTGAGCGATACCTTTGAGCAGTTTGCCAAGCCCCTGATGGCCAAGCTGGGCTGGCCCACTCTGTTCTGTAATACCCTGAAGGTGGGGCCGGATGGGGCCATCACCGGCTATCAGATGCGCTGTGAGAAATCCAAGCTTACCACAGTAAAGGCGCTGCAGTCCTGTGGCTTTGACACCATCGCTGCCGGCGACAGCTTCAACGACCTTGGGATGATACAGGCCAGTAAGGCCGGGTTCCTTTTCAAGTCCACGGATGCCATCAAGGCGGCCCACCCGGAGCTGCCCGCATTTGAGGAGTTTGACGAGCTGCTGTCCGCCATCGAGGCTGCCCTCTGATCCGAGGAAAGGAGCGTAGGGGGCGCCGCCCTCGCCGCCCCGCCGGAATGGTGGCCGCCTGTGGCGGCCCCTGCATGAGGAAGAGAGCGTGGACCTGTGTTTGCCAAGTGTGCCCTCGGCGTGCTCCTACTGCTGGCTGTGTTCAGCTGGGTTTTGAATTTAGGGAGATTCTGCTCATTTTCCTGGCGGCCGCAGCGGTGGCGCTGGCCATCTGGTATCTGAAAACAGATGTGATCGGCTGGAGGAAAAGCTGGACCTTCTGCTGAAAGAGATGAGAAAAGATGAAAAAGATTGATCTGCCCTTCCGCCCTGCCAACATCCTGCTGCCCAGAGACTGCGACATGACTCTGTGGTCGGTGGTGGCCTGTGATCAGTACACCTCCCAGCCCGAGTATTGGCAGCGGGTGGAGGAACGGGTGGGAAAAGCCCCCTCGACCTTACGGCTCATCCTGCCGGAGAGCTGCTTGGAGGGGCCCAATGTGGAAACCGATATCATGGAGATCAACAATACCATGACCCGCTATCTTCGGGAAAACCGGTTTGTAGAATACCCTCACAGCATGATCTATGTGGAGCGTGCCATGACCAGCGGCAGGACCCGCCGGGGACTGGTGGGCATGGTGGACCTGGAGCGGTATGACTATGAGCCCGGCTCTGGGGCCATGGTCCGGGCTACGGAGGGGACCGTCCTCTCCCGTATCCCGCCCCGGGTAGCGGTGCGGAAGAACGCCCCCATCGAACTGCCTCACATTATGCTGTTGTCGGATGACCCGGAAAAGACCGTCATAGAGCCCTTAGCTGGCCAGACAGGTGGAATGGAGCTCCTCTACGACTTTGAATTGATGGAGGGCGGCGGCCACATCAGGGGCTGGAAGCTGACTCAGGAGCAGCTGGAGCAGGTGGAACAGGCTCTGGTTGCCCTGGCTGACCCAGTTGCGTTCCGGGAGAGATACGCCCTGAAGGATGCGCTTCCAGTTATGCTCTTTGCTGCCGGGGACGGCAACCACTCCCTGGCCACAGCCAAGGAGTGCTACGAGCGGCAGAAGAAGCTGGTCCCCCAGGATCAGTGGGACAGCCTGCCCTCACGGTATGCCCTGTGCGAGCTGGTCAATCTCCACGATGAGTCCCTGGAGTTTGAACCTATCCACCGGGTGGTGTTCGGTGTGGAGCCGGAGGAGCTGTTGTCCGCCCTGGAGGGATTTTATCCCGGTGCGTTCAGAGGCGGGGAGGCGGATGGCTGTGCACATATCCTGCCCTATATCTGTGCCGATGGGCAGGGACAGGTGGTGGTCCCCCACCCAAGTGCCCAGCTGCCGGTGGCTACGCTTCAGACCTTCCTGGACCAGTACATAGCCGCCAGACCTGGGGTCAAGATCGACTATATCCATGGGGAGCAGGTGGCCAGGGAACTGGCCCGGAACCGGCGGGATGCCATCGCCTTCCTGTTGCCTCCCATGGCCAAGGAGTCCCTGTTCCCCACAGTCATCCACGACGGCGTGCTGCCCAGAAAGACTTTCTCCATGGGCGAGGCACAGGAAAAACGCTTCTATCTGGAGGCCAGAAAGATCCGCTGAAAAAAATGAGGGCGGCGGGAGCCGCCGGGGAGGAAACTATGGAGGTCCAGGCCAACGCAAAACTGAATCTTACCCTGGACGTGCTGGGAAAACGACCCGACGGCTACCACGACATGAGGATGGTCATGCAGTCCATCACTCTCTCTGATACCTTGACGGTAAAGGAGAATGGTGGCCGGGGGCTGCGGGTAGGGACCAACCTCCACTTCCTGCCCAACAACGAAAAAAATCTGGCAGCCCAGGCGGCTCTCCGCTTCTGGGAGGCCAGGGGGATCGGGGTAAAGGGGCTGGATATCACCATCGAAAAGCGCATTCCTGTTTGTGCCGGTATGGCCGGAGGGAGCAGTGATGCCGCTGCTGTCCTCCGGGCCCTGAATCAGATGGAGGGAGAGCCCTTTTCTATTCTGGAACTGGCTAGGATCGGGGAGCGGGTGGGGTCCGATGTGCCCTACTGTGTGCTAGGGGGGACCGCTCTGGCAGAGGGCAGGGGAGAGGTCCTCACCCCTCTGCCCCCTCTGCCCCACTGTTGGGTTGTGGTGTGTAAGCCGCCCTTTCCCATCTCCACTCCGGAGCTGTTCGCCCAGTTGGACCGGGTCAGGGTGACACGGCGCCCGGACACTCAGGGGGTGATGGACGCTCTGGCGGCGGAGGATCTGGAGGGGGTTGCTCGAAGAATGTACAATGTATTTGAGGATGTCTTGCCCGACCGGCAGCGAAGCCGGGTAGCGGACATCAAAAACACTCTGATCCACTGCGGGGCGCTGGGAGCGACCATGAGCGGGACAGGGCCCTCCGCCTTTGGCCTTTTTACCCAGCTTGAGAAGGCAAAGAGTGCCTGCGAGCTGCTGCGGGAGCAGTACCGGGAAACTTTTTTGGCGGAAACGGTTTAAGAACATCAGGGGCCGTCCATACTGTAAGCACTTACTTACAGTGTGGACGGCCTTTTAAGGCCCCAAGGAGGACCTATGGACAGAAAACTGAAGCGGTGGGAGATGGCCCTGATGCTGGGCCTGCTGTGTGCTCTGGTGGGAGGGAGCTGGCTGGGTCAGGAGCAGCACGAGCTGGCGGACAGCGTTATCCGCTTTCATGTGATCGCAAACTCAGACAGCGCCCAGGACCAGGCGTTGAAGCTGGCAGTCCGGGACCGGGTGCTGGAGGAGGCACAAGCGGTCTACCCCTCCAACGCGACCCTGGAAAGTGCCCGGTCCGCGTTGGAGAGCAGTCTGACCCAACTGGCGGATGCCGGGCGACAGGTGGTGGAGGAGCAGGGCTATGACTACCCGGTGTCCGCCCAGTTGACCCAGTGCTGGTTCCCTACCAAGGAGTACGACGGCTTCGCCCTGCCCGCCGGGAACTATACGGCTCTCCGGGTGGTTATTGGGGAAGGCGAGGGGCAGAATTGGTGGTGTGTGGCCTTCCCGCCCCTGTGTCTGGGGGCGGCCAGCGAAACCGTAGATACCGCCGCACAGGCTGGCTATTTCAGTCAGGACCAGGTCAAACTAGTCACCGGCGAGAGCGAGGGCTATGTGCTAAAATTCAAGGGTATGGAGCTGCTGGGACAACTGGAAGCCTTTTTCAGCTAGTAAGAAACCACATTCTCGAAAAGGAAACGAAGTCCGGGCTGTAAACAGCCCGGACTTCGTTTATTCTTATAGTACCTTGGACAAAAAGAGCTGGGTGCGGGGATGCTGGGGATGGTCAAAAAAGGCCTTGGGCTCATTTTCCTCCAGGATCTGTCCGCCGTCCATGAACAGCACCCGGCTGCCCACCTCACGGGCAAAGCCCATCTCATGGGTGACCACCACCATGGTCATACCATCCTGCGCCAGCTCCTTCATAACGTCCAGAACCTCGCCTACCATCTCCGGGTCCAAAGCGGAGGTGGGCTCGTCAAAAAGCATGACCTCCGGGTCCATACAAAGTGCCCGGACAATGGCGATCCGCTGCTTCTGGCCACCGGAGAGCTGGCTGGGGTAGGCGCTGGCTCGGTCCGCCAGCCCTACCCGTTCCAGCAGGGTCATGGCCTGGGCCTCGGCCGCCTCCCTGCTCTTTTTCAGAAGCTGTGTAGGGGCCAGAGTCATATTTTTCAGGATGGTCATGTGAGGAAACAGGTTGAAATGCTGGAATACCATGCCCATTTTTTGACGGTACAGGTTGATGTCCGCCTTGGGGTTCGTGATATCGGCACCTTTGAAGAATATTTTACCTCCAGTGGGGAGCTCCAGGAGGTTTAAGCAGCGCAAGAAGGTGGACTTCCCTGACCCGGAGGGGCCGATGACCACGACTACCTCGCCCTTTTGTATTTGGGCGGAAACGCCGTCTAGGGCCTTGATCGCACCGCCGTTGAAGTACTTTTGCACCTTTTCGGCTTGGATGATCACATTATCGTTCACTGTTTCTCAACCTCCTCTCCAGCTTTCCTACCAGGAAGGTGAAGAACATGACCAGAGTTAGATAGACCAGCGCGGAGATGAGCAGGGGGAAGAGGTAGTCATAGGCGTTGCCGCCAATGATATTGCCCACATAGGTCAGATCATTCAGCCCCACATAGCCAGCCACGGCTGTTTCCTTCAACAGGACAATAAATTCGTTGGCCAGAGTCGGCAGTACATTCTTAAAGGCCTGGGGCAGGATGATGTGCCGCATGGTGGCCACATACCCAAAGCCAAGGGAGCGGCCCGCCTCCATCTGGCCGGGGTCGATGGACATGATGCCGCTGCGGATGATCTCTGCCACATAGGCGCCGGAGTTGATGCCGAAGGACAGGGCGCCTACCAGCAGCTTGTTCCGGCTGGAGGCAAAGACCACATAGTACAAAATGAGCAGCTGGACGATCACGGGGGTGCCGCGGATGACGGTCAAATAGACTTTGGCGGCGAAATTGGCAATGGCCAGGACGATCCGCCGGGGCCCACGTATCTCCAGGCAGGTCTTATCCCAGGTGACCCGGATCAAGGCCACGACCACGCCCAGGATCACGCCCAGGATCAGGGCCATGGCAGTGAGCTTCAGTGTGTTGATCAGACCGTCCACAAACATCATGTAGCGGTCGTCAAAAATCAGGCTTTTATAGATGTCATAGCCCAAATCATTGAGCCATTCCGGGCCGTTCATGATCCAGTCCGGGGCTACAGTAGGCCACAACTTAGATGCCGATGGTCCCATTCTGCTCCTCTCCTCACTTGAAAAGCAAGGGGTCCAGTGTCCTGGGCCCCTTGCCGGTCTATGTATTTATCACGAAAATCAGTCGGCGGTGATGTACTTGTCGATGATGCTCTGGATGGTGCCGTCGTCCAGCAGCTCCTGCATCGCGGTATTCACAGCATCGTACAGGGCGGTATTCTCCTTATTCATGGCGGCGGCGTAGTCCTCGGTGATGTACTCAGTGTCCAGGATCTTCAGACCGTCGATCTCGGACACGAAGGCCTTAGCGGGCTCGTTGTCGATAATCACGCAGTCCACTTTGCCGGACACCAGGGCCTGCACGGTGTCAGAAGCCTTGCTGTACCGGTCGATGGTGCCCAGGCCGGCGTCCTCGATATCCTGAGTGGCGTAAATGTCGCCGGTGGTGTTGCGCTGTACGCCGACCACATAGTTGGCGCCCTCAGCGAACAGGTCGTCTACGCTGGTAATGGCGGAATCTTCCGTCACGATGACGACCTGAACACCGGTAGCATAGCTGACGGTGAAGTCCACTTCAGCGGCACGGTCGGGGGTGACGGTCATACCGGCCAGGCCGATGTCGGCCTTGCCGCCCTTGACAGCCTCAATAACAGCGTCGAACTCCATGTCCTCGATGACAGGCTCCAGGCCCAGCTTCTCGGCCACAGCGGTGATGATCTCGGCGTCGATGCCGGCTACCTGACCGCCCTCGATGTACTCATAGGGAGGGAAGGTGGCGTTGGTGGCCATGATCAGCTTGCCCTCCTCCACAGTGGTGAAGGAGGCGTCACCGGCGCTGCTGGCATCGCCGGTGGAGGTGCTGGCGTCAGACTGGGAGGTGGAGGCGCTGCCGTTGGAGCTGGCAGAGCCAGGGGCGCTCTGGTCACCACTGTTGCCACAGGCGGCCAGAGACAGGGACATGGCCAAAGCCATGGTCAAAGCAAGCAGTTTTTTCATGTTTAAAAATCTCCTTTTCAATGGGGCCCCGGACTGATTCGGGACGTTGTGATGAGTATACCCCAGAGACTATTTTTCGTCAATAGATAAATATGCAAAATTGTGAATGAAACTTTTTAATTTTTGGGTAAAAAATTGATTATTAAGACACGATATATCAAAATTTCAAAAGAAGTAGACCGAGTGATGAGACAAAATGAATATTCAAAATCAAATGAATAAAAAATCTGCGGCCTCTGCGCAACATTTCGTTCTGGCCTGCGTCTATATACTTGGGCGCCTGAAGAAAAAATCTAAATTTTTTATGAAATTAGGAACAGAACCCTTGCATTTTCCCACGAGGGAGTTATGCTATAAAATAGCGGTTTTGAGGGCCGTTGGAGGAACATAATGAAAGCACTGCTGTACAAAGATACTTTTCCCCGTCTGCTGGCTGACATGAGGGAGCGGCCCGGCAAATGGCTGTCCCGGCTGGTATTTCTGCTGGGTCCCTGGGCCTGTCTGTGGATGGTGGAGATCCTGAATGAAAACGACATATTTTCCGATCTGGATGGCTGGCAGGTCCTGATGAACCTGGTGTGGTACTACGGCCTATTTTTCGTTCTGCGGCTTGTCCTGGGCAGAAACCGCCGGGCCGCCGCTCTGGGGGCCTGCCTGGCCTTCACTTTCGGGCTGGTCAACCACTATGTCCTACGGTTCCGGGGCCGTATCCTGTTTCCAGCGGATATCACCGGGTGGCGCACCGCCGCCAATGTGGCGGATGGCTTTGACTACTCTCCAGACCTCTATATTACCCAGGCGGCTATCCTGCTGGTGGCCTATCTGGCACTGGTGTTTTTCTGCGTTCCCCAGACAAGACGGGCCAAGATACGCCTGCCCTTCGCCCTGGTCCTGTGGACGGCCGTGCTGGGGTACAGTTATGCCTTTTTCTTCACTGGTATGCTCCCGGCCTTGGGAATCTATACCCAGCAGTGGGTCACTCAGCGCAACGGCTTTTTACTTAACTTCACCATCGCTCTGCGCTACTCCTCGGTGGACGAGCCGGAGGGATACTCGGAGGAAACTGTGCTCCAACTGATGAAGGAGTATCCAGGGACAGACGGGACATCACAGGGGGAGCGGCCAGTAAACATCATTGGCATCATGAACGAGTCCTTTGGTGACTTCTCCATCTTCGACGGCTTTGCGCCCTCGGAGGACCCTCTGCCCTTCCTCCATTCCATGGAAGAAAACACCATCCAAGGCTGGATGTACTCCCCGGTGACAGGCGGAGGGACCGCCACTGTGGAGTTTGAGTTCTTGACTGGCTTCACCAGCCTGTTCCAGCCTCCGCACACCGTGGCCTACCAGCTGTATGTGGAGGAGGACATGCCCTCCTTGGCTGCCCTGGCTGGGAGCCAGGGCTATGACACTACGGCTTTCCATCCCTACAAGTCCTCCGGGTGGAACCGAGTGCTGGCCTATGACTATCTGGACTTTGACAGCCAGCTCTATGAGGAGGACGTGGTCCAACCCTGCTATATCCGGCACTATGTTTCCGACCTGTCCGACTACCGGACCATTTTCCAGACCACGGAGGAGGAGGATAGGAGCTTTTTCTTCAACGTGACCATGCAGAACCACAGCGGATACGCCCAGGGATGGAACAATCTGGAGCGGACTATCCTCCTGCCGGACGAACTGAAACAGGCGGACAGCACAGCGGAACAGTATATGGCTCTGGCCCGGGAGAGTGACAAGGCCCTGGAGGAGCTGATCGCTTATTATAGTCAGTGTGAGGAGCCCACATTAATCGTTTTCTTCGGTGACCACCAGCCCCCTTTGAAAAATGCCTTTTATGAGCAACTGTACGGCAAGAAGCTGTCAGAGCGGACCACCGAGGAGGTCATGCGGCAGTATGCTGTTCCCTTCTTCATCTGGGCCAACTACGATATCGAGGAGCGGAGAGACGTGGTCATCAGCCCCAACTATCTGGGAGTGCTGACTGCCCAGACCGCTGGACTGCCGCTGACGGGTTATATGGAGTTTTTGGCCGACTGCTACGAGGTGCTGCCGGCAGTCACTCCGGTAGGCTTTTGCACGGCGGGTGGAGAATTTTTGGAGGAAAAGGAATTGAACGAGGAGCAGCGGGAGTGGCTCCGAAAGTACGAGGTATTGAATTACTGCGGCATGGTGGACCTGTTTGACGAAGCACGCCCCATGTTCTGCCTGAACTGACCAAGAGGGGGGCGCTGCGGCGCCCCCCTCTCTCACCCTTCGCTCTGGTGGTACATAGGATGTACCAAGAAGGATAGAGGAGGGACCGCTATGAAGGAAAGGGGAGCGGGGCGGACAGAGCCCCAGGTCCTGTGGCATGAGGAGAAGGGGAGCCTGACCCTGGAGGGGGAGCCGGTGCTGGAATATACCCTGTCCTGGCCGGAGGTCCAAAACGCCGGCCTGAGCGGCCGGTGGATCAGTCGTTACTACGACCGGCTGGCCCGATCCTGGAAACAGCGGTGGCAGAGAGAGGTGTACCTAGCCGCCTGCCTCTCTTTCGCCCAGAAGCGGGAGCGGTCCCGTCCCTTCCAGTGCTGGACGGGGCGGCTGGGAGGAGAGGTGACCGCCTTGGAGGGTGGGCTGCTGTCCATCCGGCTGGAGGGAGAGGAGGTCCGTGGGGACGGAAAGCCCTGCCGGGTGACCTGGGGAGATGTGTGGAAGGTGAGAGAGGGGAGGCCAGAGCCCCTGAAACGCTTTTTTCCTGGGGAGAGGCGGTGGAAAGGCAGGCTGACCGCCGCCATTCGAGAGCAGGGAGAGGCCCGCCGGACAGGTGGAGATTGCTTTCTGGACCAGGGCTGGGAGAAATACATAGGAAAGCTGCTGCCCAGCCGTGACTTCTGGCTGCAGGATGGGGAGTTGGCATTTGCCTTTCCCCAGTGCGCCATCGCCCCGGCGGCCGAGGGAACCCCGGTGTTCCGTTTCCCACTGGCAGAACGGGAGGAGCGGCCGGAAGCATAAGCAGAGGGCCCAGGTCACTCGGACCTGGGCCCTCTGCGTTCCCTTTTTCTGGGAAGGAGCCGACGAAGCCAGGCGGGGAGCCTGTTCCGATTTGCCCTTGAGCTGCTGCTGTGGAGGGGAGGGAGGACAGGGGGAGAAACGGTTTCCTGCTGAAATACCTCCTGGCAGTTGACCGGCTCCTGTCCGTTTGCCTCACGGGGATGGTAGCCGCCGCCCGGCTTCAGTTCCCGGGCCTTGGCGTTGTCCCGCTGGAGCAGGTCAATGATGTGGAACAGCCGCCCTCGAACCCAGGGGTCCAGAACCGGACAGGCCAGCTCCACTCGGCGCTCTGTATTCCGGGTCATGAAGTCGGCAGAGGAGATGTACAGGTCCGCCTCCTCACCCCGGCCGAATTGATAGATGCGGCTGTGTTCTAGATACCGACCAACGATGGAAAAGACAGTGATCCGGTCAGTCAGTCCCGGTACCCCCGGCATCAGGCAGCAGATGCCCCGGACGTTCATGACGACCTCCACCCCGGCCTGGGAAGCCTGGGCCAGCTTGTCAATGAGCGTTCGGTCGGTGATAGAGTTGAGCTTGAAAAAGAGGTAGCCTTGGCTGCCCTTGGCGATCTCTCGGTCGATGAGGGCCATGACTCTGTCCCGAAGGCCAAGGGGAGAGGCCAGCAGGCGCTGGTATTCTCCATGGAAATTGCCGATAGCCATGTTCTGAAAGAAGGCGGCGGCGTCCGCCCCAATGACCGGGTCAGCGGTTATGAGGGATAGGTCGGTATAGAGTTTGGCGGTCTTTTCGTTGTAGTTGCCCGTACCAACTTGGGTGATATATTGGACTCCGGCTTTGGTCCGGCGGGTGATGAGACAGATCTTGGAGTGGACCTTGAGCGCCTCGGAGCCGTAGAGGAGGGTGCAGCCTGCCTCCTCCATCCGCTCGGCCCAGCGAATGTTGTTCTGCTCGTCGAACCGAGCCCGCAGTTCCATGAGTACGGTGACATCCTTGCCGTTCTCCGCGGCGGCGGACAGATATTCAGCCAGTTTGGCTCGGGAGGCCAGACGGTAGATAGTGATTTTGATGGAGGCTACCTGGGGGTCAAAGGCAGCTTCCCGAATCAGGTGGAGAAAGGGGTCCATCTGCTCGAAGGGATAGAAAAGAAGGACGTCCCGTTCCAATACCTGGGGCAAGATGGGTCTCTGGGGGTCCAGGCAGGCGGGAAAGCGAGGGGAGAAGGGCGGGTCACACAGGGCGGCCGCGCTTTCAGCCGGCAGGAGGGCGGCCAGGGCATAGGCATACTCCAGGCGGATGGGACAGCGGGTCTTAAAGACCTGATCCCGGTTTAAGCCCAGGCGCTGGCAGAGAAATGGGATGAGCTTATCCCCCTTTCCCCCCTGGAACTCCAGCCGGACCGGAGAGAGGCGGGCCCGCTTTTTGACCAGTTTTCGCATGTGCTGGCGGAAATCCTCATCTACATCATAGCTCTCGTCCTCCGGGCTGATATCCGCGTTCCGGGTGACGGCCACCACGGCCTTTTCCGTGACTGTGAACTGGTCGAAGATCTGGTCAGCGTAGGAGAGAAGAAGATCCTCCAGAAGAATGTAGTGCAAGCCCCGCTCCTCCAACCGCAGAAAGGGGGGCAGGCTGGTGGGGACAGGGAGAAAGCCAAAGGAGTCCCGGCCGTCCCGCTTTAGGCATAGGGCCACCGCCAGCCCCTTGTTGGGCAGGTGGGGGAAGGGGTGGTGCAGGTCTACCACCAGTGGGGAGAGGATGGGGCGCACCTGGCTTTGAAACCAACTGTCCGCCTGCTTCCTGGCCTTGCTGTCCAGCTGTTCCATAGACAGCCGGCAGATGTTACAGGAGCGCAGCCGCAGGTCTAACTGGTCAAAGACCTTGTCCCGCTGCTTGTACAGGGGAGGGACCGCCTTGAAGATGGCCTCCAACTGCTGCTGGGGGGTGCGGCCGCTCTTATTGTCTATGTGCTCCTCTTTCACCAGGGCCATATCAGTAATAGAACCCACCCGAACCATGAAGAACTCGTCCAGGTTGCTGGTAAAAATGGCGGCGAATTTCAGCCGCTCCATCAGGGGAACGGACTCGTCCCTGGCCTCAGCCAGTACACGCTCATTAAATTTCAGCCAGGACAGCTCACGGTCCTGGGTATACCGGTAGTCCGTTGGAAGGCTCATCCCGCTTCCCCCTTTAGTACCCTGTGGTGGAGGTAGCCCTCCCGGACGCCACAGGAACTGACCAAAATCTCTTGAAGCTGGTAGGCCTGCGCCACTGTGTCCAGCACTAGAAGGCCGGGGATCAGCGTGTGGATGCGGTCAGGGGCGGCCTTGAGCAGCAGATGCAGGTGGTCGTGGTCCGGCTTTTTCAGAGTTTTCAGCAGGCGGCGAAGCTCCTGGGCGGACAGGGTATGGCAGTTCTGAGGGCGGCCAAACAGGCGGTTTGCCACCTTACAGGCCGCACGGGCCGTACCGCCCACCCCGCAGGCCTGGGGGATAGAAGGGGGAGCGGGGACAAAGTGGTCCAGCTGCTCCCTGATATGGGCCCGGATGGCCTTCCGCTCCTTCCCTGTGGGATGTAGGTGAGCGACATACTGGCTAAACAGGGATAGGGAACCCAGAGGGAGGGAGCAGGAGGACAAGATCTGTCCCTCCCGATAGTGGACTAGCTCGGTGGAGCCGCCGCCCAGGTCGATGAGCAGGCCGCTGTTAGGCCCAGTGGGGCTGACAGCCCCCAGGTAGGAGAGACGGGCCTCCTCCGCTCCAGACAACACATCCACGGACAGGCCGGTGTCCCGCTGGAGCTGGGCCACAGCGTCCTCGGTATTGGAGATGTTGCGCAGGGAGGCGGTGGCAAAGACATGAGGCTGGTCAAAGCCCAGGTTTTTCATCAGATCCTGATATTCCATCAGGATTTGGCTGGCAGTCTGAATGCCCTGGGGCGTCATGGTGCCCCCCTCTACATAGTCGGCCAGACCGGCGGTCACCTTGCGGTTCATCAGCAGCCTGGCGCTGCCCTCCTCGCACTGATAGATGGACAGTCGAACCGTATTGGAGCCAAGGTCTACTACGCCGTGTATCATGGCAGATACCCCTTTCCCATATGAAAGATCGATGGGTACAGTGTTCCCAGATCTGACAAAAATAAAGCGATCCTCTCTGCCAAACCGGGGCAGGCGGATAAATTTTATTATAGCATATCATGGTGGGGTTTTCTTTGATGAAATGGTAAAATGGAGGTTAAATTTGCGTGCCGCAGCTCTGTCCACTGCCGCAGGGTGGAGAGAGCCTCAGGGGCCAGCATAAGGAGGGCGGCCAGATTGGGAAGGGCCATCAGGGCGTTGGACAGGTCCACCAGCAGCCAGATAGCGCCCGGCTCCCACAGAGCGCCGGCCAGAGTACAGGCCAGAAAAACCGTCCGATAGGCCGGGAGTAGGCGATCACTCCCTGAGAGATAGCGCAGGCACTGCTGTCCGTAGTAGCTCCAGCCTAGGATAGAGGAGAAGGCAAAGAGGAGGAGGGACAGGGCTACCACCCCCTCCCCGGCCCGGCCTAGTACAGAGCCGAAGGCGGCGGCGGTAAGCGGGGCACCCGTCAGCATGGATGGATTCGCCGGTTCCCACGCGCCGCTGACCAGGATGGTAAGAGCGGTGACGGTACATACCACCAGCGTAGATAGAAATACCTCAAAGATACCCCACATTCCTTGTCGGGCAGGGTGGTCCACCTGGGCGGCCCCGTGGGCCATGGCAGAGGTGCCCAGCCCCGCCTCGTTGGTAAACACTCCACGTGCCACCCCGTACCGCAGGGCGGAGGCCACCGTCCAGCCGGCTCCGCCGCCCAGAGCGGCGGAGGGGGACAGGGCGCAGGTAAAGATGAGCTCCACAGCTTCAGGGATAGCCCGCCAGTTGCCGGCCAGTACAAGAGAGCCGCTGCCCAGATAGAGCAGAGCCATGGCTGGGACCAGGGCGGAGGATACCTTGGCGATGCGGCCGATGCCGCCCACCATCACCAGTCCTGCCAGCAGGGTGGTGACCACGCCTACCCAGACCCGCTCCAGGCCGAAGGCGGCCTCCAGGGAGAGGGCGATGGAGGAGGACTGAACTAAGTTGCCCCCGGCCAGGGTAGCGGGCAAACAGGCCAGAGCAAACCAACCTGCAAGCAGAGGAGAGCCCACGCCGTCCCGCAGGTAAAACATGGGCCCGCCCTGGAGTCCCCCGCCGGGAGCCGGCCGCTGATACTTTACGGCCAGCAGCTTCTCACCACAGCCTGTCATCATAGCCAGCAGGGCTGAGATCCACATCCAGAAAACGGCCCCAGGCCCGCCCAGGGTCAGGGCGGTGGCCACCCCGGCGATGGAGCCCGTTCCCATGGTGGAGGCCAGGGCGGTGGCCAGAGCTTGGAGGGAGGACAGGCCGCCCCCCGCTTTTTTCCTACCATGGAACAGGGAACCGAGCGTGGAGCGCAGCCACAGGCGGAAACCGAAGATTTGAAAGAAACCGGAACCCAGAGAGTAGACCAGGCCGGTAAGAAGAAACAGCCCCAACAGCCAGGGCGACCAGATGAAGTCTGTCAGACGGGCTAGAAATTCCATATCGTATCACCTCGCTCTACCACAGATATGCCGGAAAAGAGGGGGACAGTCCTGTTTTTTACCCTTGTCTAGTTCTGGCCTGCTGTGTTATAATAACCATATAATGGTTATAAAAACTTGATTTTGCCCTGCTCCTTCGTCGGGACCGCGAGAGATGGCGGAGAGAAAGACAATACCTGGGAGGTATGTGGTATGAAGTGTCCCTACTGTGCCTATTTGGAGAGCAAGGTCGTGGATTCCCGCCCCGCGGACGAGGGGGCCAGCATCCGCCGCCGCCGGGAGTGTCTATCTTGCCACAAGCGGTTCACCACCTATGAGACTATGGAGAGCCTTCCCCTGATGGTGGTGAAAAAGGACGGCAGCCGCCAGAGCTTTGACCGGAACAAGGTACTCAGCGGCCTGATCCGGGCCTGTGAGAAGCGCCCAGTGCCCTACCATATGCTGGAGGAGATGGTCAATGAGATCGAGCAGGTCCTCCAGAACAAGATGGAGCGGGAGATCAGCTCCTCCGAAGTGGGCGAGCTGGTCATGGAGCGGCTGAAGAAAATCGACGAGGTGGCCTATGTCCGCTTCGCCTCGGTGTACCGTCAATTCAAGGACATCAACACCTTCATGCATGAGCTGAACAAGCTGCTGGAGGACAAATAGGGATGTCCGCTACCCAGAAAAAAACGACAAGATGACCCATAAAAACCGGATAGTCGCAGGAAAGCGGAGCCCGGGGCGCAGAGGAAGAGCGCCTCGGGCTTTTTTGTTTGAATGTCCATGAATAGGAAGGATACAACAACGATATCCGCCCCCTCCGCACCTTTATCCACCCCATTCAGTACCACACTTTTCGTGGCTCATTATGACGGTTTTTGTTGGGACGGGAACAAGGGAAATAAGAGACCTCCCCGCCGGCGGCGGGGAGGTCTCTTCATGTTGCGGACAAGATCATACTTCGAAAAGGAGGTCACCGTAGGTGGGGACAGGCCACAGGTCCTTATCCACCAGAAGCTCCAGCTCATCCACCGGGTGGCGGAGGGCGGCCATAGCGGGCACAACAGCGTCGTGATAGGCGTGGGCCATCTCCTTGATGTCCTGGATGGTGTCCACACGGTCCATCAGAGGTTTGAGCTGGTCCAGGGCGGCGGAGGCGTCGGCCAGATAGGAGCTGACTTGGATGAGCAGCTTGCGTTGGACGGTGAGGTCGGCCTGGGGACAGCCGGAGGCCACAGCGGCTATGGACTGGCCCAGCCGGGTGGTATAGGCGATAGCGGTGGGGATGTAGTGCTTGGAGGCCATATGGATCATGGTGTTGGCTTCGATCTTGATCATCTTCACATAGGTTTCGTACATGATCTCCGCCCGGGCCTCCAGCTCGGTCTTGGTGTAGATGCCGAACTTGGAGTACAGCTCCTCGGCCTTGGGGGTGGTGAGGGCGGGGATGGCATCCACCATAGAGGGGAGGTTGGGCAGGCCCCGGCGGACAGCCTCGGCCACCCACTCATCAGAATAGCCGTCGTCGTTGAAGATGATGCGCTGATGCTGGCTCATCCAGTCGTGGATCAGCCTGGAGCATGCCCCGTGAAAGTCCTCGGCCCCCTCCAGGATATCGGCAGCCTGGCAGAAAGCCTCGGCCACGATGGCGTTCAGGGCCACATTGGCCTCAGCGATGGAGTCGGAGGAGCCCACCATGCGGAACTCAAACTTGTTGCCAGTGAAGGCGAAGGGGGAGGTGCGGTTCCGGTCGGTGCCGTCCTTGTCCAGGACAGGGATAGTGGATACGCCGGAGTCCAGCTTGCCGCTGGCCAGCAGCTTGATGGATTCAGAGTTGGACACGATCTGTGCCACCACGTCGTCCAACTGGTCCCCCAGGAAGATAGAGATGATGGCGGGCGGGGCTTCCTGAGCGCCCAGACGGCTCTCGTTACCCACGCAGGAGGCGGAGCAGCGCAGCAGGTCGGCGTGGTCGTCCACCGCCTTCATGATACAGGCCAGCACCAGCAGGAACTGGAGGTTTTCGTTGGGCGTGTCGCCTGGAGCCAGCAGGTTCTCCCCCTGATCGGTGGAGATGGACCAGTTGTTGTGCTTGCCAGAGCCGTTGACCCCCACGAAGGGCTTTTCGTGGAGCAGGCAGACCAGGCCGTGGCGAGTGGCCACCCGCTTCATGGTCTCCATGGTCAGTTGGTTCTGATCAACGGCCAGGTTACAGGTGGTATAGATGGGGGCCAGTTCATGCTGGGCGGGGGCGGCCTCGTTGTGCTGGGTGGTGGCGGGAATCCCCAATTTCCACAGCTCCCGGTTCAGGTCAGCCATAAATTCGCCCACCCGTGGGCGGATCACGCCGAAATACTGGTCGTCCATCTCCTGCCCCTTGGGGGCCGGAGCCCCGAAGAGCGTTCTGCCGGTATAGATCAAGTCACGGCGCTTGAGGTACTTGTCCCGGTCTACCAAGAAATACTCCTGCTCGGCCCCTACGGAGGGGGTAACTTTTTTTGCCTGGGTGTTGCCGAACAGCCGCAGGATGCGCAGAGCCTGGGTGTTGATGGCCTCCATGGACCGGAGGAGGGGGGTCTTCTTATCCAAGGCATCGCCGGTGTAGGACACGAAGATGGTGGGGATGCACAGGACGGTGCCGCAGGACATCTCCTTGACAAAGGCGGGGGAGGTCATGTCCCAGGCCGTGTAGCCCCGGGCGTAGTGGGTGGCCCGGAGGCCGCCGGAGGGGAAGGAGGAGGCGTCTGGCTCTCCCATGATCAGCTGCTTGCCGGTGAACTGAAGCAGGGTTCTGCTGTCCTGCGGCGGCGTGAGGAAGGAGTCGTGCTTCTCGGCGGTGATGCCGGTAAGGGGCTGGAACCAGTGGGCGTAGTGGGTAGCGCCCTTTTCCACGGCCCAGTCCTTCATGGCAGTGGCCACGATGTCAGCGGTGGCCATGGAGATGTTGCCGCCGTTATCCATCACATCTACCAATTCGGCGTATACCTTTTTGGGCAGGCGTTCCTGCATGACGGTTCTGCTGAATACGTTGGAAGCAAAAATTTCAGTGATACAGTCGCTCAAGCTGATCAGCCCCTTTCAAATTACTACCATAATAGCCTATCTCTCCCCCCTATGGCAAGAAAAAATCTTGCAAATATCCCGTCGGAGCCAAAAGAAGTTGTAGAGAAAATCCACAAAGGGGCCACCCGGAGGGCGGCATGAGAGGAGAGGGGGACGCATAGGCTGGACCGGGGTGGCGGCGCTTGCGCACCTTCACCCCAGAAAGGGGCGAGAATATGCGTTTTACAAAGATGGAGGGGCTGGGCAACGACTATATTTATGTAAACTGCATGGAAGGGGAGCCGGAGGATTTACCGACTCTGGCAGTCCGGTTGTCTGACCGGCACTTCGGAGTGGGCGCGGACGGACTGATCTGTATCAAACCAGGGCGGACCGGAGATTTTACCATGGAGATGTACAATGCCGACGGTTCTCGGGGGGCCATGTGTGGGAACGGCATCCGCTGTGTGGGCAAGTACGTCTATGACAGGAAGCTGACCCGGAAGACCTGCCTGACTATTGACACCGATGCCGGCCCCCGTGGGCTAGAGCTGGCGGTGCGGGGAGGGAAGGCGGAACAGGTCACCGTAGACATGGGGCAGGCGATTCTCTATCCAGAGGTGGAGCTGGAGGCGATGGGGGAGCAGTACACGGTCCACCAGGTTGGAGTGGGGAACCCTCACGCCGTCATTTTCTGCCCAGACCCAGAGAGGGTCAGGCTGGAAGAACTGGGCCCGGTGCTGGAATGTCATCCCAATCTGCGGGAGCGGTCCAATGTGGAATTTGTGTCCTGTCAGGATGGGCATGATCTCCGCGTCCGGGTGTGGGAACGAGGGAGCGGGATCACCCTAGCCTGCGGCACCGGGGCCTGCGCCGCTTTTGAGGCGGCCAGACAGCAGGGATTGTGCGGAAGTCGGGCGGAGGCTCGTCTACCCGGAGGGACGCTGGGATTGGAGTGGAGGGAGGGACGGATCTTTATGACCGGCCCAGCCCGGACGGTGTTCGAGGGAGAGATAGAGATGGGATGAAAATTTCAGTTTTCCATTGACAACCCCCTGTACATCAGGGATAATATCAACCATTAAGACCTTAGAAACTGCCATACGAAGGAGTTGGTACCATGGTAAAGATCAATGAGAACTATCAGAAGCTGCCCGGCAGCTACCTGTTTTCTGAGGTAGCCCGGCGCATCTCTGTCTATTCCGCCGCCCACCCGGAGGCCAGGATTATCAAGCTGTCTATCGGAGATGTGACCCGGCCGCTGGCCCCAGCGGTCATCCAGGCCATGCAGAAGGCCGTGGAGGAGATGGGGACTTTTGCGGGGTTCCACGGCTATGGTCCGGAGCAGGGCTATGACTTCCTGCGGCAGGCCATCGCCCAGCATGATTATGCCGCCCGCGGGGTGGATATCAAGCCGGAGGAGATCTTTGTGTCCGACGGTGCCAAGAGTGACTGCGGCAACATCGGGGACATCTTTGGAGTAGACAACATTGTGGCCGTCTGTGACCCGGTCTACCCCGTCTATGTGGACACCAATGCCATGGCTGGCCGGGCCGGCAGCTATCAGGAGGAGTTAGGCAAGTGGGATCGGCTGGTCTACATGCCCTGTGTGGAGTCCAACGGTTTTTCCCCGGAGCCCCCCAAGGAGAAAGCGGATATCATTTATCTCTGCTTCCCCAATAATCCCACTGGCGCTGTGGCCAGCCGGGAGCAGTTGAAGGCCTGGGTGGACTACGCCAACAAAAACGGATCTGTCATCCTCTATGACTCGGCTTACGAGGCATTTATCACCGAGGAGGAGATTCCCCACACCATCTTTGAGATCGAAGGCGCCCGGACCTGTGCCATTGAGTTCAGGTCCTACTCCAAGACTGCCGGCTTTACCGGCAACCGCTGCGCCTACACCGTGGTGCCCATGGAACTAGAGCGCCAGGGCGTCAAGCTGAACAGCCTGTGGAACCGCCGTCAGTGCACCAAGTTCAACGGTGTCCCCTATGTGATTCAGCGGGGAGCCGCGGCCATCTATACCCCAGAGGGCAGAGAGCAGACCCGCGCCGCCATCGCCTATTACCAGAACAACGCCAAGGTCATCCGGGAGGGGCTGTCCGCCGCCGGGCTGGAGTGCTTTGGCGGAGTCAACGCCCCCTATATCTGGCTCAAGACGCCGGATGGCATGGGCTCCTGGGACTTCTTTGACCTGGTGTTAGACCGGGCCAATGTGGCCACTACCCCAGGCGCCGGGTTTGGTCCCAGCGGCGAGGGCTATATCCGTTTGACCGCCTTCGGAGACGCGGACGCCACCCAGGAAGCGGCGGACCGCATCCGAGCCATGCTGGACAAGTAAACGCACAGAGGGAGAACGCACGCGGGGGAGTCATCTTCCGCGCGCGTTTCCCTGTCCACGGCAATTTTTTCTTTACGGGACAGGTGACCGCGTACTATAATGCAGAGGACGGCTTGGAAAGGAGGGTGAACCATGACGGAAAAGGAGAAGATGCTCTCTGGCGCCCTGTATAACGCCGGAGACCCGGAGCTGGTCTGGGAAAGGGACAGGGCCAAGGCTTTGTGTGAGAAGCTCAACGTCCTGCCCAGCGGGGACGGTCCGGCCAGAGAGCGGGTACTTTCCCAACTCTTTGGACACACCGGAGGAAATATTGTGGTAAATTCGGTCTTCTGGTGCGACTACGGGTATAACATCCGAGTGGGAGATAATTTTTATGTCAACCATAATTGCGTCATTTTGGACTGTATGCCTGTCACCTTTGGGGACAACGTGATGATCGGCCCCAACTGCGGCTTTTACACGGCCAGCCACCCGATGGACGCGGAGCGGCGCCGGGCCGGCTGGGAGTATGCCGCCCCCATCACTGTGGGCAGCGATGTATGGTTCGGCGGCGGAGTGACGGTGCTGCCTGGAGTGACCATCGGGGACGGGGCGGTCATCGGCGCGGGAAGCGTGGTCACCCGGAACATCCCGCCCCATGTGCTGGCGGCAGGCAATCCCTGCCGTCCGGTTCGGCCTATCACCCAGGAGGACGGGACGATTCAATTTCCAAGGGAATCAAAGACTTGATATGAGAGCTGAATAGGCTTTTATATACCAAATGTCGCAGAAAGAAAGGAGGACTATGGGCTTGGGCCCATCAGAAGCGCCAGTGCCCCCGGCTGAACTGGGGGACGACGAGGAGAGGGGAAAATGGCTGGGAAGGACTGTTTCCTTCAATATCCGGCCATGATCGAAAGATTCGGCGGATGCCCCTCCGTGCGGGCTCCGGGTGCGTGACACAGTCAGAAATATGCGGGCGACCGCAAAACAGAGGGGCTGTGACCGGGGGACGAGGCAAATGGCTGCGAGTTTGTCCTCTTGAAGAAATCAAACGTGTGAAATCAGGAGGAAAACAGAATATGTGCGGAATTGTAGGCTATATTGGCAAGGAGCAAGCGGCTCCCATTCTTCTGGAAGGACTGTCCCGACTGGAGTACCGGGGCTATGACTCGGCAGGGATGGCGGTCTATGACCAGGATCGGGACACCCTTTCTGTCCACAAGGCTAAGGGCCGGCTGAAGGTGCTGGCCGACCAGCTCCAGAACGGGGCGGCGGTCAAGGGCACCGTGGGCATCGGTCACACCCGCTGGGCCACCCACGGGGCGCCCAGCGATGTCAATTCCCATCCCCAGGTGAGCCAAAGCGGCAAGATCGCCGTGGTCCACAACGGGATCATTGAAAACTATGGGGAATTGAAGTCCTTTTTGATGGGTAAGGGCGTTTCCTTCCTGTCCGATACGGATACGGAGGTGGTGGCCCAGCTCATTGAGTATTTCTATCAGGGGGATCTGCTGAAGGCGGTGGGGCAGGTGCTTCACCGGATCCAAGGGGCCTATGCCCTTGGCATCCTGTGTGCCGACTATCCGGACCAGATCATCGCTGTCCGAAAAGATAGCCCGCTGATCTTGGGGTATGGAGACGGATGCAATTTTCTGGCCAGCGACGTCACGGCCATCATCAAGCATACCCGGCGGGTGGGCTATATGGAGGATGGAGAGCTGGCCGTCCTGACCCGGGAGGGCATCCAGTGCTATGACCGGCTGTTGGAGCCTGTGGACAAAGAGATATCCTATGTGGACTGGGAGATCGACGCGGCGGAGAAGGGCGGTTATGAGCACTTCATGTTCAAGGAGATCATGGAGCAGCCCCAGGCTCTGCGTCGGGCTATCCTGCCCCGTATCCGGGAGGGAGAGGTCTGCTTTGAGGACTTTGGACTCAGTCAGGACTATGTCCGGGCGATGAGCAAGGTGTACATTGTGGCCTGTGGCTCCAGCTACCATGTGGGCATGGTGGGCAAATATGTGCTGGAGCGGCTGACCCGCAGGCCGGTGGAGGTGGCGCTGGCCTCTGAATTCCGGTATATGGATCCCATCGTAGACGGGAGTACGCTGGTGGTAGTCATCAGCCAGTCGGGAGAGACTCTGGACACCATGGCCGCCCTGCGGGAGGCCAAACGGCTTGGGGCCAAGGTTCTGTCCATCGTCAATGTGGTGGGCAGCTCCATCGCCCGAGAGTCTGACGAGGTGCTGTACACCTGGGCGGGTCCGGAGATTGCCGTGGCCACCACCAAGGGTTACTCCACCCAACTGGCGGTGCTGGACCTGCTGGCCCTGTGGTTTGCCAGAGTGCTGGGCACTGTCGCCCCAGAGGAGTACCACACGATCTTGGATGAGATGACCCGCCTGCCAGACAAGATGGAGCGGGTACTGGCTGAACGGGACAGCATCCAGTACTTTGCCTCCCACTGGTTTAACCACAACTCCATTTTCTTCATGGGCCGCAACCTGGACTATGCTCTAGGGCTGGAGGGGTCGCTGAAGCTGAAGGAGATCTCCTACATCCACTCGGAGGCCTACGCCTCCGGTGAGCTGAAACACGGTACCATCAGCCTGGTGGAGGAGGGGACCCTGGTGGTGGCACTGGGGACATACGACAGGCTTTTTGAAAAGGCTATGAGCAACGTGGTGGAGGTAAAGGCCCGTGGGGCCGACGTGTTGGCCCTCACCACCGAGAGCCACAGCGGGGAGATGGAAAAGACCGCCGACGGCGTCATGACCATCCCGGATACCCATGAGCTGCTCCTGCCTTCTCTGGGCGTGGTGCCCCTCCAGCTTTTCGCGTACTATGTGGCGTTGATGCGGGGCTGTGACATCGATAAGCCCCGGAATTTGGCTAAGAGCGTTACAGTGGAATAGGCTGCTGTTTGGACAACAGCGGGCTGATATTAAGTTAAAAGAGCTCCCCTGTGTAAAAACACAGGGGAGCTCTTTTGAATGTAAAAAGGAAAAAATGAAAATTTTGGGACATAAAAAATGAAGGGATTCTGTTAAAAAGGAACCATCTTGCAGGATAATTTTCAAGTTAGTTAAAAAATAAACGAAAAATATTGAGAGATGCATATGAAATGTGAATGATCCTACAAAGATTAAAAATGCAAGAAAACAATCATTGACTTGCAAAACAGAGAAGTGCTATAACGGTATCACACTAAAGCGCCAAAGAGCAGAGAAGGGGGACATGAGGAGCGGAGCTCTGCAAAAAATTTTTAGGAGGTAACGATATGGGCATCCGAAATGAGTATTTGAATGGTCTGATGGAGCGGGTGGTAAGCAATAACCCGGCCCAGCCAGAGTTTCACCAGGCGGTGCGGGAGGTGCTCTCCTCCCTGGCACCTGTGGTAAACGCCCGGCCGGAGCTGATTTCCCAGGGTGTGATGGACTGCCTGGTGGAGCCGGAGCGTACCATCTCCTTCCGGGTGCCCTGGGAGGATGAACAGGGGAAAATCCATGTAAACCGGGGTTACCGCATCCAGTTCAACAGTGCCATCGGCCCCTATAAGGGCGGGCTGCGGTTCCACCCCTCAGTCAATGAGAGCATCATCAAGTTCCTGGGCTTTGAACAGACCTTCAAAAACAGTCTGACCGGACTGCCCATCGGTGGCGGCAAGGGCGGCGCCAACTTTGACCCAAAAGGCAAGTCGGACCTGGAGATCATGCGGTTTTGCCAGTCCTTCATGAATGAGCTGTTCAAATACATCGGGCCGGACACCGATGTTCCGGCTGGAGATATCGGTGTAGGGGCCAGGGAGATCGGCTATCTCTTCGGACAGTATAAGAAGCTGCGCAATGAGTTTACCGGAGTTCTTACTGGCAAGGGGTTGACCTATGGCGGCTCCTTGGCCCGCAAGGAGGCCACCGGCTATGGACTGTGCTATTTTGCCGACAATATGCTGCGGGAGGCGGGGCGGTCCTTTGACGGGTCCACCGTGGTCATCTCCGGCTCGGGCAACGTGGCTATCTACGCCTGCAAAAAGGCCCGCCAGATGGGAGCCAAGGTGGTGGCCATGTCCGACTCCAACGGCTATATTTACGATCCGGAGGGCATCGACCTGGACTTGGTCAAGCAGCTCAAGGAGGTGGAGCACACCCGGATCCGAGAGTATGTTCAGCGCCGGCCTTCCGCGCGCTATCAGGAGGGCTGCTCCAACATTTGGCAGATCCCCTGTCACATTGCCCTGCCCTGCGCCACCCAAAATGAGCTCAACGGGGAGGCGGCCAAGGCACTGGTGGCCAACGGCTGCTTCGCCGTGGCGGAGGGGGCCAATATGCCCTGTACGCCTGAGGCGGTGGAAGTTATCCAGGGCTCCGGCCTGCTGTTCGCCCCCGCTAAGGCGGCCAACGCCGGCGGCGTGGCCGTGTCCGCCCTAGAGATGAGCCAAAATTCCATGCGCTTCTCTTGGACCTTTGAGGAGGTGGACCAGCGGCTCAAGACCATTATGGATGACCTGTACCGCAACGCCTCCAATGCCGCCGCCCAGTACGGCATGGCAGGCGACCTGGTGGCGGGGGCCAATATCGCGGGCTTCCTGAAGGTGGCCGACTCCATGCTGGCCTACGGCATCGTGTAAAGGAGGAATACGATGAATGAGTACGCTGTCCGGGTGGCCGCCCAGCTGCGGCGGCGCTACGCCCACGAGCCCGAGTACCTCCAGTGTGTTTTGACCTGGCTGGAGATGATCGATCCAGCCCTTGACGACCCCAGGTATGAGAAGCTGGACCTGCTCACCAGGATGGTGGAGCCGGAGCGGATGTTTACCTTTCTTGTCCCCTGGGTGGATGATAGGGGTGTGGCCCACACCAGCCACGGCTACCGCGCCCAGTTCAGCAGCGCCATCGGTCCTTATAAGGGCGGGCTGCGCTTCCATCCGGGGGTGACCTCCTCGGTGGTGAAATTCCTGGGCTTTGAGCAGACCTATAAAAACGCCCTTACTGGATTGCCCATTGGCGGCGCCGCGGGTGGCGCTGACTTTGACCCAAGGGGAAAGAGCGACCGAGAGATCATGCGTTTCTGCCAGTCCTTCATGAATGCGCTGTACCGCTATATCGGCGCGGACACCGACGTGCCCGCCGGGGATATTGGAGTGGGCAGCCGGGAGATCGGCTACCTCTATGGCCAGTATAAGCGCCTGATGGGAAAAGCGGAGAGCAGCGCCCTGACCGGCAAGGGACTGACTTACGGGGGCAGTAAGGTCCGCCAGGAGGCCGCCGGTTCCGGCACTATCTATTTTCTGGCCAGAATGCTGGAGCATCAGCGGGATACCCTGGAGGGCAAGACCATTGCGGCCTCCGGCTTTGGCAACATGACCTGGGGCGTCTGCCGTAAGGCGGCCCAACTGGGTGCTAAGGTGGTTACCCTGTCCGGCCCGGACGGCTATATCTACGACCCGGAGGGTGTGTGTACCCAGGAGAAGCTGGATTTCCTGCTGGAGCTCCGGGCCAGCGGCCGGGACAAAGTGGCGCCCTATGCCCAGCGGTTCGGAGTAGAGTTTTTCCCAGGCAGAAAGCCCTGGGAGATAAAGACAGACATAGTCATCCCCTGCGCGACTCAGAACGAGCTGGATGTGGAGGATGCGGTACGCATCCTGGCCAACGACGTGGGCTTTTATGTAGAGGGGGCCAATATGCCCGCCACCGCCGAGGCGCTGAAGCTCCTCCGGCTCAGTCCCAAGATTTTGACAGCCGGGGCCAAGGCCTCGGGCTCTGGGGGCGTGGCCGTGTCCGCCCTGGAGATGGCCCAAAACTCCATACGGTACAACTGGGACCGGGAAGAGGTGGACAATAAGCTGCGAGAGATCATGAGCGGCATCTATGACGCCTCTGCCGCCGCAGCCCAGGAGTATGGGCTGGGCTATGACCTGATCGCCGGCAACGACATCGCCGCGTTCAAGAAGATATCGGAGGCCATGATTGCCCAGGGGCTTTGATACCGGAACAAGCAGAAACGAGGGACAGCGCTGCTGTCCCTCGTTTTTATGCGTGCTCCGAAAGCCGCTGGTAGGCGAGATAGAGAAAGACAAGGATCAAAGCCGACAGAATAAGAGCCGGAGGAAAGCGGCCGAAGAAGGTCATCCACAGCCCATACCAGAGGCTGTACAGGACATGGGGCGTGAACAGCAGGAAAAACCAGCGCCTCCAGTTTCTCCGCCAGGGGGGAGAAACGGTGATCAGATGCTCCCGCCGGACAAAAATGGTGGAGTAACTCAGGATTTCACACAGGATGCTGTACGAAATGAAGATGACAACAGCGGCTCCCTCCCAGCCGGGCTTAAACAGCCGGAGCCGGACGCCGCACAGCCAATAGAAGAGCTGCGATGCCAGGACGAGGAGCTGGACGAGCATAAGAAAATACTCCGGGCGAAGAAGTTTTCTCCCAGCTTTGTGGGTCTCCATACAGCACTGCCCCTTTTCTTCTATAATAGGGTTGATAACTATTTTTAGTAATTTAATTTTACCATATTAACATAAAATTGTAAATATCGAACATAAAATCATTGATATAAAAGTGGATTTTATATATATTTGTGAATTTTTGAAAGCAAATCACAGCACATTGACCAGGCTGGCCTGCTCCATCTCGGCCAACAGCTGGATCTGTGCCGCCAGGTCGGCGTTGGCCGCGGCATACTGGTCCAGCTCCTGGAGCTCCAGATATTGGAGGACAGATTGAAAGGTCCGTAAAATCTGATCGGTGTCCGAGTGGCGCATGACCACATGGAGATAAAAGTGGCTGTCCTGCCAGTCCTGGTAGACTTGCCGGGTCAGCTCCTCCGCCTGGTCCCACTGCTCCCGCTCCACCAAAGTCTGGGCCTGGTTCAGCCGGCCGGACAGGCTGTCTGCCAGCTGTTGGCAGTAGTAGGCGTTGACCAGGGTTGCCCCGCACATGGCCGCCAGCAGGGCGACGGCGATCCAGAGCCGCTTCATGGCGATCCCTCCTTATACGCTCATATCCTTCCGGGCCAGGTAGATGCTGCCCGTTTGATCCACCAGCAGCAGAAAGACGGCCTCAAGGCCGGAGCAGCCCCGCTCCTCCAGACGCTGGTCCAGCCACTTCCGGTCCCGGCCCAGAGCCCGCAGGTTATGCTCCAGCAGTCGGCCGTCGCTGATTACCACCAGGGGCAGGCCCGATTCCTCCACCGACACCTGCAGCTGCTGGGCGGTGGGGGGCTTCTGGTTGGCATAGGGCAGGACGGACAACTGTCCATTGGTTTCCAGGATTGCGTATTTCACTGTGGCCGGATCGGTGTAACCCTTGGCCCGCAGCTCTTCCAAAAGCTCATCTATGGTCAGCCGGTTTCGGGCCATCTCCCGCTGGTCTACCAGCCCATCCCGGATGACGATGCTGGGTCGGCCACACATGAGGGCCCGGAACCGGACGCTTTTCATAGTGAGGACGGACAGGATCATGGTCATGGCCAATAGGGCCAAAATGGGGAGGATGCCGGTGAGCAGAGGGATGCCGTAATCCTGCATAGGGACGGAAGCCAGGTCGGCGATGATGAGGGACAAGACCAGCTCGGAGGGCTCCAGCTCCCCAACCTGGCGCTTGCCCATCAGGCGGATTCCTATAATAATGAAGATGTATAGGATGATAGTGCGGATCAGTCCTGTGAACAAAAGATCACCTCGCGGTATCGATGTCCGCGCCCTTTGGGGAGGGCCGCGGGATATGGACGGCTCTTTCTTTCAGTCTTTCCCCGCCGGATGGAAAATATCCTGCAAATTGCCCAAAAGCTCCCCCGAAAATTCTGCTGAAAAAAGGAAAGATACATCTTGCCAACCAGACGATTTTTCGATAAAATAACTTGATTTAACCAAACAATAGAACTGGAACGGAAGGCGTGTGAGAATTCAATGAAAGCGACTTTGATCCTGGCCAACGGAAGCGTATTTTCCGGCACCAGCATCGGCAGCACCTCCGACCGGATCTGTGAGATGGTGTTTAACACCTCCATGGCCGGGTACCAGGAGATCCTGACCGACCCATCCTACGCGGGGCAGGGCGTGGTCATGTCCTATCCCCTCATTGGCAACTATGGTGTCAACAGCGAGGACAACGAGTCCAGCCGCCCCTGGGTGGAGGCTCTGGTGGTCCGGCATCTGTCCCCCCGCGGGAGCAACTTCCGCTGTGAGGACACCTTGGATGATTTTTTGAAGCAGCATAATATTTCCGGCATCCAGGGTGTGGACACTCGGGCGCTGACAAAGATACTCCGCAACCAGGGGAGCATGAATGGTATGCTCACCTGTGCGGAGCATTTTAATGTCGCTGAGGCCCTGGAAAAGCTGAAAGCCTATAAAGTGGAACATGCCGTGTCCAAAGTCACCCGGACTCAGCCACAGGTGTTCCCCGCCCAGGGAGAGGAGAAATGCCGCCTGGCGGTGATGGACTACGGCGTCACTCAGGGCGTGGTGGACAGCCTGACCCGCCGGGGCTGCGCGGTGACCGCTCTGCCCGCCTCCACCCCGGCCGAGGAGGTGCTGGCCGGCGGGTATGACGGAGTGCTGCTGTCCAACGGTCCGGGCGACCCGGCCGAAAACACCGCCCTCATCGCCCAGGTGAAGAAGCTGTATGACAGCTCCCTGCCCCTCTTTGGGCTGGGGCTGGGCCACCAGCTGCTGGCCCTGGCCACCGGGGCCAGGACCGAGAAGCTGCCCTACGGACACCGGGGAGGCAACGTGCCTGTCCGGGATCTGGAGCTGGGCAGGGTATTCATCACCAGCCAGAACCACGGCTATGCCGTGGTCCGGGACTCTGTGGACCCGGCGGTGGCCCAGGTGTCCCTGGAGAATGTGAACGACGGAAGCTGCGAGGGATTGAGATATGCCCGCCCCAACTGCTTCTCCACCCAGTTCCACCCCGAGGGCAATACCGGCCCCAAGGCTGTGGAGTATCTGTTTGACCGCTTTGTTGGATCCATGGGAGGTGCCAAGTAATGCCGAAATATACGGACATAAAGAAGGTACTGGTGCTGGGCTCCGGCCCCATCGTCATCGGTCAGGCCGCCGAGTTCGACTACGCCGGGACCCAGGCCTGCCGGGCCCTGAAGGAAGAGGGGCTGGAGGTGGTGCTGGTCAACTCTAATCCCGCCACCATCATGACGGACAAGGATATCGCCGACCATGTGTATATCGAGCCAATGAATATCCCCTCTATCACCCAGGTCATCGAGAAGGAGCGCCCTGATGCCCTGCTGCCTAACATGGGCGGCCAGACCGGCCTGAACATGGCTATGGCTCTCCATGAGAACGGGACTCTGGCGAAATATGGGGTACGCCTGCTGGGCACCAGCCCTGCCTCTATCCACAAGGCGGAGGACCGCCAGGGTTTTAAGGACTGCATGGAGTCCATCGGGCAGCCCTGCGTGGTGTCCAAAGTGGTCAACACCGTTCAGGACGCGGTGGACTTCACCAATGAGATCGGCTATCCCGTCATCGTCCGTCCCGCCTATACCCTGGGCGGAACCGGCGGCGGCATCGCCTATGACGAGGCATCCCTGCGGGAGATCTCTGAGCGCGGCATCGCCCTGTCCCGGGTGAACGAGGTGCTCATCGAGCGGTGCATCTCCGGCTGGAAGGAAATCGAGTTCGAGGTCATGCGGGACTCCGCCGGCAACGTCATCACCATCTGCTCCATGGAGAACATCGACCCCGTGGGCGTTCACACCGGCGACTCCATCGTGGTGGCCCCTACCCAGACCCTGGCCAACCGGGAGTTTCAAATGCTCCGCTCCGCCGCCTTGGACATCATCACCGCCCTGGAGATCGAGGGGGGATGTAATGTTCAGTTTGCCCTGAATCCGGACAGCTATGAGTACGCGGTCATCGAGGTCAACCCCCGTGTGTCCCGTTCCTCCGCCCTGGCCTCTAAGGCCACAGGCTACCCCATCGCCAAGGTGGCCGCCAAGGTGGCTCTGGGCTATACCCTGGATGAGATCCCCAACGCGGTGACCGGCACCACCATGGCCTGCTTTGAGCCCACCATTGACTACTGTGTGCTGAAGATTCCCCGCCTGCCCTTTGACAAGTTTACCACCGCCAGCCGCACTCTGGGTACCCAGATGAAGGCCACGGGCGAGGTCATGTCTATCGCCAACTCCTTCGAGGGCGCTCTGATGAAGGCCATCCGCTCCCTGGAGCTGAATGTTCGTGCCCTGAAGCTGGACAAGCTGGAAGGACTGTATACCGACGAGATCGAGGATATGCTGGTCCAGGTCACGGACGAACGCCTATTCGTGGTGGCCGAGGCCCTGCGCCGGGGCTTCTCTCCCCAGAAGATCAATCACATCACCAAGATGGATGTCTGGTTCCTGGACGGCTTCAAGCGCATCATCGACATGGAGGAGGAGCTGAAGGCCTGCAAGGGCGTTCCTGACGCCGACCTGCTGAAGCGGGCCAAGGAGATGTGCTTTGCCGACAGCTATATCGGCACCCTCTGCGGCATGAAGCAGGCGGAGGTCAAGGCCCTGCGGGAGAAGTACGGCATTATTCCGGCCTTTAAGAAGGTGGACACCTGCGCCGCCGAGTTCGACGCCGCCACCCCCTACTACTACTCCTCCTATGACGGGGAGAATGAGGCTGTGGACAACGGGGGGGACCGCAGGAAGGTGCTGGTGCTGGGCTCCGGCCCCATCCGCATCGGCCAGGGCATCGAGTTCGACTACTGCTCTGTCCACTCTGTTTGGGCCTTCAAGCGCCTGGGCTATGAAACCATCATTATCAACAACAACCCGGAGACCGTATCCACCGACTTCGACGTGGCGGACAAGCTCTACTTTGAGCCCCTGACCGCTGAGGACGTGCAGAACATTGTGGAGCAGGAGAAGCCCTGGGGAGCTGTGGTTCAGTTCGGCGGGCAGACCGCTATCAAGCTGGCTAAGGCCCTGACTGACATGGGAGTGCGCATCCTGGGCACCCCCGCCGACGGCGTGGACGCGGCCGAGGACCGGGAGCGGTTCGACGAGATCTTGCAGAAGTGCAACATTCCCAGGGCCAAGGGCCGCACCGTCTATACCACCGAGGAGGCTTTGGCCGCCGCCCATGAGCTGGGCTATCCTGTCCTGGTCCGGCCCTCCTATGTGCTGGGTGGACAGGGGATGGAGATCGCCTACTCTGACCGCAACATCGAGGAATTCATGCGCATCATTAATATGACCGTTCAGGAGCACCCCATCCTCATCGACAAGTACCTGATGGGCCGGGAGCTGGAGGTGGACGGCGTATTCGACGGGGAGGATATCCTTATTCCCGGTATTATGGAACATGTGGAGCGGGCCGGCGTCCACTCGGGCGACTCCATCGCCGTGTATCCCCCCCTTCATCTGGAGCAGAAGCACCGGGATCTCATCCTCCAGCACACCCGGAACATGGCCCAGCACCTGGGTGTCATTGGCCTGATCAACGCCCAGTATATCCTCTATAACGACGACATCTACGTCATTGAGGTCAACCCCCGCTCCTCCCGCACCATCCCCTATATCTCTAAGGTCACCGGCGTGCCTATCATCGACCTGGCCACAAAGGTCATGCTGGGCCAGAAGCTGAAGGACCTGGGCTATGGCACGGGCATCTATAAGGAGGCCAGCTACTTCGCCGTGAAGGCCCCCGTCTTTTCCTTTGAAAAGCTCACCGACGTGGACACCGGCCTTGGCCCTGAAATGAAGTCTACCGGTGAGGTGCTGGGACTGGCCGAGACCTTCCCCCAGGCGCTGCTCAAGGCGTTCAAGGGCTCCGGAATGCGGGCTCCCAAGAAGGGCGGCCGGGTCATCCTTACGGTCAAGGATGAGGACAAGAGCGAGGTGATCTCCATTGCCCGGGGCTTTGAGGACATGGGAGTGGAGCTCTATGCCACCTCTGGGACCTGTGACGCACTGAACGAGGCTGGTATCGAGTGCAAGCGGGTGAACCGGGTATCCCAGGCCCACCCCAATATCCTGGATATGATCGCCTCCGGGACTGTGGACCTGGTCATCAACACCCCGACGCGGGGCCGGAAGCACGACTCTGACGGATTCCGGATCCGCCGCTCCGCCGTGGAGCATGGGGTGGGCTGTGTTACCGCCATCGACACCGCCCGGGCCCTTCTCACCGTCCGGCAGCAGAGCCGCAGTGAGGACCTGACACCCATAGACATCACCAAGATCTAAGCTCCCCGCGGGGGAGGGAAATTCCCTCCCCCGCTCATCTTTTTCAAAATCTTTTTCATCTGTCCGCAACTCCGCCCTATGATTTCCGTCTTATACAATAGAAAGGATTTGGGAGGCGTAAAGGATGAAAAACGCGGTCAAAAAATGGGGATCCTTCTGTGGGGTGCTGGCTATCCTTCTGGGAGGGCTGGCGGCCTTTGCCTGGTTTACCTCCCGGCCCGTGTCCCTGCGGGCGGAGGAGCTGACCCCGGCAGAGACGATGGAAGCCTATTCTGGCGCGGAACTGACCCTGGAAACCACCGGGTATCAGCTGTATCTGACCTTTTCCAATTTCAGCGATGCGCGGCTGGAGTCGGGGGCCTCGGTGGACCGGGAGGGGAAGCTCTTGTTCGATGCCGGGCTGACTGCCCTGCTGGACGGACAGTGGTACTGGGTCCCCCATAAGGAATACGACACTGCCGGGGTGGGACTGGAAGCGGAGCCGGGGGATACTGTTCAGGGACAGGTATTTCTGTCGCCCTATGGAAAACTGCCCGACGGACAGTACCGGATCACCTTCGGCTATTGGCACAGGAGTTCCGACGGCCCCCTTCAAGAACAGGACTATTATGAGTCATATGCCCAGTTCCGCGTAGAGGGCGGGAGATACATCCCATAAAACAAAAAACCCACACCCTTCGGTGTGGCTTCTTGCACAGATCTGTTCGTGTTACCGCTCACTGGCGACGGTCTGCTGGTCCTCATAAATCAGATCCTCCAGATCAGAGCGGCTGTTCCAGTAAAAATCATTCATGGCATGACCTCCTTTCCTTGTGTTCTGCGTTTATCATAGCGCCGCTGGAGGTAAAAAGCAAGGCGGGGACGGTTAAATCTTTGTAAATTATTCCATTTTATGAAGCAAGGAAGGATGTTTCCATGTCCCATCAGACTGTCATCGTTCTGGACTTCGGCGGACAGTATAACCAACTCATCGCCCGCCGGGTCCGTGAATGCAATGTGTATTGCGAGGTAAAGCCGTACACGACCCCCTTGGCCGAGCTGAAGGCCATGGACCCCATCGGCATCATTTTCACCGGCGGTCCCAACTCTGTGTACCTGGATGATTCCCCCCATGTGGATCCGGACATTTTTACCTGGGGCGTGCCCATCCTGGGCATCTGCTATGGCTGTCAGCTGATGGCCCACGCTCTGGGTGGACAGGTCACCGAGGCCCAGGACGACTCCGCCCGGGAATACGGCAAGACCCAGACCTACTACGATACGGCCTGCAAGCTGTTCCACGGACTGTCGGCCCAGGGCATTTCCTGGATGAGCCATGGGGATTATATGGCCAAAGTGCCAGAGGGCTTCGCCTTGGTAGCCCACAGCGATGCCTGCCCCAACGTGGCTATCGCCGATGAAACGCGGGGATTCTACGGCGTTCAGTTCCATCCGGAGGTGAATCACAGCGAAAATGGTGTGGCGATGATCCGCAATTTCCTCTACGAGGTGTGCGGAGCCAAGGGCGACTGGACTATGGAGGATTATAAGAACACGGCTATCTCCGCCGTCCGGGAAAAGGTGGGGCAGGGAAAGGTTTTGCTGGCCCTGTCCGGAGGGGTAGACTCCTCGGTGGTGGCCGCCCTGCTGGCTGAGGCGGTGGGAAAGCAGCTCACCTGTGTCTTTGTGGACCACGGACTGATGCGCCTGAATGAAGGCGACGAGGTGGAGGCCGCTTTCTCCAAGTGGGATATCAACTTCGTCCGGGTGGACGCCGAAAGCCGTTTCCTGCTGAAGCTGGCCGGAGTGGACGAGCCGGAGCGCAAGCGGAAGATCATCGGCGAGGAGTTTATCCGGGTTTTTGAGGAGGAGGCCAAAAAGGTGGGGGCCGTGGACTTCCTGGCCCAGGGTACTATCTACCCCGATGTCATCGAGTCGGGAGCGGGGGACGCCGCCGTCATCAAAAGCCACCACAATGTGGGTGGGCTGCCTGACTATGTGGACTTTCGGGAGATCATTGAGCCGCTGCGCCTGCTGTTTAAGGACGAGGTCCGCCAGCTTGGGCGTGAGCTGGGTCTGCCGGAATATCTGGTGTCCCGGCAGCCCTTCCCCGGCCCCGGCCTGGCCATCCGCATCATCGGGGATATTACCAAAGAGAAAGCCGATATGCTCCGGGAGGCGGACTTCATCTTCCGGGACGAGATTGCCAAAGCCGGTGAGGACAAGAACTTGAACCAGTATTTCGCCGTCCTTACCAATACCCGCTCTGTGGGAGTCATGGGAGACGGCCGGACCTACGACTACACCCTGGCGCTCCGCGCCGTGACCACCAGTGACTTTATGACCGCCGACTGGGCCAGAATCCCTTACGACGTGCTGGACAAGATCTCCACCCGAATTGTCAATGAGGTCAAGGGTATCAATCGCATCTGTTACGACATCACGTCCAAGCCCCCCGCCACCATCGAGTGGGAATGACGCTCAAAACGGCGCAAACCCGCATGAATACAGGCTTTTTTGCCCGTCCATAAGGCTCTTGATACTGGATTGATACTATTTGTGTCCGCCCGGTACTCTCAAGAGAATAATCCCAAAAGGACAAGCAAAACCGCCCTGCTGAACGACAAATTCAGCAGGGCGGTTTTTTGCTTGTCTTATTTGTTTTTCCGCCAGGGGATATAATACTCGCTTTCCTTGCTGTCGTCACAGGTATGGGGCCAGTTGAGTTTCCATTCAAAATACTCGTCCCTGGTGATCTCCCCGGCGTGTAACTCCTGCTGGCGCAAAAGCCATTCCCGCATAAACTCGTCCACAAGGCCGTACTGGAAGTACATACCCACGGGAGGATGTGCGGGCCAGTCGTCGCCGTCATTGTACCGTACGGAGGTATCATCAGCAGCACCCGCCCTGCCCGGATTGCGGACAAGTTGGAACAGGCGGATAGAGCCGGGGCTGTCCTCGTCGAGCCAGAAGAATGTCCGCATGAAGTCCTCGGCGGAGCCGGGGGCGATGGTGTAGAAATTCTGGCGGTCTACCCGCAGCGCCTCCGCAATCTTGTCCAGCAACTCCCGCTTGGGGACACGGTAATTCGTTTCGTACTGTGCGATACGGTTGTCCGCTCCCTTTTCCTCAAAGCCGACGGCAAGACCCAATTCCTTTTGTGTCATACCTCGAAAGGTGCGGATTTTCTTTATCTTATCTCCGACTGTCATAATATCTCACCGCCTTTGCCAATAGTATAGCGCAAAAAAGCGAAATATGCAAGATAAAGTTTAACAAAAATGCGAAATAAATTCTTGACATTAACACTTGTGTTAATGTATAATGAGGGTGGAGGCATTAACATATTTGCGAAACAGGAATAAGGAGGTGAAACGCATGAGCAAGGAACTGTTTGTAAAGGCGGAGGAAGTAGCCAGGGAACTGGGTATCTCCAAGCCATACGCCTACAAACTGGTGCGGGAGATGAACGAGGAACTGAAACAGAAAGGCTTTATCACTATTCCCGGACGGGTGAGCAGACGCTACTTCGAGGAAAAATTCTACGGACTGCGGGACGAGCAGTAAGGAGGGAACAACAATGCCAGCGTACAAAGACAAGGAGAAGGGCACATGGTATGCGTCCTTTTACTACGAGGACTGGACGGGCAAAAAGGTCAAGAAGATGAAACGGGGCTTTCCCACCAAGCGGGAGGCGCTGGAGTGGGAGCGGACATTCCTGCAACAGCAGACCGCCGATCTGGAAATGACCTTTGAGAACTTCGTGGCCGTCTATGTGGCGGACATGAAAGGCCGTATCAAGGAAAATACCTGGGGCACGAAAGAACATATCCTCTACAAGAAGTTGGTGCCCTACTTCGGCAAGCGGAAGATGTGCGACATTCACTCCAAAGAGGTCATAGCGTGGCAGAATGAAATGCTCAATTACCGGGACAAGAATGGCAAGCCCTATTCCCCGGTGTACCTGAAAACGCTCCATAATCAGTTGAGCGCCGTGTTCAATCATGCGGTGCGGCACTACAATCTGAAAGTCAACCCCGCCGCCCAGGTGGGGAACATGGGCAAGCCAAAGAGCCGGGAAATGCTGTTCTGGACAAAGGCGGAGTACCTAAAATTTGCGGAGGCCATGATGGACAAGCCCCTCTCCTACTACGCCTTTGAAATGCTCTACTGGTGCGGTGTGCGGGAGGGGGAACTGCTGGCCCTCACCCTGGCGGACTTCGACTTTGAGAAACAGACTGTCACTATCTCCAAGTCATACCAGCGTATCAAGGGCCGGGATGTTATCACCGACCCCAAGACGCCCAAGAGCAACCGGGTCATTCAAATGCCCGCTTTCCTCTGTGATGAAATGCAGGACTACATCAAGAGCCTGTACGCCGTAGAGCCGACAGACCGTATCTTCACGGTAACAAAATCCTACCTCCATCGTGAGATGGACAGGGGAGCAAAAGAGGCCGGGGTCAAGCGGATCAGAATACACGATCTGCGGCATAGCCACATCTCCCTGCTGATTGACATGGGCTTTACGGCCCTGGCAATCGCTGACCGGGTGGGGCATGAGAGTATCGACATTACTTACCGTTACGCCCACCTGTTCCCCACCCGGCAGACGGAGATGGCGGACAGGCTGGACATGGAGCGAAAGGGGGCCTAAATCATGTCGCTGAAGAACAGGGACAACAAGAACCGATGGAGAAACAAGACTGTGGCGTTTCGGGTGTCCCCGGAGGAGGACGCACAAATTGAAACCGCTGTGCGGCTCTCCGGGCTGACGAAACAGGACTACATCACCCGGCGGCTCCTGTGCCGGGAAGTGGTGGTGCAGGGCAATCCAAGGGTCTACAAGGCCCTGCGGAACGAACTGGCCGCTGTGCTGGCCGAACTGCAACGGATAGAGGCCGGGGCCGGGGTGGACGAGGAACTGATGGACAACATTGAACTAATCGCCGCCATCATGGACGGCATGAGGGAGGATTGATAGATGGATAGATTACAAGAGAAAACGACCGTCCCATATCCGCCTGTTGGCGCAGACGGGGGACAGTCGCTCTCACAAAAACCTAACCAAAGTATAGCAGAGGAACAGGCCGAACACAAGCCCCAAGAGCGGGATTTTAGGGAAATCCTGCGGCAGATAGACCGGGTCAACGACCCGGCCTATCTGCCCTCCCTCTCCATGAACGAACTCTACGAAAAGGTGTACCCCGGCAAGCCCCCCGTGGTGGAGGGTCTACTCTATCCGGGAGTGTACCTCTTTGTGGGCGCTCCCAAGGTCGGCAAGTCCTTTCTCATGGCGCAACTGGCCTATCATGTGAGCAAGGGCCTCCCTCTGTGGGGGTATGAAGTCCGCCAGGGGGCTGTCCTCTATATGGCCCTGGAGGATGACTATCCCCGCTTGCAGGGACGGTTGTACCGGATGTTTGGGGAGGACAGCGCCGCAGACCTCCACCTCTCTATTTACGCCAAACAGTTGAACAGCGGCCTGGAGGAACAACTAAAGAGGTTTGTCCGGGAACACCAGGACACCCGGCTTATCATCATCGACACCCTGCAAAAAATCCGGGAGGCCGGGGCAGAGAAGTATAGTTACGCAGACGACTATAAGGTGATAACCAGTCTGAAACGCTTTGCCGATGGAACGGGGGTCTGCCTCCTGCTGGTACACCATACCCGCAAGCAGCAGGCCGACGACAAGTTTGATATGATCTCCGGCACCAATGGCCTGATGGGTGCGGCGGACGGGGCCTTTCTGCTCCAAAAGGAACGGAGGACGGACAATGCCGCCACACTGGACATTTCCGGGCGTGACCTGCAAGACCAGCGCCTCTATCTGAAACGGGACGAAGAACGGCTGGCGTGGGAGTTGGAGCGGCGGGAAACAGAACCGTATAAGGAACCGCCTGACCCGGTTTTGGAGGCCGTTGCCGCCCTGGTGACGGCGGAGCGGCCAGAGTGGAGAGGAACGGCCACCGACCTTACCGCCGCCTTGGGGGTGGATATGAAAGCCAATGCCCTGGCGATGCGGTTGAATGTTCGGGCGTGGCGGCTGTCCTATGAGTACCATATCCGCTACGAAAGCACCCGTACCCACGCCGGGAGAAGTATTCGGCTGACGCTGGAACCTCCCCAGGCGTGACGACCGTGACGGCCGTGACAACCTCTGCACCACCGCCCCGATATCAAAAAAGCCGTCACGGTCGTCACGGCTGTCACGGGGAGCGGGGGCGAAAGTCAAGGGGGCATACCTGCGGGTGGAGATTGCCGCAAGGCAATACAACCCGAACCCCTTGACTTTCACCCCACGGAGAACACTTGCCGGGTGGGAGGAAAGCCGCTGGCCTTTCCTCCCTGCCCCACGGCGAGTGAAAAAGTTTAGGCGGGGTGCAGGGTGCCCTTTTCAAAGGGCAGCCCTGCTGGGGGAGCCGTCCGCAGACGGCGGGGGCAAAGCCCCCACACCACCCCGTAGGGCGCAAATGCGCTTTTGATGGCCGATAGGCTGTCAAAAGTGCTTTTGCGTTACTTTCGCAGAAAGTAACAAAGGCCCGCCGCTGGCGCGGCGGAAAAGGAGGGATTGATTGAAAAGGACGATTAGCGCCATGGTGGGGCATGGGTCGGTGAACCACAACAGCAGGAAGTTTCACGCTAAGAACACCGACCCGGAACGCTCCCCTTTGAATGTCACCTACTGCCAGGAGAATATCAAGACGGTGTACCATGAACTCTTTGACGAAGCTCTGGAACGCTACAACGCTAAACAGACCAGGGCCGACAGAAGGATTGAGGATTACTATGAGAAAATCCGCTCCGGCAAGCAGGAAAAGCCGTTCCATGAAATCATCCTGCAAGTGGGCAATAGAGACGATATGAGTGCCGACAGCGAGGAGGGGCAGCTTGCGGCAGCGGTTTTGGACGAGTACATGAAAGGCTTTCAAGAGCGCAACCCCCAGCTCCGTGTGTTCTCCGCCCACCTCCACATGGACGAGGCCACGCCCCATCTGCACATTGACTTTGTACCATTCACCACCGGGAGCAAGCGAGGGCTGGACACCAGGGTATCTCTGAAACAGGCGTTAGCGGCCCAGGGCTTTCAGGGCGGCACCAGAGGAGACACGGAGTGGAGCCAATGGGTGCGCTCGGAAAAGGAGCAGCTTTCCCTGGTTATGGAGCGCCACGGGATTGAATGGGAGGATAAGGGCACCCATGATAAGCACCTGTCTGTACTGGACTATAAGAAGGAACAGCGGGCAAAGGAGATCGCCGTCCTGGAGACAGTCAAGGCGGAGAAAGAAAGCCAGGTGGAGAGCCAGGAGCGGCGGCTGAAAGAACTGGCCCCGGCGGTGAAGAACATGGAGCGGCTGGCGGCGGATTTCTCCGCCGACCCGGAGGAAATTCTGCCGGAGGCCGGGACGCTGGAGAGCGCCAAGTCCTACCGGGAAAAAAAGGCAAAGCCCCTGCTGGCGAAGATCGTCAAGGTGCTGCGCTCCCTATACCGGGCCTACATCGACCTAAAGGGGAAGTTTGACCGTCTGCAAGGAGACTATGACCGGGTGCGGGAGGGCAACGCCCGCCTGTCTGACCGCTTGATGGAGGTGAAGATGGAGAATAAAAAACTGCGGCAGATATCCGCCGACTATACACGTGTCAAGCGGGTCTTTGGCCCGGAACAGGTGCAGGCGGCTGTGGAGGCCGACAAGCAGAGGGAACAGGCGGAGAAAGGCCGCAAACGGCCCCGGCGCTCCCTTGACCGGGGAGGGCGGTGACTTCAAAAAATTTTGATTGAACTGTTGACAAACGAGACGTTGCTGCATATACTAGTCATATCAAAATTATTTGATGTGAGGTGAGAACATGGGGACAGCGTATCAGGAACAGGCAAAAGTATTCAAGGCTCTCTGCGATCCGAAGCGGCTTGCAATCCTGGAACAGTTAAGGAGCGGTGAAAAGTGTGCTTGTGTCCTGCAAGAGCCGTTGGATTTAACGCAGTCCGGCCTTTCCTACCACATGAAAATCCTCTGCGATTCCGGCATTGTCGTCAGTCGTCAAGAGGGCAAATGGACGCACTACCGACTGAGTTCTTCCGGTAGGGACTATGCAATAGAACTGCTGAAAAAATTGACAACTCCAGATGTAGAACAAGAGAGTACCTGTCCCCGTTGTGGATAGAAACGCCATCTAATTTAGATGGCGTTTCCTTCGGCACAATACATCAAAAAGTTTTGATATGTTGTCCATGAAATGGAAAGTGAGGTTTTTGTATGGGCGTATGGGACTTTATCCAAGATCAGGTACTTGGCATGAAATGGCTGAACGAACTTCTCGGCGTAGGGCTGTCGGCACTGGGCTTGGATGTAAATGGGCGCATTGGCGGCAGCGTCCAGTTTTTTATCTACGATGTCTTGAAAATCACGGTGCTGCTCTGCGTATTGATTTTTGCAATCTCCTATATTCAAAGTTATTTTCCGCCAGAGCGAAGTAAGCGCATTTTAGGTCGTTTTCATGGGATCTGGGCGAACATCATCTCCGCTCTGCTGGGAACAGTGACCCCCTTTTGCTCCTGTTCCTCTATCCCGCTGTTCATCGGTTTTACCAGTGCGGGACTTCCCTTGGGTATGACGTTCTCCTTTTTGATTTCATCACCGATGGTCGATTTAGGAAGTCTTGTCTTGTTAATGAGCATTTTCGGTGCAAAAGTGGCGATCGTCTATGTGATCCTTGGGCTTGTGATCGCGGTGATCGGCGGCACCATGATCGAGAAACTGCATATGGAAAAGTACGTTGAAAGTTTTGTGCTTTCGGCTGGCAGCGTTGATATTGAGTCTCCTGACCTGACGATCCGGGAAAGGCTCACCTATGCAAAGGAACAAATGCTTGGCACCTTCAAGAAAGTGTTCCCCTATATTCTGGTTGGTGTCGGGATCGGTGCGCTGATCCACAACTGGATACCGGAAAGTTGGATCGAAACCGTACTTGGCAGCAACAATCCTTTTGGCGTGATCCTCGCTACAATCGTTGGGATCCCCATGTACGCAGATATTTTTGGCACCATTCCTGTTGCAGAGGCTTTACTTTCTAAGGGGGCACAACTGGGGACAGTTCTTTCCTTTATGATGGCGGTTACTACCTTGTCCCTGCCGTCCCTTATCATGCTCCGCAAGGCTGTGAAACCCAAACTGCTGGCGCTGTTCATTGGCGTTTGTGCGGTTGGCATTATTTTGGTCGGCTATCTGTTCAATGCGTTTCAATTCATTTTGATTTAATTTAAGGAGGTCATTCACAATGGGATTGTTTGGTAAGAAGAAAGAGGAAAAAAGTTGTTGCTGTGGCGATAGTTGCACACCTGAAAAGATGGCGCAGGCAGAAGCCGCAAAAACAACTGCCGGGGTCAAAGTGCTGGGGTCTGGCTGTGCGAAGTGCCATGCGTTGGAAGATGCCACCAAAGCGGCGCTCGCGGAACTGAATATGGACACGACCATAGACCATGTAACAGACTTCTCGCAGATCGCCGCCTTTGGCGTGATGACCACCCCTGCCCTTGTGGTAGATGGCAAGGTCGTGTCCTATGGCAAGGTTTTGAAAAAAGATGAGGTAAAAGCCCTCATTCAGAAGGTCAGGGGATGACGTATGGGTCAAAAACCCAAGGTGGCGTTTATCTGCGTCCACAATTCCTGCCGGAGCCAAATCGCCGAGGCACTCGGAAAGTATCTGGCCTCCGATGTATTTGAAAGTTACTCCGCTGGCACAGAGACTGTGCCGCAGATCAACCAGGACGCAGTTCGGCTGATAAAACAACTCTATGGTATTGACATGGAGCAGACGCAATATAGCAAATTGCTGAACGAACTTCCGCCCGTAGACATTGTCATAACGATGGGGTGCAATGTGGCCTGCCCCTATCTGCCCTGCAAGCACCGGGAGGATTGGGGGCTTGACGATCCGACAGGAAAATCAGACAAAGCATTTTTGGAGATAATCCAGTCTATCAAAGAAAAAATTGATAATCTAAGAAATCGAATAGAACACAACGCACTTCTTTAGATGGATAGCAAATCCAGTCGGGGCTGTCAATGGTCGAGATGAACGGCGCACAAGTGCGCCGCCATTGGCCGCCCCGCCCGGCCTTGCTCTGCGGTTATCAAGGCGGGCAAGCACCAGAAGTGCTTGCCCGCCTCCTTTGATTTTAGGTCGAATTGCGTCCCATGGTGGGATTGATTTCCGCCGGGGCGGAAATCAATCCCCTATTGCCTGGGAGCGTTTACGCTCCCAGGCGGTGGTCGAAATGGGTCTCGATTTGAGACCCATTTCGACAGAAACTTACATCAAATTGAGGGAAGTTTTGATTGTGGCCGTTTATGGCCTGAAACCCTTGCAATTTCTCGGTTTTTGTGATACTATTTTGATACTAAGAAAGCGTACTGCCTCAAATAAGCAGGCAAAACATTAACATATTTGCGAATGTTTTGCCTGCAAAATCACCCTAAATACGCTCCCATATATCTGAATTTGCCGAGTGGGAATAAATATTTAGTGCTTTCTGAATCCTGAAAAGCGTTGGCAATACAGCGTTTTTCAGGATTTTTCTTTTTTAGCGGCTACAAATTGGCTACATTTGCAGCGTTTTTTGTAGCCAGAGGCTCACGGCATAATGCCGTCAAGCTGTCTGGCTACCTCCACCTGCTTGTTGGGGTATAGGTGACTGTACGTGTCCATCGTGGTCTGCACCTTCTCGTGTCCGAGCCGCTCCGCGATCAGCAGCGGGGAGAAGCCCATCTCCACCAGCAGGCTGGCGTGGCTGTGTCGAATGTCATGCACCCGTATCCGCTTCACGCCCGATGCCTTGCAGCCATACTCCATTTCGTGATACAGAAAGCTCTTGGTGTAGGGAAACAGCCGATCATCATTTTGCAGTCCGTAGCAATGGGACATATACTCCTGCAAACAGTTGCAAAGACCGTCGGGAATAGGGATAGTACGGATGCTTTTCGGTGTTTTCGGAGTGGTGATAATATCCTCTTTGCCGAGGCGCTGATAGCTCTTGTTCACCGTCAGGGTCTTCTTCTCGAAGTCGATGTCCGACGGCGTGAGCGCCAGCAGCTCTCCCTCCCGAATTCCCGTGTAGTACATGGTCATGAATACCGTGTAGCTGGCGGGGCGGTCTTTCATGCTCTCGATAAAGGTCTGAAACTCGTCCTTTGTCCAGAACAGCATCTCGTCGGCTTTCTTCTTGCCCATGCTCCCCGCCTTGTGGCAGGGGTTTTCTTTCAGCCCGTAATACTTGACTGCGTAGTTGAAAATCGCCGTGAGCTGGTTGTTGATGCACTTGAGATAGGTCTGGGCGTAAGGCTTGCCGTTTTCATCCCGATAGCTGGTCAGTAAGTTCTGCCATTGGCGCACATGAGTGGGCTTGATCTCGTTCAGCGGGATTTTCTTGAAGAAAGGCGTTACCTTCAGGTCAATCAGCCATTTCTTACTGGCAACGGTGGAGGGCTTGAGGCGGTGCTCCATATCCTTGACATACAGAGAGATGAAGTCACCGAAGGTCATGCCGAGGCTGCCCGTGGATTGGCTGATGAAGTCCCGTTCCCATTGCAGGGCTTCCTTCTTGGTGGCAAAGCCACGCTTCTTCTTGTGGATGGTCTTGCCCGTCCAGTCCGTCACGCGGATCTGGGACATCCAGCGACCGGTGTCGCCGTCTTTTGTTACTGACATTTTTACCTCCTTCCCTCAAGAATCAGGCTTTGATAGGGGTTATTTACTCGTTACTCTCGCTTTTGCCGTATTCCTTTTCCAGAAACTCCGTCCGCTTTGCGATTTGCTCATCGCGGTCAAGCTCCTCCGGCTCTGTGCATTTGACTGCGTTCGCGGCATAGTATGCAAGCGTCTGCTCCTTCCAGCGCTTATATGCTGCCTGCGTGGAGTTATAGGCGCGAAGCTCGCTGCGTTCGTCCTCCCACTGCTCAAGGAACAGGCACATATCGGCGTTGAACTCTGCCATGCTTTTTCCGTCAAAGGAAATGGAACATTCCCACTGCTTGCTGCGGGGTGGCTTCTGCACGTCGATTCTGAAGTCGATGCCTTCTACCGTTTCCAGCTTAAAGAGAAAGTCCATCACGTCGGAAAGCGTTCTGATCTGCGTTGTACTGGATTCATACCCAAGAATATAGGTTGAGGTCGTGTCCAGCAGGTCTGCGATCTGATTGACAACGGCAATCGACACTTCAATCTCTCCGGTTTCGTACTTCTGTACGGTGCGGAGAGATTTTTTCAGCATTTGTGCCAGTTCGGTCTGGTTCAGCCCCTTGCGTTTTCGGAGCTGCTTGATTCTCTGCCCAATGGCGGGATAATCGAAATTGTCCATGTTTGATTCACCTCGTCCATATCATATCACAGAATAAAGCGAATTGCAAGTACATATTTTTATTTTCTAAAGGCTTGACAGATGTATCTTGTGTGCGTATAATAGAATATGTACTCAAGATGCGTATTACGAAGAATTTGGAGAAGGGAGTGCGAATAGAAGATACGCAGACCGAGGCAGATCACTTTGAAACAGGAGGTACTATGAGAGCACAGTTTATCACAGCGGCAGAGGTGGCAGAGATCATGGGCATCAGCCGCAGCAAGGCGTATCAGATCGTCCGGGAAATGAACAGGGAGCTGAAAGCCCAAGGCTATCTGACCGTTGCCGGAAAATGCCCTGCCCAGTATTTCAAGCAGAAGTTCTACGGCTTCCAGATTTCCGGAGGTGAGCGCAATGACGGAAAATGAGAAAACGACCGCCCTCATCTCATCTGTTGGCGCAGATGGAGGGCAGCCGCCTCACAATTCAACTAACCAGAGGATACCACATGAAACCTGCGAAAGCAATCCCCCAGAGGAAAATATTGAGGAAATGCGCGAGAAAATCCGGCGCATGAACGACCCGCATTATCTTCATACGGTTTCCATGACAGAGCTGTATCAGACCGCCTACAAGAGCAGACCGCCTGTCATAGACGGTCTGCTCTACTCCGGGGCATATATCCTCGCAGGAGCGCCCAAAATCGGAAAATCATTTCTGGTAGCGCAGCTTGCCTACCATGTCAGCACAGGGCAAAGGCTGTGGGGCTACGAAGTCCATCAGGGTACGGTTCTATACCTCGCGCTGGAGGATGATTTCCAGAGAATCCAGAGCCGGATGTTTATGATGTACGGCGTGGCGGATACCGCCAGCCTGCATTTTGCAACGGCAGCAAACAAAATCGGAAACGGTCTTGACGAGCAGCTTGAGAATTTCATAAAGGAACACCCCGACACGAAGCTGGTTATCATTGACACCATGCAGAAGATTCGGGAAGCCGGAGGTGAGGCTTACAGCTACGCCAGCGACTATGAGATCATCGGCAAACTCAAGCGTTTTGCAGACAGGCACAGCATTTGCATCGTTACCGTCCATCACACAAGAAAACAGCCAGCCGGGGACAGCTTTGAAACGATCTCCGGCACAACAGGACTTCTCGGTTGTGCAGACGGAGCACTCCTGATGCAGAAGAAGAAACGGACAGCATTGGAGGCCACGGTCGATGCGGTGGGGCGAGATCAACAGGATCAGATTCTATATCTGAAAAAAGATGCCGACACGCAGATATGGAGCCTTGAACGGACAGAGAACGAGCCGTATCAGGAGCCGCCCGACCCGGTATTGGATACGGTTTCCCAGCTTGTTTCCTCCGAAAGCAGAGAATGGGCAGGCAGTCCGACCGAGCTTGCGGAAGCGGTGAATACGGGCATGGCGGCAAATGCCCTCACCAAATACCTGAACGTTAAATCCGGCAGGCTGCTGGACGAGTACCATGTGAGGTATGAGAACAGGGCCAAACACTCCGGGCGGCAGGTGAAGCTCACCTATATGATAATTGACAATGTTGAGTACGAAGTAATCGACTGAGGACAGCGCGACGGCTGCGACGGTCGCGACGGTGGAAATGATGCCATCAAAGCAACCGTCGCAATCGTTGCGACCGTCGCGGATAGGAAAGGATAGGAAAATGAAAAGCGTACAAATCCCCTATGATCTGTTCATCGACCTCGCCATGTATCATCTGCGGGGCGAGGATGATTTTGAAGAAGAAATCCGGCAGGGCTTGGAGAAGAAGCTCGACGCCATGCTGAACCGGCAGCTCTATTCCCGGTACAAAACCGCTCCCAACGAAGAAGAACGGGAGCAGGCGCGGCAGGAGTATCTTGACCGGCGTGGAGTGCCGCGAAGCTATCGCTGGACTACTCCTCCATGGGAGCTGTGACAGGAGCGTGCCACGCTCCTGTTGCTGGAGGACAAGGCAAAGCATTGGCTGACACAGCCCCTCGCATCCCCGTCCCCATCGAAAAACCCGCAGATTTTGAGATGGATGGCGGAGAGGATTTTCAAAATTCTCTCTGCCTGTGGGCGGCAGCGTTGAAGCAAATTCGATTGCTGAAAGGCTGGCGGTCACGCCGTGGATTTTGCAGAGTGGGTACTACTTGCAAGCCACGGCAGAGGCTTCCGCAGAAGCCGCATTCCCCGTTCCCCCTCGGAGAGCCCACGATACTTTGCAGCCGCAGGATGAAAGTATCATAGTGGGTTATTACACTTCCGCAGAAGTGCTCCCTCGGAAGCTACCCCATCCTGCGCAATCTGAAATCAGGAGGTAATTGCCCATGGCAAGAGGCGACGGTATTCATCGTACCAACGCAAGAAATATGAGGTTGACCGCTGCCAAAATCGGCAACGCGCAGCAGCACAACGAACGGGAAAAGGAATCCTATGTCAATCAGGATATTGTCCCGGAGAGAACGCACCTCAATGTCCATTTCAAGAAACCGACTGCCGGATATGTGGAGATGTTTGAGCAGTTGAAAAAGGACGGGATCATCTCCACCCGTGGATTGAAAGAGGATGCCTTTCTCTACGGCGAGCTGGTCTTTGACGTAAACACCGCCTACTTTCACAACCACGGCGGCTATGACTTCGCAAAACAATTCTACACCGATGCCTACAAAGCTGCAATCAAAATCGTCGGCGGCGAGCAGTACATCCTTTCGGCAGTCATGCACGCCGACGAGCGCAACCGCGCCATGTCCGACGCGCTGGGGCAGGACGTGTACCACTATCACCTTCATGTGGTCTACATTCCCGTCGTGGAAAAGCAAATCCTGTGGTCGAAACGCTGCAAGGATAAATCGCTGGTGGGCACGGTCAAGGAAACGATACAGCAGGTCAGTATGAGTAAAAAGTGGGATTCCAAGCCCGCGCTGGACGAGAACGGCGAGCCGGTCTTGAGTGCAAAGGGCAAGCCTGTTCTCAAGAAATCCTACAGCGTTTTGCAGGACGATTTCTTCCGGTATATGCGCGACGCCGGGTACGACGATGTAGAGCGCGGCGAACGCGGCAGCTCGGAGGAACATTTGACGGTCACGCAGTTCAAAGTGCAGCAGGAACAGGCGCGGCTGGAATCGATTGAGGATAAGATTGACAGGAGGAAGCAGACGCTTGAAAAATACAACGAGAAGATCAGGGAGCAAAAGGGCGCGGCAGCTTCCTTCCACGAAATCGACAGCATTGGGAAAAAGACCATTTCCGGCAATATCTCCATGACGCCGCAGGACGCGCAGTTCCTCAAGGAGCTTGCCAAGGAGGGCATCGCTTCTCGCGGGCTGATCGGGGGTTTGCAGAATAAAGTTGAGACGCTCAAGCGCGATGTCAGCGTATGGAAACGCAAATATGAAAAGCTGCAAGAGCAGACAAAGGATTTCATGGCGGCACTCAAACGAGCGCCCCGCAAGGTCAAGGAGTTCATACAATTCATGCTCCACACTGAGCCGGAGAAGCCGGAGCAGTCCAGAAGCCGTGATATGCCGCGCCGAAAAAATCACGGAATGGAGTTGTGAGCAGTTGCGGTGTAGAGCCGTAAAAATCCGAAAATAGCCAACGGGAACGCGTTGGACGGGCTGCGCATCGTCTGGCGCGTTCCTGTTTGAAATTCTTCGTTTTTTCAAAGTCATGAGCCGGAGAAAATACCCGAAAAAAGCCACTCTTGCGCGACAGAGCGCAGAAAGGAGCCTCGTATGAAAACAGGATTGACAAAAAGCCAGAAAACCACAGAAATTTGGTTTGACGAGAAAGAAACGCTGATCCATATCCGCACCCACAACACCGACCTCAAGAACAGGCTGACCGCCTATGCCGCAGCTCACCCCGGCGAGTGCCGCCAGACCGACGCAGACCCGGAAACGGGCTGCATGGAGTTTGTGATTCGCAAGGGGCGTTTCTCCTTTCGCCTGACCGTCCCATACAGCGCAGAACGCCGCAGGGCGGCAAGCGAGGCGGCGAAAAAGTGCGGCGTTCATAGAAAAGTTGCACATTTGTATGGAGACAGGAATTGAAAAGATCGTGTTTTGCATGGTATAATCATATTGGATAAGTTTATCCGCGCAAAGTGAAAGATGATGATATGCCCGAAAGGAGGAACACTTTTATGAAACGACTGCCAATTATTGTGCTGACGCTTGCGCTCTGCCTGCTGACAGCGGGCTGCGGCGCAAAGCCAAACGAGCCAGCCGACGGGGACTCTGCAAAAGCGGGGATCGTCGAGCGGATGGCAACGATAAAAGCAGAGGAAATCAAATATATCTCATCATTCTTTTCTCGTGAGCATGTAAGCGCCGAAGACATGGCCTCCGTCCTAAATGCCGCAGCGGAACACCATAGCGAGCAGCCCGGTCAAGGCTTGGACCATTATACGATGGAGATATACCTCTCCGGGGGGCCTGACGCATACAGTTCATCTGACGAACACTTCGTTTTCTTTGCCGGATTGGATGAAAACCATATAAACGGCATTTATTTCAACGGAAAAGGAGACAGCCATCGCATGAGCTTTGAGGACAAAACGCTCTACTGGCTGATCCGCAACAGCTACCGCACCGAAGTACAGGTAGACAAAGACGCTTATGAATACCATCAGGCCATTCTTGACCAGCGGGCGCAGCGATTGGCCGCGCAGTGCGCCTCTCCCTCTCAAACGGATATCCTCACCGGCTATGAGGTTGTGCAGTTTTATCAAAAAGAAGTCCTTACGGATGAAAGCGGCAGCTACACGGTCTATTGTTGGGAACCCGCGTTTCTGGCGGATTCTACCGACGCTGTCCCGTGGGTGGGAGGGATGTACCTCGATGCCGACGGCAGAGTCTGCGCCTATGAGCAGTACACCTATTTTGTGACAAAAGGTGAATCCGGAGACTTCCCACCCTACCGTTTCCTGTTCTGGGATTTGTATAACGGAGAAACCGAAGAAGCGGGAAAAGAGCACGCGTTGCAGCGTATCCGGCAGGCGTTTGAACCGGCGGTTCAGGCGCATTGGGCGGAGGATGTGTTGGTCGGCCTTTCCGATTACCACGAGGTTTCCGTCAGTACGGCAGAGCCGCTGGCCAGGGTGCTGCTTTCCTGCGAGTATGCCGTAAAGGACTTCAAGGTGCTGGGAATCGAGGCTTCTATGAGCAGCAGCCTATCGTTTTTCACAGAAGAGCTGTACGCTCTGGACGAGCTGTCACCGGATCGTCCGCTGCTGCTGAATATGACATTCTATGGTCTGCTGCCGTATTACGGGGTATCCTACGTCGATGACAGCGGCGAAACCATAAGCTATTCCATCAATATGAGCGGCAAAGACGGCTCTGTGATTTTAACCGAGTTTTTACCGTGCACACAGTGCGGTACAGCCTCGAACGGTCGATAATCAAAAACACCAAAGCGCAATCGACAAAAATCGGTTGCGCTTTTTCATTGCCTTCCCCATACAGCGCAGAACGCCGCAGGGCGGCAAGCGAGGCAGCGAAAAAGTGCGGCGTTCATGGAAAAGACGCCGGACGGTAAGATAATTGCGCTTGACAAGTTTACTTGGCAACGATATAATAATGACAAGAAAACTTGGAAAGGAGCGATTCTGTTCAATGAATAAAGAGAAGATTTTGGAAAGCAGCCGCAGAGAGAACAAAAACAGGGATTTAGCAGAAATGGAAGTGACCGCGCAGGCAGGAAATATTGCCGGTCGCGTTGGTGCTGCGGTCTGCGTTGTTCTCACGCTTATCTTTCGTATCTTTACAAAAACATACTTTCTGAGTCCGTGGGTTGTTTATTTTAGCATCCTTACCACCCACACTCTTGTAAAGTATGCAAGGCTAAAGAGAAAAACCGACTTGATCCTCGGTATTCTCTATTTAGCGATGTGCCTTACATTTCTTGCCTTTTTTGTCCTGCGGCTTGTGGAGGTCAAGGGATGAATGACGAGCTGAAATTGAAAAACAACCTCAAGGAAGCACGCGCAGAGAAAAAGCTATCTCAAACACAACTGGCGGAACTGATTGGTGTATCGAGAAACACAATCAGTTCCATTGAAACAGGGCAATTCAATCCGACCGCAAAGCTGGCATTGATCCTCTGCATTGCTCTGGACAAGAAATTTGAAGAACTGTTTTATTTTTAAGGAGGAAACGAATGGATAATATTGCTCTGTTGATCTTAGGCATATTCATCTCCGTTATTGGAATCGTGAATATGACTGGAAATATCAGCACAATACATTCCTACAACCGAAGAAAGGTCAAGGAAGAAGATGTACCGAAGTATGGGAGAGCCGTCGGCACAGGTACACTTATCATCGGTGCATCTTTGATAGCGGCATTTGTCACAGCTTTCTGGAGTGAAAAGGCAATGTCTTTCATTGTTATTCCGGCGCTCGTCATCGGCTTGGGCTTTATCTTGTATGCACAGTTCAAGTACAACAAGGGAATCTTTTAAGAGTAATCTTGCAAAGTAATTCAACAAACTTGAATCTGACTGGCAGGCACAGTCTGTGCTTGCCCGCCTTGTTTGCCAAACAGCGAAACGGGCGGCGGCAGTCAATGGCGCGAAGCGTTCATCTTGACCATTGACAGACGCAACCCGTTGCGCTATATTCTTCCCGTCAGCTATCGAGAGGTTTGTAATCCGTCACAGCGTTCAGGTAGGCTTCGGGATCGCCGTTCAGAACCAGATCGGCATACGCAAGCGGATCATTGTAAATCAGATAATCCATCTCTGATCGCTGGAAGCGATTGTCGGCAACTTCGTTTTCAACGGCGGTGCAGTCAATGGAAATCTGGCCTCCATCATCAAAAACCAATTCCACGCAGGCTGTGTCTATGTTGAATTGACAGGATATAAGTTTGCTCATGGTCATACCTCCAAGATGTTTTTTGAGGTGAATCAGGCGGTCAATTTCCGGGTGATTATTGGCGGGAATCATATCAAAACCTGTCGCAAATCATTCAAAACAAGTCGTTGCGAACGGTTAGTACGTATAAAATAGCTGGCTACAAAACGGCTACAAAATTCGTAAGGAACCTATGTACAGCCCGAAATACGTGGATTATTTGGACAAAATGCGTATCGAGAGTGCATTTTATAACCCTAAATCAAAGCCCAAGACTTGAGTGGGAGTAATTGTGGCAAAAGTCAGCGATAGTGAAATTTTATCTAAATTTAGGAGGGAGCCGTTCCAGTTAGAACGGCTCCCTCCTTTGTGCTCCTTAATTAGAAGGCGGGCAGGGGATAGATGGGTGCTGTTACTTCAACCTAGTCCAATCCTCCATGCCGTCGGACTTGGTATAGTTGTGGCTGTTGACAGCCTCCATGATCTGGTAGTAACCCCAATAGCCCTCGGCCACGTCGGGGAACTGACGGAGGCTGTCGGCGTGGGCGTCCACATAGTCCTTGTCTGCCGCCCGAGCCAGCATATTGTTTACGATGGTGGTCACTTCCGACCGGGTGATGGTGTTGTTGGGGCGGAAGGTGCCGTCACTGTACCCGCCGATCCATCCATATTGGGAGGCGCTCATCACATAGGGATAGAACCAGTCGCTCTCGGATACATCGGAGAAGCCGGCTTCTCCTTCGCTCACAGAGTGAGCGAAGCCCATGGCGATGGTAGTGAACTCCGCGCGGGTAATGGCCCGGTCTGGGTCAAACCGGCCGCCGCCTACGCCGTCCACCATACCCAGGGAAGCCAGGGTGTTCACCGCCTTGGCGTACCACGCCTCGGTGGGCACGTCGGAGAAGGATACGGTAAGCTTCACATCCTGGTCCAGAAGCAGGGCGTAGAACATCTGGGCCACCTCCGCCCGTGTCATGCTCCGGTTGGGTCCAAAGGTGCCGTCAGGGTAGCCGGTCAGATAGGCCATGTGGTCCTCCGCATTGAGCCAGTTGGATACGCCGGTGTGGTCAGGGTCAGCCACCGGCTTGACAGCCCGGAACTGGGCCTGAATGGTGTGCTTCTCCCGGACGTTCTCAAAGGTGTAGGAGCGAACGGCCCCCACGCTTTCTCCGTCCACCAGCACGTCGGCGATCTCATACCCGCTGTCCGCCCGGATGGTGAAGGTCTTGTCGCTGCCGCGGGCAACACGGACGGAACCGCTGGGGCTGATGGAGCCGCCATCCTCCGCACTGGCCGTGATGGTGTAACGGGTGGTGCCGCCGCCTCCGCCGGAGCTGCCGCCGCTCTCCTTCGTCCAGGCCAGGGCGAAGGGGGAGAAGCTGCCGTTAGCAGCGTCCCCGCTCAGGCTGAATTTCACGCCCTTGTCTGTCTTGGCGGCGGAAATAGAAACCACGTTGGAGGCATCGATCAGATTTTCCATATCCTCCGCTGTATCGATCTGGTACTCCCGGTGCAGACCCTCGAAGTGCAGGACGCTAAAGGTGTAGTCGTTATAACTGCTCTTGACCGCATCGGGATAGGGCCAGAAGATGGTGATATCCTGGTCTGTGCTTACCCAGGCGTTGCCGTCGTGCTCGTTGATGAGGTCCAGATACTTGAACTCATACTGATTTTCTGTGAGGGCATGGCCTGTTTCAGCCGCGCGCTCTGCCAACAACGCTTGCGTGTCGGCCTGGGCCGCAGCGTCCCGTTCGAGAATATCGTCAAAGAGCAGGGCAATCTGTGGGTTGGCGTCGGGATCGGTTGTATCCGTGCCCAGCACGCCCAGGTCCTCCTGGCCGTTGGTATAGAAATGCGCGCCATCGGGAATCACGGCCACAGCGATTCCGTCGTCGGTATCCACGTCGTCCTCGCTGTGGACCACGGGCTGGGCAATGTCTACGGTGTTGTCCAGAACTTTGTCCGGATCGGATACGTTGCGCACGGTCAGGGTGCCGGGGTAGAAGTCGATATCCACCGGGTCCCCGTCCTTAGTTTTCACAGTGAGCTCGTTCAGGTTGGTGGCGACGATGTCGTACAGGCCGGCCTCACGGTCATCATCTGCGGTATCGAAGCCGTCGTCTGACAGAGCGTTTGCCTCTGCCTTTGGGACAAAGCCCTCCTCCAGCCAGGGCAGAAGGACGATTTCTCCCTCCTCAATGTCAGACAGGACGTACTCTACGCCCGCTTTGTCAGTGACAACGATTTCATCCAAGGTGACGTTTTCCGCACCCGTCACCTTGTAGCGGGCCGTGGGGAAGGAGTCGTCGTTGATGGAGTCGCCGCCGGTATAGGCCGTAATGTCCTGGGATTCAATCGTGATGGTCTTGGGCTCTATGACCGTCACCTGGAAAACGTAAGAATTGGTTACTGTCGCCTCGTAATCGTTGTCGCTTCCGAAGTCGATAAAATTATAATGTGATTTATAGAAGAGTTCTGGCTCTCCACCATTCCTGACGATATAGCCGTAAATCTCTACCATGTACTGGTTGGGGCTGATTCTCTCATGGTCTTTACTCTCAATGGGAATTTCTGAACGTTTTGTCTTTACACGATTCAGGATGCCGCTTCCCTCGCTGTTAGAGAAGATATCTGGCTCCGCAATGCTGCGCGGGCCATTTGGGGTCTGGTCGTACTCGTCCCACCAGCAGTATTGGAAGTAGACATATTCATCTTCCGTGCTGCCCTGTTTTTCCAGAAGCAGCGGATGGGACACCAGTACCCCGGCGGTGTGTTCCTGGTCATCTAGCTCTACGGTCAGGTTCCCGTTTGCCTGAGCGACGCCGTCCACCGAAAACTGGACTGTGGGGTTTTGCAGGGAATAGGACACCTTGGCCTGCGGGTTTGTCTGATTGGTATCCACTTTCCCCGTGTTTGTCAATGCGCTGCTGCCCAACATCCATTGTATATCGTAGCCAGGCTTTTCATCCGGCGTATTTTCCAGAGTGGGGAGTGTATATGCTGTATCCTTCTCCCAAAAGTCAGTACCCTCAATCCGGATATACTGAATAGACTGATAGTTCAGCTTTTCCTGCTGAATATCTGTGTCGCCAAATCGAATCGTCAGGGGATGGGTCATGGCATTGATAATGGAAGAGCTTGTGGGTCTGCGGTTGAGTCTGTAATCCTGATAGCTCGTGTTGTCATTAAAAAGGATTAACAGGTTGCTGTTTCCGGTAAAGAACGCTTTGCTGTCATAACCGGTGTAGTTCGAGTCCCAGCCGTCTCCCTGCCGTTTTACCACGATCTGGGAGATGCGTCCGCTGTAGAATGCCTCGCTGCCGATGGTCTCCACGGATTTTGGGATGACGACCTTCACATCCATTCCGGCGGAAAAGGCATCTTTGAAAGCCTGCTTTCCGATGGCTTTCAGGCTGCCCGGCAGTTCAAAGACCGTACTCTCCTCGCTGTTCGCTGTGCGGACAAACTCCAGCCCTGAACACCCATTGAAAACACTGCCGCTGCTGCCGTCAGCCGCCCCCAGGACCTCAAGGGTATCGGGCAGGATCACGCCGGTCAGGCCTGTACACCCGCTGAAGGCGCTCTTTTCTATCGTCTGTACCTGTGTCTTGGATAGATCCAGCACGCCGGTGAGGGGCGCACCCATCGCCGCCTGACTTTTGATGGTGGTCAAATTGGCGGCTTCGGAGAAGTCAATGGTGACTACGTTGTAGTGCGCCCAGTCAGTTTTCCGACTGCCGCTATAATAGGTAGCGGCGCCATTGTTTTCTTTCTCTGAACTCCATGAATCCCGGAACCCATTAGCAATGACAGTGGTAACATTTTCAGGCAATATAATAGAAAAATACATGGTGTCTTTGTTGGGGTTGATGCCTTTAAACCATTCGTAGGAAATACCGTAGTAGGTCCCGCCATTGATGACCATGCCCTCCTCCGGCACCGCCATCGGATCATCCGGCGAGAGCCCGCTCCCGCCTACCGCCCAGACTGACACCGGACCCAGGGAGAGGACCAGCGCCAGAGTGAGCAGGATCGCTGTCAATCGTTTCTTCATGTACTCATTTCCTCCTTGCGTTTTAGGGTGTTTCATAGGTTCAAATGCGGCCTATACCGCTGTTTGACTGATTGGCCGCCCAGGCGGCTGGGGCTGGGGCCCGCCGGCTTCGGGCTTTGCCCGCGCAGACGGGACAGCCGCTGTGCTGCTCTCCCGTCCGGGAGTAGATGGCCGCCTTCCACACGTGGCCATAGGGGCACTCCCACCATACCTTCCGCCGGCTCCCGGCCGTAACCTGCTCCGGCGTTAGGCTGCCGTTGAGCGTCCAGTACCACTGGGCCGCCACCTCCGGCGCCAGAGTAGACAGGTCGTTGAAGCCCGCCAGCGCCTTCCGCCCTGCACAGTAGGGGCAGCCGCTTCCACCCATGGTCCGGGCCGCCGCCACCGCCTGGTAGTCGTGGCCCTTTTCGCACCGCCACCACACCTTCCGGTTGCTGTACGGCGACACCTGAGTTGGGGCCAGGGCGCCGTTCCGCATTGGGTGCCACTGGGCGGCTACCTCCGGGTAGAGGCTGGCCAGGTCGTTCTCCCCAGGGATTACCCGCTTGCCCGCGCAGTAGGGGCAGCCTGTGCCCCCAAAGGATCGAGACAGGACTCTGGCTTGCCACTCATGCCCCCGACAGCATTTCCACCATACCCTTCGGCGGCTCCCAGCCGTCACTTCCTGGGGCGTCAGCGACCCGTTCCTCGTGGGGTGCCATTGGGCGGCCAGCTCCGGGTGGGTGACAGCCAGATCGTTCTCCCCAGGGGCAGTTACCCGGTTGCTGCACACCGGACAGCCGCTGCCGGCTGTCCGGGACTTGACCACGGCCTGCCACTCGTGCCCTTTTTTGCATAGCCACCAGACCAGCCTGTGGCTGCCGGGGAGCACCTGGTCCGGGGTGAGAGGGGCGTTTTTCGTGGGGTGCCATTGGAAAGCCACCTCCGGAAAGCGGGATGCCAAGTCGGTCTGGCCGGGGACGGCCAGCTTCCCAGAGCAATAGGGGCACCCGGCCCCCGCGCTCACCCGGGCGTACACGGCGCTCTGCCACTCATGCCCCTTCCCGCACCGCCACCAGACCCGGCGGCTGCTCCCGCCACTTACTGTGTCCGGCGTCAGCGGCAAGTTTTTCGTGGGGTGCCACTGATCCAGTAGTTCCTCACGGCCCGTTTGCCGACACAACTGATACATCGTTTGCCGAATATCCTCATCCCCTTTCCGCACGGGACAAAAAGGCCCAGCCTACAAGAACCTTCTCGGCCTTCAGGACAGAATCAGCCTTCTGTCATAATAGGATAAGGTGTTAAAAATGCTGCTTTGTCCATTAACACTTGGAAGGATGACAAAATCAGCCTTCTGTTCTGGATAAGGTCGGGGAGAGCGGCCCTTTTGTCCTCAATAGCCGCTTCATGGGGCGGAAAAAATAAAAAAGCCGCTCTGGAGAGCGACTTTTTGTCAAATCATGGGCATGGAAACACAGGCCGGCGAAAAAATGGATTCGTCGGTCCTGATTTTCATGCCTTGGAAGGCAAAAACACTTGCTTTTTCGGCCTTCCCCTGATATGATTATTGTTATGTAATGGATGTATCAGCCTTTTCCTCTCAATTTTTTGGGACAGAAGGCTGATTCTGTCTATAAGGCTAGGACACCAGCCTCAACCGCTCCAAGGCGCGGGCGTGCTCGGCGCCAGTAGAGATGAGGTAGATACGGGTCGTTTCAATGGAGGAGTGGCCCAACACATCGGCCAGCTTGGCCACGTCCCGGCATGCCCGGTAGAAGGTTCGGGCGAATAGGTGGCGCAGATTATGGGGAAAGACCTTGGAGGAGGCTACCCCAGCTTTCTGGCAGAGCCCCTTCATCTCCGCCCAGATCTGTTTCCTGGATAAGCTCTTTCCGCCTCTGGTGAGGAATATCTCACCGGAGGCGATTTTTTGTTTCCTGGCGTATTTCAGCAGCTTGCGGCACAGCTTGCCAGGGATGAGAATGGCACGGATCTTGCCCTTGAGAGATATCTCTGTTCTGCCCCGCTGGGCGGCCTCCACAGTGAGATATCTTACCTCGGACACCCGGACCCCGGTGGCACAGACGCTCTCCAGCAGCAGCTCCAGCCGCTCCTTTCCGGCCGCGCCCGCCGCCGCTACAAGACGGCCGTACTCCTCCCGTGTCAGCTCCCGGTCCGAGTCCCGGAACAGCCGCCGCTGCAGCTTCAGGTGACGCACCCGGCAGTCCGCCCAGCCGGCAAAGGCCAGAAAGCGGTCCAGCGCCGTCAGCTTGCCGTTCACCGTAGAGGGAGACTGGCCCTCCTCTAGCAAGCGCTCCTTCCACCGGGCAACGGAGGCCTTGGTTACTACGCCGCCCGCCAGAAAGGACGCGAACTGCGCCACATCCCGCAGGTATTTCTCTACAGTCGCCGCGCTTCGCTCCTCATCTTCCAGCTGCTTCCGAAACCGGATCAGATGCTCTCCGCTGATACTCCTGTTTTTCATGTCCCGCTCCTTTCCATGTTTCCTCTTAGTGTAACCGTTCAGGGTCGGTTCGTATCCTCTTTTGCAGGGCTTATGTTGCAAATTGATACCAAACTTACCAAAGGGACAGGAACCTTGTGCCCTGGAACGACAAAACGCTCTCTTACATGAAAAGATGTTTCCATGTGAGAGGGCATTTCATCCATCGTGTATTGCTCAGGAGAAAATAGAGCCTGGGCTATTGCTGGCAGGAAAAAAGATCGCTCCTTTTGAAGCCGTTTCTGAGGCGGGAGCCTTCGAATACCCGGTCCAAGTGCCCTAAGAAGGCGGCATGGCATAATATGGAGTGGCGGCGTAGGCCAATTTTCAGCCGCCAATTTTAACAGGGAGATGTATTTCAAATGCCAGCCACCATCACCGGGGTCGTCTATGACGACCTGGACCGAAATGGTCAGTTTGACGGGGGCGAACCGGGGATCCCCGGCGTTTCCATGACATTATACAGGGCCGTAGGCAGCTGTACTACTGTGCAGACCGACGCCTTTGGCCGCTATTCCTTCTCTGTGGCGGCCGCCGGCAGTTATACGATATATGAGCCGGTGGTCCAACCCACCTCATGTCCGCCCTCAGCTTTTCCACAGCCGGCGGGCTATCTTCACTCCAATACTCCGCGCAAAGCGGATGTTACCGTGACTGCCGCTCAAGTGGAATCCAATGCGGAGATCTCCGGACAGAGCTTCGGACACGACGCCCTGAGCGCGCCGCTGCCCTGCTCCAGCCGGATGATTCAGTTTGTAGGGCGGCCCACCAACTGGTACGACATCGATCTGGTCACGGGGCAGTCGGTGCTGCGCGGGGCGGTAGACCCAGCCCACGATGTAAACGCCATTGGGTACAGTCCCCTGGACAACTATCTCTATGGCTATGACCAGACGACCAACAACCTGGTGCGTGTAGATGGGGACGGGACCCTGACCCAACTGACTCGCCCTAACGGACTGCCGGCTGCCGGCTACAACACCGGGACCTTTGACGCGGCCGGATTCTTTTACCTGTATATCAATGACGCGGCCCGCTACTACACAGTGGACCTGCGTCCCGGTTCGGCCACCTATTTGAAGCTGGTAGACCCCAGAGCGGGCCATGTGGAGCAGACGGCAAACTTTGGCACGCCCCTGTCCTCCGCGGTCAACATCAGTGACTGGGCCTACGACCCGGCGGACGGAAACCTGTACGGGGTGCAGCGCAACGGAGTGCTCACTCGAATCGTCCCCACCACTGGCCAGGTCACGGCCCTGTCCACCACCGCCCCCAATCCAAATGCGTCTTTCGGCGCGGTGGTCATAGACAGCACCGGGACTGTCTACGCCATCGCCAACAACGACGGAACGGTATACCGCTATACCCACAGTGGCAACACTGCTGTAGGAGTGCCCTTCTCCACCACCTTTTTTGCCTCCTTTAACGACGGGGCCATCTGCCCCCGGACAGTGGTGGAGCCCACAGCGGACTTGCAGGTGACCAAGACGGCGGACCCCAATCCCGCTACTGCGGGGGGACCGCTGACGTACAGCATCAAAAACTATAACAATGGCCCCGACCCGGCACAGGATGCCCAACTCACTGACACAGTTCCCCCAGAGATGCTGTCCCCCCAGTTCTCCCTGGATGGGGGAAGCACCTGGCAGCCCTGGGCCGGCTCGACCCCTCTGGGTGACATCCCGTCAGGGGACAGCGTCACAGTGTTGATCCGTGGGACCGTGGACCCAGCGGCCACGGGGAGCATCGTCAATACCGCCGTAGTCAGTTCTCCTACCTTTGACCCGGACCTGTCCAATAACACAGACACCGTGGAGGTGCCGGTGGGGGAGGAGGCGGACCTGTCTCTGCTGAAGCTGGGCGCGCCCAAACCCGCCCGTCCGGGGGACCTGGTGACCTATACTTTCGCGGTGGGCAACGCCGGCCCCTCCAGCGCGGTAGATGTCACCTTAGAGGATCAGCAGCCCGCTGGACTGGACGGCCTGGAGTGGTCGCTGGACAACGGAGCCACTTGGCAGCCGTGGAGCCCAACTCTCCCCCTGGGGACTTTGATACCAGGGGTGGCCAGAGTGGTGCTGCTGCGGGGCGTAGTCAGCCCTGCGGCCGGCCAGACCATTGTCAACACGGCTGCCGTGACCAGTCCCACCCCGGACCCGGCCCCCAGTAACAATACCTCCACGGATATTACACCCGTTGACCTGGCCGCCGACCTGGCGGTTACCAAGACCGGGGCGCCCAGTCCGGTATCTGCGGGCGGGGTACTGACCTATACCGTGGAAGTTTCCAATCTGGGGCCGGCGGACGGACAGAACGTCCGCCTTACCGACCCCCTACCTGACCAGCTGTCCAACGGGGAGTATTCTCTGGATAGTGTGACCTTCCAATCCTGGACCGGGTCTCTGTCCCTGGGCACCCTGCCGGCGGGCGGCGCACGGACCGTTGTCCTCCGGGGGACGGTGAGAGCGGATGCCGCTGAGACCATCCAGAACACCGTGACCATTACCAGCGACACTCCAGACCCAGATCCCACCAACAACACAGCCACGGAGCTGACCCCAGTAAACACTGCCGCCGACTTGGCAGTAACTAAGATCGCTTCCCCGAATCCGGCTATCCATGGTCAGTTGCTGACTTATTCTATCCTGGTCCAAAATCTGGGCCCGGACCCGGCGGTGGATGGCCAGATGACCGATATGCTGCCCGCCCTTCTGCTGGGGCAGGAGTTCTCTCTGGACAACGGGGCCAGCTGGCAGCCGTGGACGGGAAGCTATGCCCTGGGGACCATCGCCAATGGGCGGCAGATACAGGTGCTCATCCGGGGGACGGTGAGCATGGACGCGGAGGGCCTGGTGGAAAACACCGCGACCGTGTCCAGCAGCACCCCGGACCCGGACCCCGGCAACAACAGTGACACGGTACGGATCCCGGTAGACGTTTCCGCTGACCTGGCGGTGGTCAAGACGGGGCTGCCGGTGGCGGTGCGGGCGGGGGAGCCCCTGGTCTATACCATGATAGTGACCAATGCGGGCCCCTCCGCTGCCCAGAACGTGGAACTGGCGGACCAGACGCCGGGTGCCCTTCTGGGGCCCGAGCTCTCCGTGGACGGAGGGATCACTTGGGCACCCTGGTCCAGCCCCTATCCGCTGCGTACCCTGCTGCCGGGGGACAACAGGACAGTCCTTATCCGAGGGACAGTGTCCCCCTCGGCCCAGGCTGGCCCCCTGTCCAACACCGCGGTAGTATCCAGCACTACACCGGACCCAAATCCGGACAACAACACGGATACCGCACCGGTGGAGGTGGAGCAGTCCGCCGATCTGAGTGTGGTAAAGGAGGGCGGGACCTCTCCCGCGGTGCCCGGCCAGCAGTTCCAGTACACCATCACGGTGGGAAACAGCGGCCCCTCGGACGGACAGAATGTGATTCTGACCGACTCGGTTCCGGCCGCCCTGCTGGGACAGGAGTTCTCGTTGGATAACGGGGCCACCTGGGCACCCTGGTCCAGCCCCTATGGGTTGGGCATCCTGCCCGCCGGACAGAGCCGCTCGGTCCTGCTGCGGGGCACTGTAAGCACAACTGCGGGAGATACCCTGGTCAACACAGCGGTGGTGGCCTCTACTACCCCGGACCCGGACCCCAGCAACAACAGTTCCACTGATGTGACTCCGGTGCTCCAGACGGCTGACCTGGCGGTGGTCAAGACGGGGCCCGTGGACCCGGTCCAGCCCGGTCAGAGCTTGACCTATACTATCTTGGTGACCAACCGGGGGCCGAGCACTGCCCAAGGGGTAATATTGGCGGATATCACTCCGCCGGAGCTGTCCAATGTAGAGTTCTCCCTGGATGGCGGAGCCACCTGGGGCCCCTGGAGCGGGAGCTATCCTATTGGAGAACTGCCGGAGGGTGGGGCGCGGTCCTTCCTGATCCAGGGTGGATTGGCGGTGGAGGCCCGAACCAGTGTCACCAACACGGCCGTCGTGTCCAGCACTACGCCGGATCCAGATCCCACAAATAACTCATCCACCAGCGTGGTACCCATCGCGGGCGGCACGGATCTACAGTTGAGCAAGTGGGCGCCAGGTTACGTCCAGCCTTGTCAGACGCTGGTCTATGTGCTTCAGGTGACCAACCTGGGGCCAGAAACGGCGCTGCAAGCGGTAGTGACAGACCAACTGCCGGCGGAGTTGAATGGGGTGATGGTGTCACCCGACGGCGGCGGCACCTGGCAGCCCTGGATTGGCAGCTACGAGCTGGGGGATATCCCCTCCGGGCAATCCCGGTCCTTGCTGCTGGCCGGGCAGGTGGATGCCTGTGCCCAGGGCGTCCTTGTCAACCGGGCGGCGGTAACTGCTCTGTCCCTGGAGTTGAGGCCCGAGGACAACGAGGCATCGGCGGCCACGGTGGTGTGGAGGCCCTGGTGCCAGGGCCCGATGCCCCGGCACCGCCAACTGCCCTGCTGAAAAGAGAGATGCCGGAAGGATATCCTTCCGGCATCTTCTAAAATTAAAACAGAGTCCTGGAGCCTCACAAGCTGTTTACGAAAAGAGAAGATCAGGGCTGACCCGCCTGGGCCAGCCCTGATGCTCACATATTGGCCAAAATGTCCTCCAGTTCCTCCCTGGAGTAGCGGTACACTTTGTCGCAAAACTGGCAGGACAGCTCCGCCTGGCCCTGCTCGGCGATTAGTCCGGACAGCTCTTGCCGCCCCATGCTGATGAGGGCGCGGGTCACCCGGTCTCGGGAGCAGTAGCACCGGTACTCCACCGGATGCTTCTCCAGGATCTCCAGCTCAAAGTCCTTTAGTACCGCTTTCAGCAATCCCTCGCCGTCCAGTCCATCGGCTAGAGCGTGGCTGACCGAGCCCATGGCATGGACCCCGGCCTCTATCTTGGATATCATCTCCTCGTCGGCGCCAGGCAGAAGCTGGATGAGATAGCCGCCAGCAGCGGTGACAGACTGGTCCAGCCCTACCAGTACACCCAGGGCACAGGCGGTTGGGATCTGCTCGCTCTCCACAAAGTACATGGCCAAGTCGTCAGCGATTTCACCGGAAAACAGACCGATAGACCCCACATAGGGCTCCTTCAGTCCGATGTCCTTGATGACGGTAAGGGTGCCGTCGGTTCCCACCGCGGCCCCCACGTCCAGCTTGCCCCGGTACTTCTCCATCAGGTCCACCTGGGGGTGCTGGACATAGCCCCGGACGTTGCCCTCATAGTCGGACACCGCCAAAATGGTGCCCAGGGGGCCGCCCCCCTTGATTTGAAGGGTGAGGGAGCCCTGCTCCTCCTTGAGCATGTCGCCCATCATAGAGGCCCCCAGCAGAGCCCGCCCCAGGGCGGCGGTGGACATGGGCAGCAGCTTGTGGATGTTTCGAGCCCACTCCACCACGTCCCGTCCGGTGACAGCGACAGCTTTGACCAGGCCGTCGCCGGTTATTGCTCTTACGATTTCGTCGCGCATAGATATTACTTGTCCTTTCTCGCAGTGAAAAAAACGCGCTGTTCCCCGTCCACGGGGGGACGCATTTTCAATTCTCCGAATATCCTGATCTGGGAAAAACCCGCCTGCCGGAGCATGGCCGTCAGCTCCTCCGTGGTGTAGGCCCGCTCCCGGTGGAGCTCCTCCCCCCGCTCCCACTGGCCGGTCCTTTCGTCCAACTGGAAAATATCCATGAAATAGGAACAGATGCGGCCGCGCCGGGAGTACTCCGCCCGCCAGACGCAGTAGGCGTCCTCAGTTTCATCTAAAAAGACCTGACCATCCAGCCCCTCCAGTTTTTCCACCGTGTTTACGTCAAAGAGAAACAGACCCCCAGGCATGAGAAACAGGTGGACCCGCTCAAAGGCCCGCTGGAGCTTTTTCGGGTCGGTAACATAGTTGACGCTGTCCAGGCAACACACACAGGCGTCGATGGTGCCGTACAGGTCCAGCCTCTCCATGGGCTGGCACAGGAAGATGGGCTCAATGGGGGCGGCACCCCGGTTTTTCTCCGCCGCCTCGGCCAGCATCTCCGGCGACTGGTCCACTCCGATCATCTCATAGCCCCGCAAGGCCAGCTCCCGGGTGAGGGAGCCCGTGCCGCAGGCCAGGTCCAGCACCGTCCTGCCTGGCAGGGGCTGGCGGCGGAAGTGCTTTTCGATATAGTCGGCCCAGGCGGGATAGCGGACATCATAGGTCAGCTGGTCATAGCAGCCGGCCAGAAAGCGGTAGCTGTTCATCACCGCCGCTCCTTCAGGCGGGGGATGACCCGCTGATAGCCCTCCGCCCCGTAGTGGAGGCACCGGTTCACCCGGCTGATGGTGGCGCTGGAGGCCCCAGTCTTTTCCAGAATGTCGCTGTAAATCAGGCCCTCATCCAGCAGCATGGCCACTTCCATCCGCTGCTCCATGGCCTTCAGCTCGGACACGGTACACAGGTCCTGGAGAAAGCGGCGGCACTCGTCCTCGTCCTTCAGGGTCAAAATGGCGCGATACAGGGTATCGCTGGCCTCTTTATCCAAAAATTTTGACATAACAGGCTCCTTTCTCCCGATGATTCCAAGGGTGGGGGATATCTCCACACTTCTATATTTTAACAGGCTACCATGTGAAAGTAAACAAAAAAATACAGCCAGAGGACCGGCACCCGAGGTCCGCCCCTCGTAGCTTTTTTCACCGGCCCATGATAAAATAAAAAATCAATCCGATGTCATATCGCGCGTTCTTTTACGTCTAGAAGGATGAATAGGATTTTGGAAGGAGGTGCGGCCGTGGAGGACACAGACATCATCCAGCTGTATTGGGCCCGGGACGAGGGGGCCATTGCGGCCACCGACGAAAAATACGGCACGCTGTGCCGCTCTCTGTCCCATAATATCCTGGCCAGCCGGGAGGACGCGGAGGAGTGTGTCAACGACACCTGGCACCGGGCCTGGAATACCATGCCGCCCCAGCGGCCTGCCTCCCTGCGGGCCTATCTGGTCCGATTGGTCCGCAATTTGTCCATCGACCGCTGGCGGGCCCGGAAGAGCCAGAAGCGGGGAGAAGGGCTGGAGGCGCTGGTACTGGAGCTGGAGGACTGTGTGCCAGCCGTCCCCAGCGCCGAGGAGGAGACAGAGGCGCGGGAGCTCTCCCGGACCATTGACCGCTGGCTGGACGGTCTGCCGAGAGAGGACAGAGTTCTGTTTGTCCGCCGGTACTGGTACGGACAGCGGCTGGATGAGCTGTCCGGTCAGCTGGGCTGGTCCCCAAACCGGGTGAGCCAGCGGCTGCTCCGCCTGCGGACGGGTCTGAAGCGGTATCTGGAGCGAGAGGGGGTAGTGCTGTGAGTGACAAGAGTGAGAGGATCTTTCAATCTCTGAGCGACATTTCAGACCAGAAGGTAGATGAGGCGGCCCGGAGACCGGCCGGAAAGCGGCCCGTCCCCCGTTGGAGGCGGTGGACCGCCCTGGCCGCCTGTCTGTGCCTGGTGGCGGGGGCGGCAGTGTGGTATCTGCCCCGGATGGGGGGGAGCTCCTCCAACAACGGCCTGGGCGGGAGCGGAGCGGACGGGGTGACCAATTTCATGTCCTATGCAGGCCCGGTGTTTCCCCTGACCTTGGCGGAGGAAAACGGGGCTGTCACCGCCCAGCGGGAGATTACTCTGGACTTTCAACCCTGGGTACCCCGGTGGATCTCTAATGAGGAGATGGCCGCCGAAGAAGCGGCCTGGGGGGAGGAGAGCTACGATAAGATCCTAAGTGATCTCCGGGAGAGCTTCCCCGATGGGGGTTACTCCAGCCGGTCCACGGATCTTCTGATCCGCGACCGCTATGTACTGACCAATCACTCCGACCAGGAGCAGAGGGTCCAGGTGCTCTACCCCTTTGTCAGCTCCCTGAGGGACCTGACGAAGCGGATGCCAACCCTGTCTGCGGACGGCGAAGAACTGGAAACTGTCCTTCACCCCGGCGGATACTCCGGCGGGTTCCAGGACACCGAGGGACAGACAGATGGGGAGCGGCTGAACCTGCGGGGGCTGGACTCCTGGGAGGCGTACCGGGATCTTCTGTCCGACGGCTCCTATCTGGAGGGAGCCCTGGGGGATTACCCAGACCTGACAGGCGTGCCGGTGACGGTCTATCGATTCACCGATTCCTGGGGGCCGGAGCAGGACGAGAAGGCCGACCTTCCAAACCCTACCCTCCGGGTGGAGTTTGAGCTGGACTATGACAGGACTACTGTTCTCTCCTACGGCTTCCATGGCGGCTTCTACGATCGGGAGGCGGGGATCATGGGCCAGAGCTTCTCCATTCCTCAGGAATGGGAACGGGATCACGACCGACCCTATTATTTAATTGTCCTGGGGGACGACGTGGCCAATATGACCACCCAGGGCTATAACACCGGGGGCTGGGACACGGACAAAAAGATAGAGGCCGGGGTGGATATCCAGCGGTATGAGAGCGATCTGGATACCGCCCTTCGGGATGCGGCCGCCCTGCTCTATGAGACGGATATGGAGCGGTGGAGCAAGGACCTGTGGGGCCTGCGCCACCCCGCCCAGGCTACGGTGGACTTTGAGATGTACTACGGCCTGCTGTGCGGCTATCTGATGAGCTACGGCCTGCTGTCAGAGGACCCGGCGGAGCGGTATGAAACCGGCTGGCTGGAAGAGGTGGACTTTGAAGTGGCAGACCGTGTATGTTATCTGGAGGGGGAAGTGACTATCCCCGCTGGCGGGACAGTGGAAGTGACTGCCCAACTGGTCAAGAATGCCAGCTTCGATTTCTACTGTGCCCACACCGAAAACGAGGGCGTATACGGCTATGACCTGGTGACCAGGCTGGGCTCCGCCCTCACCTTTACCGGCCAGAGCGCCGTTCTGGAGGACCGGGAGCAGATCGAGATCGTTCGGCAAAACTTTGGATTTGAGCCGGAGAGCGGGATACGGACCGTGGAGCTGAATCCGGAGGAGGAGCACTACTATCTGGCGGTCCGGCGGGTGGAGACAGAGGAATAGGAAAAGACAGCGGACTGTGACCAGTCCGCTGTCTTTTTATCCCGCAAGCCCCCAGCCGTCCGGCTCGCTGGGGAAGTCAAAGCTGGTGCTGAACCAGGTGATCTCATCCCCCTCTACTCGGGAAGCGGGGAGAGAGGGGGTGACTATCTGCCGGCCGTACTGGTCGGTGACCAGGGCGGCGAAGACCAGCTCATCCCCCTCCTGGAGATCCAGCTCCACGGAGGGAAGGTGGAACCACTGCTCCGCCTTCTCAAAGCCGTGATGATTGTCTGGACGGCTACATGGCTCCAGCCAAAAGAGCAGTGCTCGGTTTCGGAACAGTCCGAGCTGGACCTGCTTGACCTGGGATTGACCAATATCCTCGTTGACCGCAGAGACGGAGGCGGACAGCCCTGTGAGGAAGCCATAATTCTCTCTCACATGGAACAGGCCGTCCTCTCCACGGGGAATATTTAACAGGGCACTCTCCAAAAGAGAGATATCTACCGCTGGTAGACTGCTGCCGTAGAGAGAGGAATAGTTACCCAGTAGTTGAGTCTGGCGTGTTCCCTGGTCCACCAGGACTGCAGATAAGGTGATGCTGTCTGTCAGAGGGCAGGTGATCTGGCCGGAGAACTCCTGCCCCGGTCCAGGAACGGCGGGAACGTCCACCAACCCATCCCCGGTATCAGCATGGAGAAGGATCTCCAGCCCCTCAGTATAGGTCTTGGGCACCACACGGACCGAAAAGGTGACAGTATTGGACGCCAGGTCGGCCGACTGGATATTGGTAGCGTAGTCGGCCACCAGACTGTTCTGGGATTTTAGGATCTCCTCCACCCTGCTGGTAATGGAGCCGATTTGACTATTGACCGAGTAGGTAATATTGCCCACGGAATTGGCCAGGTCGGTGTATTGGCGGTCCAGCTCCTTCAACCGGGCGAATAGGGAGCGCCCGGCCAGAAGGACAAGCAGCAGGGCCAGACAGGCGGCGCCGTAACGCAAGCGCCTGTGGCGGGGGGAGCGGCTTTCCCGAACCTTCTGCTCCACCAATTCCGACACCCGCTCCTGCTGTTCCGCGGTGAGCTGGTTGGACTGCTGATAGCGGGACAGGATCTCCTCGACCAGTTTCAACTGGGCAGGGGAAAGATCGTTGGAGATGTGCTCCTCCTGGTCCTCCTCCACACCGAGCAGCCAGCCGACGGATACATGGAACAGGCGGCTGAGAGCCACCAGTTTGTCCACATCGGGCAGACTGGAATCAGATTCCCATTTATAAATAGACTGTCGGGATACGCCGAGAGCCTCGCCCAGCCCCTCCTGGGACAGATCCAGCTCCCGGCGCTTGGCGGCGATACGTTGTCCGGTCGTCATGGTCATCGGCCTCCTTTGCATTCACCCTAGCAAAAAGGGGAGAAAAAGACCACCCCCTCGCGGTTTGAATCCTGCTAACCACCGGTTTACATTCTCCGGAATCCATTGGGGCGCAAGGAGTTTAGAGGACCTCAGTCCACCAAAATAGCATTGGGATAGATGCGCTCCATGCGGCTGTCTGGGAAACGGCGGTCCAGAAGCTGTCCCAGCGCGGTGTCGGGCGGAGCGTCCATAGTCTGACGCTGGGTGTACCGTCCCATGGCCAGACAGGACACGGCGATGTTGACCACCATAAAGAGGATGAGGACCCAGGAGAGGACCCGGCCGATCCGGAGAGGGAGCCGCTCGATCCACTGGGAGAGCCGGGGGTAGATGGACTTGAGCCACACGACAGCGGCGATGCCCCAGAAAAAACAGTATAACAGATTGATGCGTCCGCCCAGATTGAAGGGCAGGTGGCTGTAATCCCAAAACACCGTGCCGAAGACCAACTCGGTAAAAACGGAGCAGAGATACTCATAGACGCCGCCCACCACGGTTCCAACAAGAAAGACGTAGCTGTCGCTCTTGTGCCGGTACTTGTACAGAACAGCGGTGAGCAGGACGGCCCCCAGCCCCCAGACAATGGAGAAGGGGCCGTAGACCACGCTGCTTCGGCTCATCCACACCCCGGCCGTGATACGGCAGAAGATGGTTTCAATCATGTCGCCCAGAAAGGCGCCGATCAAAAACAGCCACAACAGCTTGTAAAAGCAGCAGCCCTGGGCAAAGACTCCGGACGTTCCTTTTTTAGCGGCTCTGCGGCGGGCCTGTTCCTCCAGCCGCTCCCGCCGTAGGCCGTAGGCCCTGGCCATACGGCGCTGGATATACCGGGTGACGGCGTTATCCAGATGGTCGGTGAGACGACGGAGCCGGAGGGAGAGCTCACTGGGCTCCTTCAGACTGGTATTGAGCTGGAGCAGGGCGGCCAGAGAGGTAAGCAGGTCGCCGGCCAGCAGACAGAACAGGACCAGCAGGATGAGCTGACCGACAGAGCGGGGAATCAGTCCGGCCAGCCTGACCAGCAGGGGGTTGCCAAAATAGAGGCACAAAAGGGCCATCCCGCCCCAGAGAAGGGAGTATCCCAAACAGATGTGACCCTCGAATTGAAAGCGGTATCTGGAGTAGTCCCACCACTTCTGGCCGGAGAGATGTTCCAGTAGAATGCCGGTGAACAGTTCAAGGCCGGTGGCAATAATCAGGCCAAAGAGAAAGAGAAAAAAGGGCGTATTTTTCAGTTCGGGCAGAAAGATGGCGAACAACACAGCCGCCAGGCCGTAAACCGGGGAGAAGGGGACATTCAAAAACCCCCGATTGATAAGCCGCCGCCGTTTGGCGGCCGCCAGAGCGGTTTCACCCAGCCACCCCAAAAAGGAGTAGGCCAGAAAGAACCAGAGAAGCTGATATACTGTATATTCCATAGAAACTCCTTATCCAGCGGCGGAAAAGAATGCCTGGATAGCCCCATGGTCCGCCTGGACCGAGCCCTGGACAAAGCCGGGCTTGCCGCCACCACGGCCGTTGAGGCTTTGGTTCATCTCCTTGGCAAAGGTACGCAGGTCGCCCTCCAGTTGGCCAACGGCGTACTTGTAGCCCTGACCATCCACGCCGGAGAAGCAGGCGCACCGCCCGCCACAAGTCTGGAGGACGGCATCGCACAGGCGGCGCAGACTATCAGGGGTCAGGCCCTCCTCAAAGAGAAGCACATCTCCTGCCCCAGTGAGCTGACGGGCCAGGGAAGCAAAGCGATCCTCCTCCATGGATAGAAGCCGGGACTTCAGAGCGGCGTTCTCCTCGGTCAGCCGCTGGACCGCTGCCCCAGTTTCAAAGGCCTTGGCAGACAGAAGGGTAGACACCTGGTGGTTCTGCGCTAAAATACTGTTTACATAACGCAAGGCCCGACTGCCGCACACCAGTTCGATGCGTACCCCCTCACGAAACTTCTGAACGGACAGGAGCTTCACAAAGCCCACCTGGCCGGAGGAGGCCACATGGGTGCCGCAGCAGGCGCAGGTATCAGCGCCGGGGAAAGAAACGATTCTTACCCGGCCAGTCAGCGCCTTTTTGCTCCGGTATTCCAGTGTTGCCAGCTGTTCCGGAGAAGGGAAGGTGATGGAGATGGGGTGGTCTTCCCAGATATAGCGGTTGGCCGCCTCCTCCAGCTCCTGGAGCTGGTCTCCGTCCAGCAGTACGTTTAAATCGATGGTAATGAAGTCGTTCCCCATATGAAAACCAACATTGTCGCACCCCCACTTAGCGTGGGCGATGCCGGACACGATATGCTCGCCGGAGTGGTGCTGCATCAAATCGAAGCGGCGTTCCCAGTCAATCTGCCCCTCCACCTGAGCGCCGGGCTCCAAAGGGCCGTCACAGGTGTGGACTACCCGGCCCTCACGCTCGTGGACCTCCAATACCTGGACCGGCCCAAGGACGCCCAGGTCATAGGGCTGACCGCCCCCCTCGGGGTAGAAAGCGGTCTGGTCCAGTATTACGTCATAGCCTCGCTTGCCCTGTATGCAGGACTCTACATGGGCGGAGAATCGGGTCAGAAATGGGTCTTGTTCGTAGAGCTTTTCCATGGTCATGTCCTCTCTCTATATTTTTTGTATCATAGCACACTGGGGTTGGAAAGGCAAATTGGAAAGATGTTTCGTTTGAGAATATGATTTCAGGTGGGCGGCAGGAAAGTTTAATGCGGATTTAATGCGGCGGCATTTTGCTTAATCCCATTTTTTTATGAAATGGAATAGGATAGGCTCATCCGAAAGGGCAGGATTCGGACAATAAAGTACAGAGGTGAGTCGTTATGATAGCTGATTATATGTTGCTTCGACTGGTGATTGCCGCTATCGTTATTTTAGTAGCGTCTGTTCTGGCTCTGTCCGTGAAGCTGGTATCTAGGATAGTCCGGTCTGCCGCCCATAAGAAGTCTGTAAAGGCATATTCCTGGGACAGGAGTAAGACTGCTGCTCGTTAAAGAAGCGGCCTCCACATTTGTTTTCCCCATTTGGTCAGAGAGCCGGGACACAAGCCTGTGTTCCGGCTCTCTGTATTTGTGAGTGGGGAGAGCGTTCAACCAATACTGCCGAAGACAGCCCCCAAAACCAGAACCAGCAGGGTAACGCCGCAGAACAGATATTTTGCCATTGGATAGAACCAGGACCCAAGAGGCTTGTGGCGGGCCAGGTTTACCTGCTTGAGTACATAGTCCTTGCCGCATATCCAGAAGAACATGACCGCGGCCAGCAGGGCGCCGATGGGGCAGATATAGATGGAGCACACGTCCATCCACTGGGAGACGATAGGGGCGATGAGCAGGCCCACTCCAATGCCGATGGCCCCGATGATGCCGACGGCAGCGGGCCTTGGCAGGTGGAACAGCTCCTGGAGGGTGGCGGTGGGGGCCTCAAACAGATTGACTAGAGAGGTCAGAGCAGCGAAAACCACCGCGACAAAGAATACCACCAGGATGACTGGCCCGCCGGGGATTCCGCGGATCACATTGGGGAGGTAGATGAACATTAGGCCCGGACCGCTCTCGTTGAGCTGCTGGCCCGCCACCGCCATTGCGGGAATGATGACCAGAGCGGCCAACAGGGCGGCACAGGTGTCAAAGAGGGCCACCATCTTGGCGTCAGAGGGGATGTCGGAGTCAGGGCTCAAGTAGGAGCCGTAGATCAGTGTTCCATTGCCGGCAATGGACAAGGAGAAAAATGCCTGGCCCAGGGCATAGACCCATACCCAGGGGTCCAGGAGCCCTTCAGGGCGGAGGACGAAGATGTACTGATAGCCGGCGGAGGAGCCGGGCAGAGTGACCAGGTAGACGGCCAGACCGATAAACAGTAGAAAGAACAGGGGCGTCATGACTTTATTGGCCTTCTCGATGCCCCGTCCCACGCCGAAGGCCATGATGGCGATGGTGACCGCCATGCCGGCGATCTGCCAGCCCAGGTTTCCAGAGGCGGTGGCGCCAAAATTGGCGCTGAAGGCGTCTACTCCGTCCAGGGCGGACAGAGCGCCGGTGATGGACTGGGCGGTGTACTTGAAGATCCAGCCGGTGACCACAGAGTAACCGATGGCCAGGGCCAGGGATCCCAGGACCGGGATAAGGCCCAGTAGCTTGCCAGGCTTATCGGTGCCGAAGCGCAGCTTGGTGGCCTCGCCAAAGGCGTGGACAGGACCGGACCGGGTGGCCCGGCCGAAGGCCATCTCCCCGATGACGCCGGTGGAGCCGATGATAACCACAAAGATCAGATAGGGGATCAGGAAGGTGGCTCCGCCGTATTTTGACACCCGAGCCGGAAAGAGCCAGATGTTGCCCATGCCGACCGCGGAGCCGATACAGGCCAGAATGAAGCCCCACTTAGAGCCCCAGGAATCTCGTTTCTTCTCATGTTTCATGGATGTTCGATCACGCCTCTCTCTTTTTGACAGGGAAGGTCCTGCGCAGATGTAAGCATACCATATTATAGGAAAAAAACAAAGGGGTGAATTTTCGTTGACAGAGGGGAGGGATTGGGATAGGATGGAAGTAAAAGGTGCCCAAATTGAGAGAACGGAGGATGGAGCGGTGAACGACCTCTCGGTGGACCTGTTTTTTATGAAACAGCCTGAGTTGCTGCCCCTCTATTTGGAGATTGAGAGGGCTGTCCGGGATAGGCTGGGTGACTTTGAAGTGGTGGTACAGAAGAGCCAGATTACCTGGAAAGGCCCAGGCTCTTTCGCCGCCCTATGGCTGCCCCGGTGGAAAAGGCCGGACGGGCGGATCTATGTGGGGCTGTCTTTTTTTCTGGAATTTCAGGTGGAAAGCCCCCGCATTCCCTACTCGACAGAGCCCTACCCCAACCGCTGGACCCACCACACCTCGGTGGCCGATCTTGGCGAGCTGGATGAGGAGCTAATGGGCTGGCTCTATCTGTCCAAGGAATTTTCCGGGCGCAGGCGGCGGAGAAAGAGCTGAAAATCTTGCAATACCGGGCAACCTATTGTAAAATGATTCGAACGCCCTACGATAGACCCCATAAGGAAGGTGAGCATCCATGAGCATGACGGCTGTGAAGTCAGTAGACCCTAGAAGTCCGGCCCACCGGGCGGGTATCCGGGTGGGGGAAACGCTGACCCACATCAACGGCCACATGATCGTGGACGTGCTGGACTATAAATTTTACAGCTATGATCCCAGGCTGGAAGTGACCCTCCGGGAGCGAGACGGCTCCACCCGCACCCTGCGGATCCGCAAGGGGGAGGGGGAGGACCTGGGGCTGGAATTTGAGACCTATCTGATGGACCGGGCCCGCTCCTGTGCCAACAACTGTATCTTCTGCTTTGTGGACCAGATGCCCCCTGGGATGCGACCCTCTCTCTATTTTAAGGACGACGATGCCCGGCTGTCCTTCCTGATGGGCAATTACCTCACCTTAACGAACCTGTCCCCTCGGGAGGTGCAGCGGATTATCGACCTGCGGATCTCCCCCATCAACGTGTCCGTCCACACCACAGACCGGGCGCTCCGGGCGGAGATGCTGAAGAACCGGCGGGCGGGGGAGAGCATCGATATCATGGAGCGGTTTGCCCAAAACCACATCACCATGAACTGCCAGATCGTATCCTGCCCCGGCATCAACGACGGCCCCGCTCTGGATAAGACATTGCATGACTTGGCGGGGATGTATCCGGCGGTGAACAGCATCTCGGTGGTCCCCGTAGGCGTGACGAAATACCGGGAGGGGCTGTATCCCCTGTCCATTTACAACACAGAGACCGCCGGAGCGGTCATCGACCAGGTGGAGGGCTTTGCCGCCCACCATCTGGAGAGGGCGGGGACCAGGCTGGCGTGGTGCTCGGATGAGTTTTATCTCCTGGCTGGCCGGGAGCTCCCGCCGGAGGAGTATTTTGAGGAGTTTACCCAGCTGGACAACGGGGTGGGGATGCTCACCCTGCTCTCCCGGGAGTTTGGCCGGGCGCTGGACCTGATGGAGCCGGAGGAGATGGCGGGCGCCACCCCGTTTTCCATCGCCACCGGGGTGTCCGCCGCCCCATATTTGGAGAGATTGATTTCCCAGGCCAGGGAGAAATGTGGTACAATAGAGGGCAGGGTCTATCCCATCGTCAACCACTTCTTTGGAGAGACCATCACGGTGGCCGGACTGGTCACCGGAGGCGATCTGATCCATCAGCTCAAGGGGCGGGAGCTGGGAGAGCGCCTGCTGATCCCGGCCAATATGCTCCGCTCCGGGGAGCGGGTCTTTCTGGACGACGTGTCGGTGGACGATGTGGAGCGGGAACTTGGTGTTCCTGTGACGGCAGTGGAGCAGGACGGCTATGAGCTGTGCGACGCAATCTGCGGACTGGAGATTACCCCTATGGCCCAACGCCAGAGCCAGGAAGAAACAGAATACTATCAATACAATCAAAGAGTATAGCGGGGAGCCGAATGTGGAAAGACCGGCATATTTCAGGCCGCCCCTCGCCGCCGCGAAGGCCGCTTCTCCCATAACGACGTCTGGGCATTTTTTGCTGCATTCTCTTGCGCCTCCTCCCCACATCAAACCCGCTTTGCTGGGCTTTGATAAGGGCATATGAAAGGATGATTACATGAAACCTCTTGTTGCTATTGTAGGCAGACCAAATGTCGGTAAGTCCATGCTCTTTAACAAGTTGTGCGGCCAGCGGCTGTCTATCGTGGAGGACACCCCCGGCGTCACCCGGGACCGGCTGTACGCCCAGTGTGAGTGGAGAAATCGCACCTTTGATATTGTGGATACCGGCGGCATCGAGCCGGGCACCGACGACCAGATCCTGGCCTTCATGCGGGAGCAGGCGGAGATCGCCATCTCCACCGCCACGGTCATTGTCTTTGTGTGCGACATCAAGACCGGAATGACCGCCTCCGATCAGGAGGTGGCCAATATGCTCCTCCGATCGGGCAAGCCGGTGATCTTGGCAGTCAATAAGGCAGACCAGACCGGGCGGGAGAACCCGGATATCTATGAATTTTATAACCTTGGGCTGGGCGATCCCATTGCCGTGTCCGCCCTCCATGGCCACGGCACCGGCGATCTGCTGGACGCCTGCTTCCAGTTCTTCCCCGAGGAGGAGGACGAGGAGGAGGACGACGACGTCATCAAGGTGGCAGTTATCGGAAAGCCCAACGTGGGAAAATCCTCTCTGGTCAACCGCATTTTGGGAGAGGAGCGGGTCATTGTATCCAACGTGGCAGGCACCACCCGGGATGCTGTGGACAGCGCGTTTGAGAACCAGCATGGAAAATATCTCTTTATCGACACCGCCGGGATGCGGAAGAAGTCCAGGGTGGATGACCGGATCGAGAAGTTCTCCGTCCTGCGCTCCACCATGGCCATCGAGCGCAGCGATGTGTGCCTGATTATGATCGACGCCCAGGAGGGAGTCACTGAGCAGGATACCAAGGTGGCCGGATTGGCCCACGAGGCGGGTAAGGCGTGCATTATTGTGGTCAACAAGTGGGACGCCATCGAGAAGGACGGCAAGACCATGGACAAGATGCGTCAGGAGGTCATGCGGGACCTGTCTTATATGACCTACGCCCCTATTGTCTTTATTTCCGCATTGACCGGCCAGCGGGTGGACCGGCTCTTTGAGCTTATTAACTATGTCAACGACCAGTCCGCCATGCGCATCACCACTGGAATGCTCAACTCGGTCCTGGCCGACGCCACCGCCCGGGTCCAGCCTCCCACAGACAAGGGGCGGAGGTTGAAGATCTATTATATGACACAGGTGGGCATCCGTCCGCCCCACTTCGTCTGCTTCTGCAACGACGCCCGGCTGTTCCACTTCTCCTATCAGCGATATCTGGAAAATCAGATCCGCTCCACCTTCGGCCTGGAGGGCACCCCTGTCCGGCTGACCGTGCGGCAGCGCAGCGATAAGGAGGAGTGATAATGGGTTACGCGATTTTATTGTTCCTCACCCGGATGGATTTTTGGATCGTGGCAGTCATCTCTTATTTCTGCGGCTGCTTCAATGGGGCGGTGATTGTATCCAAATATATCCTGCGGGACGACGTGCGAAACCACGGAAGCGGCAACGCGGGGCTGACCAATTTCTACCGTACCTTCGGCGGCCCATTGACCTTTGTGGTTATTCTCACCGATGTGCTAAAGGCAGTGGTGGCCATTCTGATCGCGGTTAAAATTGGCGGCGGATATGACCCGCGCATCATGCCGGACTTCCCTTTGGATGGTGCTACGGTCTCCTATTATGTAGTCCTGTTCAAGTATTGGGCGGGCCTGTTCTGCCTGTTGGGCCATATGTTTCCCTGTATGTTCCACTTCAAGGGGGGTAAGGGCATCCTGTCCGGAGGAACCATCGCCATCATGATCGACTGGCGGATCGCTCTGGTCGTGTGGGGCGGCTTTCTCATCCTGGCCGTCCTCACTCGATATGTGTCCCTGGGTTCGGTGTGGGCTGGGGCCTCCTTCCCTGTGGCCACTTGGTTTGTTTACCAAGACTGGGTCATCACCCTGTTGGGGCTGCTGCTCGGCGGGCTGGTGGTCTATATGCACCGGGCCAATATCAAGCGGCTGCTCTCCGGAACGGAAAATAAGTTTTCTCTGCGTAAAAAGAAATGATATGACCGCGGGGGCGGCCCCATGGAGCTGCCCGCCCGGGGGGCGCATCGTGCTGTGCCCCTACGAAATGAGACCGTGAACTGGAGGGCCGTCGTGGACACTGGCCCCTACAATATTACATTGGGAGGTAAACTCTGATGAAGATCACCGTAGTAGGCAGCGGCGCCTGGGGGACTGCCCTGGCCCTGCTGTTACTGGAAAACGGAAACGATGTCACTCTCTGGTCTTATCACCAGGAGGAGTCTAACCGGATGCGGGACACCCATGAGAACCCCATGCTCAAGGGAGTGCCTCTGCCGGAGGAACTGAAACTGACCACCGACCTATCCTCGGTCAAGGGATGTGGTCTGGTGGTGCTGGCAACGCCCTCCTTCGCTGTTCGAGCCACCGCAGCCCAGCTGCGGGAGCTGGTGGACCCAGGGACCATTGTTGTATCGGTGTCCAAGGGAATTGAAAAGGATACCTCGCTCCGTCTGAGTCAGGTCATCGAGGAGGAGCTTCAGGGCAAATGCCCTGTGGTGGTGCTGTCTGGGCCCTCCCACGCGGAGGAGGTGGGGCGCCGTATCCCTACCGGCGTGGTGGCGGCGGCGGACGAGCTGTCTATAGCCCAAAAGGTCCAGGACCTGTTCATGAACCCCCGCTTCCGTGTCTATACCAGCGACGATAAGGTGGGCACCGAGATCTGCGCCGCCCTGAAGAACGTCATCGCCCTGTGCGCTGGCTGCTGTGACGGGATGGGCTATGGGGACAACACCAAGGCCCTGCTTATGACAAGGGGACTGGCCGAGATGGCCCGGCTGGGCGTGGCCCTGGGGGGCAGAAAGGAGACGTTTACCGGCCTGGCTGGCGTAGGCGATCTCATCGTCACCTGTACCTCCATGCACTCCAGGAACCGCCGGTGCGGTATCCTGTTGGGCCAGGGCAAAGAGATTCATGAGGCCATGCAGGAGGTGGGCGCCGTGGTGGAGGGCTACTACGCTGCTGCTAATGCCCAGGCCCTGGCGGAAAAGGCCGGAGTGGAGATGCCGATTGCCCAAGCCGCCTATGAGGTGCTCTACCAGGGCCGAGATGTCCACGCGGTCATCACGGACCTGATGGGCCGCGCCAAGCGGTCCGAACTGGATGAGAGCTGGAGCTAAGATCAAAAGCTAAAAGCCGCCTGTTTTTATAACAGGCGGCTTTTTTTACCACCCCGAAGCACAACAACCTGTACGCCGACATAGTATGGGGAAAACAGAAGCGGGCAGAACCCGCGGACAGGAGGGCGCATATGGACGATATTGGTACATTGATTATCAGGGTTTATACCTCGCGGGCACAGATTCCAATTAGCGGAGCCACCGTGGTGGTCACCCATGAGGGGAAGGGGGGCAGGCGGGAGCTGCTCTCCCTCCAGGTCACGGACAGCAGCGGAGCCATTCTTCCGCTCCAGATATCGACTCCGCTGCTGGGAGAGAGTACCGCCCCGCATACAGATGGCCCCGTTCCATTTGCCATATGCAGCGTGTGGGCGGAGCATCCCGGATACGCTATGCTCCAGGTAGATGGAGTCCAGATATTCCCAGGGGTGGAAACGACCCAGGACATGGAGCTGATCCCGCTGGCCGAGGGCCAGTCCAGCCTCCAGGTAAGGGACCAGCGGGAGATCACCGCCCAGAGCCTGTGAGGTGGAACAATGCCGGTCATCATCACTCCTTATATCCCAACCAACATTACGGTCCATCTGGGGCTGCCCAGCCAGTGGGCGGAAAACATTACGGTCAGCTTCCCGGACTATGTGAAAAATGTGGCCTCCAGCGAGATATACCCTACCTGGGAGCTGTCGGCCATCCGGGCCAATGTGTTGGCAATCATCTCCTTTGCTCTCAACCGGGTGTACACGGAGTACTACCGTAGCCGGGGCTATGAGTTTGATATTACCTCCACCACCCAGTACGACCAGAAATTCATCCGGGGGCGCAACTTCTTTGACAGCATCAGCCGGGTAGTGGATGAGATCTTTAACGACTATATCCGCCGTCGGGGGTTTGTAGAGCCTTTGGCCGCCAAATTTTGCAATGGGACCACCAGCACCTGCGACGGACTGTCCCAATGGGGCAGCCAGGACATGGCGAAGCAGGGAGCAAACTCTATGGAGATCCTCTACCGCTACTACGGCGACGATATCGAACTGGTGGTGGAAGCGCCGATCCAGGATATGACTCGCTCCTATCCCGGCTACCCCCTGCGGTTGGGGTCAGCGGGGGAGGAGGTCGTAGCGATCCAGACCATGATTAACCGCATCTCGCAAAATTATCCCGCGATTCCCAAAATTAGGCCGGTTACCGGCGCTTTTAATGAGAAGACAGAGGAGGCCGTCAGAAAATTCCAGCGGATATTCAATCTAACCGCGGACGGAATCGTGGGAAAGGCAACCTGGTATAAAATGGTCTCTCTCTATGTGGGTGTCACTAAACTGGCTGAACTTATCAGCGAGGGCCAGACCTTTTATGGGATCGAGTTTCAGTTCCCTGGGACTCTGCGGGAGGGGGATACTGGTCCTGAGGTCCGAGTCCTGCAATATATGCTGGCCGTGATGGCGCAGTTCGACGAGGCGTTGCTGCCCATCGAGGTAGACGGGGACTTTGGACACAACACAACCCAGGCTGTCCGGCAATACCAGGGCCTGGTTGGGCTTACGATTGATGGGGTGGTTGGGGAGGTCACTTGGAACTCCATCTATGGCCACTTTGCTCTGGCGGACCAGTTCATGCGCCGGGATATGGTCCGTTTCCCCAGAACAGCCACTGAGATTATGCCGGCCTCGGTTATCAATGTAGGCTCGGATGCCAGCAGCTATGCCGACACCCCACGGGTCGGGCAATTTCCAGGGGAAACTGTGCGGTTTGGCCAGACGGACCGGAGAGGAGAGGTGTTGGTATGACACGAGATGAACTGGAGCGGGAATTGCTGGCACAGCCGGTCAGAAGTCTGCAGTATATGCTGCGGAGGCTGTCGCTGCAATATCCCTTCCTGCCTGAGATTGTGGCGGATGGTGTGTTTGGCGAACGGACTCTGGAGGCGGTGATGCTCTTTCAACGGGAGCTCCATCCTCCTGTGACCGGCATGGTGGACGAGGAAACTTGGAACGACATCCGGGAGCGGTGGATCCTTCTCGAGCGGAAGCTGGCAGAGCCCCGGCCGGTGCGCCTGTTCCCCGGACAGGAAGCCCGGGTCTATCCAGGAAATGAGCAGGAGTTCCTAATCATTCCACAGGCGATGCTCCGGATACTGGCCCGATATTTCGATGGGATTACGGCGGATCAGGCAGACGGGCTTCATGGGCCTGCTTCGGTGGCCAATACCCGCTGGCTCCAGAGGGCGGCGGGGCTAGAGGAGAGCGGGATTATGGACCGGCAGACCTGGGAATTGCTGGGCCGCCTGTACGAGATGTTTGTGGTCAAAGAGAGAAAACAGCAGGACAGCAGCCGCTATCAGGGCAGGGGGTGAGCTCCTTGCCCCAAAAATAAAATGAAAAAAGTTGAAAAAGGGGCTTGCTTTTTTTTCTCCGGTATGCTAATATATACAAGCTGTCTGACTGATAAAAATTCTGGCAGCTCTTTCCGGGTGTGGCGAAGTTTGGTATCGCGCTTGAATGGGGTTCAAGAGGCCCCGAGTTCGAATCTCGGCACTCGGACCAAAGTAGACAAAACCTGTGTATAGCTATTGTTATACACAGGTTTTGTGTTTATTAGTGAAGATGCATAAAAATTAGGATAGTACTTACATATAATTACTGAAAGTATCGTTAAGCAGGTATGAGGAGACTGGCTCTCATTCAAACCTGCTTTTATTTATGCTTTATAAAGTCAGAAAGCGATGAAACTTTTATATAGCTATGATTTGTTGAATGGAGACACATCGAAGCAAAGCGGGAGTCTGCAGAATATTTCCATAACAAGTTTTCTGGCACAAAATGAGGCAGTACACAAGGGTGGGGCAGGAAAAAACGCAGGCGTTTTGCCTGCGTTTTTCAAACAGATGAGAATCAGATAAAGTTTGCGGCATCATGCCAGAGAGAGGGTGGAGCCGCGCACCTCATCCATTGTAGGGATAGAGGGAGCGGCACCTGGACGGGAGACAGCAATGGCGGCGGCACGGGAGGCGAGGTTCAGACAGGACGGCGCATCCATACCGGCAGCTAAACAGGCTACAAAGTACCCCGTGAAGGTATCTCCGGCAGCTGTGGTGTCTACAGCCTTGGTGCGGTAAACGCCTTGGGTGATTCGCTGTGTGCCGTCATCATATATGCATCCACGGCTCCCTAGCGTGAGCAGCAGCTGGCAGGAGGGCCAGCGGCTGCGCAGTATATCCAGAATCTGCCCCTCCTCGCTGGTGCCGGCTAGGGCGGCCCCCTCAATTTCGTTGAAAACCAGAAGCGAGACAAGATGCAGGGGGAGGGTGGAGATATGTTCGTCAATGGGGGAGGGGTTGAATACGATGGACAGGCCCTTTTTGGCGCCCTGTTCCATGATGTAATCCAGGCAGTTGATTTCGTTTTGCACAATCAGGTAGTCACCGGGACCAAAGCCTTCCAGCGCCAGGTCCACCTCCTGGTGTGTGATCTTCTGATTGCTGCCGCCATATAGCAGGATACAATTTTGTCCCTGGGAATCCACCTGGATAATAGTGTGGCCGCTGGGGCCGCTGCTGAGTGAGATGAGGGAGGTGTCGACACCGCTGGAAGCTAGTGTGTCGGCCAAAAGCTGTCCATCCGGCCCAATTTTTCCAGCGTGACAGACGGTGGCCCCTGCCCGGGCAGAGGCGATTGACTGGTTAAGTCCTTTCCCGCCGCAGTTGACATCCCGGCTGCAGGAGGCGAGGGTCTCTCCTGGAGCAACGAAGTGGGGGACATGATAGACATAATCCAGATTTAGGGAGCCGTAACTGAGGATACGAGACATAAGCGACCATCCTTTCAGAATTCAAAGGTACAGATCGACCAGACAACATCCGGCCATTCAGTTGGAGGCCAACTGAATGGCGGGAAATAGGTGGGCGCACTGGGTCAGTGTGTTGCAGGCCCTGGCCAGTAGGTCGGAGTATTGATCTACTACTTCGGGTGTGATAGAGATGGCGGGGCCGGAAATACTGATGGCACCCGCCACGTCTCCACGTCCGGTGCGGATGGCCATGGCTACGCACTTTACACCCATGGTTTCCTCCTCATTATCCAGTGCATATCCCTTACGGCGGTATGTGGCAAGTGCCTCCATCAGTTGGTCGTGGTCGGTGATGGTGTTCTGTGTGATGGGAGGCAGGCCATGCTTGCGAATGATGGCTTCCACCTGTTCGGTGGGCATTTGACTGAGCATGGCCTTCCCGCAGCCGGTACAGTGCATGGGGAGTGTTTTGCCGGAGACGGAGTATGAGATGGAGCGCCGGCTGGGATAGACGCACTCCATATAGAACACCTTGCCGTCAATATGGGAGGTAAGGTAGATGATGTCTCCGGTGGCGGATTGCAGGTCCTCCATCACAGGGATGGCATACTGGGCCACAGGACTGCCTGCCTGGGCGCAGTAGCTGAGCTGCATGACCTTGTACCCAAGGCGGTAGGCCTGGCCGTCCCGGATACGCAGCAGATAGCCGGCTTCCTCCAGCGTGCGAATCTGGTTGAGCAGTGTGCTTTTGGGCATGGATAGCAGCCGACTGATCTGGGCCAATGTCAGTTCAGTCCTGGCAGGAGAAAAACAGTCTAGAATCCGCAGCGCTTTGGCGGTAGACGTGACTCTACTGCTGACAGTAGAGGCGGATTCCATCTCAGCGGAATCCCCTTTTAAAAGAATCATGGTGCAACATCCTTTGCAATCCATATTGAAGAAAAATGCCCGCGATTGGTCCAAATAAAATACAGATGCAGAGGCATTTACATCTGCTATCGTATATTATCCTAACCTCCATTGACGTATTTGTCAAATGGAAAGTGAAAAAGAGAACAAATATTCCAAAAATAATAAAATTATATTGACAATGATAACTAGCCGTGCTAAAATCCAAATAAAGTGTGAAATAACTGAATAATCATTCAGCAATACTGAACACAAAAGCATTTTATCCTATTGTTGGGAGGAGAGAAACTTGAAGAAACTATATGGTGTCATCACCGCCATGACTACCCCCTTTACCGCAGACGGGAAGGTAGATACGGCGGCGCTGGAGGAGCAGACAGAATACCTGATTGAAAAGGGCATTCAGTGTCTGTATCCCTGCGGAACGACGGGGGAGATGTACCTCATGTCCGCGGAGGAGCGAGAACTGGTGGCCGAGACCGTTGTGAAAAAGGCTGCGGGACGAGTTACAGTGTTCATCCACGTGGGTGCAATGACGGTGGACGAGACCATTCGCCTGGCCCAGCACGCCCACAAAATTGGTGCCGACGGCGTGGGCGTCGTTACCCCCAGCTACTTTACGGTAAACGATCGGGCCATGGTGGAGTACTACAAGACCGTGTGCGCCGCCCTGCCTGATGACTTCCCGGTATATGTGTACGTCATTCCCCAGCTGGCGCATAACGACATCAGCGCTGCCACGATGGAGCAGATTGCGGCTGCCTGCAAGAATGTGGTGGGCGTCAAGTACAGCTTCGCCGATATGCGTCGCATCAACGAATATCTGCAAGTGCGAAATGGAAACTTCTCTGTGGTGCCCGGCGCGGACGACCTGTTCCTGCCTGCCCTGGTGTGCGGCTGCGACGGTGTTGTCTCCGGCTGCTCCGGCCCATTCCCCGAAGCCTTTGTAGCGGTCTACAAGGCATTCCAGAGCGGTGATCTGGAGGGAGCCCGCAAGGCGCAGGTGGCCGCTACCGAGTTGGTCAAGCTGATGCAGTTTGGCGGAGACATGTCCATCTTTAAAAACATCCTTACCTTCCGCGGTGTGACAGGAGGACATATGCGCAAGCCCCTGCTGGACCTGACCGACGAGCAGGTTGCCCAGCTGAAGCAGCAAGTTGCTCCCTACATTTAATTCTTACCTTGTATTCCACTGCGTAAGCGTGTGAAATAACTATGATCTAGAAAAGGAGCAGAAAAATGAAAAAGATTCTTTCACTTGCCTTGGCAGCGGCGATGGCCCTGTCACTGGCCGCCTGTGGTAACAACGGCAGCCAGACCTCTCAGAGCAGCAATTCCGGCAGCGCTTCCAACTCTGGAAACACCAGCCAGCAGGAAGAGGTCAATTTCCCCAACGGAAAGCAGATCTCTCTGATTGTTCCCTACGCTGCTGGCGGCGCCTCTGACACCGTGGCCCGTATTTACGCCTCTGAGCTGGAGCAGTCCCTTGACACCAGCGTCATCGTCTCCAATGTTGAGGGAGCTTCTGGCGCCATCGGCCTGGAGCAGGTCCGCAACGCCGATCCCGACGGCTATACCATGGCCTATATGCCCGTTGAGTCCACCATGCTTAGCGCCTTGGGCTTCACTGACCTGTCTACCAACGACTTCAAGTTTGTGGGCCGTGCTATGACTATCCCTGCCGCCGTCACTGTCCGTGCTGACGCTCCCTGGGATACCTTTGAGGACTTCCTGGCTTATGCCAAAGAGCATCCCGGTGAGGTCCAGGTCGGCAACTCCGGCACTGGTTCCATCTGGCATATTGCTGCCGCTTCCATTGAGAAGGAGTGCGGCGTAGAGTTTACCCATGTGCCCTTCGACGGCGCGGCTCCCGCTGTGGCCGCTCTGTTGGGCAAGAATATCCAGGCTGTTACCGTCAGCCCCTCTGAGGTAAAGAACAACGTGGACTCCGGTGACTTCAAGGTGTTGTGTATCCTGGGCGAGAGTCGTTCCTCCGTAGTGCCTGAGGTTGAGACAGCGCAGGAGATGGGCTACGACATTACCATCCAAGGCTGGGGCGGCTTCGCTGTTCCCAAGGACACCCCTCAGGCTATCGTGGACATCCTGGAGGAAGCTTCCGAGGTCGCTATCAACTCCGACTCCGTTAAGCAGACTCTGGCCGACCGCGGCTATGAGCATGCCTATCTGAACGGCGCCGACATGGACGCTAAGGCCGCGGAGGAGCTGGCCTACTACAGCGAACTGATTCCTGAACTGGGCATTGCCTAACCTATAACTGTTGCAAGCCGCGCTCAGGCCTTCGGGCGTGAGCGCGGCTTTTCCTCGCTGATAAAAAAAGGAGGGTTCCCATGCATAAGGGCGATACAATTCCCGGCCTGATTACCGCCATTTTTGGATACTCGGTGGCGATTTATACGCTTTTGGAGGATACCATGCGAGTCAACGCCCAGTCCTCCGACGGTGTGCCCGGTGCGGGCTTCTTCCCAGTGCTGCTGGGCTTTGCTGTGGGCATTCTAGGTACCATCTTGTTTGTGCGCGGAATCCTGCAAAAAGGATCCGTGCAGTATTTCCAAGTCGACCCCGAAATCAAGTTTAACCTCAAGCGCCTGGGCCTGACTGCTGTGTCCATTGTAATCTTTTTCATCCTGTGGCAGACCACAAAGCGGTTTATTGTCTGTGTGCCCATTTTGTGCTTTGCCCTGAACGCCATTTTCGGCCGAAAGCTGAAGTACAACATCATTTATACCGTGGTCTTTACCGCGTTTATCTACCTGGCCTTTGTTGTCGGCTTCTCCATCCAGTTCAACCGATAAGGCAGTAGAGCAGTAAAAGGAGATGAACCCGAATGTCTGCTGAAGTTTGGCTCGGCGCACTACAGCTGTGCCTGCAGCCCTCTGTTATCCTGTTTTTGTGTATCGGCGTTTGTATTGGAACGGTCATCGGTGCTCTGCCCGGCCTGTCTGCCACCATGGGTATTGCCATCATGACGCCCATCACCTTCTGGTTTGAGCCGGCGGACGGCTTCGCCATGCTGATGGGCCTGTGGAACGCTGCCATCTTTGCCGGCGGTATTTCCGCAATTCTGGTCAACACCCCCGGCACCCCTGCGTCCATTACCCAGTCCTTTGACGGCTATTCCCTCTACCGTCAGGGTAAAGGTGGTCTGGCGCTGGGCATCAACGTCATTTACTCCTTCATTGGAGGCATTTTCTCCACCTTTTGCCTCATTCTGTTTTCTACCCCCATTGCCAACTTTACCATTTCCTTTAATGCGCCCGAATACTGTATGCTGGCCCTGTTTGGCCTGTCGATGATGGTGGCTGTCTCAGAGGGCAGCGTGCTCAAGGGGCTGATCCTGGGTATGGCCGGCATTCTGCTTTCCTGTGTAGGCCTGGACCCCATCCTGTCCATCAAACGGTTCACCTTCGGCCAGACTGCTCTGCTGGGCGGTATCTCCTTCATCCCAGTCATGATTGGTATGTTCGGCATCGGTGAGGTGTTCTATCAGATTTACACCTTCCGCAAGGCCGACCAGGAGAAGGAGTTGGAGGCTCGGAAAGTCAACTTGGCCCTTGGCCGCGTCCTGCCCACAGCCAAGCAGGCTAAGGAGCTTGCAGTTCCTACCCTGATTGCGGCAGTTGAGGGCACCATTATTGGCGCCATCCCCGCGGCGGGCGGCGACATCGCCTCCATTATCTCCTGGGGCAACGCCAAGAAAATGAGTAAGCACCCCGAGGAGTACGGCAAAGGCTCGCTGGAGGGCTTGGCCGTCAGCTCCACCGCCAACAATGCCGTCATCGGCGGCGCCATGACCACCATGATGACCCTGGGTATTCCAGGCGATGCGGTGACCGCCATCCTGATTGGTTCTTTGACCATGTACGGAATGCAGCCCGGCATCAAGATGTTCACTGAGAACTCCTCCTTTACCGCCCAGATTATGCTGATGATGCTGCTGGCCAACGTGGTATTCCTTATCTTCGGCCTGGCTACTGCTAAGATCTCGGCCAAGGTGCTCAATGTCTCCCAGCCCACCGTCTGGACCGCCGTGTGTATCCTGTGCGTGGTGGGGTCTTTCGCCCTGAACAACACCTTCTTTGATGTGGCTATTATGTTTGCCGCCGCCGTTCTGGGCTTCTTCCTGAAGGTATTCAAATTCCCCAATGGCCCCTTCGTTCTGGGCTTGCTGCTGGGTTCCATGCTGGAGTCCAATATGCGCCGCGCCCTGGTCATGAGCCACGGCAGCTGGGCCACCTTTGTGACCCGTCCGGTGTCCTGTGTGCTTTTCATCGCCATCATCCTCACCTTGTGCTGGCCCGTTTTGAAGGCTGTCCTGCGCAAGCGCAAGGAGGCCAGCGCTCAGAAGGCTGGCTGAGTTAAATCGAATGTATGTGGTCCGTGATGAGCTGCCCGCGGCAGCTCATCACGGCCATTGGAAAGGAATTTTCTTCATATGGATGCAATAAAAATCATCAAGGAGCACGGGGTCGTTCCCGTTCTGGGCCTGAAGGACCCGGACACCGCGCCCCAAGTCGCCGCCGCCCTGCGCCGCGGCGGACTGCCTCTCATCGAGGTCACCATGCGGGCGGAAAAGGCCATGGACTGTCTGCGGGCCATCAAATCAGCTGACTCCCAGATGCTGGCTGGTGCCGGTACTATCCTGCGCTGCGAGCAGGTGGACCAGGCCAAGGAGGCCGGAGCGGACTTCGTTGTCACACCAGGCTTCAATCCCAAGGTGGTAGCCCGCTGCCTGGAGCTGGAGATGCCTGTAGTTCCGGGCTGCATCACCCCAACTGAGATTGAAGCGGGGCTGGAGATGGGTCTGACCACCTTTAAGTTCTTCCCCTCCGAGCCCATGAACGGCATGGCCACCATTAAGCAGTTGTGCGGCCCTTACGGCAGCATCCAGTTCATTCCCACCGCCGGCATCAACCTGAGTAACATGGAGGAGTATCTCTCCAGCGACAAGATCGCCGCGGTGGGTGGCAGCTTCATGGCTCCCGCCGCCATGGTGGAAGCCCAGGACTGGGAAGGAATCACCGCCCTGTGCCAGAAGTCAGTGGAGAAATCCCTGGGCTTCTCCCTGGCCCACATCGGCATCAACGGGGATAGCAAGGAGGAGGGGCTGGCCACCGCGCGTTGGTTCGCCGAGCGCTTCGGCTTCCAGGTCAAGGAGGGCGGCCGCTCCAACTTCGCCGGTACCTATGTGGAGTGCTGCAACCAGCAGTTCCCGGGCAAGTTCGGACACATCGGCATCTTTACCTATTCCCCCAATCGGGCCTTGGCTTATTTCAAGGCCAAGGGTATCCCTACGCGGGAGGAGTTTAAGAACGTGGACGCCAAGGGCAACCTGGTGGCGGTCTACCTGGAGGAAGAAGTCGGCGGCTTTGCCGTCCACATTGTAAAAAAAGCTTGAAGGAGGTCTGTTCCATGAAAAAGATCATCAACGATCCCGCCCAGTACACCGACGATATGCTCAAGGGTATCTACCGTGCCCACAGCGACCAGGTGGGATATGTCAATAACGATCTGCGCTGCTACTGCACAAAGAAAAAGGTTCCCGGTAAGGTTTCCATCATCACTGGTGGCGGCACTGGCCACCTGCCCCTGTTCCTGGGCTATGTGGGGGAGAACCTGTTGGACGGCTGCGCTGTAGGCAGCGTGTTCCAGTCACCTAGCGCCGAGCAGATTTTTGAGATCAGCAAAGAGGTCAATAACGGCGGCGGCATCCTGTACCTCTATGGCAACTATACCGGTGATATCATGAATTTTGACATGGCCGCCGAGATGTGCGACCTGGAGGATATCAAGACTGCTTCCATTGTGGGCGCGGACGACGTCAACTCCAACGCCGATCCGGTCGCCCGCCGGGGTGTGGCCGGCATCTTCTTTATGTACAAGTGCGCCGGCGCCAAGGCCGCCCAGATGGGCACTCTGGACGAGGTGCTGGCTGCGGCCCAGAAGGCCAAGGACAACACCCGTACTGTGGGCTTTGCCCTGACCCCCTGTGTCATTCCTGAGGTGGGTCACTCCAACTTCACCCTGGGCGAGAACGAGATGGCCATGGGCATGGGTATCCACGGAGAGCCCGGCGTGTGGAACGGCCCCATCAAGACGGCCGACGAGCTGGCCGCTGAATCTCTGGACACCCTGCTGAAGGATATGCCCCTTGCCTCCGGCGATGAGGTCGCCCTGCTCATCAACGGCCTGGGCGCCACCTCTATTGAGGAGCTGTACATTCTGTCCAACAGCGTTTCCCAGCAGCTGGAGGACAAAGGCATCTCCATCTACCGCACCTTTGTGGGCGAGTTCGCTACTTCCATGGAGATGATGGGGGCGTCCATCTCCATCATGAAGGTGGACAGCGAGACTAAGGCCATGCTGGATATGCCCGTCAGCACCCCCTTCTACTGCCAGAAGTAAGGAGCGTCGACCATGAAAGTCATTCAAGCGAAGGATTGGACCGCTGTTATGGAGGCGGTAGCTCAGATAATGACCGAGCAGGCAGACCACCTGTGCGAGATGGACGCCCGCATGGGCGACGGGGACCTGGGCCTGACCATGAAGAAAGGCTACTGTGCCCTGCCGGAGATTTATGCTGGCTTGGAGGAAGCAGACATGGGCAAGCGCTTGTCTAAGGCCGGCATGAAGATGTCCAGCGTAGTTCCTTCTACCATGGGTACACTGATGTCCTCCGGATGGATGGAGGGCGGTAAGCGCCTGATAGGGAAGGAAGAGGTGGACGCCTCCGCCTTTGCGGCATTCCTGCGTGGCTTCGCGGATGGAATTGCCAAGCGGGGCAAGTGTGTCCCCGGAGAGCGCACTGTGCTGGACGCCATCTTCCCGGCTGCCGATGCGGCGGAGCAGGCGGCCACATCTGGAAGCGGATTGGAGGACACCGCCGCTGCGGCCCTGGAGGGGGCAAAGCGGGGCCTGGAGTCCACCAAAGAGATGACGCCCAAATACGGCAAGGCCGCCGTCTTTGCGGCCAAGGCCCTGGGAACTGAGGACCAGGGCGCCACTGCCGGGATGCTGCTCGTTCAGGGCCTGTATAACGGTATCCAGAAATAAGGAGAGATCACAATGAAGAAAATGGTAGGCTTCGGAGATTATCTGCTCCGTCTCAATCCAGAGGGGTATCTGCGCTTTATCCAGGCGGACCACTTCCAGATCAATTATACTGGTGCGGAGGCCAACGTGTGCGTCTCCCTGGCGATGATGGGGATGGACACGGAATTCGTGACTCGGCTGCCTGACAACGATATTGCCGCCTGCGGTGTGGCGGAGCTGCGCAAGTTCAATGTGGGGACCAGCCATATCGCCTACGGCGGGGAGCGGATGGGTGTGTTTTATGCGGAGAAGGGGGCATCCCAACGCCCCTCCAAGATCGTCTATGACCGCAAATATACCTCTATCGCCACCTGCGCCTATGAGGATTTTGACTGGGAAGATATTTTTGCCGGGGCCACCCATTTCCACATGACGGGCATCACCCCCGCCTTGAGTAAAACCATCCCCTCGGTGTGTATCAAGGCGTGTAGAAAGGCCAAGGAGATGGGACTGACCGTCAGCTGTGACCTGAATTACCGCAAAAATCTGTGGACTGAGGCTGAGGCCAATGCGTGCATGGTCCAGCTGATGCCCTACATCGACGTGCTGGTGGCCAACGAGGAGGATGCAGAGAAGGTGTTGGGCATTAAGGCCCGTGATACTGATGTGACCCAGGGCAAGCTCAACCGGGAGGGCTACATAGATGTGGCGGAGCAGATCTGCCAGACCTACGGAACCAAGATGGTAGCCGTCACCCTGCGGCGCAGCATCAGTGCCTCGGACAATGAGTGGAGCGCAATGCTGTATACAAACGGTAAGCCCTACTTCTCCAAGCAGTACATGATCCACCTAGTAGACCGGGTGGGGGGCGGAGATTCCTTCACCGCTGGTCTGCTCTACGGAATCATGAACGACTACGGCCCCCAGGAGACTATTGAATATGCCGCCGCCGCATCCTGTCTCAAGCAGACCATTGAGCTGGACTTCAACCTGTCCACCGCTGACGAGGTCGAGCGCCTGGTGGGCGGAGACGGCTCCGGCCGTGTACAACGGTAAACTGCGAATGAACACCCCCATCCGATCTGAACAAATGCTTGTCATGGTTTCGATCAGTTGGGGGTGTTTTATGCCAGAACCTCTTTCGGCAAGGGGTTCTGGCATTCTTATGCGGAGTGCCACTCTTACCAATCATATAAATCGAGTAAAATAAAAACGCAAAACGTCTAAATGGCGAGATTTGAACCCCCGTTATGTCAGCAAGCTGCTCTCTTTATTTGTCGCTCATGAACGTATCTTCCATCTGACAGGGCGTTCGGTTTTTCAATGTGCGATGTGGCCTCTGTGTGTTGTAAAACTCGATGAGAGATGCAAGGCATTGTTTAAAATCTTCCTTGAAACAGTCATAAATGGTCATCATGAGGAAATTATCTTTGATGTTCTCCGCCAAGAAAAAAGTCGTAGAAACAGGGCGAAAAGTCATTCTCATGCAGCGTGGACTTTGATAGGAAAGTCATGGGGCCTGTCAGAATAATACCGCCGAATGATCTCATACTCACACCAACACAGCCAAAGGTGGCAGTATACTGCCGCATCAGTACGAACGGCTTAGAACAACGAACCTGTTTATTCTTACAGGAACAATACTATGAGGAATGGATTAAGCGAATCCTTCATTGGACATTCGCCGGCATTTTTCCGGCATCGGAAGCAGGACACAGGCGAAAGGCTGACATTTATTTTGGGCTGGAGGAAATTCATTTTCTCTACGAAAGCTCGGAGTTTCTTCTGACAGTGATCTGCGCTAGAGCGCAGCAAGAAGGCCGTTCCAAAAGCGGAGATATCAAATGGGGGGCTGAGAAAAGCATTGGGGACCCCAGAGTCCAGGTATTATCAAAGAATCTGTTATGGGTACACTCATGACAAAGACGGCTGACTCGTGATCAATGAAGAGGAGGCGCAAATCATTCGGCTCATTTATGATATGGCCCGTAAGGGAGAAAGTCTTTCAAAGATATCCCTTAGACTGAAAGAAATGGATATCCCATCTCCGCAAGGAGACAAGGAACGGAAAGATTCTGAAAAACGAAAAATATACAGGTAGTGTGAAACTACAAAAGACCTATGTACAGAATTTTTTGGAACATAAACAGGTATGTAATGAAGGACAATTGGATCTATATCAGATAGATAATAATATAAACATCAAATATTACATGGGGATTCCATTTACTGGAGAATAAGTTCTCTTCCGATGGCTATATAGAATACAAGCTGGAAAACAATGAAATCCCATGGCGAACCTTTGCCGGACAGGTATTTTTTGAATATGCGAAAGATTTTCGCAGCCGTAAACAGATGTTGGAACAAGAAATGGGCGATATTTCCGATAGTCAAAGGGGATTATTATGCATTGGTATTGCGCTGGAGCGTTTTAGAAAATTTTATTGAGCTATCTTTATTAAACATTATAATTTTTGAAAATCCTAAATAAATACTATTATTCAAAAAAATACTGCTTTATGAAAAAATGGGAACACCATTAAAATGATGTTCCCGCCTTGTACGTTAGTCCTTTTTCGCTTTGTCCTGTTCCTGCTGCGCTTTCCACTCGACAGACTTCAGCCGTGCTTACTTACTCTCAAAAAACTTATATCTCTGGGAATAGCGGCAATCCTCTCCTAAAAGAGCCATTTCCCTGGTGGAAATACAGAAGGGAGGCCCCATGGTCAGTGGGAAAGGTCAGACAAACCAATCAGTCCATAGGCGGATTTCGCCGTCTGGACAGCTCGAAGGATCGCCATCTCCATGGCCTGAGCGGCCAGGGCACCCACCAGATTGACGTCACCCGGAACAGAGCCCACGGAGAGAGCATAGATGCTGTCTCCGTCAGCGGTGGTGTGAACCGGGCGAATGGCCCTGGCATAGCCGTTGTGGGCCATACCAGCAATCTTGGTCAGAGGGGTTTTGGAAAATTGTGCGTTGGTGACGATAATGCCTAACGTAGTATTGCCAGTAAACAGATTCCCGGTTGGAGAAGCATCGGAAAACAGCTCATCCAAGGTGCAGGACAGCCCTGATTTCTTCTTATCAAGCAGCCCGGCGACCACTTTTCCGTCGGGGCTATACACATCACCCAGCGCATTCACCGCCACCAGGGCGCCCACCTTAACAGGGCCGGCCTGAAGGGCAAAGGTGCCGAAACCTGATTTCATCGCCCTGTCCATTCCACGGTACTTTCCAATGGAGCAGCCGGTGCCGGCGCCCACATTCCCAAGGGCGGGGGCGGACCGGCTGGCGTTCTCACAGGCCTGATAGGCCATGTCCGCAGTGGGCCGCACCTCCTTGCTGCCAACACCCAGGTCAAACAGGCAAGACTGACTTACCAGGGGGACTTTGGCCACCCCTGTGTCAAAGCCGATGCCTCGCTCCTCCAGATACCGCTGGACTCCGCCGGCGGCATCCAGACCAAAGGCGCTGCCACCGGACAGCAGTACCGCGTTGATCCCCTCGGCGGCAGCCACAGGATTCAATATTTGGGACTCGCGGGAGGCCGGGCCGCCGCCCCGGACATCCAGTCCGGCGGGGCTCATCCGGTCGCAGAGGATGACAGTGCATCCAGTGGCTCCCTCCAAATCTTGGGCGTGACCGACCTGAAAGCCGCCCACATCCATAATCCCGATCTCTTGCATGACCTCTCCCCCTTCACTGTTTCAGCACGACGCGCAGAGCCTTACAGACAGAGCCACTGATGACGCAGCCCAGCGCGGCTTCGATCAGGGCCTGGACCCCCACGTAGGCGGCCACAAATAGCAGGATGTTATCCTGGAACTTAGCCATCAGCTCCTCGCCCAGAAGCGCTTGGAGGGTGGGGGCGTTCAAAAAGATCAGGACCAGCACCGTCATGTAGAAAAGGGTGTTCAGCAGCGGAGCCGCAATGCCGCCGATGTAATAGGAAATCGTGTTTCCCCGGTCCAGTCTGCTGGCGGCCCGGTATACCCAGCCCACGCAGATACCCATCAGGATGCGAGGAATGATAGTATTGATGAAGCTGAGAACTACCACTATACCGCCGGTGTAGCCCGCAAGGAACAGGGTGCTGAACCCAGTTTTGATGGCGGTATAGAAGCTGATACAGCCCATCACACCGCCCAGAACTCCCCCAGCTAAAGGCCCAAGCATCATCGCGCCCACAGCCACTGGTACAGTCATGATCGACGCGTACTGTCCAGGTAGAGGGATCATCGCCAGTCCTGTAATGTTCATCATCAGCAGGATCCCGACGAGCAGGGCCAATTCGATCAGGTACGTGAGATTGGTTTTTGCCTTTTCCATATTCAGTTCCTCCTGCTGCCGCTCCGCCATATTGCGGATGCAGCGCAATTTTTTGGGCGTTCTTCATATCAAGAAGAACGCTGGAATGCCAAGGGCAGTATACCCTACTTTGTACTCTTTTGCAAGAGGCGAGGGACCTTTTTACGATTTACTCTTGCGGGAAGGGACGCGGCATGATAGGATATTTGAGAGAGAAAAATAAGGAGGCATTTGCCAATGAAACAGGATATGATCGTCATTCTGGATCTGGGCAGTGAGGAAAATCCTAGACTGGCCCGTGAAATCCGTGCCCTTGGCGTGTACAGTGAGATACACCCCCACGACATCACGCTGGCCGAGCTGAGAGCCCTGCCCAATGTCAAGGGTATCATCCTGAACGGGGGCCCCAACCGGGTGGTGGATGGTGTGGAGATTGACGTGTCCCAGGACATCTACAACTGCGATATCCCTGCGTTGCTGGTAGACCACAAGGGAGATGCCCCTTGGCCGGAGAATGCAGAGGAACGCAAGCAGGCTCTGTCCAACTTTATTTTTACCATCTGTGGGGCAGAAGCCAACTGGAATATGGAGAACTTTATTGCCGACCAGGTGGAGCTCATCCGCCAGCAGGTGGGCGGTAAAAAGGTGCTGCTGGCCCTGTCCGGAGGAGTGGACTCCTCTGTGGTGGCCGCTCTGCTCATTAAGGCCATCGGCAAACAGCTCACCTGTGTGCATGTGAACCACGGCCTGCTGCGTAAGGGGGAGCCCGAACAGGTGGTCAAGGTCTTCCGTGAGGAACTGGGCGCCAATCTGGTCTACGTGGACGCGGTGGACCGCTTCCTGGACAAGCTGGCCGGGGTAGCTGATCCGGAACAGAAGCGTAAGATCATTGGAGCGGAGTTCATCCGCGTCTTTGAGGAGGAGGCCCGAAAATTGGAGGGTATCCAATTCCTGGGTCAGGGGACCATCTACCCTGATATCATCGAGAGCGGAACCAAAACCGTCAAGGCGGTCAAGAGCCACCACAACGTGGGCGGTCTGCCGGAGGATCTGAACTTTGCGCTGGTAGAGCCGCTAAAGATGCTGTTCAAGGATGAGGTGCGGGCCTGTGGTAAGGCTCTGGGCCTACCCGATTCCATGGTGTACCGCCAGCCCTTCCCCGGTCCTGGCCTGGGAGTGCGCTGCCTGGGCGCGATTACTCGAGATCGCCTGGAGGCTGTCCGGGAGTCGGATGCCATTCTTCGGGAGGAGTTCGCCAAAAACGGCTTGGAGGGGAAGGTATGGCAGTACTTTACCGCCATTCCCGACCTGAAGAGCGTGGGCGTCCGGGAGAACAAGCGGGCCGACGAGTGGTGCGTCATTATCCGGGCTGTCAATACCGTGGACGCCATGACCGCCACAGTGGAGAATGTGCCCTTCGACTTGCTCCAGCATATCACAGCCCGCATTACCAGCGAGGTAAAGGGAGTCAATCGAGTGCTGTTTGACCTGACACCAAAGCCTACTGGCACCATAGAGTGGGAATGACGCTCGAAACGGCGAAAACCCGCATGAATACAGGCTTTTTTGCCCGTCCATACTGCTCTTGATACTGGATTGATACTATTTGTGTCCGCCCGGTATTCTCAAGAGAAAAATCCCAAAAGGACAAGCAAAACCGCCCTGCTGAACGACAAATTCAGCAGGGCGGTTTTTTTGCTTGTCTTATTTATTTTTCCGCCAAGGGATATAATATTCGCTTTCCAGGCCATCGTCGCAGGTATGGGGCCAGTTGAGTTTCCATTCAAAATACTCTTCCCTGGTGATCTCCCCGGCGTGTAACTCCTGCTGACGAAAAAGCCATTCCCGCATGAACTCGTCCACAAGGCCATACTGGAAGTACATACCCACGGGAGGGTGTGCGGGCCAGTCATCGCTATCATTGTACCGTACAGCGGTATCATCAGCGGCCCCTGCTCTGCCCGGATTGCGGACAAGTTGGAACAGGCGGATAGCGCCAGGGCTGTCCTCGTCCAGCCAGAAGAATGTCCGCATGAAGTCCTCGGCAGAGCCGGGGGCGATGGTGTAGAAGTTCTGGCGGTCTACCCGCAGCGCCTCGGCCATCTTGTCCAGCAGTTCCCGTTTCGGAACACGGTAATTCGTCTCATACTGGGCGATCCGGTTGTCCGCTCCCTTTTCCTCAAAGCCGATAGCAAGCCCCAATTCCTTTTGTGTCATGCCTCGAAAGGTGCGGATTTTCTTTATCTTGTCTCCGACTGTCATAATATCCCACCGCCTTTGCCAATAGTATAGCGCAAAAAAGCGAAAGATGCAAGATAATCTTTAACAAAAATGCGAAATAAATTCTTGACATTAACACTTATGTTAATGTATAATGAAGATGGTGACATTAACATATTTGCGAAACTAAAATAAGGAGGTGCTGACCATGGAAAAGGAGCTGTTTGTGAGAGCAGAGGAGGTCGCCAGGGAGCTGGGCATTTCCAAGCCCTACGCCTACAAGCTGGTGCGGGAGATGAACGAGGAGCTGAAGAAAAAAGGCTTTCTCACCATTCCCGGACGGGTAAGCAGGCGCTACTTCGAGGAAAAATTCTATGGGCTGCGGGACAGACAATAAGGAGGGAACCACAATGCCGGCATACAAAGACAAGGCAAAGGGCACATGGTATGCGTCCTTTTACTACGAGGACTGGACGGGCAAGAAAGTAAAGAAAATGAAACGGGGCTTTCCCACCAAGCGGGAGGCTCTGGAGTGGGAGCGGACATTCCTGCAACAACAGACCGCCGACCTGGAAATGACCTTTGAAAACTTCGTGGCTGTCTATGTGGCGGACATGAAAGGCCGTATCAAGGAAAACACCTGGGGGACGAAAGAGCATATCCTCTACAAGAAGTTGGTGCCGTACTTCGGCAAGCGGAAGATGTGCGACATTCACTCCAAGGAGGTCATCGCCTGGCAGAATGAAATGCTGGGTTACCGGGACAAGAACGGCAAGCCCTACTCTCCGGTGTACTTAAAAACGCTGCACAATCAGTTGAGCGCCGTGTTCAACCATGCGGTACGGCACTACAATCTAAAGGTCAATCCCGCTGCCCAGGCGGGCAATATGGGAAAGCCAAAGGGACGGGAAATGCTGTTCTGGACAAAGGCGGAGTATCTGAAATTCGCCGAGGCCATGATGGACAAGCCCCTTTCCTATTACGCCTTTGAAATGCTCTACTGGTGCGGCGTCCGGGAGGGGGAGCTGCTGGCCCTCACTCCTGGCGACTTCGACTTTGAGAAACAGACCGTCACCATCTCCAAGTCCTACCAGCGGATTAAGGGCAAGGATGTGATTACCGACCCCAAGACCCCTAAGAGCAACCGGGTCATTCAAATGCCCGCTTTCCTCTGTGAAGAAATGCGAGACTATATCAAGAGCCTGTATGGGGTGAAGCCCACCGACCGCATTTTCACGGTGACAAAATCCTACCTCCACCGGGAGATGGACAGGGGTGCGAAAGAGGCCGGGGTAAAGCGGATCAGAATACACGACCTGAGGCACTCCCACATTTCGCTGCTCATTGACATGGGCTTTACGGCCCTGGCAATCGCTGACCGGGTGGGACATGAAAGCATTGATATTACCTACCGCTACGCCCACCTGTTCCCCACCCGGCAGGCGGAGATGGCGGACAAACTGGACATGGAGCGAAAGGGGGCCTAAATCATGTCAGTGAAAAATCTTGACCGACACAACCGCTGGAGAAACAAAACTGTGGCTTTCCGGGTGTCCCCGGATGAGGACAGGGAAATTGAAACCGCTGTGCGGCTCTCCGGCCTTACCAAACAGGACTACATCACCCGACGGCTGCTGTGCCGGGATGTGGTGGTACAGGGCAACCCCAGGGTGTATAAGGCCCTGCGGAACGAGCTGGCCGCCGTTCTGGAAGAACTGGAGCGTATCGAGGCCGGGAATGGCGTGGATGGGGAGTTGCTGGACACCATCCGGCTGATCGCCGCCATCATGGACGGCATGAGGGAGGATTGATAGATGGATAGATTGCAAGAGAAAACGACTGCCCCATATCCGCCTGTTGGCGCAGACGGGGGACAGTCGCTCTCACAAAAACCTAACCAAAGTATAGCAGAGGGCGTGACAGAACACAAGCCCCCGGAAAGAGATTTGGAGGAAATCCTGCGGCAGATAAGCCGGGTCAATGACCCGGCCTATCTGCCTACCGTGTCTATGAATGACCTCTACGAACAGGTGTACCCCGGCAGACCTCCTGTGGTAGACGGTCTGCTCTATGCGGGGACATATCTCTTTGTGGGCGCTCCCAAGGTGGGCAAGTCCTTTCTCATGGCCCAGCTTGCCTATCATGTGAGTATGGGCCTTTCCCTGTGGGGGTATGAGGTGCGCCAGGGGACAGTCCTCTATCTGGCCCTGGAGGACAACCACCGTCGCTTACAGGAGCGGTTGTACCGGATGTTTGGAGTAGAGAGTACCGGAAACCTGTTCTTTGCCATCGGAGCTAAGCAGCTCGGCGGTGGCCTGGAGGAGCAGCTAAAGGGCTTTGTCCGGGAACACACGGACACCCGGCTTATTATCATCGACACCCTGCAAAAAATCCGGGAGGCCGGGGCAGAGAAGTACAGCTATGCCAACGACTATGAGGTAATCACCAAACTGAAACGGTTTGCCGATATAAGCGGGGTTTGCCTCCTGGTTGTACATCACACCCGCAAGCAGCAGGCCGATGATAAGTTTGATATGATCTCCGGCACCAACGGCTTATTGGGTGCGGCAGACGGGGCCTTTCTGCTCCAAAAGGAGCGGCGGGCAGACAACGCCGCCACCCTGGACATTTCTGGGCGGGATCAGCAAGACCAGCGCCTCTACCTCAAGCGGGACGAGGAACGGCTTGTGTGGGAGCTGGAGCGGCGGGAAACGGAGCTGCGGCAGGAGCCGCCTGACCCGGTGTTGGAGGCTGTTGCCGCCCTGGTAACGGCGGAACGGCCAGAGTGGAGAGGGACGGCCACGGAACTTGTCGCCGCCCTGGGGCTGGATATGAAACCCAATGCCCTGGCTATGCGGCTGAATGTCCGGGCGTGGCGGCTGTCCTATGAGTACCACATCCACTATGAAAGCGCCCGAACCCATGCCGGGCGGAGTATCAAGCTCACGTTGGAGGAACCCCAGGCGTGACGACCGTGACAGCTGTGACAGCTTTTCGGAGTGCGGAGGCGGTGTGTAAAACATCGTCACGGTCGTCACGGCTGTCACGGGGAGCGGGGGCGAAAGTCAAGGGGGGCATACCTGCGGGTGGAGATTGCCGCAAGTCAATACAACCCGTACCCCTTGACTTTCGGCCCACGGAAAACACTTGCCGGGCGGTGGAAAGGCCCCTGGCCTTTCCACCCTGCCCAACGGCGAGTGACAAAGTTTAGGCGGGGTGCAGGGTGCCCTTTTCAAAGGGCGGCCCTGCTGGGGGAGGCAACCGCAGTTGCCGGGGGCAAAGCCCCCACACCACCCCGTAGGGCGCAAATGCGCTTTTGATGGCCGTCAGGCTGTCAAAAGTGCTTTTGCGTTACTTTCGCAGAAAGTAACAAAGGCTCGCCGCTTGCGCGGCGGAAAAGGGAGGAGGGATTGATTTGAAAAGGACAATCAGCGCCATGGTGGGCCAAGGATCGGTGAACCATAACAGTAGAAAATTCCACGCCAAGAACACTGACCCGGAACGCTCCCACTTGAATATAACCTACTGCCAGGAGAATATCAAGGCGGTGTACCATGAACTCTTTGACGAGGCTCTGGAACGGTACAACGCTAAACAAACCAGGGCCGACAGAAGGATAGAGGATTACTATGAGAAGATCCGCTCCGGCAAGCAGGAAAAGCCGTTCCATGAAATCATCCTGCAAGTGGGCAATCGAGATGATATGAGCGCCGACAGCGAGGAGGGACAGCTTGCGGCAGCGGTTTTGGACGAGTACATGAAGGGCTTTCAAGAGCGCAACCCCCAACTCCGGGTGTTCTCTGCCCACCTCCACATGGACGAGGCTACGCCCCATCTGCACATTGACTTTGTACCATTCACCACCGGGAGCAAGCGAGGGCTGGACACGAGGGTATCTTTGAAACAGGCGTTAGCGGCCCAGGGTTTCCAGGGCGGCACCAGAGGGGACACAGAGTGGAGCCAGTGGGTGCGCTCGGAAAAGGAGCAGCTTTCCCTGGTCATGGAGCGCCACGGGATTGAGTGGGAGGACAAAGGCACCCACGACAAGCACTTGTCTGTGCTGGACTACAAGAAAGAGCAGCGGGCAAAGGAGATCGCCGTTCTGGAGACGGTCAAGGCGGAGAAAGAAAACCAGGTGGAGAGCCAGGAACGGCGGCTCAAAGAACTTGCCCCGGCGGTGAAAAATATGGAGCGGTTGGCAGCGGATTTCTCCGCCAATCCGGAGGAGATTTTGCCGGAGCCGGGAACGCTGGAAACAGGCCGGGCCTACCGAGAGAAAAAGGCAAAGCCCCTGCTGGCCCAAATCGTCAAGGTGCTGCGCTCCCTGTATCTGGCCTATGTGGAGCTGCGGGGGAAATTTGAGCGTCTGCAAGGGGACTATGGCCGGGTGAGGGAGAGCAACATCCGCCTGTCTGATCGATTGCAGGAGGTCAAGTTGGAAAACAAGGCCATGCGGCAAGTCTCCGCTGACTATGAGCGGGTCAAAAGGGCCTTTGGCCCAGAACAAGTGGACAGAATATTAGAGGCAGCTTACCAGCAGGAACATGCCGAAAAGGAACGGAAACGGGCCGCAAAGTCAAAAATTCGGATAGACGCACGATAATCACCAAAACCGGAGGGTATTCCAGTGAATACCCTCCGATTTTATTTGTGGAATCGGTAAAATGATTTCTTGTTTTTTAGAGCGTACTATGATATACTGCTATTATCCTGATTTGAGGAGTCTATCAAATATGCGGCAAGGTATTCTTAAATAAAATTTGATAATGGGCGCAAAAATGATTGCCCCTTGCAGGGGCTTGGTTTTTGTACCCAATTTTAAGAATACTTTTGCCTTTTTAGTAAATATCGTGACGGACCGCGGCTTATGTAAGTCGTGTATGTTTCTGTGTGTCCGAAGTCATGATCCCCAGCGGTAAAAGTATTAGCCGCTGGGGATTTTTGCGCCCATTCGGGCCTTGTATGGAGGATAGACATGAACATTATCAATATCGGGATTCTTGCCCATGTAGACGCTGGAAAGACGACCTTGACGGAGAGTCTGCTATATGCCAGTGGAGCCATTTCAGAACCAGGGAGCGTCGAAAAAGGGACAACGAGGACGGACACCTTGTTTTTGGAGCGGCAGCGTGGGATTACCATTCAAGCGGCAGTCACTTCCTTCCAGTGGCACAGATGTAAAGTTAACATTGTGGATACGCCCGGCCACATGGATTTTTTGGCGGAGGTGTACCGCTCTTTGGCTGTTTTAGATGGGGCCATCTTGGTGATCTCCGCGAAAGATGGCGTGCAGGCCCAGACCCGTATTCTGTTCCATGCCCTGCGGAAAATGAACATTCCCACCGTTATCTTTATCAACAAGATCGACCAGGCTGGCGTTGATTTGCAGAGCGTGGTTCAGTCTGTTCGGGATAAGCTCTCCGCCGATATTATCATCAAGCAGACGGTGTCGCTGTCCCCGGAAATAGTCCTGGAGGAAAATACCGACATAGAAGCATGGGATGCGGTCATCGAAAATAACGATGCATTATTGGAAAAGTATATCGCAGGAGAACCAATCAGCCAGGAAAAACTTGCGCGGGAGGAACAGCGGCGGGTTCAAGAAGCCTCCCTGTTTCCGGTCTATCATGGCAGCGCCAAAAAGGGCCTTGGCATTCAACCGTTGATGGATGCGGTGACAGGACTGTTCCAACCGATTGGGGAACAGGGGAGCGCCACCCTATGCGGCAGCGTTTTCAAGGTTGAGTACACCGATTGCGGCCAGCGGCGTGTCTATCTGCGGCTATACAGCGGAACGCTGCGCCTGCGGGATACGGTGGCCCTGGCCGGGAGAGAAAAGCTGAAAATCACAGAGATGCGCATTCCATCCAAAGGGGAAATTGTTCGGACAGACACCGCTTATCCGGGCGAAATTGTTATCCTTCCCAGCGACAGCGTGAGGTTAAACGATGTATTAGGGGATCAAACCCGGCTCCCTCGTAAAAGGTGGCGCGAGGCCCCCCTCCCCATGCTGCGGACGACGATTGCGCCGAAAACGGCAGCGCAAAGAGAACGGCTGCTGGACGCTCTTACGCAACTTGCGGATACTGACCCGCTTTTGCGCTGCGAAGTGGATTCCATCACCCATGAGATCATTCTTTCTTTTTTGGGCCGGGTGCAGTTGGAGGTCGTTTCCGCTTTGCTGTCGGAAAAATACAAGATTGAAACAGTGGTAAAGGAACCCACCGTCATTTATATGGAGCGGCCGCTCAAAGCAGCCAGCCACACCATCCATATCGAGGTGCCGCCCAACCCGTTTTGGGCATCTATCGGACTGTCTGTTACACCACTCCCGCTTGGCTCCGGCGTACAATACGAGAGCCGGGTTTCGCTGGGATACTTGAACCAGAGTTTTCAAAACGCTGTCAGGGATGGTATCCGTTACGGGCTGGAGCAGGGCTTGTTCGGCTGGAACGTAACGGACTGTAAGATTTGCTTTGAATACGGGCTTTATTACAGTCCAGTCAGCACGCCGGCGGACTTCCGCTCATTGGCCCCGATTGTATTGGAACAGGCATTGAAGGAATCGGGGACGCAGCTGCTGGAACCTTATCTCTCCTTCACCCTCTATGCGCCCCAGGAATACCTTTCCAGGGCTTATCATGATGCACCGAAATACTGTGCCACCATCGAAACGGCCCAGGTAAAAAAGGATGAAGTTGTCTTTACTGGCGAGATTCCCGCCCGCTGTATACAGGCATACCGTACTGATCTGGCCTTTTACACCAACGGGCAGAGCGTATGCCTTACAGAGCTAAAAGGGTATCAGGCCGCTGTCGGCCAGCCGGTCATCCAGCCCCGCCGTCCAAACAACCGCCTGGACAAGGTGCGCCATATGTTTCAGAAGGTAATGTAAAGATACATAATCGTCAAGACGGCAACAATCAGAAGTTATGGAGGGTAACAATGGAATATCGTAAGGAAGATTTAATGGAAGCAAAAAAGCAAATTTTGGGAGTGGGAGAGAACATGGGAACAGAGGAAAGTAAAAAAATCTGGGAGGAGAACGCACAATTTTGGGATAATGCAATGGGTGACGAATCTAATGAATTTCACAGAGAGGTAGTGCGTCCCAAAGTAACGGAACTTCTATCTCCTAATCCTGCGGATTATATTTTGGATATTGCGTGTGGCAATGGAAATTATTCTTCGTATCTTGCACAAAGAGGCGCTTCGGTTGTCGCTTTTGATTACAGCAAAAAAATGATAGAATTGGCTAAAAGACGGCAATCACAATATGCAAAACAAATTGAATTTTGTGTGGCGGATGCGACCAATAGAAAAAGTATATTAGAATTAAAAAGAAATCGAGCCTTTACGAAAGCAGTTTCTAATATGGCAATTATGGATATTACGGATATTGAACCACTTCTTATGGCTGTTTATGAACTGTTGCAGGAAAGCGGAATTTTTGTCTTTGCAACGCAACACCCTTGTTTTGTCACGTTGACTGAAAAATATATGACACCGCACAGTTACTATGATATAGCGATTGAAGGGCAACCGAAAGAGCAGATTTATTATCATCGTTCCATACAAGATATTTTTAACCTTTGTTTTAGAGCTGGATTTGTCATTGATGGATTTTATGAAGAATGTTTCAAAACCAACAAAGAAATTCCTATGGTAATGATAGTAAGGCTTAAGAAGGTAAAACGTGATACCTTACAATAAATTCAAGTTTGTCGGGTAAATAGCAAAGCCAGCCGAGCCAGCGGGCGGTCAAGATGAACGGGCTTCGCCCACCGTTGACAGCCCCGCCCGGTTTCGCAGTTAGGCAGTCAAGGAGCGACAGCAAGGAGTGCTGCCGCCCCGCACTATTATTCAGAGAGGGGGAATTTCCATGACAGACCAGAAAGCCTATCAAGAATATATCCAGCGCAGGTACAACGCCTCTTGCAAGGCTGTTATCCGCTGTGCCTGACAGCGTCCGTCCGTGCCGGAATTATGTAGAGCTCCACATAATTCTGTTGTATTTCCCAGCCTTTTGTGATACTATTTTGATACTAATAAACTTTACAGCCGAAAATAGCAGGTGGAATATTAACATATTTGCGAAAGTTTTTCCTGCGAAATCACCTCAAATACACCCTACTATATCTGAATTTGCCGAGTGGGAATGATTTCAGAGGCCCAAAAAGCCCGATATGACTGGGTTTTGAGGGATTAAGGCCTTCTGTGGCAACGATTTGGTACCAATGGTTTATGGTTGAAAAAACAGGGTGCCCGTCTGACGGTTGAAATCAGAGGGGCACCCTGTTTTCTCTATTTCTGAGAGTTTGTCCCTCCTCACCTCTTGGGATCTGCCCTGGCGGAGCTGGGAATGGACACTACTATCGACCATGTAACGGACTTCACGCAAATCGCCGCCTATGGGGTTATGACGACCCCGGCGCTGGTGGTGGATGGCAAGGCGATAAAAAATATCAAATTATATACTACTTTCTAACTTTCTTTTTTAATAGAAAAAGCCTGTGACAAAAGTCACAGGCTTTATATTTAAAGTAAAAACACAGGCGGCAGGGCCTGTCTTCAGACCTTGTAACAGCCGCCGCCGATAAACTCCCGCATCAGGGAGGTCTTCGGAACATCGTCGGAGGGAATAGGTAAAAAGTAGTTCAGGAACTTCAAAAGACGTTTGGCTTCTGTGTACTCGCCACAGTCTTTGGGCACGGCAAAGAGCAAAGACTCGATATATGGCTTCAGCAGAGCCGTTTCATAGATCAGGGCAGAATTAAAGATCACATCCGCGCTGTCCTGATAGGGGAAGATATAACGCTCCTCCCCCCGCCTGACAGACGGCCACATCTGGATCGTGGCTCTTGCGCTGTACCCCCGAGTCCTGGCGTCCCGCTCGATCCGGCGGAGGAGGCGGGCGTCCGTGGTGGGGATGCGGTTGTGGTCATCGATATTCAGTGTAGTCAGACAGCTAATATAGATTTTATACTTGCTTGCCGTGGGGAGCGAATAGGAAAACTGGTCATTCAGGCAGTGGATGCCCTCGATGACGAGAATATCCTGGGGGCCGAGGGTGAGGTAGTCACCATTATATTCCCGCGCCCCCTTTTTGAAGTTGAATTGAGGAATCTCAACGCTCTCCCCCCGCAGAAGCCTGGTCATATCCTGATTAAACAGTTCGACATCCATGGCCCCCAGACTTTCAAAATCATACTGCCCATTCTCGTCGCGGGGAGTATCTGCGCGGTTTTTAAAATAGTTGTCTGTGGCGATGGGGTGGGGGTGCATCCCACAGGCCAGCAGCTGTGTGGACAGGCGGTGAGAGAAGGTAGTCTTACCAGAGGAGGAGGGGCCGGCGATCATGATAAACCGGACGTCTTTCCGTCGGGAGATCTCTTCGGCGATGTCGCCAATCTGCTTCTCCATCATGGCCTCCTGGGTCAGGATCATCTGGGTGGCGCCGCCGCTGGCAATCGTCTCATTCATCTCCGCCACGTTGGAAATGCCCAGCTTCTCGGACCTAAGCGTGGCATCATAAAGGGCCTGAAAGACCTTGACAGAGGGGTGGAATTCCGCCAGCGCATGGGGGTTTTTCTGGCTGGGCAGAAGAAGGACAAAGCCTTCCTGGAACAGTTGAAGATCAAACCATTTGAGATAGCTGGTGTCCGGGACCATGTATCCATAAAAATAGTCTGAAAAGCCGTCTAGAGAATAGATATTGACATGGGAATTGATCCGGAATTCAAACAAACGGGACTTGTCGTACATCCGATTTTTCTGAAACAGGTCCACAGCGTCGTCCGTGCTGATAGAGTGTTTTTGAATGGGGATTGCCTGGTTTACAAGCAGCCGCATCCGCTCGCCGACCTGATCCAAGAGGGACTGGTTGAGGACAAAGCTGCCCTTGGCCCGAATAAACAGCCCTGGGCCAATAGAGTATTCCACAGAAATTCGCTCCACGTTTTCGCTGCCTGCCACATCATAAAAGGCCTTGAGCATCAGAAAGACCGCGCTTCGCTCGTAGGTTTGGATGCCGGGCTTGTCCTTTGCTGTGATTATGTCCAGGGTGCAGTCCCGGTCCAATGTTTTATTCAGCTCACAGAGCTTCCCGTTTCGGCTGACCAGCAGAATGTCGTTTTCATATTGCTCCTGAAAGTCAGCGGCAATGGTTTGATAAGTGGTCCCATAGGGGTAGGCGCGCGCAGTCTCGCCCACAGTTACGGCGCACAGCTTGGTCTGTTCCATAAAAACTCCTTCCTCAGGTCAACGCGGCCGGATGGATTGAAAGACGACGGTCAAATATCATTGTATCACCGGGGGCATGGGAAATCAACCAGTCAGCGGAACAGAAAAAACCATCCTCCCGCTGGTAAGGCGGGAGGATGATTCATGTGCGCGGGATTAGACGCGAATCAATTCGTATTTCCGGCTCCCCAGACCGATCTTCTCGGCGTGTTCCAGGCAGGTGCGCCACTCGGACTCAGGGGAGGAGTTGGTGAAGTGATCGTGGTGGTCGTGGAAGCCGGGGTCGGCCAGATGGTCGGACAACTGGCTGTTGGGCATGGGGGTAGCAGCCAGACAGGCGTCTACGCAGGCCTGGTCCAGCGCCAGGGGATCAAAGGAGGCAAACATCCCCAGGTCGGGCAGGATGGGGGCGTCATTCTCACAATGGCAGTCGCAGTTGGGAGAAACATCCACCACCAAAGAGATGTGGAAGGAGGGACGGCCGTGCACCACGGCTTTGGTGTACTCCGCCATGCGGCAGTTGAGGACTTCGTTGGCGTTGTCGTTGTCAAAGGAGATAGCGTCAAAGTTACAGGCTCCCAGACAGCGCCCGCAGCCTACACAGTGGTCGTGGTCCACATGCATCTTCCGTGTCTGCTGGTCAAAGACCAGTCCGCCGTTGGCGCACTCCCGCTGGCAGCGCAGGCAGCCCCGGCACCGATCAGGGGAGATGCTGGGCTTTCCACTGCTGTGCTGCTCGGTTTTACCGGCCCGGGAGCCGCAGCCCATGCCGATGTTCTTAATGGCCCCGCCGAAGCCGGTCATCTCATGTCCCTTGAAGTGGGTCAGGCTGATGAAAACGTCGGCGTCCATCACGGCACGGCCGATCTTCGCCTCCTTCACATACTCACCGCCCACCACGGGGACAGCCACATCGTCAGTCCCCTTCAGTCCATCGCCGATAATAACAGGGCAGCCCACAGAGAGGGGCGTGAAACCATTTTCCCAAGCGCACTCCAGGTGCTCCAGAGCGTTTTTACGGCTGCCGGGGTACATGGTGTTGCAGTCGGTAAGGAAGGGCTTGCCGCCCAGCTCCTTTACTACGTCGGCTACCGCCTTGGCGTAATTGGGGCGGAGATAGCTGATGTTGCCCAGCTCTCCGAAGTGCATCTTAATGGCCACAAACTTGCCATCCATGTCGATTTGGCCGATGCCGGCCTTGCGGATGAGTTTCTTCAGCTTGATAGGCAGACTATCGCCAAAGGCGATCGTGCGAAAATCGGTAAAATAGACCTTGGACTCTGCCATGATCGGTTCCCTCCTGAACAATATGATTCTCAAAAACTACTTTCACTTGTCCTATTATAAAGGTTGGAGTACACTCCATGTCAAGAGGAGATTTGAACGCGGGCCACAGGTGGGGTAAGAGGAGCGCCCTCCGGCCTTTTGGGACCGCTATGTATAAAGACGGATAATATCCTCCGCAACGGATCTTTTGGACACACAGCGGTCCATCGCCTGATGCTCGATATAGTGGTGGGCATCCGGCTCGGTCATCTTCAATTCACTGATGAGTAACCATTTGGCCCGGTTGACTAGGCGGATCTCCTCCATCTTCTCTTCCAGAGGCAGGACGCGCTTTTCCAGCCTCCGGAGCCGCTCCCGGGTGCTGACCATCCAGCTGACCGCCCGGAGGAGCATGGTCCGGGAAAAGGGCTTGGGCAAGGTGAATACTCCGTGCTCTGCCACTCGGTCATAGACCTCGTCATGGAGGTCGCTGGGGACAAGTAAAAGGATGACAGTCCCCCTCAGACGGCAACTGTCAACGGCGAACCGAACGCCGGAGTCATCCGGAAGGGGAGAGTTGATGAAGATAAAATCAAAGGACCGCTGGGTTAGGGTCTGCTCGGCGGCGCTTACGCTAGACACTGTGACCACCGGCTCACAGGGAGTTTCCTGAAGGACGGCGGAAAAGCCGATGTTGAACCGCTCCGCCGATGATACAAAAAGAACGCTGTATACCTGCTCCTTCAGGCTCATGGCTTCCCACTCCTTTCCCTGTTATGCAGACGGGCTTCAGGCCCGCTTGCGGTATTCCGCCAGGATGGCTTCCGGGATATAGGTCTGGATAAAGGGGCTGTCTGCGGCGGTGGCGCAGGCGGACTGGAGGTTCTGAGGCAGCCGACGGAATTTTACCAGCGTCTCTGCGTCCGCCTGGTAGAGGTCCACCTCGGCGGGATGAGGCATCTCCAGATGCCGCTCAATGCCGTACAGGCCGGCATAGATCATCAGTGCGAAGGCCAGGTATGGGTTGGCCATAGGATCGGGAGAGCGCAGCTCCGCTCGACGGTACTCACCAGCCGCCGCTGGGATCCGGATCAGCTGGGAACGGTTCCCCTTGGACCAGGAGATGTAATCTGGGGCCTTATAGCCGCCCAGACGGGAATAGGACTCTCGGGTAGGGTTCAAAAAGGCGGTCATCTCCCCCACCTTGTCCAGCACACCGGCTACCATCTCGGGCAGGTGGTCCAGTCCATCCGTTGACTTCACTGACATATTGATGTGAAAGCCGTTGCCCGGTTTCCCCTCCAGGGGCTTGGGGCTGAAGTCCGCGCACAGTCCATTCCGCTCGGCAATGATTTTCACGATGGCCTGTAAAGTCATGGCATTGTCGGCGGCAGTGAGAGGGTCGGAGTAGCGGAAGTCGATCTCGTTCTGGCCGGGCCCCTCCTCGTGGTGGGCACACTCAGGCCAGATGCCCATTTGCTCCAGAGTGAGGCAGATCTCACGGCGGATGTTTTCCCCCTTGTCCTCTGGGGCCGTATCCATATAGTTGGCCCTGTCGTGGGGAATCTTGGTGGGCTCACCGTTTTCATCCCGCCGGAACAGGTAGAATTCCTGCTCCGCGCCAAAGAGAAACTGAAGCCCCCTCTCCTCAGCGCAGGCCACAGCCTGCTTAAGCAGGACCCGGCAATCACAAGGGAAGGGCTGGCCGTCGGGATAGACAATGGAGCAGAACATCCGCACCACCCGACCATGCTCCGGGCGCCAGGGGAGGAGCATCAGCGTCTCTGGGTCAGGCCGGAGGAGCAGGTCGGAATGGGCTACGTCCCCAAAGCCGGCGATGGCGGAGGCGTCAATGGCGATGCCGTACTCAAAGGCCCGGGGCAGCTCGGTGGCCACGATGGAGATGTTTTTCTGCCGGCCGAATACGTCACAAAAGGCGAGGCGGATGAACTTGATCTCCTCCTCCTGAACATACTGCATGACCTCGCGCTTGGAATATTTCACGGTCACACCAACTTTCATGGATATTTTTGCGTCGCCGGGCATATGCGAAGGCCGCAAAGCCGGCTGGCAGCCTGGTGGAACGGGATCCGCTGCTATTATAGCACCGGTAAAAATGGATTTTCCAGTGTTGTCTCCTATGGGAAAAAATTTTGGCGGTCCAGACAGAAACAGGAAAAATAGGGCGAAATGTTTTTGGAAACTGTTACAGAATGTACTAAACAGTCCAAAATCTCATTGACAAACGGCTGCCACGGGGCTATAATGCGGCACATAAAGGCAAAGGCGTCTTTAAGGATTTTCCTTAGAGGCACCTTCGCCTTTTTTGCATTTTTTTAGAAGTAGAAAGGGTGAAAGACAATGGCAGCTGTTCCGGAGTATTTTGGAAGCATGGTGTTCGACGACAGGGTGATGAAGGCAAATTTATCCGCTGAGGTATACCAGTCTTTAAAGAAGACCATCGACGAGGGGGCTAAATTGAATTTGGGTGTGGCCAACGCTGTGGCAGCCGCCATGAAGGACTGGGCCGTAGCCCAGGGGGCCACCCACTTTACCCACTGGTTCCAGCCACTCACCGGCATCACCGCCGAGAAGCACGACAGCTTTATCACCCCCTCTCCAGATGGAGGGGTTATCATGGAATTCTCAGGCAGGGAGCTGATCCGAGGGGAGCCGGACGCCTCCTCGTTTCCCTCCGGGGGGCTGCGGGCTACCTTTGAAGCAAGAGGCTACACCGCCTGGGACCCCACCTCCTATGCCTTTATCAAGGGGAAAACGCTGTGCATCCCCACGGCCTTTTGCTCTTACAGCGGCGAGGCGCTGGACAAAAAGACCCCCTTGCTGCGCTCCATGGAGGCCCTGAACCGACAAGCCCTCCGCATCCTGCGGCTGTTTGGAAATGACACGGTGAAACGGGTGTCCACCGCGGTGGGTCCAGAACAGGAGTATTTCCTGGTGGATGCCAAAATGTATGAGCGGCGCCGGGATCTGCGGTTTACCGGCCGAACTCTGTTCGGCGCCAAGCCCCCCAAGGGACAGGAGATGGATGACCACTATTTCGGCGTGATTAAACCCAGGGTGGCCGCCTTTATGGAGGACCTGAATGAGGAGCTATGGAAGCTGGGTGTCCTGGCCAAGACCCAGCATAACGAGGTGGCCCCGGCCCAGCACGAGCTGGCCCCTATCTATACCACCACCAACATTGCCACTGACCACAACCAACTGACCATGGAGATCATGCAGAAGGTGGCCGCCCGGCACGGGCTGGTCTGTCTGCTCCATGAGAAGCCCTTTGTAGGAGTGAACGGATCGGGTAAGCACAACAACTGGTCTATCTCCACCGACGCTGGCGTCAACCTGCTCTCTCCCGGTGATACGCCCTATGAGAACGCCCAGTTCCTGCTGTTTCTGTGCGCCGTCATCAAGGCGGTGGACGACTATCAGGACCTGCTGCGCATCTCGGTGGCCACGGCCGGCAACGACCACCGCCTAGGAGCCAACGAGGCGCCTCCCGCTGTGGTATCCATCTTCCTGGGAGATGAGCTGAACGGTGTGCTGGAGGCCATTGACCATGAGACCCCCTATCAGGGAGCTGCCCGGACCAAGATGAAGCTTGGGGTGGATATCCTGCCCAAATTCAGCAAGGATACCACCGACCGGAACCGCACCTCCCCCTTCGCCTTCACTGGCAACAAGTTTGAGTTCCGCATGGTGGGCTCCTCCGACTCTATCGCCTGTGCCAACATCATGATCAACACCGCTGTGGCTGAGAGCCTCAAGCTCTATGCCGACCGCCTGGAGGGGGCCGAGAACTTCCCCGCCGCCCTGCAGGAGCTGCTCCGGCAGACTATCCGGGAGCACAAGCGCATCATCTTCAACGGAAACGGCTACGATGATGCCTGGATCACTGAGGCCACAGAGAAGCGGGGCCTGCTCAACTACCGCACCACCCCGGACTGCGTCCCCCATCTGCTGGATGAGAAGAATGTCAGGCTCCTCACCTCCCACGGCGTGCTGACCTTGGAGGAACTTACCTCCCGGTATGAGGTCATGATGGAGAACTACTGCAAAACCATTCTGATCGAGGCCAACACCATGGTGGATATGGCCAGAACGGAGATCCTGCCAGCCGTGGAGTCCTTTGCGCTGGACACCGCCAGAGGGGCGGCCGCCAAGCGGGAACTGGTCCCTGGCTGCCCCTGCGGGTATGAGTCCGAGCTGGTAAAAAAGCTGTCTGCTCTCACGGATCAGATGGCGGCCAAAACCGCGGAGCTGGAGCAGGCGGTGCTGGAGGTGTCCTCCGCCGGGGATATCGCCCAGGAGGCCGCCGCTGTCCGGGATGTGATCCTGTGTAAAATGGGGCAGCTGCGCCTGGCCTGCGACGAGGCGGAGACCCTGACCCCCAAAAAGTATTGGCCGTTTCCCACTTACGGCGACCTGCTGTTTGGCGTGCGGTAACGACCAGATCCCTTCTGGCCCCGGCCTCCATTCGGACCGGGGCCCAATAGAGATTGGAGGAGCGTTTATGTGTTCCATTATGGGATATTGCGGCCCAGTGTTCGACCTGGAGGCATTTCAGGCCGGCTTTCAGCGCACGGTCAGTCGGGGGCCGGATGACAGCCGGATCGTTGACACAGGAAAGGGCCTGCTGGGATTCCACCGGCTGTCCATTATGGGCCTGACTTCTGCCGGGATGCAGCCCTTTGCGCTGGACGGCAGCTTCGTGGTGTGCAACGGCGAGATATACGGCTTTGAAAAGCTAAAAAAGCGACTGGAAGAAAAATATACCTTTGCCAGCGACTCTGACTGTGAGCTGCTGCTCCCTCTGTACCGGGAATACGGGGTGGAGATGTTCCGGATGCTGGATGCGGAATTCGCCTGCATCCTCTATGACGGTGAGAGACAGGAGTACATCGCCGCCCGTGATCCCATCGGCATCCGCCCCCTCTATTACGGATATGACAGCCAAGGAGTTATCCTCTTTGCCAGCGAGCCCCAGAACCTGCTGGGCCTGGCGGCGGGAGAAATACTGCCCTTCCCCCCTGGACATTACTATAAGGACGGCAGATTTATCTGTTACCGGGATATGACCCAGGTGGAGCGGATCTGCCGGGATGACCTGGAAACGGTATGCTGGAACATCCGGGAAAAGCTGATCGCCGGGGTGGAAAAGCGGCTGGTGGCCGACGCCAAGGTGGGCTTCCTGCTGTCCGGAGGGCTTGACTCCTCCTTGGTGTGCGCCATCGCCGCCCGGCGGAGCAAGACCCCGATTCGGACCTTTGCCATCGGCATGAGCGGCGACGCCATCGATTTGAAATACGCCAGGGAGGTGGCGGAATACATCGGCAGCCGCCACACGGAGGTGATCATCACACGGGAGGATGTGATCTCCAACCTGGAGCGGGTGATTCATCTGCTGGGCACGTACGACATTACCACCATTCGGGCCAGCGTGGGAATGTACTTGGTCTGTAAGGCCATTCACGAGCAGACCGATATTCGGGTGCTGCTCACTGGCGAGATATCCGACGAGCTGTTCGGCTATAAGTATACAGACTACGCCCCTTCTGCCCAAGCGTTTCAGGAGGAGTCGGAAAAACGGGTCCGAGAGCTGCACATGTACGATGTGCTCCGGGCAGACCGGTGTATCTCGGTCAACTCCCTGGAGGCACGAGTCCCCTTCGGAGACCTGGAGTTCGTGCGCTATGTCATGTCGGTGGACCCGGAGCGGAAGCGGAACCGATATGGAAAGGGCAAGTATCTGCTCCGCCACGCCTTCGAGGAGGGCGGCTGGCTGCCCCAGGATATCCTGTGGCGGGAGAAGGCGGCCTTCTCCGACGCTGTGGGCCACTCACTGGTGGACGACCTGAAGGAATACGCGGAACAGTGTTACACCGATGACGATTTCCAGAAGCTGAGGCAGAAGTATGTCCATGCCCGCCCCTTTACCAAGGAGTCATTGCTCTATCGTGAGATATTTGAGAAATACTATCCGGGGCAGAGCGGGATGGTCCTGGATTTCTGGATGCCCAACCGGGAGTGGGAGGGCTGCGACGTGGATGACCCCTCCGCCCGTGTGCTGGCCAACTACGGCCAGAGCGGAGTTTAAGACCATCACATAGGAAGCGAGTGAGCAGTTTGAAAGCGACTTTGATCTTGGAAAACGGAAGCGTCCTCTCCGGTACCAGCATCGGGAGCACAGAGACACGGGTGTGCGAGCTGGTGTTCAACACCTCCATGACTGGCTACCAGGAGATCCTGACCGATCCCTCCTATGCCGGACAGGGCGTGGTCATGTCCTATCCCCTCATCGGCAACTACGGGGTGAACAGCGAGGACAACGAGTCCAGCCGCCCCTGGGTGGAGATGCTGGTGGTTCGCCATCTGTCCCCCAGGGGGAGCAACTTCCGCCGAGAGATGGACCTGGGGGATTATATGAAGGAGCATGACATCCCCGGCATCGAGGGGGTGGATACCCGTGCCCTGACCAAGATGCTCCGCAGCCAGGGGAGCATGAACGCCATGCTGACCTGTGCCCAGCAGTTTGATGTGGGGCAGGTATTGGAGCGGCTGCACGCCTATAAGGTCCGGGATACGATCCAGAAGGTTACCCGCTCCGCCCCGGAGGAGTTTCCCGCCATAGGGGAGGAGCGGTACCATGTGGCCATGATGGACTACGGGGTCAAGCAGAATATGATAGACTGTCTCCGCCGCCGGGGATGCAGCGTCACGGCGCTGCCCGCCTCCACCCCGGCCGAGACAGTCCTCTCCGGCGGCTATGATGGGGTGCTGTTGTCCAACGGCCCTGGGGACCCGGCGGAGAACACAGACATGATCCGGGAGATAAAAAAGCTCTATGACAGCGGCCTGCCCCTGTATGGCATCTGTCTGGGCCACCAGATGCTGGCACTGGCCACCGGGGCCAGGACGGGAAAGATGGACTATGGCCACCGGGGCGGGAACCACCCGGTCCGGGATGTAGAGAGGGGCCGGGTGTTTATCACCAGTCAAAACCACGGCTATATGGTACTGGCCGATACCGTGGACCCGGTGGTGGCCCAGGTGTCCCACATCAATGCCAACGACGGAACCTGCGAGGGACTGCGCTACCGCCGCCCCAACTGCTTTTCCACACAGTTCCATCCAGAGGCCAACCCCGGCCCCAGGGATATGGAGTATCTGTTTGACCGATTTGTAGCGTCTATGGGAGGGAAAACAAATGAGTGAAATGCCTCAAAAGCGGGAGCTGCTCTACGAGGGCAAGGCGAAAAAGGTGTACGCCACAGATGACCCGGAGCTGCTGATTGTATCCTATAAGGATGACGCCACCGCCTTCAATGGGCTGAAAAAGGGTACCATCGTCGGTAAGGGTGTCATCAACAACCGGATGAGCGATTTGCTGATGGCCCGGCTGGAGCGGGAGGGAATCCCCACCCACCTGGTCCGGGAGCTCAACGACCGGGATACCCTGGTAAAGAGGGTGGCCATCGTCCCCCTGGAGGTCATCGTGCGCAACATTGCCGCCGGCTCCTTTTCCAAGCGGTACGGGGTGGCCGAAGGAGCGGTCTTTTACCGGCCGACCCTGGAGTTTTCCTATAAGAATGATGAGCTGGGGGACCCTCTGCTCAACGATGACCATGTGCTCGCCCTGGGGCTGGCTTCCCCGGAGGAGGTAGCGGTCATCCGGCGCTATGCCCTGGAGGTCAACAGGCTGCTCCGGGAGATCTGGAAGCAGTGCGGTGTCACACTGGTGGACTTCAAGCTGGAGTTTGGCCGGCTGCCAGACGGTACCATAATCCTGGCCGATGAGATCAGCCCCGACACCTGCCGCCTGTGGGACAGTCAGACTGGGGACAAACTGGACAAGGACCGCTTCCGCCGGGATCTGGGCGGCGTGGAGGCGGCCTACCGCCAGGTCATGGACCGGCTCAACCAACAACTGTAAACGGAGGGAACGATATGTCAAACTGCGCCATCGTGGGCATCAACTGGGGGGACGAGGGCAAGGGAAGGATGGTGGATCTGCTCACCCAGGACTATGACCTTGTGGTCCGCTACCAGGGGGGCGGCAACGCCGGACACACCGTCATCAACCAGTATGGAAAATTTGCCCTCCATCTTCTTCCCTCGGGTATTTTCCGCCCGGGGGTCGTCAATGTCCTGGGGAACGGGGTGGCTCTGGACCCGGAGAACCTGTGGACAGAGATAGAGGATGTGATGTCCAGAGGAGTGGAGATCAGCCCGGAGAATCTGAAGATCAGCGACCGGGCCTCGCTTCTGCTGCCCTGGCACCGGGAACTGGACGAGCTGGAGGAGAAGCGGCTGAAGGACCACAAGTATGGCTCAACCAAGCAGGGGATTGCCCCCTTCTACTCCGATAAGTACCAGAAAAAGACCATTATGGCCGGAGAGCTGTTCTATCCGGAGGAATTACGGGACCATCTGGCCCAGCTTCTGGAGTGGAAGAACCTAACCTTGACTAAGGTGTATGGGGCAGAGCCCTTCACCATGGAGAGGGTGGAGAAGTGGCTGGCCAACAGCTGCGAAAAAATCAAGCCCTATCTCTGTGACAGCGGGGCCTATTTGAAGCAGGCCCAGAGCCGGGGAAAGAGCATCCTCTTCGAAGCCCAGCTGGGTTCCCTTCGGGACCTGGACTTCGGCATCTACCCCTACACCACCTCATCCAACACCACGGCGGCCTACGCCCCTATCGGTTCCGGCCTGCCCTCCGCCAAAATTGACCGGGTGGTAGGTGTGGTAAAGGCATACTCCACCTGTGTAGGGGAGGGGCCCTTTGTCTGTGAGATGTTCGGTCCGGAGGCGGAGAAACTGAGGAAGGCGGGAGCGGAATACGGCGCCAAGACCGGCCGGCCGCGGCGGGTAGGCCCCATCGACCTGGTGGCCACCCGGTACGGGGTGGAAATCCAGGGGGCCACAGAGATCGCACTGACCAAACTGGATGTACTCAGCTATCTGGACCGAATCCCTGTGTGCGTCCGCTACCGGCTGGACGGCCAGCCTACAGAGAGCTTTCCCTTCCCCACGGCCCTGGGCAAAGCCCTGCCGGAAATCGAGTATCTGCCGGGCTGGAAGCAGGACATCTCCTCGGCCCGTAGGTGGGAGGATCTGCCCCGCCAGGCCCAGGAGTATGTGGGCCATGTGGAGCGGGCCATCGGCTGTCCTATCGCCTATATCTCGGTGGGGCCGGAGCGGGACAGCGTCATCAGAGTATAGAGTATAAGGAGGACGACAAATGACTGACCGATATGAATCCCCGCTGTCTACCCGTTACGCCTCCCCCTATATGCTCCAGCTTTTTTCCGCCGATACCCGCTATCAGACCTGGCGGCGGCTGTGGGTTTCCCTGGCACGGGCGGAGATGGAACTGGGCCTGCCCATTACCCAGGGGCAGGTAGAGGAGTTGGAGGCCCACATCACCGAGATCGATTATGACTGTGTCAGGCGGCGGGAGAAAGAGGTGCGCCACGACGTGATGGCCCATGTCTACGCCTTTGGACAGGCGGCCCCCTCTGCCGCCGGCATCATCCATCTGGGGGCCACCAGCTGCTATGTCACAGACAACGCCGATCTGATCCTTTACCGGGATGGGCTGCGCTATCTCCGCCAGCAGCTGCTTCAGGTGATGGCCAATCTGGCCGACTTTGCCCAGCAATATCGGGCCCTGCCTACCCTGGGCTACACTCACTATCAGCCCGCCCAGCTGGTCACGGTAGGTAAGCGGGCGGCGCTCTGGCTCCAGGACTTGGAGTCCGACCTGTCCGAACTGGACTTCACCCTGAAGAACGTCAAGTTCCTGGGCTGCCGTGGGACTACCGGCACTGAAGCCAGCTTCCTGGACCTGTTTGACGGGGACCAGGAGAAGATCAGTCAAATGAACCGGAAGATTTCCTCTGACTTCGGATTTGAGGAGTGCTTCCCGGTGTGCGGCCAGACCTACCCCAGAAAGCTGGACAGCCGCATTTTGAATTGCCTCTCCTCTATCGCCCAGAGCTGTTACCGTATGGCCAATGATATCCGCCTGCTCCAGCACGACAGGCAGGTGGAGGAGCCCTTTGAAAAGGACCAGATCGGCTCCTCCGCCATGGCCTATAAGCGCAACCCTATGCGCTGTGAGCGAATCTGCTCCCTGGCCCGCTATCTGATGGCCGACGCTATGAATGCCCCTATGACTGCCTCGACCCAGTGGCTGGAGCGGACGCTGGACGACTCAGCCAACCGGCGCATTGCCCTGCCCGAGGGCTTCTTGTGCGCTGACGCTATCCTGCGTCTGGCCCAGAATGTAACAAACGGGCTCCATGTCAATGAAAGAGTGCTTGAGAAAACGGTAAAGGAGTACCTGCCCTTCATCGCCACGGAAAATCTGATGATGGAGGCGGTAAAGCGGGGGGGAGACCGGCAGGAGCTCCATGAAATCATCCGCCGCTGCTCCATGGCAGCCACCGCCCGGATGAAAGATGGGGGGGACTGCGACCTGTTGGACCGGCTGGCCGGGGAGCCGTCCTTCGGCCTGTCACGAGGGGATATGGAGCGGCTGCTGAACCCGGAGCTGTATACCGGCCGGTGTGCCCAGCAGGTGGAGGACTTTGTCCAGAGCATCCGTCCGCTGTTTGCGGATCTGGAGCGGGAGACTGCCCGGATCGAGCTGTGAGAACAGGCTGCGGCCAGTGAAGGGAGAGAAGGGGCTATGACAAACTATATCTTTGTGACTGGAGGCGTGGTGTCCGGCCTGGGCAAGGGGATCACAGCGGCGTCCTTGGGCCGGCTCCTGAAGCAGAGGGGGCTGAAGGTAAAAGTCCAGAAGCTGGACCCATATCTCAACGTGGACCCAGGGACCATGTCCCCCTATCAGCACGGGGAGGTCTTTGTCACCGATGATGGGGCGGAAACTGACCTGGACCTGGGCCACTATGAGCGTTTCATCGATGAGAATCTGACAGTAAACTCCTCGGTATCAGCGGGCCGGATATACTGGAACGTACTGAATCGGGAGCGGAAAGGGGACTATTTGGGTGGAACGGTCCAAATCATCCCCCATATTACCGACGAGATCAAGCGGTGTATTTATACCTTGGAGGGGCCTGAAACCGATGTAGCCATTGTAGAGATCGGTGGTACGGTAGGCGATATCGAATCCCAGCCGTTCCTGGAGGCCATCCGCCAGGTGGCCGCCGAGCGGGGGAGAAAAAACGTCATGTTTCTCCATGTATCCCTCATCGTATCCATCCCAGGGACCGGGGAGCTGAAATCAAAGCCCACCCAGCACTCGGCCAAGGAGCTGCTCTCGCTGGGCATCCAGCCCGATGTTATCCTGTGCCGTAGTGATGAGGCGGTGCCCCAGGAGATCCTGGAAAAGATATCCTTATTCTGCAATATCCCGGTGGAAAACGCCATCCCAAATCTGACCGCCGGCCTGCTCTACGAGGTCCCGCTGATGCTGGAGAAGGCGGGACTGGCTCAGGTGGTGGTGAAGCATCTGGGGCTGGAGTGCCACGCTCCGGACCTGACCGAGTGGGATACTATGGTTCAGCGGGCCAAGCACCCAAAAGGAGAAGTGGAGGTCGCACTGGTGGGTAAGTATGTGGCCCTCCATGACGCCTACCTCTCTGTGGTGGAGGCGCTGACCCACGGAGGGATCGAGAACGGGGTAAAGGTACACATCCGCTGGGTAGACAGCGAAGCGGTCACAGAGGGCAACGTGGAGATGCTCCTTGCCGGAGTGGACGGCGTCCTGGTACCCGGCGGCTTTGGCAGCCGGGGGATCGAGGGCAAGATCTCCGCCATCCGCTATGCCAGGGAGCATAAAATACCGTTTCTGGGCATCTGTCTGGGAATGCAGATGGCGGTGGTGGAGTTTGCCCGCCATGTGTGCGGCATGAAGGGGGCTCACTCCAGCGAGCTGGACCCGGACACACCTTATCCCGTCATCGACCTGATGGAGGGCCAGCGGGGCGTGACCGACAAGGGAGGCACCATGCGCCTGGGCGCCTTCCCGTGCCGCATTGACCGGGAAGACACAGCGGCGTTCCAAGCTTACAGAACGTCGGACATCTCGGAGCGGCACCGGCACCGCTATGAGTTCAACAACGAATATCGCCAGCGGTTGACCCAAGCTGGGCTGCGCCTGTCTGGTTTGTCGCCGGACGGCCGGCTGGTGGAGATAGTAGAGCTGCCCTCCCATCCCTGGTTTGTAGGCGTCCAATTCCACCCGGAGCTGAAAAGCCGGCCCAACCGGGCACATCCGCTGTTTCGGGAATTTATATTCGCGGCGAAGGAGAAAAACAGGGAATAAGGAAGCGCGCGGGCCGGCGCCAGCTTCAGAGCGGGAGGAATAGAAATGAGCATCCATGAGGAGTGCGGTGTATTCGGCGTCATCAGCCAAGCCCCAATCCAGGCGGCTAGCCTGGCCTATTACGGACTGTATGCCCTCCAGCACCGGGGACAGGAGAGCTGCGGCATCGTGGTCAACGATGACGGTGTATTCTTCTCAAGAAAGGATCTGGGGCTGTTGAGCCAGGTCTTTTCTCAGGAGGAGCTGGCCCGATTTCCCAAGGGAGCCATGGCGGTGGGCCATGTGAGGTACGGCACTACCGGGGCCGCAAATCGCGGCAACTGCCAACCCATTGAGGTCAACCATGTGAAGGGGCACATGGCCATCGCTCACAACGGAAACCTCAGCAACGCCGCCCAACTGCGGGGGCAACTGGAGCTGAAGGGAGCCATCTTTCATACCACCAGCGATACAGAGATTATTGCCTATACCATTACAAGAAAGCGGCTGACCTGCCCCTCCATTGAGGAAGCTCTGAGCAAGGCCATGGATGAGCTGGAGGGGGCTTACTCTCTGGTACTCATGTCTCCCAGGAAGCTGATCTGCGCCCGAGATCCCTATGGGTTCCGTCCCCTGTGTTATGGGGAACTGCCTGGCGGGGGCTATGTGGCAGCCTCGGAGAGCTGTGCTCTGACTGCCGTAGGAGCGCGGTTCGTCCGTGATGTAGAGCCAGGAGAGATCCTGGTATTCAGTCCGGAAGGAATGGTCGCCCGGAGGGAGCACTGTGGAAAAGCCGCGAGGCGGCCTTGTATTTTTGAGTACATCTATTTTGCCCGTCCGGACTCGGTCATCGACGGGGTATCTGTCCACGCCGCCCGACTCCGGGCCGGAAGGATCCTGGCACAGGAGCACCCGGTTCAAGCGGACGTGGTGGTAGGGGTGCCGGACTCAGGGCTGGACGCCGCCCTTGGATTCAGCCAGGCCTCCGGTATCCCATACGGAATTGGACTGCTCAAAAACAAGTATATTGGGCGCACCTTTATCTCGCCGGGACAGGAGCAGCGTCTGGACAAGGTGAAGATCAAGTTAAGCGCCATCGGAGAGACCGTCCGGGGCAAGCGAGTAGTCCTCATTGACGACTCCATTGTCCGGGGTACTACCAGCGGCCGTATCGTCAGCCTTCTACGAGAGGCGGGAGCCTGTGAGATCCATGTGCGTGTTTCGGCGCCACCCTTTTTGAATCCCTGCTACTATGGCACAGATATCGACTCGAAGGAAAATCTGATTGCCTGCAGCCACACGCCAGAGGAAATATCAGACATGATAGGGGCGGATTCGCTGGGGTATCTTCCACTGTCCAAGCTGGGGGAACTTATCGGGGGAGGGAACTGCTGTGACGCCTGTTTCAGCGGCAGATATCCCACCGCAATACCCTCGGATACCAGGAAGGACCGCTTTGAACGGAAGCTATCCCAGTAGATGGTGCCAGCAGCGGACAGTAAATCGAGGGATGTCACCTCCTAAGATTGGAAGGAAAAGAATTAGATATTTAAACAGAGAGGAAAATCTCCCATTTCAATGATTGAAATGGGAGATTTTTAGATTAGAGAGATGAAATCGCTCCCCTTATAAGATCCTGCCTGTACCGGACAGGTTCAGCGTATTTTTCTCTTGGAAGGACGGATGATCAGGAATAACACGCCTGCAAGGAGAAGAACACATTGGGTCACAATGGCGCCCACGGGCAAGGAAAAGGCCGGATCTAGCACGCCCAGGGCCAGAGGACGGCTTACAAAGATACTGCCATTTAACAGTCCAAGGGATTCAGGTAGGGGCAGCGCCGTCAGAAGAATGGGAAGGAGCATCCACGGGAAGATCAGCCAGGGCCGTACTCTCCCCAACTGCCAGCCACTTCCCAGGGCAAACACCAAAGGAGGGGCCAGGGTAGTTAGGGCTGGGAGGACCAGCTCCCCCCAGCGGCACCAGCCGAAGTATCGACCGTAAAACACCGCCGCTTCGCCCAGGCAGGCCAAGGCCAGCAGCCCCGTCCCCACCAGAGCGGCGGCGCACCGGGCCAGGGCGTATCGATAGGGCTCCGCCGGGGCGGCGTCGGTGAGCACCGCTGCCCGCCGGGCTTTTCCCGAAGTAAAGAAGGTCAGAAAAAACAGGGCCCCGATCCACAGCAGGGGGAGCAGCCGGCACAGGTAGTCCCCAAAGCTCCATGGGGAGAAGGGGGCAGTGTGGGACACCCCCAGGATGGTCACCCGATTCAGGACCTGCCACCCGTAAAACAGCAGGACTGCCAACAGGCCCAGGAAAAACTTGTTCCACAGCAGCCGCCTGCACTCATATCCGAAAATCTTAGCCAAGATCCAACGCCTCCTCCGTCAGCCCGCAGGCATCCAAAAACTCCTGATAGGTGAGATAGGGATACATGGGGTCCAGCTCTCGGGTAAACAGGCCGCACAGAACCTGGTCCATGGCCTCTTCCCCGCCGACCAGTTTCTCCGCCTTTAAGATCTTCAAGGGCATCTCGTGGTACTGACGTATGAAGGACAGGCTGTTGCTGATCGCTAATTGCTCCTCCTGGGGCAACTTGGCCAAGAACTCTGGATTGCGGACATAGAAATCTAGGTAGTAGTCCTCCACCTCCCGCTTCCACTGGTCTACATAGTGTGTTTGGGCGTAATCTTCGCCGTAGAGCTCCTTTACGATACGGTAGGTGGTGTACACGGTCAAACCCTCGGCAGACCAGGGAGAGGCAGGGGCCGCCAAATCAAACATATTGCCCAGGCCCCACCACTGGTGGACCAATTCGTGTATCATTACCTCACCGGGGGCGGCGCCCTTGCCTCCGTCGCTGAGATTGGCGGCGGTGAAGTCCGCCTCATCCAGCAGGCTGGCCCCGTCTGCGGCATAGCCGCCGCCAGACACTCGGCTCTGGACAAGCTTCAGGGTTTTCCCGGCGCCAAAAGATAGGGGACCGTAATGCTCTGTGCAGTAGTCCACCACCGCCTTTACCGCATCTGCCGCGCCAGCCTCCGCCATCACAGCCTGGTGCTTACGGCCGTAATAGAACTGGATGGTCATACCCCCGGCCTGAATGTCCTCCCGGATATAGTCCCCAGCATAGACAATTCCGCCGGTGCTGCTGAACTGATAGCGCCAGGTGGCGGTGCCGTCGTCGTGCTGGGCCACCACTTCCGCCTCACTGGAGCCGAAGGGGATGACCGTCATGGAGGAGGGCAGGGTGAGCTCCATGGTGGTGGGATAACCCGCCTCGCCTGGCAGCACATTCATCAGCCGGGGAGACAGGGCTGCGTTTTCCAGACACAGGTATTCCCCGCTGATCTCCGCGCTGCCCTGCATCGTGGACATGACGTTGCTCTCTTGGGGAAAGCCGCTGTACTCCATGATTAACTCCACCTGCTCATCAGCGGGGAGAGTTACCTCCAGCAGGGCTTCGTTATATTCCTGGTAGTCGCTTACAGAGAAAGGAGCCTCCACACCATTGGCCCGCACATTAGAGATTGTGTAGCCAGGGGTCACGCCAAAGGACGCTGTTCGTTCCTGTTGGGAGGTATTTTCAAACTGATAGCTGGCCCGACCGAAAACTGTTCCAGAGGCGGTATCTGGAAACACCTGAGCGGAGCGGCCGGTGCACACCACCCCCTCGGCATAGGTAATTTCGTAAAAGGTCATGGCCATCAGGTCCGGATTGCTGTGGTCTACGAAGGGCTGGGCGGCATAGGCGGCGCCAGAGCCGATCAGGAGCAGCAGGGCCACAGCGGGGCGGTAGGCCCGCCGGGCATTCTGGGCCAGAGAACCCAGGAGCCCCTTTTCATACCGCCGGACGCACAGGTAGGAAACAGCCCATATCCCAGCCAGGGCTGCCAGCCAGGTCAGGCGCATATAAGCCACGGACCGGAAGATACGAAGGTTAGAAAAGTCATCGGACAGGGCCCACACACAGGGATTGAGCCAGCACAACTGCCAGTCCCCGGCCCACACCGTAAGACTTAAAGCGGAAAAGGAGGTAAAGAGAACCAGGGATAGGTCCACCCGCCGGGTGAACTGATAGGCGGATGCTGCCGCCAAAATGGACAGCCACAGGGCCAGCCCCATGAGCAGCCCGTAGGCCAACAGGTAGTCGGCTCCATCAAAGACAGAGCCGATGAGTTGCCGGCTCACCGGGAACCACACTACAACAGTAAGGCCCAGTCCCAGTGCCGCTGTTGCCATTAGAGCGGGCAGGCGCACCAGGGCCATCATCAGGGGAGAGACCGTCCCGTCCACCAGCAGGCTGACCCGGCCGCGCTCCGTCCGGTCCAGCTCGTACACTGCCAGAAGGCCGAACAGGACACCGCCCACAACGCCGCCGGCCAGAGCTGGGTTGGCCAGATAGGTGGACAGCATGGTGCTGGCGGCGGCAGGCCGGTAGAGCACCAACCCGGCGGCAGGAGAGAGGACGGTCAACAGCAGGACCAGCCAGGTCAGACGGCTTTTCAGTAGCCGCCCAAGCTCCAGAGAAAACAGACGCGGGGGCTTCATTGGACCGCCTCCTGGGAAATGAGATAGAGGTAGGCGTCCTCCAGGGTGGGGTCCGACGGCTGGGCGAAGGGAGGGAGCACGTCAGCCACCGCCCGGCAGCGGACTCCCTGGCCGGTATTTACTCGGGCGGTGATGTGAAGTCCATTCTCCTGGGCAGCATCCTTCTCCCAAAAGATACCCACATGACCGGTGGCGGTCTGGATCAACGCCTCTGGGGTGCCAGAAAACAGGACCTGGCCCCGGTTAATGACCACAAGCTGCCCACACACGGACTGTATGTCCTCGATAATGTGGGTGGACAGCAGCACCAGCCGGTCTTGGGCGGCCTGGGAAAAGAGATTGCGGAAATGAATACGCTCTTCTGGATCCAGGCCCACTGTGGGCTCGTCCAGAATCAGCAGCTCCGGATCCCCCAAAAGAGCTTGGGCGATGCCCACCCGCTGGCGCTGCCCGCCGGACAGGGTGCGGATTTTGGCCCTTGCCTTTTCCTCCAGATTGACGGAGCGGATTACCTGCCGTATGACGGCTCTGGAGCCCCGCAATCCCTTGAGGGCTGCCATGTAGTCCAGAAACTGTTCCACAGTGAGTTCGTCGAACAGTCCGAAGTCCTGGGGCAGATAGCCCAGCCGGGCCTTCAGTTGCCGCTCCACCCTGGTCAGAGGCTGTCCATCCACCAGAATGGAGCCGGTGGTGGGGAGCAGGGCGGCCACCAGCAGCTTCATCAGGGTCGATTTGCCCGCCCCGTTGGGGCCCAGCAGACCCACCAGGCTGGGGGAGCGCAAATCCAGAGAGAGGCCCTTAAGAGCCTGCTTTCCGTTGGGATAGGTCATGCCGACGGTTTGAATGTTGATCTCCATATGTGTCAGGTTCCTTTCTGCTTGGGATGCGGTTAGGATACCAGCGCCATATGGAGACGGTTTGGAGCGGGTGTGTGTTTTGTGTGGAGATTCAGAGGGAATATGGATTTGGTATACAAAGCGTGATATGCTTCCGCCAACGGTAGATTGGGGAGATGAGGCCTGACGAATGGTGGTTTCCTGATTTTGCGGCCTGCTTTCTCCCGCTGTCTTCGCTGAACAGAGGGACGATTAACGTGCGGCTCAATTCTCGCGCTGGGAAAAGGCCGCATATTGTGTCTATCAGCGTTCCAATGTGTGGATTTTTCTAGCTGTGTTTTTACAATCGAAATCACCGGCACGGCCAGTGGTTATGATTCGGGGGCAAAAGTGGGGGAGAAGGGAATGGTTTTCTCATGATACCTCTTCTAAAAAGCGGACAGACGCCCGTACTCCCTCTGGGGTGTTTTCAATGGTGCAGGTGGCTCCGTGCCGCTCCAGGATCATTTTCACCAGATAGAGCCCCAGGCCGCTGCCGCCGGTGCTCCGGTTCCGGGAGGCTTCCGCCCGGTAAAAGGCCTCGAACAGGTGGGGGAGAGCCTCCTCCCCAATATGGGCCCCGGTATTTTCCACCGTCAGGGCGGGGCAGCCATCCAGGAGGCCACACCACACCCGAATCTCGGCCCCCTCGGGGGAGTAGAGGGCGGCGTTGGAGAGAAGATTGCCCACCGCCTTACCCAGCAGAGAGGGGTCCCCCTCTACCGTGATTTCGGTGGTCAGACAGGCGGAGAGCCGCTGCCCCCGCTGTTCCAGCAGCCCAGCATCTTGGGAAAGTTGTTTCTCCAACAGGGCTGCCAGGCCCACGGCTTCCCTCTCCACGGTTACTATCCCCTGTTCCACACGGGAAATGTTCAGCATCTCCTGAATCAGGCTCTCCATCCGTCCAGTGACCTGGAGGGAGCGGAGCAGATATTTGTCCCGGTCCCGGTACACGTCCACCCCCTCCAGCATCCCGGTCAACTGTCCCTTCAGAATGGTGACCGGGGTCTTCAGCTCGTGGGAGGCGGCGGAAAAGAAGGCCGTCCGCTGCCGCTGGCGCTCTCGCTCCCGTTCGATCTCTCCGCGCAGGGTCTGGTTGGCTGCCTCCAGTTCAGCCAGGGAGGCGGACAGCCGATGGGACATCTGGTCCAGGCTGCGTCCCAGCTGCCCGATTTCGTCCCGGCGCCGCTCTCCGCACTCCCAGTGGAAGTCCAGCCCGGCCATTTTTTGGGCGATGCCGCTGAGTCGGACGATAGGTCGGGTGATATAGCGAGAGTATCCAAAGGCGCACAGAAGGGAAAAGACCAGCAGCACCAGCAACAGCCACGGGGCCATCTGGACCAGCGCCCGCACCGCCAGATTTTCCGCCTCCATCCGCGGGGTGACATAGAGAGAATAGGGATCCTCTCCATCGGAAAACCGTACTTCGGTGACAATGGTATCCTGTTCGGACATGGTGACGGAAACCATATCACCGGCCACAGAGGTACCCTCTGCCCGGGCGATGGCGGCGTCCGCCTCTCCCAAGTTGCCGGATGCCGTGATTACCATGGTGCTGTCCTCATACAGCGGTTGGACGGCCAACTGGGCACCAGTGTCGGCGAGCGCTCCGTCTGGACCGACCAGCATAGCCTGGGCTCCGGACGCACGGATGAAATCGTCCAACAGAGGCCCACAGTCCCTATATGAGGACTGCTCCAGCTTGACTGCGAGGGCCTTCACCTGCCGTGTCAGGTCATCGTTGACAACAGCGGTATAGGTGCTGGGGGTGGCCCAGGCAATCAGACCGAAGGTGACTGCCCCCGCACCGAATAGAATTAGGACAGTAATGAGGAAAACACGGACAGTCAGGCTTTCAGCGAGCCGTTTTCCCAGCACGATAGCCCACCCCCCTTACCGTTTCGATGTAGCCGGTCCCCAGCTTGTGGCGTAGGTTTTTGATGTGGCTGTCCACCACCCGTTCATCCCCGTAAAAGTCATAACCCCACAGCTTGGCCAGCAACATTTCCCGGGTAAACACTCTTCCGGGGGCGGCGGCAAAGGTGTGTAGCAGCTCAAATTCCCGTGCGGTCAGCTCCAGCGGTCGGCCGTTCAGAAGGGCCTCGCGGGCGTCTGGGTCTATCACCAGCTCCCGGTAGTGCAGTCGGCTGTCACTCTCCACAACGTCAAAACGGCGGAGGATTACCCGAATCTTCTCCAGAAGGATGGGCATGGAGAAGGGCTTGGTCACATAGTCGTCCACATCCAGACCAAAGCCCCGTAACTGCTCCTCCTCACCATCCAGGGCGGTGAGCATCAGGATGGGCACATCAGACTCTCGCCGGATCAATTCACATACGCCGAAGCCGTCGATTTTTGGCAGCATCAAGTCCAGAAGGATCAAATCAAAGGTCCCCTTTTGAAAGCGGTCCAGAGCCGCAACCCCATCTCCCACGATCTCTACGTCATATCCAGTGTCTCTGAGATAAGCGCCCAGGAGCTCTTGGATGTCCGGCTCGTCCTCTACGACCAAGATTTTTTTCATGTGAGATCACCTCTATACTAGTATAGTACAGGTTTATGAATTTCGTATGAAGAAGCCTATCTTCCATATCAATTTGAACAACCCATAAAATGACAGACTTTAGGTGGACCCCCATGACATTTACAAAGGCGTCCCAGGGATAATAGGGGCAGACAAACTCCAGGCCCTCTATCGACAAAACATAGGAAGGATGCTATACTGTGGTCAAATAGAAGGATGGGCAGAAATTTGATTTTGATAGAAATGAAGGAGGCACCTCTATGCCCCTGCGCATTGTGCAAAATGATATTACGACGCTGAAGGTGGATGCCATCGTCAATGCCGCGAACCAGAGCCTGCTGGGGGGCGGAGGTGTGGACGGCGCCATCCACCGTGCCGCCGGACCTCAACTGCTGGCCGAGTGCCGCGCCTTGGGCGGCTGTAAGACGGGAGAGGCAAAAATCACGAATGGATACCGGCTGCCTGCAAAATATGTGATCCACACGGTGGGACCAATTTGGCGGGGCGGCCGCCACGGGGAGCGGGAACTGCTTGAATCTGCCTACCGTTCTTCCCTGGAATTGGCCTTGGCTCATGGCTGCCAGACGGTGGCCTTCCCGCTTATCTCCGCTGGAGTGTACGGCTACCCCAAGGAGCAGGCGCTGAAGGTGGCTGTGGACATCATCGGGCACTTTGTGCTGGACCACGACGTGACGGTCTATCTGGTGATCTTTGACCGGACGGCCTTTTCTATCGCCAGGAAGCTTTTTGCGGACCTTGCCGATGATACTGAAGACCATTGTCTTGTTGCGGAAAATAAATGAGCGAGGCCCCAATACGACAAAAAAGACTAACATCGATTCCAAGTTTTGCCCAGACTCTGCGCGGATTCAATATCTTCATAAAATTATTTTTTCATACTCCGGAATTACAATTTCTATGCAAGCAACATGGCCCTGTCCATTTTTGGTCAGAGCTTGCTGAGAGGCTGGGGCCGGGGAAGGAGTGAAACAGCCCCGCTGCGAATCCGACCGCACATGAATATGAAAGCCTGTACCGAGCTAATAAAACAGGACGGCCCGTTAGGGAAGGAAAACCCTAACGGACCGTTTTTCGCTGTCTGTTTCCGAGATAATGGGCAATTTATAAGAGGGATAATCAGGCGGTTTTGTGTGCGCCATTTTGCGCACTGGCACACACAAAGATCCCCTCAGATCAGCGTCCTCCCCCTGAGGCATATTCCCCCATGTTGATATCCAGTACCCCTCTGGGCGGCTGGATCAGGGCATCCTCATACTGGCACTTCCACTGAATCTCCCGGCTCACTCTCCCGTCTACTACGCCGTCTACGGTTTCCCCGTTGCTAATAGGATTATCGTTCCCCAGAATATATGACGCTACATTGTAGGCATGATTGACCACCCAGTTGGGGTCCATGCCGTGGAAGTGGTACTGGAGATCCGGCAGGAACAAAGTGCTCATGCCCACCGTATCGATGAGCATATCCTCGGTGCCCTCAATGTTGAAAAAGCGGACATTGACGCCAAAGCGGATGAAACGATCCGCGCCTTCGATTTGGTGCGAACGCACATCCGCCGCCAGCAGGAGCTTGCCGCAGTTCTGGAAATAGAACGCCTCGCAGGTGGGATACAGCTCTGCCAGAGCCTCCACGAAGTCGGCGTCCAGGTTGGCCCGTTCCAGCGCCGGAAGCGCCGCTGCCAGCATATCGGTGGCCACGACCTGATACTGACACTCCCGGAAGATCCGCTCTCGGTCCTCCTGGCAGTCCCACATCTGGCTCATCAGGAAGGCGTCAAAGCCTTTGCCCTTGAACTTGTCGCATTTCATCACCATCAACTGTACCGGGCACTTACCGTCCTGAAATTCCGCAATATGATCCAGGGCGGCATAGCCGGCCATCTTTTTGTCGCGGCAGAAACACTCTACAGCGCCGATGTGCTTTTCCATCACAGCGGTCATTTCATCCTTGTCCGGCATATCCGCCGGCTCTTTGAACAGCATCTGAATGAGATAAGGGCCGCCGGGTTGGGGGCCTTTTTTGTCATCCAGGTTCTGCTGGAACACTTTATTGCTCATTTGGTCTCCTCCTTCTTTTGAGGGAACAGCTTCCACCGGAACTCCAGTTCTTTCTGGACAAACTCTTTCGGCAGGCCCCGGGGGTTGGCGATGAGATACCAGACCCGAAAGGTGCGTTTCTCCGGGTCTGTCTCCTGCCGGTAGAGCTGATAGCCCGCCTCATCCTCCTGCGACCACTGTCCTGTCTGCCGCTTGGCCTGTACAAAGGGGTCCACCACCTGGTCCAGCTCCGCTCTGGTGCGGCTTGAGGCCCAGGCGTGATCCACATCATCGGAGTGGGAGAGGTGGAACAACATCGAGCCCATCCAGTTCTTTGCCTTGTGCTCCGGCGTTCCGCGCAGTTCCGCCTGACGGCGGTACTCCGCCAGCTGCTCCGCCGTTCCGTACCGTTCCACCATCTGCTCATCCACATGAATGCGCCAGATGTAATCCTCCGGCTGGGTAAAGGGGGCGCAGACCGGCTGGAGCGCCTCTGCCGGGTCCGCCTCAAAGCGGTCGATAAAATCGAGGTAGTGGGCTTTGATCAGGGGCAGGAAGGTGTCCAGCAGCCCGGTGTCCAGCCGCAGATCCTCTGTCAGCATCCGGAAGAACGAACCGCCTGTTGTGGATTCTATTTTAAAAGAATAGAGGCGGTCATCCCCCAGCTTAATGATGCAGGTGAAGCCTACCTCCACATTTCCATGACCGATCTCATAGTCCAGGTAGTTGTATCGGCTCCTATCAAACCAGATCTGATAGGTCAGGCCGTTTTTTGTTCTCTTTTTGAAGTCGCCCTTTTTCAGCCGCTTCCAGCCCTTTTCCTCCAAGCCCAGCCCATTCCACAGGTAGTCCAGGGCCTCCGCAAAGATGTCCGCAGGGCGTCTTTGTTCCATAGTACCCACCTCCAGGCAAAGTTCATCCACTATTTGAAAATCAAATACAGGGCAAGGAAAAAGAGAATCAGACCACCCCATTGCTTTGTAAGAAGCAACATTATCAGTATCGCGAACAATAAAACGCCCACCAAAAGGATGATTCCATTCATCCATCGCTTCTCCTTCTTATCAATTTTCTGTTTTCAACTATGGTCTTTACTCCTCTCCATTGTTTGGCTAATCTGTTTCAGAGCCATGTCTATGTAGAGATATACCCCATCCCGGTCGCAGTGGTACAGGTTGGAATAGCTTGTACTCTCATTGGGTCGGATGGGATTGGGCTCCACTACCTCAGTGGCTTCCAGCAGGCCAGCACCCAGCTCCACGGCGGCGGTGAGGGCCTTTTTCAGCACCGCAAGCTGCCCATCGCTCCAAAGCCTCTCCATATCTTCCAGAACCTTCGGCCCCTGCTTCATATCCCGGAGAAGCTGTGCGGCTTGATCCGGAGACAGGTATACACCGGAGCAGTAGTTTTCGATGATCCGATTTTTTGCTGGATTGGGAAAGAAGGTTGGTACCACCTGTGTCCATGGGGTGAAGTACCGGGCATATTCCGGCTTTTGCTCCACCAAGAAAGAAAAGGCACTGCCTCTGGTGTAATAGTAATCCCGGAAAAAGCCCTGGATTACCGCAATATAAAAGCCGTGGCTCTTATCAAACAATTCATCCGGCTCTGTCCCCGCCCCGACCCGCAGGGTATCCAGATACTTTTCCGCATAGAAATCCTCCATTCCATGCCGTGCGGCAAGGGCCAGTACCTTTTCCTCCTGTCCCTGCTGTATCCAAGTAAGGGGAGTAAAATACCATTCCCGCATTTCTTCCGGCGAAATCGGGTGAAAACTCACGTCGTATCCCATAAAAACCTCCCTAAAAATCCAGTAAAATGGGAACCTGCTGTTCCTCGGCAAATCGCATGGCCCGCCAGAACATGGAGAAGGCGAACTTGGCCAGGGATTGGGTGTCATACTGGGTGTGTTCCGGGATGTCCGCCTTGCTGTACTGCCCATCTGCGTCTATGGTTCCGTCTACCGGGTATCCCTCCGTATCCGCCCAATCAAGGATGGTATCCTCATCGGCCTGCCACGCCAGCTGGTTCAGCTTCTCCAGCTCTTTTCGAAGCCCTCCTACCGTACCAATTGTGGCTGTATCGTTGGTAGGAAGCGGTCCTTGGAACAGGAAGCTGGCCGACAAAGGAATCCACCATGTAGCACCGCGAAACAATGACCAAACCCGTTCTTTATCTGCCGAAAGACGGGCGATAATAGGGTTCTCCATGAAGTCCCAGTCTTTCTCCACAGTAGGTGGCACCGGTTCCTCGTATGTACGACAGGCGGCCACCAGCAGCATAGCGCCGAAGGCATCCCAATCCGGCTTGTCCGTGTAATAGGGCTTCTCATTATCCTCCGGCCAGGGGGTGTAGGGGGGCTGGTCCGGCTGAGAAATGGCGCTCAAGATCTGATCCCGCCAGTTCTCCACCGCCGCCTGGACCTCGGCCGGGGACAGATTCTCCTCGTTGTCAGCGGGTTCTCCATCCGGCGTGATCCGGTTAAAGGCGTATCCGTTTTCCTCCGCCCACTGCTGGACAACGGTTTTCCAGTTGTGAGAATAGTACCGGGTCAATGTTCCGGCGTAGATATCAAGTCCCATCGTGATGCCTCCTTTTTTGTCTGTACGGTCATTCTTTTGCCGGAGCGAACAGTCGGTCAATCTTCTCCAGATTGTATTCCAAGATCCAGTCATGGAATTGATGATAGAGCGGCAGTAGCAGCTCCCGTGAGCCGCCCAGTATATCCAACCCACGGTCATCGTACAGGTGGTAGAGGAATGGCCCCGGCCCGGTCAGATAGACGCTGGACACAAAGCCGTTCCAGCCGCCGATGTCCCCCAGAATGATCTCCTGGAGAAGCCGCTCCGGTTGAAAGCTGATTTTGCTGAGATCCCAGTAAAACTGTACTTGAGCATATGTATCCCCGTCCTCGTCCATCATGGTCGCTGTGATCTGCTCATGCGGGGCAGGAAGTGCGGCCCTCTGCTGGATGGCCGTCAGCAGGGACTCGACAGGTTTTTCCTCGGGATACCCGTCAATTCGCAGAATACCTGGCGGCGCTGGAAGGTTACGGTAGATCATAATCGCCCGCTCCAGTGCGCCTTGAACATAGGCGGGATTTGGAGTTAGTTTCTCGGTGTTCTCGTCCAAATAGGTGCATTCCAGATAGACTGGTTCATCTCCGCCAATCTCAAGCCGAATGCCCACCGGCGCATGGTAGAACAAAGGGTGTTCCAGCCCAGCCATGCCCAGATCATGTAAAATGTGTTCAAACCGCTTTGCCAGCATGGTATCCCTCCGTCTTATAACATTTCATACAGCAGGGCTGTATTGCCCCGCACCAGTTCCAGATGGGAGCGCAGCGTTTCAAGTCCGCTTTGCACCGCCTCGGTGGGCAGATCCCAGTCTGGGGCAATTTCAGCGGTCAGCTCCGGGAGGTCCTGCTCCCGCAGAACTGCCAGCAGTTTAGACGCCAGCTCTCCCTCCAGCAGAGCGCAGTCCAGGGTGTCCTCCGTCTGGGGAGCAGGAAAACGGACATCCAGATCAAGCTCACTCTCACACCAGTCCCAGATGGCCATGTAGACCGCGCCGGAGCAGTCGCCGTTGGACAGCTCCTGCCGCTGGTTATTTTTGAGCAGATAAAAGGATGCGATCTGTGACATGGTGGTTCCTCCTAAATGTTATTCTTTTTCCATCAGCCCTTCGGCCTGCATCCGGATCACATAGAAGGCTCGCACCCAGTCCAGTTCCTGCTCCATGGATTCCTCCAAAGCCAGCAGGCGGCGCTTTCCCAGCCTTCGATCCAGGAGGGCAAAGATGCGGACAAGAGGATTCTCGCTGACAAGGCTTTTCTCAATGCTCTGGTTGTCAAAGATACCAAACGCCTCATAGAACACCTTTTGGTCAAAGGTACCCTGCTCCAGCGCAAAGGCATGAGCCTGGTTGATGGCCTCTTTTGCGGAGTCGTGATCCTTCAGCGTTGTGGACCGCAGGTGATGAAATTTCGTCCACACATTCTCAAAATAGGTGTAGTAGTTGCTCCGCAGCACTTCCACGCCGTCCACACGAATGGCTGCCCGGCCCTCATGGTCAGCGCTTTTGCTGTAACTGGTGGCAAAATACTGGATGTGGCCCCGGAGCGCCGGACACAGATAGTCACTTTCCAGTTTGTTCCGCATTCCGCTCCAAGTTGACATAGTGACCGCCTCCTTTCTGCTGCCGCTGCGGGTAAGGTAGATTCCCAATAAATTGAAATTTGAAGATTACATATAATCCTCGATATATGATCGTTCTATAAATTCTTTTACTGCAAATATATCTGCAAACTCCTCATACCGGGGAAATCCGTCCGCATTTTGTGCCGAATAAGTCAAATGAAACAGATAGTAAATGTCTCTTCCTATTCCGTTTCTGAGAACATATAACACATCATCATTGGATTCGCACTTCGCAACCGCCCAGATTTTTTTGCCGTATAAGAAGTGGTCTTGTCCTATTTCTTTGTTTAGTTCAGCAACAAATGCCCCGTCCGCCTGTGTGAAGGGGATCATATACCAGTTAAAATCCTTACTATATTTATCATAAAGATCACAGAACATTTCTTCTAATGTCATTTCCATTCTTCCTTCGCTGATTTACAGTTCGGCCCTCAATCACCGCGCTGTTTTTATTGCTCATTGAAATACCTTGCCAGTTTCTTCTCCAGCAGTTCTGTCATATCATTGCAGAGGCGCTTTACCTTGTCCTGCTCATGGGCGTAGTACCAGATAGTCTCCTCTCCGGGGCGGAGCAGGAGCTGGTCGCCGTCCGCTTCTTTCCAGAACTCGCCCAGCACGCAATACCGCTCCCCGTGGATGGTTAGATGAAATGTTCCAGAGAGTTCAACGATTACGCCTGTGGACACCTGGATGCCTGCGGTCAGCAGGAAGAACTCCCGCACCTGGGACGGGAGCGTGAAGTCCAGCACGCTTTCTTGATTCCCAATCTGCACCTCCGTGGCGGCAGGCTTGATTTCGTCAGAGGGGTCCAGCGCCTTTGCCAACGCCTTGGAGAACTTGGGGTAGCGTCGAAACAGCTCCGGGTTGCTGGTCTTGAATTCCTTTTGCTTTTCCCGCTGCACTCGCTCCTGCTCCTTGCAGAAAGCGTCCAGCTCCGCCAGATACCGATCCTGGTAGAGATCGCTGGCCTCAAATGCTGTGCCGCTCTTTTCCAGAATGGCGATGGCTCCCTTTTGGCTGCCAAACACCGGGACCCACTGAAAACCATGCCGGCAGGGCTTCAGTTTCAGAAATTCACCCCGACTCAGCAGGGCTTCCAACTCCGTCTCATGTTCGTCCCACCAGTTCTGCCAGGTTTCAGGTGTTTCCCGTCCCTCAGCCAAGTCCAGGAGTTTTACTGTCAATGATTCTTTGTCCATAGGTGTCCACGCTCTTTCCCAACCTTAACTTCCACATTACTCGGTAGCACAAAGCTCATTCATTTTTGGAATCAGTAATTTATCCATCCACTGACAAACAATCTCAAAGGCATTGTTAATTTTTTCTTCATTTCCTATATCAAGATATATTTCATTGTCTCTTAAACTGTAAAACAGTGGTTGTGTGTTGGCGTCTGGTTTGGCGTAACCATAAGGGTCGTATGGACGGGTGTTGATTATATAGCAAACCTCTATGCTTATGCTATCCTTTGTGTTCCAGCCAAATGAGGAAAACGCAATCATATAGGTGAAATTTTTACTGTGCCTCGTAAGTGTTTTGTCGGATTTTTTATACTTGAAGCCTAAATGCCCGTACTTTCCTTGCAACTTGGTTCCAAGCATTTGCATTGCTTCGTTAAAGTTCATTGTGCCCCCTCCATTTTCTCATCGTAAAAATAAATATAGTTCATCCCTCCGTTTCAGAGGGGGCAGGAATAGATGCTCATGGCCCCATAATCGGTGTGCAGGACAAGTCCGCTCTTGGTAAAGGAAAAACTCACCTGCCGCACCACAAAGGGGTCGTCAATGGTGGCCAGCAGCTGGCCGCTGCCGGTATCCCACACCTCTATGGGGGAACTGCCACGCTCCTGCTGAACGGCCATCAGGCTGCCACTTGTCCGCACCGTGCAGGTATCTGAAAAACTCAGCCCTTGCCGGACAGAAAACGGGAAGGGATTGTCCATTTCCTCTCCGGTCTGGGTCAGATAGAACCTGCCGCCCACCGAGAAGCACTGGTCATCCGGGGAGAAGAAGGGATGCCAGCCCTCATTGGGGATCACTACTTTTTGGCCGGACTTCAAATCGACCAGCACATACTCACCCTCGGTGACACGGTAGGCCGCTTTGCTTTGACGGGGCGAGAGCATTCCGAAGCAGTAATAGGCAAAATTCGGATTCTTCGACTTCTTGCATTTTACCGTTTCCCGCCGCACCTCTGTGTTGCTGCCAAAGTCAAAGACCACGATTTCCTCGCCTGTGTACCACAGGGCCAGGTCGCCGCTCTGGTCCAGCATGGCCTTCATGCTGTTTTTCTTGCTGGCAAAGGGGGTGAGCGCATGGGTGCGGAGGGAGAACTGCTCCAAAAGATAGCTGTTGTTCAGCAGCAGAGTATCATTGGGGCAGAGGACCTGCTCATAGGTCATCCGCTTGGCGCCCAGAGAGATCGTTTCGAGAATCTTCCCATTGCCATCGAAGTGATAGAGGAGCTCGTCCTCAAAATCGCCTACCACCCGCGTCAGGAAGAAGTCATCCCGTGTGAGGGCGGCGGCCAGAGGCATGAAGCCGTTGCTGTCCTTTCCGACAAACCGATGGCACCGCACCTGCCCAACAGCGGCGTCCGGATTCTGATAGACGAATCCTTTCCGCATCTGGCCCATCATGGCGCTGGCCGCCTTGCTCTTGACCTGGAAGGCGGAGTCACACAGGATCTCCTTGACCTTCCCGCCATTGGGGCAGGTTCGGATGGTATGGCCGTCAATTTCAATCCGCCACTGCTTATTTGTAGCGGGGTTGAGGAAGGTTTTTTCCATCATGGTTTTGACCGTTCCTCCTTTCGGATCAGGATGCTTTTTCCCTCGGCGTTGATGCTATACAGGTCATCCAGATGGATGTGGAATCCATCCTCACGAATGGTTTCCGCCATACCAAGAGCGGCTTTCGCCAATAGGAGCAGCCCAGCCCGGTTTCCTGTTAGCTCCAACTCATTTCCGTCATCATGGGTGGCAAAGGAGAGGTGGGCTTCCGGCTCTAACGGAAGGATGGGCAGTTGTTCCTCATTCCATTGAATAGTCAGTGTTTTGGTTGTCATCGCTTGTATCCCACCTTTTGAAAACTTCTCAATCAAAATCCATCCAGACCAGGTGCTTTCCGCAGTGGAGGCACTGGAACAGATAGCATTGCAGATGCCCGCCGTTTACGGATTCCTGAATCAGTTCCTTCTGTTCCTCGTCCCACATGGTGTCGTCCAGCACCCCCTCCAGCACACCCAGTGCCCGCAGCTCTCTGGCTCCCACATGGCCCAGATAGGCGCAGTAGTCACCGCAGTGGGCGCGCCAATATTCCTGCTGCCAGCCGGAGTAGCCGGGGGTGCGGTGGATCAGCTCGTCCAGCTTCTCCGGATCGTCTACACCATCATCCACAGAGTAATCGTCCTGAAAGCTGCCGTCATATTTCCGGGCCGCCTCGCCACTGGCGATACACGCCGGACACAGATACGCAACTTCCTCCACAGAAAAGAACGGATTGGTATAGAAAATGCGGGTCGTCTTGCCGCAGCAGTCGCAGACAACGCCATCTGCGGACTCCTCAAAAGCGCCGGTTTCCAGAGGGTCCGGATGATACCGGAAGGTGGGCAGGCCCAGCTGGGCCCGCCGCTCCTTCTCCTTCTGCTTTTCCTCCGGTGTTTTGGGCTTGGGGATGGCATAGTGGTTGCCCCAGCTCTCCACATAGTCCTTCAAGACGCCCAGCCGCTTGAGGGTCTTTTTATCGGAGCGCTTGCCGATTTGGCAGAGCAGTTCATAGGCATCCTTCTTGAAGTCCAGCAGATCATACACATCTACCAGCACTTCCTTGGCCTGCCGGTCCTCACTCTGCTCCAGTTCCTCCTTAAAGGCATAGAGAGCGCGGACACTGTCCGGACCGCCGTCGGTTGCGGAAAACTGCTTTTTTAGTTCGATGTAGGTTTTCTGATATTCTGTCATCGGGCGTACCTCCCATCAATCCCACCAGAAGCACCAAACCGTAGACCACTCTCTGGAAACATGAGTCCGCCCGTCATGTTTGTGGGGGCAGCTCCACCTGGTCCAGAGGGGTCTCGTTCCATACACTTACTTTGAACGGTCTGTTCTCCAAATCGAAATAGATCGTGATACTGTTGTTGTACTGGTTCAAATCATTTTCGATGGTATATTCTGTGGAAATCCCAAACTCTGGATGATCGCTGTATGTGTTGGGAAGATGAGTCCAACCATCACTGGAAGGATACCTCTCAATCAAATAATCCTGGGTTACATGGTTCAGTTCCTGATTATCCAATTTGATGCTGGTGTGTTTCTCATCATAAAAAACCACCATAGAATCTACCACACCATCTTCGATTTTTTGAGGTGGCGTATCCGACCCTGTGGACACCTGGTTTGTAATGGTCACCTCTAACAACACCCCGTCTTTTTCCAGGAGCCGGATGATGGACCCACCCGGCAAAATCCCCTGCCCATCCTCTGTCAGGGACCAATCTGCCCGCGTTTCGTAATACTCTTCACCCACAAACGGCTCCAGGAAATAGGGTGTCTGCCCGCTGATTTTCCACCCATCCTCGGTTAACTGCTTCAAAGAAACCGGAATCGGATAATAGACGTCGTTCACTGTGATCCCCAATTCCATATTTTCCGGCATGGCTTCACTCTCCTGTTCATCCGGCATTTGCGTGATACTCTCTGTGATCTCCTCTGAAGCAACAGGGGTTTGGGCCGTGCCGCCGCCCTCCCGCCCGCAGGCAGTCAGCAGTACCAGGAAACAGCACGTTATCAGTATCTGCAAGTTTTTCATAACGTTCCTCCTATCGTTGCTATTCTGTCATTCCGATACAGCCCATCAATCCCACCAGAAGTACCAGACGGTGGACTGCCGCAGGACATCCGCCAGATTGCCCACAGTGGGGTCATCCTGCTCCTGGTCCACGATGTCCGGGCAGAAGCCGTACTGCTCTGCGGCAACTTCCATAGCCTGTTCCTGGGAAACAGGGGCCGGGAGCAGGAACTCCAGTTCATCGTGGCTCATGGCGGCTGGGATGGCACCATGCTGCTCGAACCAGTATTTCGCCACTGCCATCAGGTCCGGGGTGTCAGGACACTCATTCCAGTTTCCAAAGGGCAGGTAGGCGAAGATCTCCCAGGGGTTCTTCACTGGGATCTTGCCAGAATGAGAGGATAGGTCATGTGGCTGTCCGAATCCCAATAGCAGGAGAAGCGGTCATTGTCATAGCCGCCCTCCATCTCGCCCAGGACTTCCTCATCCCAGTCCATATCGTCATCCTCGGCCTCCGCTTTACGCTGGCCGACCAGTTCCTCCAGAACTGCCTTGCTGTCCTTGATGGGGGCGGAGAGCATCTTTTTACGGTACTCCTCCACGGTTTTGAGGTCAAATTCATAGCAATCCGCATCATGCTCCGGGTCAGCGTTCATCACCAGGCACTCCAACAGCGTTTCGTCATCCGCCCGGATGAGCACGGGCACAAAGCCCTCTTTGACACTTTTCCGTTTGGCATAACTGTATGCCGACATGATGGGGTCGTCGTCCGACATGGAGGGGAAATAGGTGCATTCACAGTCCAGATACTCCATCAAAGCATCAGCCACCTTGGAGGGTTCCAGTGTGTCCTCGTCGAAGTCCTGTCCCTGCCAGTTGGTGAAGCGTTCCTCGATCACCTTTGCCATGGCCTGGTAGTAGTCCTCGTCAAAGGGGATAAACAGTGGGGCCTTAAACTGGAACTCATCGGAGTAATACTTTTCTGGGCCGAGATATTCCAAGGCATAGTTTTCAATGTCACGGGGGAAATTGGGGCTATCAGGTTTGCCATAGTAGTAAGAAGTAAATGCTCGCCCAATCTGATTGAACATCGGAACCATAATCTGCCCGTTCAGTTTGTCCCGAATAAACGCTCGCAGATCCACACTGGCAGGGTCGGCTTTGACCTGTTTGGCCACTTCGCCATATTCGTTCAGGAAGTCCTCGCCCATCAGATCATGCTCTATGCACCAGCGCAGGTAAATGGCAAAGAGGTTATAAGCATTTATGGGGTCAATGGGTAGCCCCTTCTCCTCAATACTCTCGATATGATAGGAGACATTGTACATCTCACCGTCAAAATCATCATTGGAAAGGGTGCCACGAGTGACAGCATCCTGGCGGGTGGGGTTTACGACAAAACTGATGCCGTTCATCTTGTCCAGCAGAGCGTCTGCGTCATGGGCCATCTTATAGTCCAACTCATCCCGGTAGAGGGGGATCACCTGATAGAAGTTGACCTCCTCGCCGCCCGGCAGGGTGCGGACCTCGCTGTCGTCCTCCGTACCCTGGGGGCCAGTCAGGATGGCGGCGCACAGGTCTGTGCCCTTTGCAAAGTCCTCCTCATTGTCCATGGTGTGGCCGAAGCCCAGCCAGGTATCGCTGACAATGGGCAGGCGGGCCAGCACTTTCAGCAGACGAATGGGCCAGTACCACTTTTCGTCTTTCATGGACTCCTGATCCAGCTTCCAGTCCGCAGGCAGGGCAATAGCCAGCTCCGCCCGCTCCAGCTTGTACTCCGCCAGCTCCTCCGGCACATTCATCCGGTGAGCGCCCATGCCCATGGTGACCAGGGTGTAGTAATCCCGCTCCTCAGAGGGCGGCACCACGCAGATGTCCACATGGATGTCGGGGGAAACCAGCTCGTGGAACACATTCTCGAACTTGCCGAAATACTGCTGGATGTGCCCCTCGACGGCCTCCATCTCCTCCTCGGTGTAGACCTCGGGCTGGCTGCCTCCTTCCGAGGACCAGAGGGTGTCTGTCTGCTCCGTGCCATCTGGATTGATAAAAATTTGGAAGTATTCCTCCTGATCCGTCAACTTGTAAAGAAGACCGATGCGGCAGTCCAGCCCAACCAATACTGTGTCCAGGCGGGCAACCCTGCCGTCCGGGTGTTTTCGCTCCAGCCAGTCCCCGCTATCCAGCCAACCTTTTAGTTTCCACAGCCATTCTGGGCTCAGTTTGGACATGCCGCCCTCGTTCATCTGGAATACCAGATCCATATTCTTGTAAGGGAAATGGGTGAAGGGATTATTTGGTTCGTATTCCTCCGGCTTAGGGCCGAATATCTTCCAGAAGTCCTCCAGCCCCTTCTGACTGACCGTGATGCAGGAAATGGAGCGCTGCTTGTCATCAGCGTCCTCATCCAACCCCATCTGGAGTTTCCGATCCAGATCCGGGTTGATCCAGTGATACTCCATCTGTTCCAGGGTGGCACCGGTTTCGATCTCTTCCCGTAAGACGGTAAATTCGTGGTCTCCGGGTTCTATGGCAAGGCCCCGCTCCACCGCCTCCAAAGCCCCGGCTTTATCTCCAAAGTGGGCCCGCAGCTTGCCCACCTGAAGCCACACCCAGGGGTAGTCTGGTTCCTCCCGAGCGCCTTTTTCGGCATATTCCATGGCCTCATTCAGTTTCCCGCAGTACATGAGGGCCACAGAGTAGCGGTAGTACCAAGCAGCGCAGCCTTTGGCGTTCTGTTCCGAGTCCTTCATCCACTCCGCTGCCTTGCAGTAGCAGCGGTAGGAGTCCAGATTGTTGTAAGCGAAGGAGTACCACAGGGCGATTTGAAGATCCTGACGGGCCTGTTGTTCTGTAAATCTTCCTTCCTGAATGCCTTGTTTAATAAAGTTATCCAGCCACTGAATCATTTTCCCGAAATAGCCCGATGCACCGTCATCAAAGGACTCCAAAACTTCGATATCCTCCGCTGAAAGGAGGGAACCTGTCTCGGGCTGGCCGGGCTCCTCATCCTGAGGTCCTTCACCCTCCGGACCGTCCCCGCCGTCATCATCCGGGCCGTCATCCAGCGGCTCCCAGCTGATTTTCAGGGTCATCTGCTCCTCCGGCAGAGAGACTCCGGGGCTGCGGGTGATGGTGTGCTTATCATCCGCGGAAAAGCCGATGGTTTCGCCATCCTTCAGCGTGACATCACATGCCAGCACATAGGAGGCAAGGCTGGCCAAAAAGTCCCGCAGATCCCCCGGCTCAGCGTCGGCATTCAGCACCTCCATCTCCTCCTTGCCGAACACATCCATACCGTAGGTGTAGCCGTTCAAGCCGCCCTCGCTCTGGTACAGACCGAACCAGACCCAGTTGAAGATGGGCAGTTCGTCCTCTTTGAGCATATCGGCAAAACCCTCATAGAACCGGGGCTCAAATACCACGCCGCTGGTGTAGATGCCGGTGGCATATTTCTGGCGGCAGCAGGCGGCCACCATCTTGGTGAACAGCTTGCCCTTCTCCAGAACTTTCTCCTCCTTGCCCAGAACCGCTACCATGATGTGGCCACGGTGTTCCTTGGCCACTTGGACTGCATCCTCCCACATATAGTTGTTTTCCGCATTTACCTCAGCCTCACCACCGGGGATAGGAGAGGAGGCCAGGCTGACGGCGGCCAGCATATCGCCTACTTCAAACACCAGGGCGTCATCGTCCTTTTCCTCGCTGGCGTCGTATTCATCCACGGTGATGTCCCACTTTTCCTTCATGTCCCGGATGAACTGCTCTTTATCCCATTCTGCCTTGGACAGGAGGACAAAGCCGGTGAAGACGCCTGTGTGGCTGTTTTCCTCCCCGTCAGCGTCATCTTCCTCGTCGAGATCGTCTGTATCTTCTTTATCCGGATCATACAGGGATTCATGTTCCAGGCCCCGGATAAATTCCTCAAAGCTGTCTGCCAGATGGGTGATTTTATAGTCATTTTCCTGATCTACATGGACCACCGCAGGCTCTCCCTGGGGGCCGCAGGCCCGGTAGTCCAGAAAAATCATATCGTGTCCGGCGCTGGGACAGTCGCAGATGGCCACGCCGATGGCGGGATACTCCCACTCATCGATCATAAACTGGCTGCCCAGCTCTCCGCAGAGGGAGCAGCTCTTTTCACGCCCGATGCCGAAAATGCCGGTGATGGCCACATGGTCATCTGCCCAGCAGGTGGGCTCATCGCAGGGATAGCAGGTGTTCACTGGGATGCCGCCGTTGTGCTGCTTCATCAGCCAGATGTAGGCGGCGGGCAGCTTGTAGCCCAGTTCCTCCTCCACGCTGGCAATCAGCTCATCGGAAGGCGGGTCACTGACATATTCTTTCAGTGCATACCAATTATCATCCCAGAAGTTGGTGAGGTCGAAGCCCTCAAATGGAGTATCACCAGGCACGAATTTGGCCTTCTTGTTCCGGCTGCGCTGGCGTTTCCGAATCTCTGCCTTACACTCCCGGATCACCGCCGGGGCATTTTCGTCCTCTGGGTCCAGCTCCGCCCAACGCTGGGCGTAGGGGATGGCCTTTTCCTCACACGCGTGGAGATACTGATAGCCATAGGCCATCCGCATATTCCACTCCGCCTTGTCCTGGCCCTCCTCCCGGACGGACTCCAATACTTCGATGGCCCGCAGCAGGGCCTTGTCCCCCTTGTAGTTGGGGGTGCCCTCGTCATGGTCCCCGATGATGGCATAGTTTTCCAGCGCCCGGGCCAGGGCGTAGGCGGTGCGGTAGTTCCGCCAGTCCTTCGGGATGGCATTCAATGCCTGAATACAGCGGGTGTACTCGTCCTCATCGTTCCACTGCTCCAGCTGAGTGAAGAATGCTTCGGCGTTCTGGGGGGTGTAAGGGATATAGTCCATGCCTGTCAGGGTTTCGTCCAATTCGTCCTCCTCTTCCTTGTCATCCGGCTCCTCGGGCGGCGTTTTCAGGCTCACTGTACCTGCCTCACGGCGGAAGGTGTGGAAGCTGGCCCAGGGGATGTCGCTGTCCTCAAAGAACGCTTTCGCCATGTTCAGTGCCTCTCGGATGTCCCAGGCGATGAAGTCCACATAGCCGCAGTAGAGGCCGGTGGCTCCGCCGGTGAGGGTGAGCACCTCCGGGCCGTCCCCGGCGGTGAGCACTTCCTCCAGCTTGTCCCGGAAGTCGAAGATCTTCTCCGTTCCTTCCTCCTCCCGCAGGGTATCCAGAGGATAGCAGAAGAAGCCCGCCACCGCGCCGTCGGCATGGAGATCGTCCATAAAATCATTGTCGGCATTCAGATAGCCGTTGATCAGGGGCACACAGCAGGTGGAACCGGCCATCACATCCAGCCGCCAGTCAGCGTCCGGGTCCTGCTTGGGTTTCATTTCGTAGCCAAGATAGCTCTCCAGATAGGCTTCCGGATCGGTGGAGAGTTCCAGGCCCCGCTCCTTCAGATTGTCGGGCAGCTGGGACATAAGAATGGACGGCTCTGCCTTGGGTTCCTCCAGCACATCAAAGCTGTCTATGTATCTCATGTGGGGGATCTCACCCAGCACCTGATCGGTGAGGGTGGTGAGCATCCACCAGGCCCGGCCTTCCTCCTCCCGGAGCATGGGCAGTAGCTTTTCACAGTAGACGGAGATGGCGAAGCTGTTCCCCCCCTGCTCCTCTAGCCAGAGCTGCACATCCTCTCCGGAAATCTCCCAGCCATCCTCGGTGCGAAGGCCGATGTTCTGGAGGGGTTGACGGCCTACCAGGATGTTCCAGTGTTCCAGCACCTCCTTGGGGGCGTGCTTCTGGAAGTAGACCAGCTCAAACAGCTTGACCTTATCCCCCTCCGGGGTGAGGATCAGCTCATGCTTTTCGCCATTGAAACCCATCTCGAAAGAGATCTCATCAAAGACCAGATTCAGGGTTTCCTCCATTTGGTCCACGAGTTCTGCGCCGCGGGTGTGATCTTTGTCCTCATCCATCATCCGGCGCAGCTGTGCTTCCATTTCGGCAAAGGTTTCCCACCAGTTCTCTGTCCGCTCTCGGAAGCACTCCGAGAACTGGGGCAAGGAAATGCCCCTCCTGCACCAGTCGATCAGTTCTATGGTGTCCTCGTCACCGGGGCGGGCTTCCAATGCCTTTTCAAAATATCGCAGAGCCCGGCCCTCCTGATCCAGATAAAAGTAGGAGTAACCCATGCGGAAGTTCCAGCAGTGGTCGCCCTCGAAATATTCCGCGTGGGGCTTTAGCAGGGCGATGGCCTTCTTGAGCATATCCTTGCCACCTGGCTTATATGGGTCTGCCAAATTGTTATAAGCCCGGGCCAGCTCGCTGTCCTCCTCAGGGGTGCGCTCCTGGGCGGGGATGGCCTCCAGCGCGTCAATGATCTTCTGATATTCGTCGTTTTCATTCCACTTCTGGCACTGCTTCAAAATGTCCATATCAGGCTCCTCCTCGTCCTGTTCCGGTTTCCAGTCTTTGATCTGCTGGAACACACCATGCTCATCCCGCTCAAAGGCGCAGGGAGCGGGGGTGTTCAGCAGAGGGATGATGTCGGGATCGTCGTTGCAGATCGTATTCAGCTTGTAGATCCCGGCATTGTTGGGGTCGTCCATGTACGCCTCGCTCTCGTCACCAGCGGTGAAGCGCCAGCCGCTGTCCCAGTCGCCGTCCGGCTCCTCACGGTAGCAGTAGCCAACCTTGCAGCCCTCCACCGTGATACGGTTGGTGGCGATGCAGCCATCGGCGCCCTCCCAGTCGGGAAGCAGATGTTTCACATCCTCCGCTTTCACATGGTAGCTGCGGTTGCGGCCGGCGGACTCATACAGCTCCTTCCGCAGGGCCTCCACATCCCGAGCCATCTCCTGGATCTCCTCGTCGTCCATCATCTCACTGAGGTCATATTCCAGCGGGTTCTGCGCAAAATCCGCCAGGGCCTTGTTCATGGCGTCGTGCTCCTCCGGCGTGGCGGTGACGCGGATGCGGCGATGGGGGGTGTGGTACGAATCCAGGTCGTGGAGGTCTACGCCGCCGCTGATGCTGCACTCCAGCAGGACGGCGGCCAGATCGGTGACCACATCAATGGCGAAATGAAAGTCCATCTCCACGCCATTGGAGTGGGTGAATTCCAGATACTCCACAGTCTGGCGGAAGTCCCAGGTCTGCTTGTCCAGCCCAATCTTGGCAAAAATCTCGCTGAGGGGGATCTCCTCCTTTTTCTGGTCCTCTAAAAATGCCACAAGGTTCAGGCTGTCATCCGAGCCTCCCATAAAGTTGCCCCAGTATTTTTTGATATACATCTGTCACGCCTCCTTCAGTCTTTTTTCTGTAAGTAGTAGGTTCCACATCGGCCCCACAGCCGGGTGTCCAGTTTTTCCTTTCTGATGTCTGCCACCTGCCGAAAGACCGGCGCACCCCGGATGCAGGCTCCCACAAAGTAGAGGGCTCCGCAGCTGCGGCACTGCATATAGTGGCAGGCGGTATAGTGCTGTTCAGCGTCCAGCACCGCGCCGGTATCCTCCAGTGGGCAGTCACCGGCGAACAGTTCCATGTCACCTTGCCGCTCCAGTTCCATGAGTTTCTGGAGAAGCTGGTCATATTGGCGGTGGGAGATGCTGCCGTCCTCCTTCATCTGTGCCGCCAACTGACCACAGGAGGGGCAAACAAGATTCTCTTTTTCCATTCGTATCACTCCGGTCTATCCATCAAACTCCACCCGGATAATGGGCCGATAAAAGTCATAATCTCCGTTCAGTTCCTTGTCCTCCTGCACTTCCGGCTTACAGTGGGGAGAACAGGGCAGGAAACCGAGAAAGATTCCCAGTCCGCCGCAGATGCTGCGCCCGCCATCACCGCCGCAGGTGGTAAGTCTATCAGCCTGCACCACTTCCCGCATATAGGGATCGTAGGCGATGGACAGGCCGAAGAAGTTGGGTTCCTCCATATCGAAGGGTTTGTCCTCATCCTCTGGGCTTTCAAAGTGGTGCAGGTGCATGGAGTAGTCCATTCCATCCCCCCAGGGGAACAGGGTGCGGCACCCGCCGCCACACAGGTAGGCCCACTCGTCCGCCGTGGGCAGCGAAAGCCCCTGCTGTTCCAGCCCGGCAAGAAGCGCATCGTAGTCTGTGCGGCTATAGATCCAGGTCTGAAATCCATCTTCTGTCCGTTCTATGCGAGCCGACTGGTGCAAGGTAAGACTGTCAAGGTCGCTCCAGGCAAAATCACGGAACTTCTCCAGCCAGTCAGGGTGGGCAGTCAGCCTGGGATCGTCCATCTTGACCGGCTCCCAGCAGAGTTCCTCCAGCTCCCGGCCCACCAGCATGGGGCCAATGGCCGCCTGCCGAACGGGAGCCATGCTTTCCCGGACCATCTCCTCCGGGTTCTGCGGTTCCATCTCCCACTCCTGAAACAGGTACTCCAACTCCTCCCGGCTCTCCTGATTCAGCCCCACGGCAAACTGCTCCCAGCCCAGGGTGATGGTATCGCCTGGGACAAAGACGAACTCCCGGCCATCTTTCTCGAAGATACCGGTGGTGCAGCTCTGGCCCCAGCGGTCAAAAGTATGTAGACCGAGAAAGGTCATAGTATAACGAGCAGCCAGGCGTTCCATCAGTGCCTGCTTCTCGGTGGTTTCCATTTGATTGAATTGGGGACGGGACAGTTTTTCGTTCATGGCAAGTCCTCCTTCGATTCGTTTTGCGTGTTCCAGCAGATAGCTCCGACCATCCTGCTTGGCCCGCTCCAAGTATTGTGGAAGCAGGTCGGAATGGATGGCGTCCAGCGAAATCAGAACAGCGATCCGCTGGTATTCCTGAAGTTCAGGAGAGTAACAGTTGCGCTCCCAAAACAGCGGAGCAAATTGTTCCACACAATCGGGACGCAGAGCGGGCATCGCCAAAAGTGCCCGACGGCTCACATATTCATTGGGGTCCTTTGCGAAATCCATAATTATATCCCTGACTTTCTGACTACATGAGCATTCCGGCAGATAGGCGGCAAACTGCCACTTGGCCTCACTCTCATTGGAGGCTGCGGCCCTGCGGCAGAGGCACTCGAACCATTTGGGATGGAAAGTGGTCTCCTGTATAAACCCCTCCGCTTCGTTGGCCCTGGCGATCAGATAGACCATCTCATCCAGCAGGACGCTGTCTGCCGTTTCTGCATCCGTTTGGGTCAACACATGGCAAAAGGCGCTGTAAGTGTCATTCCAGTATGGATAATCGACTTCCCACGCACCGCCAATCTCCTCGGCGGTTTTTCCGGGATAAGTGATTTCCTGCCACTGATGAAATTTTCTTGCCTGCTCCAGCAGGCACTCCCTGATGTCTTTTGCCATACGCTTACCTCACGATTCTTTGCGCCATTTCTCCACTTTGTCATTTTGAGATGCCCGTTCTACACTGTGAGCCGCCTCTGTCAACAGCGCAGGAAGTTGATCCCTATCTGCCGCTTCATACCGCTTGACTGGATGCGTCCAATCAAAATTATGAATGATGGAAATGATGTATCTGTCCTGATACCAGCCCATATCCAACAAAAATCCGTTTGGATATTCCACTTGCAGCATATCTTCTTTTTGTGTGTCATCCAAAAAGGTAACTGTTCCAGTGCCAAAATTCACCTTGCGCCACGCTTGAACCATCGTTTGTCCTCCTACATCCGATTCAGATTCTCTTGCAAATCGCCCTGCATCAAGTGCTGGGCAATGGCTTGGTTCAGCTCTTTACGGGGGTGATAAGATGCTTGTTCGGCATCATGGACACATTCTTTCATCAACGCTTCTGGAGAAATGCCTTCCCGTTTGCCATAAAGATGGCCGAAGGCATAGCACACGGACTTGAGAAAGTCGAAAATATAGTCATGATTTCCACGCATACTGGGCAGGTCGTTGAAGGAACCCATGCCGCCGTATGCCTGAAGATGGTGGGCGACCTCCCGCCGCTGGGTCCAGTCCTCAATATCCCGCTCCAGCCAGTCGATCCAGTTTTTGAATTCCGGGTGGTCCGTCTGTAAAATCGACCGCAGACAGATTAGAGCCTCGGTATAAATATCGGTCTGTTTCATCCAATTTCTCCCGTCCCCTTTAATTCTTCATTGTAGGTGTGATTCTGCCAGATAGCCTCAAATTCCGCTTTCTCTATGACGCAGGCGTGGAACTCCTCGCCCCAGACATGGGTGTTCAATTCCTCCACGGTGGGAATCGGCGTGATCTCGATAGCACCGTCGTAAAGGTCAGGGATGTTGCGGGTGCTGCCATCCGCAAAGATGTCAATGGAACGGAGGGCCAGCCGCTCATTTTCTGTATCCACTTCATAGAGGATAACCGGCGGTTCTTCCCCCGGTGCGCCCTCCCAAAAGAGCTTGATGTATTCAATCATCTTGATGCCCTCATCCTATCATTTGAAATAGTAATACCAATTCCCGCCAAATTCCCGGTCACATTCCTCCTGAGAGGCAAAGGTGCAGTCCTTGATTCCCTCAATGGGGTAATGACGCTTTATCAGTTGCTCTCTGTGATAGGAATTGATCTGTTCCGTCAGACCGCTCTGCTGTGCCGCTTTTAATTGTGCGTCAGTGGCAAAAATATAGGACACAAAGTAGTTGTCCGACTGGATGTACCAGCCAAATTCGACGGCCTGCTGGATGTCAGTGAAGTGGTGTTTTACATCCTCTATGCAGGCTTCTATTACTTTTTGCCATGCGAGCTCCTGCTCCTTATTTCTCATGTTCCACCTCTCCTATGCCCAGATAAGTCCGCATTGTTTTTTCATTGTCACAGACCGCCCGGATCATCTTGGACAGCAGCATCAAATCGTCGATGTACAAGGAGTACACGCAGAACACATCTTCGTCGGAGTCGAAGTGAAACAGATCCACGCCGCTGTTGTTTTCCTCAAACTCTCGGATCACGCCCCGGACCAGCCGCTCCCAGTCCCCGCTGCTGCCAGTCAGTCCCAGCCGCCGGAATGCCTCTGTTCGGAATCCGTCGCTGATCTTCAGCAGAAGGGAAATCGCATAGGGGTGGTGGGGAATGAGAAAGAATGGCGCGATCTGCTCTGGTTTCACCCAAATTTTGAATGGCGGGCGCGGATCAGGTATCCAGGGCAGGATTTCCCATTCATTATCCTGCCTATTTCCGTATTGGCAAAGGTCTTTCATGGTGTTCTCCTTTTCCGGCATATCAGGAACCGATCTGCCCCCCGTTTGTCGGGCGGAAGATCCTGCGGCCCGCCAGCAGCTCCTCCAGCTTTTTGGCCAGCGCCTCCACAATGGCGTGGCAGGGATTTTCGTATCCCACGATCTCCAGCTTTTGCAGCTCGATACAGTGGAGCGTTCCGTAGAAGCCCAGCATAAACTCCGTCAATTCAGCGATCATCTGGTAGCCTTCCATGTTGTCCACATCCGTCTGGCCCTCTTTGGCGGTCGTCAGACCGATGATCCCCACCGCCACGGTAAAAGCGCCGCAGCAGGACTGCTCAGTCTGCATCCCAAGGCCCATGACGGAGAACATCTTCCGGGTTTCCTCGGATAAATTCAGATGGTAATATTCATTGCAAGCCAGAAACATCGCCTCGGCACAGGTCAGGTCTGTGCCGATGTGGTAGTGGTTGACCAGTTCGTAGAGTTTCATTGTTCCCATACTGTACTCCAATCGCAAAGCATTTCATTCTGCGTCACCCGGCGCAGTTCGTCCCGTACCTCCATCAGCGCAAAGCCAAGCAGGTTTTGTCCACGCCACTTCATGGGGTCCTGGGCCTCCGGGGAGCTGGCTGGGAGCCGGATGCCCCAGATATTATCGTAGGGGCTGGCCTCCACCAGCACGCTGCCCCCGGTGGAGAGGAGAAACTCTCTCAGCTCCCGATTTTGACTGAATTTGTACCAGTTGCCAAGCAGCACGATGGCGTACTTGAACTTGTCCCATACCTTCTGGTCAAAGCTCCGCACCTTGCGGCCCAGGGCCTTGATCTGTTTAGGATCGCTGCATTTCAAAATCTGCTCCCGGATTTCACTATCCCCAAATAGCCCGGCTTTGCCTGCCATCATATACTGCTCCATGCAGAGGTAGGAGTCAGCCATCGTATAGAAGTCCTCCATCCACCACTGGCTGAGGCAGCTTTTTGTCAGCTGGCCGTCCTCAGCAGGCTGATGGCCCCAGAACAGGCACAGCTCTTGCGTTCTCCCGGCGGCAAACTCCTGCTGGAGCCACTGCCGGGTGTACTTGGGCTGGCCCTCCGGCTGCCACACCTCCACAAAGAAGCCGCCATGCTCCAGCACCTCGCTGCTGTCCTCGTTATCCCACCAGCCCTTCCAGGTCATCGGTTCGGGGAAGAGGGCGCGGTATTCCGCCCGCTCCTCCGGCGAGAGAGTGTCCAGCCAATCGCCAAATCGGTATATGTAATCCTCCCCATAGCCCATGCGCCAGCCAATGGAGTATCGCTCGATCTCCCGGTGGGCCAGCCAGGGGGGAGGCATGATTTTCTTATCTTGTAGTGCCATAGGATTTGTCCTTTCCCATTAGATCTGCCGCAGTTCTTCTCTCACATCCAGTGGAACGCCGTCAAGGGATGTGATCTGTGCCAGTTCCGTTTCAGTCAGATTTTTCAGAAAAATGCAGTATTCATTTGGGTATCCACCCACAAACTCCATTTCGGGCATTCCGATCTGCTGCGGGTCAGTGATCCACAGGCAGGGCTCTCCCGTTGCCCAAAAGTGAGTCAGAGTAAGAATTTGGCCGTTGTAAATTACTTTCTGTTCCATCCTCATTCCTCCTGCATTTTCTTCAGCAGCTTCACGATCCGCTCCCGGTTCTTTGCGGTTTTCATGAAGGTGGGGAGATGGTCGGCCTGGGTCTTTTTCGGACTTCCAAACGGCTTTTCCCGCAGGCCGGCGCTGAGATAGTCGATCAGATAGGCAAGGTGCTCCCGGTTGAGGGCCCAGACCGGCTTACCCTGGAATGAGGTCAAAAACCACAGCTCCAGGCCGAACCAGGGGTCCTTGCCGCCCTGAATCTCCGCACCATAGGAGAAAGCCTCCGCCGTCTTATGTACCTCGCCCGACATGGTTGTTCCACAATAGGGACAGGCCACATGGAGAACGGAAAAGTGCTGTTTTGCAGTATCTTCAATATCCACCCGGTAGTACCTGCCGCAGTTTTTGCACTGGTTATGGACATCATAGCGGTAGATTGTCCGGTCACGGATTTCCTGATGACCGCAGCTCAGACAGCGAAAATAGGCGTTGTCATCATCCGCCGTTACAACACCCGCACCGTGGCACTTGGGGCATTTCACCTGGATGCCGGAGGTCAGGGCGTTGTATGCACTGTATGTAAAGTAGGGTTTATCGACGATTCGGCTCATGCGCCCGCACACTCCTTTCAGAAAATTACTTTCACAGCCGAAACCGGAATGGTTTCAAATCTTTTGCTTTGATTGTCAGATTAGAAACGCTCTTTTGCAGGACCTTTACCTGTTCCAAATACTCCGCAGGTGCGTGGATCTGCTCCAGATAGCCTGCATAGCGGATAATCTGATCCAGCGCCCGTTTCCTGTATTTTGCGATTTCCCCCAAATGGGAATAACTGCGGCCTGACACATAGCTTGGAACATCTATGTTCCAAATGATTTCTATATCAAGCGCCCCATGCTCCTCTTTCTCAGATTGAATGGTGGCCAGCATATCTTCCGCAGAAAAACGGATGCCGCGCTCGCAGAGAAACCGCAGTTCATCAAACAAGTGGTTCGCCACAAAATGTTCAGCCAAGGGCTCAAAAATTACATCATCCTGATACCAGCCGCCGTGGGCGCAGGAGATCAATTCACGGTAACGCTTTTCCGCGATCCACTGGCGCAGTATCTCTTTGCTCCCACGCATCCATGCGTCCAGCCGGGCCTTTGTTTCTTCGGGGCTATCGTTGGCTGTTCCATAACATGGCAGGCCATTGGCTTTCAGCCACTTGGTTACTTCTTTGCTGAATTTTGTGTAGCTCAATCTATTTCCCCTCTACAGTTTCGCAATCTCATCCAACCAGAAAGTATCAATTTCAGAGGTGTTATCAAGTGTCTTTAACAGATGTTTGTATTCGCTCAGATTGGGATGTTCCTCATCTGCAATGATGCGGAACATGAGAGAAATCGTGTACTCAGTTGGTTTTCTTTTCAGCGATGCGACCAATTCTTCCTCATAGCCCTCATGGTAAAACTTCTCCATAAAGCTACCCAGTGGTCCGGGGCCGCCAAAATCAATATTGGGAGAAGATTCAATCAGTTCCAAGATCGGTCTTACAGCATCGAAAGGTTTTTCGCACTGTTCCAGTTCATCAATTAAATCATAGGCCGGATCTATAAACTGATATTTGTCACCTGTGGTGGCAGCCTTGTCGATTGCCTGTTTCAGTTCTTCCAGCAATTCTGTAATCCTTGCATCCATATTCAAGCCTCCTTGATCATCAGATTTGGGACAGCGTTTTTTTCATGCCCGCCAAGTCTTTTTCATCTAAACCGTATGCCTGCTCAATCAGATTCGCATACCGATCTCCATACTGCGAGAACGCTACTTCACAGTGCAACTCATACAGCAGCAGGCAGCCGTTGTGGAATACAACGGGATCAGGTTCTGCCTTTTCTTCCTCGACCACTGCAAGACGAAGCACCTCATCGGCAATGGTAAGCCGCTCCGACTGGTCTTTGAGTTTAGACAATGCCATTCGAGCATAAACGGCAATCTCATCCTGTTCCAGTAGGGCAATGGCTGTCAGTTCTTTCAGAACTAAGAGGAGGGCTTTTTCGTCCCACATCTCTGTGCTGCGCAGAAGATCTACCACCAGCATTCTTCTGTGAAGATCCCGATTTTGCCAAGAGTCCAGCTCCAGCAGCAAATCCTTTTGTTTTATCTGATCTGGTTCGTGGGCCCAATCAAACAGCTTTGCCCGAAAAACCTGATAGGCCGACATCATTTCCATCCATGCCGAGCTATGATTCTTGCTGAACTCTATCATGCTACTTGTTCTCCTCAAAAATCTCTTAGTTCCTCAAACTTCTCAATCAGGGCTTCTTTCTGGAGCGTATCGCCCGGCAGGGCATCCAGGATCCCCCGCAGGGCCATGTAAATTTCATCCCGCTCCACGGTTTCGATAAAGCCCATCTTGTTGAAGGTCCGGGTGTAGGCTGCCACCGCATCCAGCGCCGGGGCCTGGGCGCCCTCGCCCGGTTCAGCGGCCAGCTTCATCAGCTGGGAGCGGGTCTTGCGGTATTGATTGGCTGCTTTTTTCGCGGCGGCGGCAGGGATATGCTCCGTGCCGTCCCAGCCTCGGAAGGGATTGTCCAGATTTTGCGCCAGCCACTCCGGTTTCCGGGGTTTGGTGAGGCGCAGATCCATTCCCGGCTTGCTTTTCCAGAGCTGCTTTGCCGCTTTTGCTGCTGTCTCCGGCAGGCTGGTCATCCAGAACCAGCGAAGCTCCGGCATCTGCTCCGGGGTGGGGATGTCGTCCGCCCCGAAGCCGAACAGGTCAAAGGTGGAGAGGTTCGTCAGTTCCCGGAACCCTCCCACGGCGGAGAAGTTTTGCAGATTTCCCGGAGCGCCCCAGAGCCGCAGCTCCTTCAGATGGGGATGGACAGCGGCCAGTCCGGTCAGATCAAAGTCCTTCAGATGGATGCCATGCAGCCCCCATAGGTTCGGCAGTTCCGTGTGTGGGCGGTATTCCCCGATAAATTGGAGGGTCAAACCGCTGCCATCTTCGGGGGAATGGATGGTACAATCGTCCGGCCCCTTGTTCTGAAACAGGAGCTGCTCTGTATCCTCACCCAGCCATAGTTCCTGAAGGCCGGTCATGTCCAGCATCAGCTTTCTGATACTGGTGCCCCGCAGATCAAGTGTCCTCTGACCGTGGTTCAGCAGGGTCAGTTCGCGGATGAAGGGATTTCCACGCAAAAACTCCAGCAGATCCGGGTGCCACCGCTGGCAGATGAGGTCGGAGAGGCAGGGCAGCGCCTTCAGTTCCAGCGCCGAATCGAATGGCGCGTACTGGTCCATCACCCGATGGCTGTTGACCTTCAGCGGGATACCGCCGATCTCCGTTTGCTCGTCGCTCTCCATGGCCTCCTTGAAGGCCCGCCGCCGTTCCTCCGGGATGGCCTGCCACCGGATCTGGAGGTACACATCATAGCCGTCGCTCCAGCCGCCGTAGGAGCGGCAGGGCTGGTCGGTGAAGGGCGGAAGTGTGCCCACCAACTTATATTGGGGCGGGACCTCCACCGGCACCCGCAGCAAGTGAAGGTCACGGGACCAGTACATGAAGTCCTTGTAGAGCGGACGGAGATGGGGCAGTTCCTCTGCGGTCAGAGGCGCGTCCCCCACCCAGTCCAGAGAGAGGACCACCGCCCAGGGTTCCTTGCTCACCGAGTCCGGCGGCGCAATATAGGCCACCTGGCAGGCGGTGTAGCGTTTCAGATATTGGTTGTAAACGGTATAGACCTCTCCAGCGCTGGCTTTCATGGGTTCACGCTCCTCTCATCCGTCTTTCTCTAAATAAAATCCCCATACGCAGTTGGAGAACTCTCCGGCGACAAAGCGGTGGATCTGCCCGCCGAGCTCCACCTGCCAGACCTCGAAAGTGTGGTTTTGGTGATAGATCGGGTCTTTGACTTTTACTCGCTTGCCGGTGGTTTGCCAGTCGTAGTCAAAGATGTTCACACCGAACAATTTGCATTGACCGTCCGGGCCAAAGGTTTCATATTCCCAAGCCATGTGATGCCTCACAATTCAACGCACTTACCTACAAAACAACAATTTTATTCCTGCTGTAAGAGTTCTATCAAAGAATCCAAATGCTTATCCCACGATTCCCAGTGATTACTTTCTTTCCAAAGTTCTACGATTTCTCTTTCGCCATCTTCATCAGGAACTTGATTTTTAATACTCCTCAATCGCCTAAGAAGGTCTTTTCGAGCAGTAGCTGAAGCTGAGAAATTCGTTATTGCTGACCAAACATTAGAATCCTCATCATCGTAGTTTAGCTTTCCTGTTTCCTGCCATTCAGAATAAAGCTCTGCGAGAGCGATGGCGGTATTATCATAGAGAAAGTCAATTTCGTTCACTGTTTCTCCAAGAAAACCTTCCTCTTTCAGAAAGCCTATCAATCCACCTAAAGTCAGTTTTTTATGTTTGGGTAAATAATCTGTTTTCAAAAGGAAAATTAAGTCTAAGCCGTTATCACTTTCCAATGCTTTTATACCCCATGAACCCATCTTCCTGTACCTCCAATCTGATTCTCATGAACTTCACAATCCTGTGCGCTGCCAGCCGTCCAGCCGCTCCTGCACCGCGTCGATCATCCAGCCCCCGCCCACACGCTTCATGAGAAAGCGGCGGTCAAAGCCGGTGTTTTTCTCTCTGGTATAGATATAGAGCTTGTTCTTGGTAATCTGCTCTGCGTCCAGGAACTGCTCGCCCTTGTAGGTGCCCTGGGCACTGTACGAGAGGCCCAGAGGCCGGTAGCCCATACGGGGCTTTTCGCTCACATACTTCTCCCAGATCGCCAGCAGGCGGGGCACAGCCTCGGGATCTTCAAACCCAGCCTGCTCCATGTACTGCTCCCATTCCGTCATCTCGGCAAAGAACGCGGACAACACCCTGCGGCATTCCTCCACCGCCTGCTCATCCAGCTGGATGGGCTTTTTGGCCTTTTCTCGTTGGAGCTGGGAGAAGTGTTCCATCTGCTCTTTGGTGAATTGCTTATGGGCCACCGGATGGATGTAGTTGTTGCCGGCGATGGCCAGCAGGCCCTCGTATGTCACAGCGGTATGGTCGATCTGGATGTGGGAGAGCTTGGGGATGGAGGACGCCTGGAGCAGTCCAAGGTCGTCCAGCCCGGTGTGGTTGAGGGTGAGAAGGTCCAGCTTACAGCTTTGCAGGGCGGACAGGCCGCCGCCGTGGATGGCGGCATTTCCGTCCAGCAGTAGATAGCGCAGCTTGGGCATGGCGGAAAAGACGGGGAAACAAGCGTCGGTAAGCGCGCCCTTCTCCACGCCGAAATTGACCATGCTTTTATGCCCGGCAAAGGGGGCAAGCAGTTCATCCGTCACCGGGAATCCCTTTGTGTGGAAGCCCACCAGGGTATAACCGGCCAGCCGCCCCATGATCTCGGCGGTCAGCTCCGGGATCTCAAACTGCTTCTCTCCATCCAAGGTCAGGACACCGTTTTCCCAGTCCGCTGTCCGTGCCCGTTTTGGCCATTCCATAGCGTGCCTCCTTATTCCTGCTCTCTATAACAGGCTTCAATGTCGATGAAGCGCACATACACGGCGCAGACGTCTCCCTTGGCGTCATAGCCGAAGTAGACGGGATAGTAACCGTCACCCCAGCCGGAGGAGAAGATGGGCAGATTGCAGTCCGTGTCCGGTACTGTCCAGTTGAGCCAGTCGCCGCAGTCTCCCTGATATTTGGGGTGGGCTTGGGCGTTTTCCTCCAGTAAGTCGCAGAACAGGTCGTTGTAGGGGTCGATGTCCGGGTCCTCCTCCAGCCGCTTGGCCCAGTATGTCTTGAAGGCCGCCTGGGTCTGGATGTCCGCGATACACCCCATCCCGGCATCCACGCCGAAACCGAAGTAGTCGTCATCTCCCAGCGCCGCGTCCAACTCCTCGTTGCCCGTCATGCCCAGCTCATAGCGGACAGGCTTTTCCTGGCTGACCTCCACCTTGACGCAGGCGTAGCGGTCGCCGTATTGTTCGCTGGGCACCACGCAGATTTTCACCGGATAAGTTCCGGCGGGGATCGTTTGAAGGAACGGCAGAGTGTCCTCCAGCTCCACCAGCGGATCACAGGCGAAGATCTGCCCGGTGGTGAAATGGACTGCGCCGATGTCCAGTACATCCACGCCCATGTTCCCAATCACTTTCTCTGTGAAGTGGGCCTCCAAGTCATCTTTACAGGTCAGTTTATCCTTGATGGATTCGTATTTGTTCAGCCATTCAGTTGTAGGCATATCAGTTTCCTCCTGTTGATTCTGTTTCTTGATGTACACACTCTTTGAGCCGTCCCAGCAGCAGTTCACACACCGGCCATTCTGGAAATGATGGTCACAATTCGGGTAGCCATATAGAATATGGGCACATTCCGGGCACAGCCCTATCATCTGTGATGAGCCTTTGAAAAACAGACTGCCGCACTCATCACAAACGGCCAGTTCTTTTTCTGCCATAGGGATCACCAGTCCCGTTCCCGGATGGCTTCCTCAGTGTCAATGGGGATGTTGAACCACGCCAGAATGTAGGCCACAGTTGCCGCGATACACTCCCGTGCCACCGTTTCGAGTTCGCTGTCGTGCTCGTCAAACTCCTCCTGGAGATCGTTGATGCCGCAGACCGCCTCGTCCAGCGTTTCCTGCACCGTTTCGGTGTCGGTTTCGCCGCTCTCCAGCAGGTCGATGACCTTCTGAAGCTCGTCCTTTACCTTGTCTACCAGAAAAGCAGGATAGTAATCGTCCTGATACATCTCGTCCAGCAGTTTGTAATTGGGGTCAAATGCTTTCATAGGGATTGTTCCTTTCTCATTCAAACATCAGACCGTATGATTCGGTCAGGCTTCCGTCGTCCTCGTGAAATATACACTGATACAGAGGCTCACGCTGGGTTGCGTTGCGGAACCGCTCCAGAACCGGAGCCAGCGGCTCACCAGTAGGGATGCCGAGGGTATCAGACACCCGCCGTAAGCTGTCCACATCCATATCTTCCAAGTTACAGTTGCGCTGCCTCTGCCCATACTCCTCCAATGTTTTGGAATCCACATACAGCTTTGTGTCACAGCAGTCGTGCCAGCAAATACAGCTCACAAGCAGGGAAAAAAGGTCATCCATGCTCTCAGCCAGACGGCCTGCCTCGCCTTCGCTGCTGTAATAGCCGATGGAGCCATCTTCCAACAGGTGGTATTCTCCGCCGGAGCCATCCCTGGCAAACACCATGCCGGGCAGGGAAAAGGTGCATCGGCCTTCTGCGTCATCCCGCGGGGACAACTCATCCAGCAGGAAGAAGTCAAACAGCGAATCAAATTCCTCTGCCAAATCAGGGTTTTCATGCAGTATCTTCAAATAGTCCATAGCCGTTTTCCCTCCGTTTACTGTTCTTGTATTAACTCGTGCAGCCTTTCCCGCCACAGCGTTTCTTCAATTACCTCATCGTTTTGGTAAAAATGTTCCTTGTCACGGGCCAGATGATCGGCAAGCGGAGCTGCGTCCATAGGAGTGTAGACTGTGAAACTGTCCCGATCCGCTCCCTTGAGTTCCCGGTTGAGATAATACACCCGCTTGACATCGCGGGAATACCAGTGCCCAAGCAGTTCCCAGGAAGTCAGCTCTACATTGGGAAGCTGCTTGCCGTAGGCATAGATCCGTTTCTCATCCCTGGCAAAATAGGTATCGCCCAACGAGCGGAAAGAGGAAACTTCCGCCCCCTTGATGATCTTCACCTTTCCGTCCCCATTATGGAAGTAGACCTGCCGGCTGTCCTTTGCATATCCCTGGGGCGCGCCTGAATCGTTCTGGCCCTTGTCCAACACCTGGAAGGCTGCCAGATCTGCATCTGGGATTCTCCCGCTGGTGGTGTAGACGGCTGTTTTATCCATTGCGTAGGCATAGTTTAACACCCGAAACGATGCCGGGTCTGCTCCACGCAGGCGAATCCCGCCGAGAAAGCAGGCCGTAGAGGATTTGCCCCAGTAATGCCAACAGCAGAAGTCTTTGGGCGAAACACCCTTCAACAAGCCGTTTTCATATAGGCCAGAGAAATAGACGACTCCATCCCGAAGGAAAAATTCGTTGTCCACCGGCTCTGTGTTGGTGATCGGCTGCAGCAGTTCTTCGTGATGATCTGTTAAGCTCAGTTCGATTTCGTCGTCGCTATACACTAAGTAGAGCCCATGAGGGGCCTTTCTATCGAAATGCAGTTCAATGTCATGATATTTGAGGATCAAAGGTTTCCCGCCGCTTCCCATGGTGGAAACATCATCGGGATTCCCAAAAATTTCTATGACCTCATCCTGTAACATTCCGAATTTCAGCGGTGAAATGTCCCACGGATTCTGCAATATTTGATTGCGCCAAGTAGTAAAGTTCTGTTTCATAGTTTTCCGTCCAGTGCCCCAACGGTTTTCATAGCGGCGGAATCAAATTTGCACTGCCGCAGTTCCCGTTCAATCAGGGCAAACACATCGGGAAAGCACTCGATCTCGTCCTGATACTCATATTTTGCATACAGTTTCCCGTACTCCGAGATCCAAACCTCTGCCGGGTAGTAATAGCCGATGTGACCGATGGGCTGGCACTTCTGACCAGCTGCCTGCTCGATCTCCGCCAGCTCACAGCCGGACATATCCCGAAAAAAGGCTTCTTCCAAATGATTTTTGATCCCATTGACCAGGTAAGGGAACAGAGCGAATTGGAAGTCGGCCGCCCAGTTCAGCTTTTTCTGCGCCAGGTACCATTCGCAGCACAGGCCGAAATACTTGCGATAAAACCGCTGGGTGGTCTTCATCATCGGGATGCCATGAGCGGCGTAATACTGCTCCGCAATGGAAATATCCACACTGCGGCCTTCCTGCCATCCGGCGTACTCCATCAGCTGCTTGACCTTGCTTTTGAGATCGCCGGAGATGAGGATGCGTTCTTTGATCATTCAATTCATCTCCTGTCTGCTGTGAATCAAAGTTCATTTGGATACCCAATCTTGCCCAGGCCCGCCTTGATTTCTTCCCATTCATTGCGCTTAGGGTTCAACGCAGTGACCAGTTCTTTTGTCACCGGCACCCCGTCCGCAAGCTGGCGCACAGCTTCCAAAGGCAGATCGGCCGGATAAAACCACTTCCCGTACTCCGCATAGCTCAACGGATTGCCATCAATCGTGGAGAGCAGATCCATGGATGCGTCCTCGCCGTCCATGGGATTGCAGTGCCAGGTGGTGCCATCTTCCGTCCAGACGCAGAAGGTGCTTTTCATCTTTTTGACTTCACGGCTGCCCATAAGTTTTTGCAAAGCAGGGGGCATCCCATCTGTCAGGTCTTCGATACGGGGAAGTTTTTCCTCCCAGTCATAGAGTTCAGAGTCCACACCGTTGATTACACAGCCTTCCGGCGCAAACATGACGATCATGCTCTGGTCACTGCCATCAGTGGCAAAGAATGCCTCTTTGCCTTTGCGCCATGCGGGGTTGTATGTATAGTGGCGGATGAAGCTCCATTCCTCCTCCACCATGATGATGTCCAGAGCTGCCAGCCCTTTGCAGAAGTTTTTCAGGCGCTCCGCATTGGGAAGGCCGGATAAATCTTTTGTGGAAATCATGTGGTTATCCTCCTGTCTTTCGTCACCACAGTCGGTCGATCTGGGTATATATCTTATTAGGCTCTCTGTCCGTAAAACTGGTCAATGAGTCAGTGGGTTCTGTAAGCGGCATCACATTCAAAATATCCAGTACATAATACCAGATTCCTGTATCCCAGTCCCGGAACCGCCCATTGCAGACAGCGCTTCCATACTCACCGGGAGCCAAATCCAGTGCCAGTTCATTGAGGGGCTGTTTTTGCCCGGCCTTATCGTAGGTATATCGCTCTGGTATCGCACCAATATGCCAATCATAGCGGTAACGCACCTGGATTCCGGACTCCTGCTGAATCAGTTCGAAAGGGTGAAGCCGCATTGTGCCATTCGGCTTCCATTCCATCAGCCTGCGACAGTCCCTATCGATCTGAAATCCATCGGGCCTCTGTAAGATCGATACAAAGTGTGTAGGCAGGCCAAAGGAATAGTAAGAGAAGAAGTCTTTCGGCAGCCGCATGGCTTTGGGATACTGGTTCCGCTGTGCGGCCGCGTTTCCGCCCCGGCAGTCTTTATACCATTGCAGGCGGATCTGCTGAACCAGAAGTGTGGGCAGATATTTGCGCCGTTTGCTATTCTGTTTCATTGCCGCGCCCCCTTCCTGGCTTGATTCTTTCAATGATTATCCATATTTCAGACATTTACAACTCTGCCGCAAACTCATAGGAAACCGCAATGATGTTGTAAACATCATCGTATGTAAACAGCCGGTAGTGCCGATAGATGCCTTTGTCAAAGTCCTCCCGCACCGGCAAAGACTTCAGCCAGGTGCTATCCTCAATTAAATCAAAAGAGCTGCCATCCAGACGCCCCGTCCCAGCCAGACTTTCATAGGTGTCCAATTCACAGGCAAAATAGGTCAGCACCCGCCGGAAGGTGAGTGTGTAGGGAAACCAGTCTTTTTCGTCACTGTGCTGGGAGATTAGATGGCCATTGATGTCCCCCATAAAGGTCAGATTGTTCAGATCATCTTGTTTCACCTGATCCAGATAGATGCAGTCCCGTCCCTTCAAAACACCTAAGCAGGTGTTAACAGCAGCCGCTTTTTCCATAGGTAACGCTCTTTCCTCAGCTCTCATGAGTAATACAAAAAATCTCCTTGTTCAAATCAAAGTAGACCACCATCAGCTCGTCGGTAATTTCCGGGTTGAAGGACAGATCCATAATGAAAACTTGTTGATTCATCTCGCTATCCACCAGGCTGCCAAACCGCTTGAGCTTCAAAAAGTCCACCATCTCGGCAAAGGACAGCTTGGATGGGTCGGTTCCCGGAAAAAGTTCCGCCGCAATATCCGGGCCTACCTCGTCCCGGTGGAACTCCATGAAAAATGTCACAATGCTATGGTAGCGGCTGTCCTCGTCCGCCAGCGCCGCTTTGATGGCGGCTTTGGCCTTTTCCGCCAATTTCTCCGCCTCATCCAGCATTTCTCCCACCGCATCCATAGCAGCAGGATCAGCAGTCAGTTCTTCCTCCACATCGAAGAGAAAGGGCAGTCCCGATTCTTCGGGAAAGTTGAAGATTTCCTCGCCGGGGGTATATGGTAAATCAATGCGTTTACAGTTCAGCTTCATCTCTGCGCCTCCTTATCCCTCAATGTTGGCAGCTTTAAGGCCCTTTTTCAAGGAGCCATAGACCGTCACCGCATGGTCGGTGAACATCTCGTCGCAGTCAAACCAGGCGGTGAAGCTGCCGCCGGAGGTGACGGACAGGCTGGTCATGCTGATCCGCCGGGCAAGTTCTTCCTCCGTGATGGGGTCTGTTTCCGAATCGCGGGGGTTATCCTCATCCTGGGAGAGCCAGTCGTTGGCCAGCCCAGTCAGGTTCTTGGCCGCAAGCTCCCGCATGGCCTTGTCCCAGGTTTCACAGTCGGCCAGCAGCTTCTTGGCGGCACTGCGGGCGCGGGTCCAGGAGGGCTTGCTCTCCGCATTGACCTCAAGGGAAAGGTGCACATCCTTTCCGCACCACTGGATCTCGCCCTCAAAGGTATCATGGTCCTTGTCCAGTGTCAGTTCTCCCAGCACCTGGTCCTGGATCACCGCCGGCTTGTGGTACTCGTCCAGAACGGCCTGAAGCTCCGGGCAGTCCTCATGGGCCTTGACTATCTCGGAGATACACCAGGGCCACGCCACCAGATCCTTTGCCCATTCTTCTTTCATCCGGCGAATCTTCAGGCGGCAGATCTGCTCGCGGCCAAAGCGTCCCCAGCCCTTATCACTGTTTCGTTCCTCATCGGTGACTGGCCACTCCAGCCGCTCCTCTTTGGTGGTGACCTTGCCGGTGTCACAGAACACCACGCCCAGTGTCACGACGGTCATTTGCCAAAAGTTGCCCCTATTGTTGTATCCGCCCCCGATGCAGTTGCGGATTAAAGCCACCACTTCCTGCTCCTCGGGCTCGTACATCTCATAAAATTCTTCAAACATGGGTGCAGCCTCCCTTACAGCCCTTCCAGAACTGCCGCGATCTTGGGGGTAAACTCCGGAGGAATCTCCTGCTCCAGTGCGCCCTGGTAGGCCAGCACCGCCTGCCAGGAGTAGTAATAGAAGCTGTAAAACAGGTCATCTGGGAAGACCTCGTCCTCCTCGTAGCGCATCTCATCTTCTTCCTCGTCGTATTCCTCCGACCACAGGTATTCTTCCTTCAGCAGATCGGAGAAGTGGGGCAGGGGAGAGGCGTGCTCCAACTCATCTCCATCGTGGAAGCACTGGAGGATGCAGGCAAAGAAGTCCAGCAGCTCCCCGGCCAGAAAATGGGCCACGGAGTTTTGTCCGCTCTCCGCGAGGGCCTTCCCCAGAATCCGGCTCAGAAACACCATGCCGAAAGGGGTGGCGTGCCAAAGGGTACTCTGGTGCTCCATGTTGGTGGTGAGCTCATAGAGGGACTCTTTGACGGACGCCAAGTCACACATCTGCTCCAGTACCGTCAGGTGTGCGGGAAACTCCGTCCCCCGGCCATAGGCGGTGGTGAGCCGGTGCCACGGAACATCCGTGACCTTGAGTTGAGTAATATAGGTTCTGTTTTCTTCTGTCATCATGTTATTGCCCTCCTTATCCCGCCGCCTGCTTGCGGTATTCCTTCTCCAGCGCGGTGTACCACCGTTTCAGCATGGTTTCCAGGCTGGTTTTCCCGCTGCGGTCTGTAAAAACAAGAAACTTCTGCATCAGTCTGGGGAATAGATATTTGCCCGCTTCTGTCAAATCTTGATTGAGATAGACCATCCGAAGGATACGGCCCTGCCGGTCCAGAGGATTCTTTTTCAGCAGTTCCTTTTCAAAGCAGAAGCGCAGGAACACTACATTCTCGTCGTAGAAGTCCTCCACCACAGCCGCGCCAATGCTGGTGTAGGTGATGTCGTACACCAAACGGCTCCAGTCAAATTTCTCGGCATAGAGCAGTTTCAGCGCCTTCTCCCAGTGCTCCTCCGGAATCACCAGCATCCTGTGCCGGGCGGTGCTGGAGTAGCCGCGGTAGACGGGTTCCGGGTGTCCCAGCAGTTCGCTCACACTGTCGGCATAGACGAAGCACAACTCCTCGTCAAACAGGCCGCCGATAAAGTTACCATTGCAGTACAGCATATAGTTTTTGGACTTGGCCGGAGAGTAAGAGAGGCTGTATTCCTGGGAATCCAGGATGTTATGTACCTTGTTCAGAAAGTCTATCGATGTCATGACCTTACTCCTTATGCTTCAAACTCGCCCTCGATCATCCCGTTCAGATACCGGCCTGGGTCTGCAATGAAGTCATCCCATTTGGCCAGGGGGTGGAACTCCTCATGCTCAATGTCCAGATACCACAGCTTTTTGTCCCTGGGGCTCCAAAGCAGCAGGTAGTCGCTGTAGTTGTCCATCTGCACCATCAGGGAGAGCAGCTTCTTCCGTTTCCAGGTCATCTCCTGCACATCCATGTAGGAGTAGAGTTCTGCCCACTTCACCCATTCCTGCTCCGGAAATTCCAAACGCAGGGGGCCGGTTTTCAAGTATTCCACCAGCTTGACGGGCAGCTTGTAGGGCATGAGCTGCCGGACCTTTTCCTGCTCGTTGTGCCAGTCCTCCGGTTCCAGGGCCTTCAGGTAGTCAGCCAGCTCCTGATTTTTGTTCTGCACCGCCACGGTGTAAGGCCGGTCGCCGTATTTGTCGGCAATGGTGATGTCAGCTCCTTGCTCAATGAGCCAGCGCACCATAGGGAGATTTTTGTGTCGGACAGCTTCAGTGACAGGGGTGGAGGCGTTCGGAAACACCATGTCCGGCTTGTGGTAATTGATATCTGCCCCTTTTTCCAGAAGCAGGCGGGCAAGTTTGGTATTGCCCTCGGACACAGCGGCCCGGAATGCTTCGCCGCCAAACTTGTCCACTGTGATCCCGGCCTGTTCCAGCACCGGGATATTCTCCGGGCGCTTGCCCCAGCGCACTTCCTGGAAGGCCCGCTCTTTCTGCTTGGGACTGAGTTGCGTGGCCTGTCCAGCAAAGAGAGCGACTACCTCCGGTCCACAACAGCGGGCGGCGGTAAGCAGTAGGGGCTGTTCCTCTGCCAGACCGGGATCAGCTCCATGCTCCAGCAGGAAGTGGATCATGGGCACATCATTCCGAAAAACTGCGATCTCCAATGGCATCAGTTTGATATACTCACTAAGCTGGATGGGAACATCTAAATCCAGACCGCCTTGGAGCAACGCCTCCAGCACGGGAATATTATGGTCACAGATGGCGGCAGCCGTTTCCGGAAGAGTTTCCCAACGGCCAATATATGCAATTTGGTACATAAGGCACCTACTTTCGTTGTTGTTTCACTTGATAGGGTATCGTCCGGCCCAGTACCCGGCCCTTGCCAACCGCGTTGGCTCCCTCATAGATCAAAAATTCCGCATTATTTTCCAGCGGAGCGTAGTCAATAGTATCCGGATAGAGGGGCTGGGCATTTCCCAAAGCCGGTTCATCAAATGAACACTCAGTTCCGTCCAGAAAGCATACTCCCAGATATTCCGTGGTCCCTGTGACTGCAAAATGAGGACAATATTTTCCGCTGACCAGGCTGGGGGGTGTTTTCCGCTTGCCTCTCCAGAAGATGACCTCCACATGGAGCACCGCCCGGTTTTCATCTGTCCCAATCATGCCAGTCCCTCCTTCCGGCTTAATCTCCGAATCGCTCCGCAGCATCCTGGTAAACGGTGATGCTCTTAGCCACTTTCTTTTTCTGGCTGCGGATGCGGAAGTAGTCCCACAGAATGCGCTTCAGTTCCGGGTTCTCCACCTTGAGGGGCAGCAGGCTGATGAACATTTCGTCGTAGCTTCCATATAGCACACCGCCCCGATTGTAGGTCTGCCATGTCACCGTAGGTTTGCGGCCCTCCGGGTCCTTGGCCAGATCAAAGAGCCACCGCTCATCCAGATCCACATAGCGTTCAATCATAAACCTTGAGTCATAGGTTCCATAGCTATAATCCCCCCAGAAAATCAGAGCGATCATTCCATCCAGGCCCAGGCGTTCATAGGTCCAGCCTTCCGGATAACAGCGGTAATGGAGCATTCCCAACGCATGGAACAAATAGCCTTTTTGCGGCGTATCCAGAAGGGGCGAATAGGTCTCGTACACCTGCTCCTTGGGCTGGGTGATGATCTCCTTCATAAAGACCGGCATCAGCCAGCTGCCGCCGTAGCGTTCATTCAGCTCATCAGCCAATGCTTGCAGTCGCTCATCCGGGTTGCGGATCAGGGAGGCGGTCAGCACCACAGCGGGAATTTTCTCTTTTTCCTTGGGTGTGGCATCCCAAATGCGAAGCCCGTCCGTGATCCACCAGGAGGTGCAATCATCATCCGAATAAACAGGCGCGCGTTTCAGCTGGGCGATCCGCTGGGTGTTCTCCGCCAGAAAGCGGTACACCTCCAGCATTTTGGGAGAGGCTTTCCCCAACATCAAATGGAAACAGAAGTTCAGTTGTTCGATTTCCAGTGGCTTTGTGTCCCCCTCGTCCAGCAGATGGGAGAGAGTCTTCAGAATAACCGGGGCGATCTGCTCCGATACACAATCCGAGCAGGCATCCGACATGATATGGCTGCCCATCCATTTGCCCTTGACCAGTTTGGCCCACAGTGGGGCAGCGGGGGCATACTCCAGCTGCGCCAAGGCCTTCTGAGCAGCCGTTTTGCACTTGCCCTTTTCTGTATTCACAAGCTGGAACAGCAGTTCGCCGTTTGCTTCATCCTTGCCCAGCTCCAAAATGGCCTGTTCTCTCTTTACGCCCTTGGGAGGCAGTTGTTCTAAAGTCATCATCTATGTCTGCGCTCCTTCCTCAGTAATCCATCCCTGCCGCGCCAGCCAGTCATGCAGAATGGAGAGCAGCAGTTCCAAATCTTTATCCGTCATGGGAATCTTCTTTTTATATTTGGGCAGGGTCTTTTGCAGGAAAGACCAAAATTCTGTGCCCAGCAGTCGCTTTTGGGCATCCTTATCGTTCTTGATAGGAATTACATCTTCTTTATAGATCACAATATCCATCCCCAGAGAGCGTGATGCTTGCTCTACACGGTTAAGGGTGTACCAGCTGTGAGAATCATCGTTTTTATAAAGCCTCGCCTTGGACACCCAGCCGGAATCCCGGTCGAGGCACCGGAAACAAAAGCAGAAATCAAAATCCAAGTGGGAGAACCGCTCCAGCAGGATTGGTTCAAGTGCCGCTTTTGTTTTTTCGGCCGCCAATTCTGGATGACGGATAGCCTCTCTGGTGCTGGCGGGGAGCATTTCATGGAAAATCTCACTGATATAGGTCCAACCTGGCGTATCGCCCACCACGCTCAGTACCTTCATACCACATTCCTCCTATCCCACAATGGTGGTTTCCTTGACGGCCAGATTGTCGTAATTCATGGCGATTAGCTTCCCGGCGGCCTCTGGGGTACACATGAACCAGGTGCTCACGCCCCAGGCGTCCATCCTTGTAACGGTGAAAAAGTTGGTTTGGGCAGAAGTAGGTTCTCTTGCGTCAATATAGTAGTCGGAGTAGAGATACACCAGATCCACCTCCCGCTCCGGCAGCCACTTGGCCCGGTGCGCACGCGGTTTGCCATTTTTCAGAGTCTTTTCCCTGGGGTTCTCAAACCACGCCAGTTCCTTGAGCTTCAGACCGGTGAAGGTATCCATGAGCCGCTGGGCGATCTCCCGGTGGGTAAATACCCCGCAGTCCCAGGAGCCCATCAGCCATGTCTTTATAAAGTCGCCCACCTTGCTGCCAGGAGCAGGCGGCCCGTAGACGCTCTCATCCGCCCACATAACTTCTATCTTTTCACATTGATCTGGCCGAGGACAGGACTGCTTGTTGCCATAGCGGTACATGATATTCACATAGCCATAGTCTTCGCCGGTTCGGTCATGTCCGACGGCTTCAACTTTATAGGCGGTTATGGACATTGCGGTTCCACCTCCTGGGTCAGTGTAAAGTGATTGGAGTTAATCCTCCTCAAGTTGTTCCTGCGCCTCTTTGGGCAGGTCGTTCCATAAAATATCATATGTAAACTCCCGAATCTCCGGGTAACACTCCCGCGCGGTCTGTTCCGCAATATCCCGGTTCAAATAGTGCATCTCCTGATGGAAGAACCAGTTGAGCTTTTCCATCAGCCGGTAGAGGCGGATCTGTTCTTCTTGGTTCATGGGGCGCCTCCTCGGATTATCAAAGGATAGAATAGCTGTACTTACGCCAGCTCTGCGTCCAGAATCTGAACCTGTTTTCCACTCTCGTTCACATAGTAAAGGGCGATATAGTCGATGCCGTCCCGCTTGACCTGCTCCCAGGGCATACGCCCGCCGTTGATCAGTTCCACGGTATCCGCCTCATCCGGTTCGAAGTCCTCTTTTTCATCCTCGTAGTCCACGCTGTACCCCAGCTCCAGCACCAGCTTGGAGGCGGGGATCTCATACCGCTTGAGGGGGCGGTGTTCCAATTCAGATGGATCGTGTTCATCGCAGAACATATTGTCGTAGCCATGCCGCCCGCCGTCGAAGATGACAAACTCCTCACTGCTCTCCGGGTCGCGGGCCGCCACCAGTCCGGGGGCCTCGTCCCCATCTACAATATAGGATTGAGGCTCTCCCTTCACCGTGAGCAGATCTCCGTAATACCAAACCTCCAGCAGTTCACTGCCGGTGGTAGAACAGAGCGTCACGGTGGGCAGACGATTCTCCGCCCATCCTTTCACATGTCCGATGAGCCAGGTAGGATATTTTTCAGTCATCATAGTCTTTCTCCTCCTACTTCAATTTCAGCACAAATCCCCAGATGCTCACTACGATCAGGAGGACGCCCAGCAGGAAGAACACCACCCGCCGGTATCCTCTGCTGTGGCGGTGGGCATCCCGTGTGCCGGTGGGGTCGCAGAGCCAATTCCAGTTGCGGATCGCCCCAATTAAAATCACGGCCCCGATGAGCACCGAGGCAATGTACCAATGCTCCTGCAAAAATGCTGTGATCTGCTCGCTGTTCATTTACATATAACCCTCTTTCCATCATCAGGAGTTTCCTTTCGGATGATCTCCTCCCGCTCTTTCCAATCCATCTCCAAGGCTTTTTCTTCTTCTAAATATTTCTCGCAGTCCCGGACCAGTTTTTGGGCGTCCGGGTCATCCGGGGCCAGGGCAAGCCAGCGTTTTGCGTATGTATAGGCGGTGGCTGCGGAGCGGTATGCCATCAGGCAGGAATAGCCCATCCGGGCGTTCCAGTAGGGATCGTCCTCTCCCTGGGTGCGGACGGATTCCAGCAGATCAATGGCGTGTCGGATGAGATCCCCGTCCACTTCACCGTCGGTCCCATGCACTCCATGATTTCCCAGGACCGCCAGATTGCTGTAAGCCCTGCTCAGTTTAACGGTCAGCAAATAACCTCGCTCCTGCTCCGGGATGGCTTCGATAGCCTCAATACATCGGGAGAACTCGTCCGCATCATTCCACTGCTCAATATACTCCAGCAGTTTTGTTTCTTCTGTCTGATTCATCGTTTCACCGCCTTTTCTGTGTCATCCTTTGCCTTTTTTGAAGTGTCCGCTGCCCCGCCAGGTGTTGACTACACAGGTGAAGATCTGGCCACAGTGCTTGCACCGGATCATGTGAGCCATAATTTCGTCTGCCCATCCATCCTCAGTTTTTACCTTCTCCAGCGGACAGGTGGACTCCTCTGTCATCAGTTCAAATTGGCCTTGTCCCACCAACTGCTGAATATAAGCAATGCAGGCCAGGTAGTCCTTTGGGGCGTCAAATTTTCTCCATGTTTGAATGTTTCGGCAGCTCGCACATAGTGGATGCCTCCTCCTGTAAACGGTTGTTGTCAGCCCTGTATATCAGCGTCAACGGGGCCTTTTTTCAGTGTCCCATCCACAGTGACCACATGGCCCCAGAACATATTGTCGTCCTCATACCAGGCGGTAAACCGGCCGCCGGGAGATACTGTAAACTCAGTGAGCAGGATGCGCCGAGCAAATTCCTCCTCCGTGATGGGGTCTGTTTCTGGGTCCCGGTCGGTCTGGTCATTGTCCGCCAGCCATTCGTTGGCCTGAGCAGTGAGCTTCTGGGCGGCCATCGCCCGCAGGGACTTATCCCAGACTTCCTGATCTGTCAGTAGTTTTTTCATCACATTGGTGACTCGGGTCCAGGACGCTTTCTTTTCAATCTCCACATCCAACGAGAACTGGACTTCTTTTCCCATCCACTTACAGGTCCCGTTGAACATACTCATTTCACGATCCAGCGTGAGGGTCCCCAGCACTTCGTCCTCCAGAAGTATAGGCTTTGTGTACTCCACCCAGATTTCCTCCAAAGCCGGACAGGGTACACCTTCCTCCAGTACCTCTGTGACATACCACTGAGGTTCTCTGAGGGAATCACCTTTCCAGCCGTGGGCCTTGATCCGGTAGACCTGGCCCTTGGCAAACCGCTTGGAATAGTCGCCGGCATCCCGTTCCTTGTCTGTCAACGGCCAGCTCAGGTAGCATTGGCCGGAAACCACCTGTCCAGTCTGGACATCTGCCATTGCGAGGGCATGGGTATGCGCCGCCCAAAAGGTATCCAGAAAGGTTTTGTCTGCGCTGATACCGTCCTGAATCAGTACCAGCTTTTCCTCATCTTCTGGGGCGTACAGGGCAATAAAGTCCTTGACCGTTCTCTTTTTCATAGCGTTCTCCTTACGCAAATACTTGCTGGTATTTCTCTTTCAGTTCCTTCGGCGCCGACTTGATGACCTTGCTGCCGCCGTTTTCGGAGGACGGGCCCCAGATGGCCCAGAGTAGACTCTGCCAAGCGATGGCCCGGAATTTCGGGTCTTTGTTTTCTTCCGGCAGAAGATAAGCGGAAAAACGGTGTTTGACTGTCTGCAGCGCATCCAGGCTTTCCGCATTGGCGATCAGGCTGCGGAATTCCCTGGCAGGCTCCAGCCACTGCATAGACAATGCGCCCCGCACCAATACCCCCAGCGTCCATGGTTGAAAACCAAACTTCCGGATCAAGGCATGAAGGAATTTCTCTTGCAGGGAGGAGTGCTCATCGTCACAGAGATCCAGATACTCCGTCACCAGCGGTGCCCACTGTTCTCCCTCTAGCCCCAGAGCAAACACGGCGAAGGTACCGGGCATGGCGCAGGCTTCATCGGGGAGGTTGTTGTACCACTCAAACTCCCGCATAGCCAGACGAGCGTATCGCTCCATAGCCGGATGAAGATTGGGGTGCTGCACAGCGCAGGCAAAGAGCTGATTGACTCCCTTCTTGGGCAGGCCCGGAATGGGCAGATAGAGTTTTTCCTTCCCGCGGAACTCGATGGAGTAGCTGCGGGGAAACTCCGGCTGCTCCAGCACCGCACACAGGTAGTCCAGGATTTCCGCATAGCACTCCTCGGTGGAGTCCCTGGCGGTGATGCGGATGGTGGCGAAAGCATCGTTGGCCGAAGCGGTGAAATGCTCCGTCTTACGCTGCTGGATGTCCTTTGGCAATTTGCCGCTGCCATTGGTTTTCAGTTCCTTTACCATGTCGGGACGGAGCTGGGAAACCAGACCGAGGATGTGTTCGGTTTTAAGAGATTCAAAGCTCTGTCCATACATCGTGCAGCAGACGGCCACATAGCAGGCAAAGCGCAGCAGCCCTTCGTCCACATCCTCCGGCCGCAACTCCGGCCACACCGTACAGGGGGGAAAGACTGTAAACCCATCGTCCCGCTCTCCCACAAGGAAGAACCGCTCCTGCACCTGCTGTTCTATATACTTCTCCAATGTATAGCGGATCTCTTCCCAGCCAACCAGCCGCCGCAGGGCATCGCAGAAGATAACAGCTTCCTCATAGGGGAATCCCTGCAAAGGCAGTTTGGACAGATACCGCTCCAGCAGATGGCTGGGAAGAAAGGGTGTTCCGCTTTGGGTCCGAACGACCACCGGATAGCCGGAATGGTTTTCTTTTGCAGTTCCATCCAACACATCCTGGATGCACTGATCGGCGTGTTCCAGCACCTCGGGGTCAGTATCCGGTTTATGGATCAGGTAGTAGCGGCCATGCACGCCGTCACGCTTTGGCAAGCTCATAGCAGGCCACCACTTTCTTCCAGGTTCTCCATTATCGGAATAAAAATCTGTCGGTATAGTTCTTTCAGTTCCTCTGAAGCTGATTCCACCACTTTCTGACCACCCTTGGCGCTGGCTTTGCCCCAGATCACATAGCAGACCGTTTCCCATGCGTATTGCAGCACTTCCTCCGGGCTGGCTTCTGTTTCCTCGGTGGGTTCTTCATCCTCGTCATCGTCGTCCTCGTCGGAGGAGAAACCGCTTGGAACGATCTCAGACAGGTGGATTTTTGCCTCCAGCAGAGCGTCCAGGCTCTCTGAGTTTGCCATCCATGCGGCATAGTCCTTGGAATACTTCATGTTCTGCATGGACAGCACCCCACGGACAAATACAGGGACGGTATCGGCGGTAAATCCGAACTGTTTTACATACTCTCTGAGGAATTTTTCCTGTAAGTGGGAGTGCTCATCATCACAAAGGTCGAGATAATCCCAGATAAGCTGCCGCCACTCTTGCCCCAGCATTCCCAGGGCAAACACGGCAAAACTTCCCGGGAGAGCGCACTGCTCATCACTGAGATTGGTGTACTGCTCATACTGCCGCATGGCAAGCCGGGCGTACCGTTCCATCAGGGGATGGAGGCCGGGGTACTGTACGGCACAGGCAAAGAACTGGTTTACTCCCTTTTTGGGCAGTCCTGTGATGGGAAGATAACTCTTTTCCGGTCCTTTGAACTCCACCGCATAGCTGCGGGGAAAATCCTCCTGCTCCAGAAGCTCACACAGGTAGTTCAGCACTTCGGCATAGCATTCCTCTGTACTGTCCCTGGCAGTAATACGGATCACGGCAAAGGCATCGTTGGCCGATGCGGTGAAGTGCTCTGTTTTCCGCTTTTGCAGAGAGCGCGGCAGCCTGCCGGTCCCATGTTCCCGGAGCTTTTTCACCATATCCGGACGGACTTTCTCCACCAATCCAAAGAGGTAATTGGTGTCCAGATACTGAAAGTCCATACCATATACCTTATAGCTCACCGCCACATAGCAGGCAAAACGCAGCAGCGTCTCCGGGACCTCCTCTGCACGAATGCCTGGTTTCAGGGAATACTCCCGATCCCAGAAGTGATCATCTTCATTGCCTGTTGCAACAAAATACTTCTCTTGCAGCTCCCGTTTCAGCATATCAAGTAGATGGTGGTCAATTTCACCCCACCGGCTCTGGCGGCGCAGGTTTTCGCTGAAGGCGATGGCCTTTTCCGCATCCAGGGTCTCGGCCCGCTGTATTTCGGTCCACGCCCTAAGCAGTTGCCACACCTCAAAGGGCGCACCTTGACTGCTAACCACTACCGGCGGCCAGAGGGAATCAAGCCGCGTGATTCTCCCGTCAATGGCATCCTGGATGCACTGGTCAAAGAGCGGCTGCAGTTCCTCCTGTACCTCGGGCTTCATCCAGTAACAGCGCCCGTCCGCACTGTTGAACTTTGGCAAATTCATAGCGATTTCCTCCTATCAGGTCTGCTGGTGCTGCATGGATACGATCTGGCAGTCGGGGCAGAACTCGATGTAGAGTGTGCCCTCTGTGCCGTCCATCAAAGTATCCCACTGGATCTGGGCCAGATATTTCATGGGCTTTCCGCAGTAGGGGCAGGCGGTGTATTCCCAGTCCTGCACCCAGTTGGCAAAGCCGCCGACGGTGTTCACATCGTCACAGGCGGCGCCATAGAACAGGGGCACAGGCGCACCGCCCAGCACGAAGGGATTTTCGGTAAGGGACCTGTAGTCCTCCGGCCGGACATAGCAATCCGTCTTCTCCGCCCCGTCAAAGAGCTCGGAGGGAAAGACCTCTACGCCGCCGTCCAAAGTATAGCGGTTGAAAGCGGGGCCTTTCAGAAAGCCCACGCAGTTGGGACAGCAGGTGGCGGTCAGAATGCCGTCCAGCCCCAGAAACTTCAGCCGCTTGTCCCAGCCGTCCAGCACCAGCATGTCCGCCATCCGCCCGCCGCAGTGGGGACAGGTGTCCTCCCGTGCCCGCCCGATGCGGACGGGGGACACTTCGCCGGGGGCTCCCTTGACGAAGGAAAAGCAGGTATCGAAGTTGAGTTGGGTCCGTTGTCCCTTTTTATTAAAGGTCCAGCCGCCGCACTGGGCGTAAATGGACGGGTCTACATAGAGCTTCTTGCGCCAGGAGCGGGGATGATTCTCCAGTTCCAACAGCGTTTCCAGTGCCCGGCCATCACCCTGGAAAGCAAGGCAGCACATCAGGTTGGACGCTTCACTGGAATCCTCCGTGGACAGCAGCGCGTGGATCAGGCCCTCCCCCACATCAGCGGGAGCGTGATAATAGATCTCACAGGGCCAGAACACCCCTGCGGCCAGCGCCGCCCGCTGGATTTCCGGGGTGATGGCGTCCCGGTAGCCCAGAAGCTGCCAGAAGTCGGTACATTCGGGGTCCTCCATATCAGCAAGCCGATGGATGTTCTGGATCAGGTTTCTCTGCTTCTCGGCAATCTGTTCCGGTGTCCAGGCCAATGCAGTTTTTCGCTCCTGCTCACACTTGCATTTCCAGCACAATCCGTCATAGCCCAAAGGGGTCCCACAGCCGGGGCAGGTATATTTCAGGCTCATATTTTTCGACTCCTTTCCGATGATAGAAAAACGCCCCGCGACGCTCTGTCACTTGGACAGGCTGACGCGGGGCGTGAAAAGGCCGCGAGGGAAACACCACATCCACCGGCGGATGTGGTTTCTTCTTGGGAGAAAATCAGTTTTTTATATAGAAACGAGGCCGTTATTGGATGATTCATACGCATTTTCCAAAGGTTCCAGATGTATTACTCCAGATTCTATACATACAGTGTACACTCTGATTATGTCAATGCTTGTACGGCTGGAGGATTCGTTCAAAGGAAATGATATGCTGGAATCGTTTATTTTCATCATACCGAATTACGAGAAAATAATCAACCAAAATTTACATTAATCTTAACAGGAAAAAGCTTTTACCTTCCGGTTCGTATCATGTCCCCCTGATCCTGTACAATAGCGATATCTGGACACCAAAGGAGATACCGCTATGGAACCAAAATGCCACAAATTCACCCCCGGCCTGCTCCGCCGCTATGCCCTCCATCTGCGGGAGGAGGAGCGGGCGGACAGCACCATTGAAAAGTACGTCCGGGACCTGGAGGCCCTGGGCCGCCATCTGGCGGGGCGGCCCGTCACCAAGGCCGCCCTGATCGGCTGGAAGGAGGAACTGACCGCCGCCCACGCCCCGGCTACAGTCAACAGCATGATCGCCGCCGTCAACGGCTTTCTGCGCTTCATGGGCTGGCGGGAGTGCGCCGTGAAGCTGCTGAACATTCAAAAGTCCCCGTTCTGCGACGAGGGCCGGGAGCTGACCCGGAGCGAGTACGTCCGGCTGGTCCGGGCGGCGGAGCTGGACGGGAACCGGCGCCTCGCTCTGGTCCTGCAAACCATCTGCGCCACCGGCGTCCGGGTGAGCGAGCTGAAATTCATCACTGTGGAGGCCGTGGAGACAGGCCGGGCGGAGATCGCCAACAAGGGCAAGCGGAGGACCGTCTTTCTCCCGGACAAGCTGCGCCGCCTGCTGCGAACATACCTCCAGGCACAAAAAAAGACCGCCCAACCGGCGGACGTCAAAAATCCTGTATTCACCACCCGGACGGGCAGGCCCCTGGATCGCTCTAACATCTGGCGGGACATGAAGCGCCTGTGCGACAGCGCCGGGGTGGAGCCGGGAAAAGTCTTTCCCCACAACCTGCGCCACCTGTTCGCCCGGACCTATTACACGCTGGAAAAGGATCTGTCCCGGCTGGCGGACATTCTGGGCCACTCCAGCGTCAACACCACCCGCGTCTACACCATGGAGAGCGGGGCCGTCCACGCCCGGCAGATGGAGCGCATGGGCCTTGTCTTGACCACATAGTTTCCGTTCTGTTGTAGTCCATTTTTAGATAAAGGCCCAAATACACTTTGGGACAGGCCCATTATACCCCATTTCGACAAAAAGCACCAGCCAAAACTGAATTTTCCCACGCCAAAGCAGACGGCGCAGAACAAACCACCTGCCCCGTCTGATTGGCACGCCGAAAATCGGAAAATCACTTGCTATTTTCCCACTTTAAGGCTATAATCCACTTATGTAATGCTACATATATTGGCAGGACTACAACAGAACGGAAATTCTGTTGTGGTCTTTTTTCCTGCCCAAAACGACAGAACGGAAAGAATGTTGTTGCGGACGTTCTTTCCACAGTAGAGACGGGCGGGAGCCTGTCAAAAGAATTGGGGGGCGTTGCCGGAATAGTCAAGTGTCACGTTTTCCCGGCCTGTGGGGGCAGGCATAAATGATTTTTACATAGACAGAGAGGAGAAAAACGGAATGAAAAAACGATGGTTGGCAAGCTTTCTATCGCTTTGCTTGCTGGTGGCCCTCCTGCCAACGGCGGCGATGGCCGTGGACGAGGTGGAGGATCCAAAAGTCTTTACAATAAGCGACTTCATTGAAGCCCAGGCGGACGGCACCTACGACAATTCCAAGGATGAAAACTACGAAACAAATGCCCAACATGTCACCTACACCTACGATGAAAACAAGACGTGCTCTTATAATAAAAAAGACGATGAGGGTAAATATATCGAAGGAAGTCCTTATTGGGTCAAAACAGTGACATTCAAAGGGATCACTTTTAATAATCTTGTTGTTGGCTCCGATGAGATAAAAACGCTGCAGAGCGTTATCATGAACGGCAGAAGGACCGATACCTCGAATCAGTTCCAAGCATCCATTGAGGTTAAGTTTGAGAACTGCACCTTTAATCAGACATCCGGCACATTGCAGGTCTACCAAATCATGCCCTGCAATGTGACAAAGTATTCCTTCGATGAGTGCTCGTTCAACCAAAATGTAGCTTCGCAGTATGCGATTACCCTGAACGCATCTGAAACTGCTTATAAAACACCCATCTCTTATGAGATTACCAACTCTCATATCAGTTCCAAAGGGAGAGGCATCAACATCACTGCTGGCACCGAACAAGAGACGCTGAATGAAGTTAATGGTACGCCTCACATTATTATCAGCAACAATGCTTTTGAGTTGCCGAAGTTAAGTGACAGCAATATGGCGGTTCAGATCGCTGGCAACTGGAGTGCCGCGAATTTGGACAGTGCCGAGGACGCCTTGATCACCATATCTGACAACACCGTTGACGCTTATACTGCGGTCCGTATCCATGATTCCATGGGCAAGAACACGGGTGACAGTGCAAAATATTTAGTGTCCTTTTCCGATAATACTCTGCTCAACAGCACTCAAGCTATTGTCGCTAAAACCGGCACCAATAGCGATGAGAATGCGATGCTGGAGGCGATCAGGGACGCTTATCAAAGTGCCGAGGACGGTTTTATTACGCCTGCCACCAGCGTCAACCTGAATTCCACCACCTTGTCCCTGTACAGTAACACAGAGCCCAACACTGCTACGCTCACCGCCACGGTGCTCCCGGAGAACACCACAGACGAGGTGGTTTGGACGAGCAGTAACACTGATGTAGCAACTGTTTCCGAGGCCGGCTTAGTAACGGCTGTCGCTGATGGGACCGCCATCATCACGGCTACGGCTGGCACCAGAGAAAGTGCTCCCTCTGCCTCCTGCACCGTAACTGTGACCGCCTATACCTCCGGCGGCGGTTCTTCCGATGATGACGACGACCCCACTTACAGCGTTACCCTGCCCAAGAACGTGAAGGGCGGCGAAATCAAGACCAGCCACCGCTACGCCGAGCAGGGCGACACCGTCACCATCACCGTCGATCCCGACAAGGGCTATGAGCTGGACGAGCTGACCGTGACCGACAGCAAGGGCAGGGAGCTTGACCTGACCGACAAGGGGAACGGCAAGTACACCTTCAAGATGCCCGGTACCCGTGTAGAGGTGGAGGTCAGCTTCAAGCTGGTCGAGACTGAACCGGAAGCCCCCGCCTTTGCGGATGTGCCCGCCAGCGCCTACTACGCCGACGCGGTGAAGTGGGCCGTGGAGCAGGGGATTACCTCCGGCACCTCCGCCACCACGTTCAGCCCGGACATGAGCTGCACCCGTGCTCAGATCGTTACCTTCCTGTGGCGGGCCAACGGCTCCCCCAAGGCTGACGGGGCCAACCCCTTCACCGACGTGAGCGCCGACGCATACTACTACGACGCAGTCCTGTGGGCCGTGAAGGAGGGCATCACCAGCGGCACCAGCGCCACCACCTTTGCCCCCGATATGACCGTGACCCGCGGCCAGACCGTCACCTTCCTGTACCGCGCGGCCGGCGCTCCGGCTGTCACCGGCGGCAGCTTTGCCGACGTGGCCGCTGACGCTTACTACGCCGACGCCGTGGCTTGGGCTGTGAAGGAGGGTATCACCTCCGGTACCGGCGGCAACAGCTTCAGCCCGGACGCCCCCTGCACCCGTGGGCAGATCGTGACCTTCCTATATCGGGACGCCAAGTGAGCTGAAAACTCTTTACAAAAGATATGACCCCTGAATAGACCCCAGTAAAGTGGAGGGCGGGACGGCACAGCCGTCCCGAGCAGCCATGGCTCTGAGTCTGGTCGCCTGTGGCGGCACGGCACAGCCGTCCCGCCCTCCCTGTCTGTGCGGAATTTGTCGGAAAATAAACCGCGCCGTGCGATTTATTTTCATGGCGCGCCAAAGAACAGGGGATGCGAATGAGTAAACGCCCCTTTTGACTTCCCTCCGGGCAGGCCGCCCGACTACGGCCTCAATCAAATTTAGGCGGGGATACTTCGTTGCCCGCAAAGGCATTGGGGCCGGGATTGGACATGGAGAAGTACATCTTTGCCGCCTTGGTCGTACCAAAGTCCCGGTTGGAGCCGCTGTCCTGGACCTCGTTGAAGGCGTCCCGGAACATCTGGTTGTGGGCCTCCTCCCGGTTGAGAAGGAAGTCGATGGTCTCCCGCACCTTCGTGTCGTCGATCTGGCGATACAGATATTCATAGACTACCTTGGCTCGCTGCTCGGAGGCGATATTGCTGAGAAGGTCGGCGCACAGATCGCCGGTCACGGTCACATAGTCGGCGGTCCAAGAGTAGCCGGAGGCGTTGATGAGTCCAGGGTTCAGCCCCAGAAGTACATGGCTCTGAATTTCGCCCGCCTTGACCTGCTCCGCGCCTACATCGTGGCCATTGAGCAGATTGATGGTCTGGGCGACCATTTCCATGTGCCCCAGTTCCTCCGCTGCGATGTCCAGAAACAGATCCTTGATCTTCTGGTCCTTAATGCGGAAGCTCTGGGACATATACTGCATGGCGGACTTCAGCTCGCCGTTGCCGCCGCCCAGCTGCTCCTGCAGCAGCGCGGCGTATTGGGGGTTGGGCCGCTCTACGGCCACTGGATGGAATAACTGTTTTTCATGCTTGAACATGGCTACCGCTCCTTTTTTGTGGTAACCTTATTTTGCGTGTTCCCTATGGAAATATACCGTGCCGAAGGGACTGAACTTAGAAAAGAAGCGGTAAGATATAGTATGTTTTGGGCTTGCTTTCCAAGGAATTCCGGGGTATGATGTAGGCACACAAGATCATCGCCTGAAAAAGGCACGTGCCTTTTTATTTCCGCTTTGCGGAAATAAAAAGGCACGTGCCTTTTTATTTCCGCTTTGCGGAAATAAAAAGGTCTTGATTACGGTGGAATATAAGGAGGGGAAAACATGAAAACAGGCAAAAAGTTGTTGGCTCTGTTTCTGGCGGTCATTATGACAATGAGCGTGATGACCGTTGGAACATTTGCGGAGGAATCGGGACAAGAGTCTGGAAGCGCCGCGGAGCAGATGGAATCTACCGCTGGGAACATCCCTGGCGGACCAGCGAACTCCCCGGCGGATGAGCCAGTAGACGGGCCTGAGAAAGCATCGCAAGTCAGCGTCTCGTTTGGAACAGATCCGGCTCGTCTGTTTAGTACCAGCTTTACACTTTGGGCAAATGATACATACTATCTCGCCAATAATCCGATAGGGGATGTTCCGATTTCTTGGGAGGAAGTAGAGCGGGCGGGCGGCCTCTATGTGCACATTTCCGGCGGCACGAATGTAGAGATCGCGGCAGAAGTGGGTAATAATACCTTCAAAATTGAGTCCGTTTCGCCTAAGGAACCAATTCTCTTTCCCGCCAAGCTGTTAGCCGGCGCCGGAGAGAGCTATCAAATTTATGTAAAAGTTGATGGAGCAAAGTATAACCTGTTCCTTAGTGGTCCTGGAAACAAAACCGCGGAGCTGGTAACGTCCGGCGGAACGCCTTATGCTCAAAATGACGAGGTTCTGGCCCTGGCAAAGAGCTGTGTGGGAGATTATCGGTCCGGGCAATTCGTCCTGCATATCACAGAGAAGGACGGGGCGGTTTATGCCGCGTTTGACGGTGCGGAAAACTGTGAGAACAAGGAACTGACATTCCCTGAAGGGCATGTTACCTATGATCCTGCGACCGGCGAGTTGTCTAAACCGGACTTTTCGTTCAGTACATATACTGGCACCTGTTACCTGAATGTATCTGGAAATACGCTGGTCACTGTCGGAGACACGAAATATTATTCTGACTTGGCCAATCGAGTCAAGCAGACAGTTCCAGGCGGCAGCGTCTTTACAAAACAGGAAAAGGCGGCCGAGATCAATGGAACTCCATACTTCTCCCTTGAGGAAGCCGTTGCCGTAGCCAACCGGATGGAGGGACCTACTGTCATTGAGCTTTGCAGGGACATCAATTTGGGAGCGGACCCGGTCCCGTTGACTATTTCGGCTGGGAAGGAGGTCACCATTGATTTTAAAGGGTTTACCGTCACAGGTATCGCCAACTACTCCAAAGGATTGTTTGTCAATTTGGGGACCCTGACGCTGAAGGACAGCAGCGGGAAAAAAGGCGGGATCGACTGCGCCGGGAAATCCAGCGGCTGTGGCGTAATCAATGGAGATAAGGACCTTAATGGCGCAACTGGAAATTTAGGGAAGCTGACCCTGGAGAATATCAAAATCACCAGCGCTGGAACCGGCGTCTATAATAAGGCCGGAAGCACTGCGACGATCAACGGCTGCGAATTCTCCGGGAGAGCTTGCCTTGTAAACAACGGGATCATCCTTACCCTTGCCGATACCAAAATGACAGCGGATAGGGTGGCGATCAAGTCCCAAGGCGCCGATGAGACGCAGACAAAAATAGGCACGATTACGAACTGTACGATCCATGGAGAGGCCGGGTATGCGCTGCAGGCGATGTCTCTTATTGAGAAGGTGGAGGACTCTGTGCTGACCTCCGGAGATAGCGCGGTAATCCAACTGTCGGCTGCTGGCAGTAACGCAAATCCGGAACTGCGCTGCTTGAAAGAAACCACGGTAACGGCCTCAAAGGGCGACGCCATTCATGTCTATGGCGGGGCAGAGGTGACGATTGAGAGCGGTAATTACCAGGCGGGTCCCGGTAAGCTGGCGATAGCGGATAAAGCGATGGCGGGTTCCACAGTAGCGGTTACCATTACTGGCGGCACGTTCTCCAGCGATGTGAGCGAGTATTTGCCGGAGGGCCTTGGACAGGATGCCAACGGTACTGTGGGCAAAGTGGAGGCCGGTTTCGCCGCTGCCAAAATCGGTGATACCTATTATCAGACGCTGGCCAAGGCGATTGCTGCCGCAAAGGAAAACGACACCCTCACTTTGTTGAGAGATGTGGATCTTGGCAGTGACAGAGTTACAGTCAATAAGGCGGTTACTCTGGATTTGAATGGCTGCACAATTACAAGTTCTCATGCTACCAATACGCTGTGGCTGGAAGCCAGCCGTGTGACAGTTCAGGACAGCAAGGGGAACGGCAAGGTTACAAATACAGGTTCCGGCAACAACAATATCGCAGTTGTTGTGAATGGCAAGGGTACTGAGGCATATTTCAAAAGCGGCACAGTTTCCGGCAACTATGCGGTCTTTATTCAGAACGGCGCAAAGGCTGTCATTGAGGGCGGCAGATATACGGGAACCTATGGTGTGAATACAGTCGGTACAAATGATGAAACCAACAAGACCACTGTGGAGATCAGAGGCGGCGAGGTACAGGCGGTCGCGTTTGCGGTCTCTGGAAATGGTTCTTCCGACTATACGGAAACAGTGATTACTGGCGGCAGACTGGAATCCACAGAGGGGAATGTTATCTATCATCCCCAGGTGGGCGACCTGACGATCAAGGGTGATTCGGTGCTGATCGGGCCAAACGGTGTGCAGTATTGCGGCGCAGGTACGCTGACCATTGCCGAAAATGCTGCGATCACCGCAACGTTGCCCTATACGGAATTCCCCACCAAGCCTGCTTCTCAGGGAGATGGCAGTACCGACGATGGTGCGGCGCTGTCTGTTGTTTCACGCGGCGGTGGTTATCAGAGCGATGGTCAGAACATGACCGTGAATATCACTGGCGGCACGCTGACCAGCCGCAACAACGCGGCGGTTTCCATATACCGTCTGGCGCAAGTAAACGGTCAGTGGACGACAAATAACAATACCCGTGTTGAAAATTATCTTGCTGAGTTGACAGTCAGCGGAGGAAACTTCTCTGCTGGCAGCAAAAAGAGCGTTTTTGAAGTCGATACACTTGCCACTGATAAAGTCAGAGTTACCGGCGGTTATTTTACCTCTGATCCCAGTGATTATGTGCCTAAGGATGTGGAAACCACGCTCTATGTGGTCGCTTCCAACAAGACGGGCTACTCCTATATGGTTACCACCACGGCGCCTGTGGAGGTTGATCCTATTGTTATTGAGAAGACGAAGGCTGAAGTAAGCGGGAGTATTGGTTCAGAAGACAAGGCAAAGATCGAAGCGGTCATCGGCAAGGCGCAGGTCAGCGGTGTTTGTGACGCAGTGACGGAGTCCGCGCGGAATGCTATTATCAATCAGGTAGAGGGAGAACTTAAGCCCAAAGATAAAGTGGTGGTGGAGATCACTGTAAGCCTGACCGCCGCCAAGGCGGATTTGGCCACAGAGGGTAAGGTATTTATCTCCTATGAGGCGGATCCTGTGGCAAAAGTCACTGTTAACGGAGCGGTGGCAAAGGAAAATATCGATGTTCCCAATACCTATCTGGACGGTCATACACTCATTGAGGTCCGTCTGCCGATTCCCGGGGACATGGTTCCCCAGGAGGTTATGCACATTTCAGATAGTGGTACCCGTGAGCGATATCTGAACGATTCCGGCTTCACTGTGGAGGATGGCTGCGCGGTGCTGTATGTGAAGCATTTCAGCACCTTTGTGCTTAACGGCCAGTTGACAGTCGCCGCCAAGATCGGCGATACTGAGTATGGCACACTGCAGGAGGCTGTGAATGCCGCGAAGTCTGGCGATACCATCGTACTGACTCAGAACTGCGACGAGCCAATTTCTGTGTCCGGTAAAAGCGTAACCATTGACTGCGATGGTCATGCCTATGACGAGAACAAGATCACACTGGGCAGCCGCTGCGGCATGAGCGTGAGCGGCGATAAAATTTACATTACTTACTCAGCCCCCTCCGGCGGCGGATCCTCCTCCAGTAGCGGCGACTACACCGTCAGCGTGGGGGAGAGCAAGTATGGCACTGTCACCGTTAGTCCCAAGCGAGCGGACAAGGGCGACACCGTCACCATCACCGTCGATCCCGACAAGGGCTATGAGCTGGACGAGCTGACCGTGACCGACAGCAAGGGCAAGGAGCTTGACCTGACCGACAAGGGGAACGGCAAGTACACCTTCAAGATGCCCGGCACCCGTGTAGAGGTGGAGGTCAGCTTCAAGCTGATCGAGACTGAACCGGAAGCCCCTGCCTTTGCGGACGTACCCGCCAGCGCCTACTACGCCGACGCCGTGGCCTGGGCCGTGGAGCAGGGTATTACCTCCGGCACCTCCGCCACCACGTTCAGCCCGGACATGAGCTGCACCCGTGCCCAGATCGTTACCTTCCTGTGGCGGGCCAACGGCTCCCCCAAGGCTGACGGGGCCAACCCCTTCACCGACGTGAGCGCTGACGCATACTACTACGACGCAGTCCTGTGGGCCGTGAAGGAGGGCATCACCAGCGGTACCAGCGCCGCCACGTTCAGCCCGGACGCGACCGTGACCCGCGCCCAGACCGTCACCTTCCTGTACCGCGCGGCCGGCGCTCCGGCTGTCACCGGCGGCAGCTTTGCCGACGTGGCCGCTGACGTTTACTACGCCGACGCCGTGGCCTGGGCCGTGAAGGAGAGCGTCACCTCCGGCACCGGCGGCAACAATTTCAGCCCGGACGCTCCCTGCACCCGTGGGCAGATCGTGACCTTTATGTATCGGGGCGTACAATGATGTCACCTCCTCGCTCAACGGGACCTGCCAAACAACGTCTGCGCCGAATAAACAATAAAAAGAGGCCCGTTGCAAAACGGAACCTCAAAAAATAGACTAAATAAAGAGTTGCCAAGAACTGCCTGTTATTGCGGTTCTTGGCAACTTTTTTAGCGCATAAATTTCGTGTCCAAGGCTGGAAACCGTATTTTGCGACAGCCCTTTTTACTTGAAAATGAAAGGACAAAATTCGGTACACCATCCTTACCTACAAAAACCTGCCGTTGTTGCCCGATACAAAAATGGGGCCGCCGGCAAAACCCAACGAAGTGGTTTCGCTGGGAAGAGGACGACGAGGTTGTGTCCACGGAGCAGTTCATCCGCTGGGTGGATGGGTATGAGCGGGAACACAGTTTGAGGACCAAAAAGGTGGGTAAACCGGGAGACGAAAAGTGCGCGGGATAAAGTGGTGCTCTCGCTGCTTCAAACACCGTCCTACAATGCGGACTGGAGATATGGATCAGACCTGATACAGACCAGAAGAACAAAAGCGCCATACCGCTGGTCGAGAGTAAGAGCCGAAAGAATTCGTGGAAGAAGTCCCCGGTTCTACTGTGACTACATGACCACAGAGGACTGCTTCTCCGTCCTGCCGCCTGTGCCCGCCGCGGCAATTCGAACGACGGCACAGGGCAACGAGAAACACGTCCGCAGTCTGCTGTTCAAGCTGGCAGTGGAGATGGATATGATGATGAACATTCTGGCAGAGGCCATGGAGATCCCAGAGGAACAACTGAGAAAACTGCGTGTCTAGCGTGTCGGAGCCGCATCGAGGTTCGAGGGGGACGGCGTGGTACGCAAGCGGGAGGAGATGAAGATCCTCTCTAGGGAGGTCATGTAGAGGCTGCCGATCTAGGTGAAAGAAGAAAACTACTACGAGCTGTTTCTTCTGGAACTCGCAACAGGGCTTCGTCTGGGGGAACTGATGGCTCTCCAGTGGGACGATCTGAACATGATAATTGAGGAACTGCGGATCAACAAGCAGGTGAATATCGTGGGCTCAGAGCTAGTAGTCAACGAACTGAAGACCAAAGCGGGCGGTCCGAACCATGATCTAGCCGCAAGCAGTCAGAAAAGCAATAGCGGAGTATAAACAGGGTAAACTCCCGTTGGATGTTCCTTTCTTCAAAGAAAGAGAATCTGCCGTTATGGCTCTCTGTGGGACACCAGAGGCTACACCGGCTCTTGGGCCACACTAGGTGTGAGAGGGTCAGCTTCCACGATTTGCGCCACATTTTCGCAACCAAAGTCCTATCCCACGGAATAAACTTGAAGACACTGTCCACTATTCTAGGCTACTACGCTGAACACATATTCCAACGCCATGGACGAGACGACGCAAAGGGCGGCATTCACCGCCTCCCGCATGAGGTTGTGCCGGGTGGGTTCACCGCTCCTTTCAGCGAAGTAGATGCTCCCGGGCGTTTTCCCCTTTGGATTTTGGATGGTGGAAAGATGGTATTCCCTACATAGATCGTCCGACAACTGGTGAAACTGATAGAAGGCCCGTTTGCCACAGTTGAATTTCCTGCCATCCCACAGACCTATGGAATTGACCACAAAATGGTTGTGGTAGGTGCCGGTATTGAAGTGGGTGGTCTCAAGCACTTGGTATTCCTCATCCCACATCCGTTTTGCCAGTTCCACGCCCAGCCGGTGGCACCGCTCCGGAGTGACTTCTTCGGACTTGAAACTCTGGTATGCGTGGTAGGCCACATTCCCTCCCGCCTTGCCAAATCACTCTTTGACTGCCTGCATCCACTGAAAGGCGGTATCCCGGTTGCAGTTTACGCCGGTGACGAACATAGCCCGTTCCCCGCCTTCAGCGGTCTTGTCCATATTGGCAGCGTAGTGGAGCACGGATCGCAGGTCCGAATAGATGGTTTTGTCCAGGTTCTGGGCATAGTCCACCATACAGGAGAGGCTGTCTTTTGCGGGCCATATCTTAGTCGTCGTCACTGTCCGCACCTCAGCCTGCATAGTCGGACAGAATCTGTCCCGACAGTTCGTCCAGTTGGGCCACTGTTGGTTCCAGAGGCTGGCTGTCCGAGTTGATCGCGTACACGGCTGACCGCTGATAGAGGGCATGGAACCGCTGGTAAAGGAACGCTGCCGTGGATTTGCCAACTCCTACTCGCCGGAGATACCCGGACAGGGACAGGCCGCACTGCTTGGCCCTGACGTTTCCAGCTCCCGTTTTTTCTGTCAGTGATGTTGAGCCGCTCCTTTCCAACCATGGTGATAGGGGAGGAGCCCCTTTCGGCGCAAAGCGCCGCCCGTTTTTGGGGCACCCCCGGCGACATAAAAGCCATGCTCTCTACGATGAAGGGCAGTACGGAACAGGGCCCCACCATAAGGCAACTCTCTGAGAAAACCAGAATCATAGCCCTTACCGATAGAAGCCGCCCTCGGGACTTGGTTATCCTGGAAGGAGACGGCCGTTATGGGCTCGGACGGTAGTCCTACACTAAGGCTCCAGGGCACACAATCACTCCGAGCAGCAAGGTGGAAAAAGGGACTCTGCCGCTTCTTCGAGTGGTCCCCATACCATTGCACCTGTGATTTGCCCGCCTATAGCGGACAGATTCCACACCTGCGAGGAGAAATGTATTCCCTTTGATAGACTTGCCGCCGAAGAAAATAAATTTTTATTCTGTTTCGCCTGTGCTATACCTGCACACGCATTTTGGAGCGCAACCCCCCAAAAGACGGCTCTGAGTGCGGAGATGGCACGAAACCCTGCCAGACCTTTTTGACAAACTAAGAGGGCGCTTTCTGGTGGTGGAGAGTATTCTCTTTTTCCATTTTGCTCTTGGGCCTTTCTGTCCTCCTCCTGTCGCCTGCCCTTAGGGGGGCACATACCGAATGAGTATCATGGCCGTTTTTCACCGGGTAGCCCTGTCCTCGGGGGCTAACAGGCTGTCGGCATGAAAGCGCCCTGACACAATCCCCTCTCACTCCGGAGCCAGAGGCATCCGCTGCCCCACTTTCTGGGACGAGTTTGAGAAAATGCCTCGGAAACTAATTTTAGAGTACAGCGTATGCCCTGTACTGTGCTTGTGGGGCTGGTTTTTGGGGCCAGAAAGGTACGATCAGAGAAATACCCCCCTCTCCAGCAGGTGGGCCTCCAGCTTGCGAAGGTGCTCTGCGGCCTCGGACTTGCGGTTGGCGGCGGCAGCCCTGCAGATGACATTGATCAGAGAGAGACAGCCAGAGTAGCAGGGAAAATAATAACCAGAAGATACGGGACAATGGAAGGCCAAGTCTGCATAAGGCTGTGCGGGGGAAAGGACGGAATCGGTGATCAGAGCGATGGGGATCCCCTTGCTGTGCAGGTCGGCCAGAGCGCTTACCACCTGTGCGGTGTACCTGGGAAAGGCTAGGGCGATAACCAGGTCCTCCGGTTCCACGATAGTAAGGCGGTCCAAATAGTCCCCCACGCCGAAGGGTACGTCATATACCTTTAGACCCAGATAGCGCAGAAGATTGGCAAACAGGCTGGCTACGATGCCGGATGCCCGACCGCCGGTAATGTAGATATGTTTAGCCTGATCCATCTGGGAGAGCAGTTTGGGGAGATTTTCTTGGTTGACAGGGCTTAAGAGAGCCGCTTGGATGGCAGATACGTCGTCTTCCATCTCACAAGCAAAAAAATCTTTGTTGTCAGTATCTGAGGTGTCCTCAGAGATCTTATTGAACATTACCAGTTCGGAATGGGCGTAGTCGGCAAAGACATTCTTGAATTCCTTAAATTTACTAAATCCAACCCGATTGCAGAATTTTACGATGGTATTGTCACTGACCCCGATTTTTTTTGCCAAGGAAGAGATAGATAGGAAGGGAATCTGATTATAATTTTCCAGAATATAGGCCGCAACCAGCCGCTGGGCATCTGAAAGGGATGTCTGCGTATCACGGATTTGATTGAGAAGCTCCTGCAAAGTCATATTATTCGCCTCTTTGAGCCGCTTTCCAGGCCGGAAGCGGTATTTTTCTTTTTTACTATTATAACAGAATCGAAAAAGAAAAAAAGATCATAAAGAAATAAAATTTTTTTTTAAATCTATTGAAATAAAAAAATTTAGTGATATAATTACAATAAAAAAATTTCTTTATTTATTAACGAAGTTTGGTAAAATTAGTCAAATTACACCGAAGCGCAGACAGAATGACTAAGCCCAAGCGCGCCGCCTGATCTGAGCTTGGCCACCTCAACAGGCAAAGGCCGCACAGGTGTAGTCTCCGGTGTATTTGAATAAAAGCATCACACTGAGAAGGGAGATTTTCTGATGATACCAGTGGAAAAAATCGCAAGCGGTACGTTGAACAACTTGGTCCTTTACGTCGGCATCGTGGGGCTGCTTCTGGTGATCGCCGCGCTGATCCGTCTAAAGGTTCCTATTCTGCGGAAAGCTTTTATCCCCGCCTCCCTCCTGGCCGGACTGATCGGCCTGGCCCTTGGACCTTACGCACTGAAGATCATCCCCAGCGATATGATGAACTCAATTGGAGCTCTGCCTACTCCGATGATCACGGTGGTATTTGCCTGTATGCTTTTGGGCGTTCAAAAGCAGGAGTCCGGCAAAACCATGTTCCATGACGCTGCCGCCGGTCTGGGCTGGCTGTGGTCCAACAGCTTTATGCAGGTGGGGATAGTATCCCTGCTGTGTGCGTTTCTGTTCACCCCGGTGTTTGGGGTGAATCCCCTGTTCGGATCTCTGTTTGAGATCGGCTTTGCCGGCGGACACGGCACCGCCAGCGGAATGGCCACCGTGTTCCAGGACCCGGAACTGCTCAACTGGGCGGACGGGGCCGACCTCGGTCTGACCACCGCCACGATTGGTCTGCTGGCAGGTATTTTCGGCGGCATGATCATCATCAACTACGGCGTCCGTAAAAAATATACCAAGGTCCTCACCGAGCCCGCCACCTCCGGCGATGCCAAGGAGATCTTTGCCGAAGGAGAGCGGGAGACTGCAGCCTATATGACGGTGAGCCAGGATGTGGTAGAGCCCTTTGCGTTCCACCTAGGGGTGATCGGAGCGGCGATCTTGATTGGCCGGGCCATTGTGTGGGCTTTCGGTGTGATCTTCGGATATACGGGCCTACCCCTGTTCCCCTTCGCTATGATAGGCGGCTGGATTATCAACAGCATTGTGCAGCGTACCTCTCTGCGTCATTTGCTGGACCGAGGTATTTTTCAACGCATCCAGGGCATGGCACTGGAAATCCTGGTGGTGGGGGCCATGGCTTCCATCAAGGTTCCTGTAGTGTTGGCCTACTGGGCCCCTCTGCTGATTGGAACCATTGTTGTGATGGCGTTTATGTTGCTCTGGTTCTTCTGGCTCAGCCCTCACATTTTCCAGGACTGCTGGTTCGAGCAGGGTATCATTCGGTACGGTGCCTTCACCGGCGTGGCTGCGGTGGGCTACATGCTCCTGCGCACCGCTGACCCGAAAATGGAGACCGAGGCCGGCACGATTTACGCCTTGGGCTGTCCCTTAATGAGCCCTTTCATCGGCGGCGGTCTGGTCACCACAGCCTATCCCTACATCATACAGAGCCTTGGTTCGATGACAGCTGGATTGATTTTCTGCGGTGCTTCCATCGCCATTTTAATCGTTCTGCGTCTCCTGTTCTGGAATAAAAATGCCAAACGAGAGCAACGTTGAACAGTCTGGAGATATTACAAGTCCTGTTCCGCCGGGAAGACGGCGGGGCGGGGAGAACATAAAGCGAATTTTGGAGGGAAAAGCATGGAAATGAGTGTTGCGGTAATTGGAGCCGGCAACGGCGGCACCGCCATTGCTGGTTATTTGGCCAGCGTGGGGGCGAACGTCCGCTTGTGCGACCTGTTTCCAGAGTATCTGGAGGGCATCCGGGCCGCCGGAGGCATTGACCTGACCTTGGAGGGAGTAACCTCTCACCAGTCTCTGGATCTGATCACATCGGACGTGGTCCAGGCCATTCAGGGAGTAAATTTGATCATGGTGGTCACCCCGTCTTTCACCCATAAAATGATTGCCCAGGCCTGCTGTGGTGCACTGGCAGATGGGCAGGTAGTGGTCCTCAACCCCGGACGGACTGGGGGGGCACTGGAGTTCCTCAACACCGTTCGGGCGGGGGGGGGCCATGGGGATATCACCATTGCGGAGGCCCAGACGTTGATATACTCCTGCCGCAAGACAGGGCCCTCATCGGTAGAAATCTACGGGGTAAAGAAAGCGGTGGCCCTGGGGGCCTTACCCGCCGATCGGACGGACCGAGTGATAGAATTGCTTAACCCCTTTTATCCCCAGTTCGTCCCTGCCTCCAATTGTCTGGAGACCAGTCTTTCTAATATCGGCGCCTTGTTTCACCCCACTCCGGTGTTGCTGAACATCGGGCGTATCGAGAACGATCTCCAAGGCTTTCGCTATTATTGGGATGGAATCACCCCTTCGGTGGCCACCTTAGTAGGGGAGATTGATCAGGAGCGGATGGCGGTGGCCCGGGCTTATGGTGTCAGCGTCCCCAGCGCAGAGGAGTGGTTACGCCAGTCCTATGACACTCAGGGGGAGAACTTGTACGAGCTGATCCAGCACAACCGGGCCTACGAGGACATCCAGGCCCCCAAGACCATTCAGGCCCGCTATGTCACAGAGGATGTACCCATGAGCCTGGTGCCCATTTCCACCTTGGGCTGGATGGCCCAGGTGCCCACCCCAAACATTGATGCGGTAATCCAGTTAACTAGTACCATCTACGGTCGGGACTTCCGAACAGAGGGGCGTTGCGCCAAAAATTTGGGTTTGGAAGGAATGACCAAAAAACAGGTGGCCCACTATTTCGAGACCGGCGAGAAACTACACTGAAAAAATTCCCCAGACCGGGGACGAGAAAGGATGAAGGAATATGAGCAAGGCGGATATCCTGTTTTTGAACAACAGGGACATGGAGGAGCTGGGCTGCGGAGACATGGAGGCGGTCATCCACGATGTAGAGAGGGCCTATCTTCTCACAGAGCAGGGAGATGTTCTGGTCCCGGGTAAGTGTGTCATGCGGTGGGGAACCACCCCAGAAGACGAGAATATCTATGGCCGTATTAACGCCATGCCTGGCTATATTGGCGGAGAGTATGCTATGGCGGGGATCAAATGGATCGGTAGTGGGCCCATGAACTATAAGAAAGGTTTGCCCCGGGCCAGCGTTACGGTGATTCTCAACGACCCGGATACCAAGCTGCCAGTCTGTATCGCCGACGGTACTGAGGTCAGTGCCAAACGTACCGGGGCCTCCGGTGGTGTGGCCATGAAGCTGCTCTCCCGGCAGAACGCCGCCGTCCTCACCATCTGCGGTGCAGGTGCCCAGGGCCGCACCCAACTGGAGGCTGCCCTGATTGTCCGGCCGACCATCAAAAAAGTCTATATCTACGATATCCGAATGGAGAGCTCCCAACGTTTCGCTCAGGAGGCTAGGGCCAAGTATCCCCAAGTAGAGTTTCTCCCTGTGGAGGGGCCGGAGCAAGCGGTGCGGGAAAGTGACATCACCGTGTGCGTTACCCTAGCCAACGAGCCCATCGTCCAAGCGGAGTGGCTGAAAAAGGGCTGCCTGCTAATGAACATGGCCGACTATGAGGTCAGCTATGATTGTGTCAAGCGGGCTAGTAAGATCGTGGTGGATAACTGGGATACCATCAAGCACCGTATGGTCAGCACTGTCGCCATGATGTGGAAGGACGGACTGGTGAAGGATGAGGACATCCACGCCCAGCTGGGCCAGATCTTGGACGGGAAAAAGGCCGGTCGTGAGAACGACCAGGAGATCATCTACTTCAACGCTGTGGGTACCGGTATCCTGGATTTGGCGGTGACTACCCGGTGCTATCGTAAGGCGGTGGAAACCAATAAGGGCACTGTGGTTCCCTATTGGGTATAAAGTCAATCAGGATAAAACGTAGAGGGATGGATCTTTTGATCCATCCCTCTGTTTACAGTGCATCTGCCTGATTATCCGCTGGTCCTCCTGAGCTTACGGCTGGACTAGCTTCACCCGGGCAAAGATGCCGTCCGGTAGTTTTGCCACAGAGTATGCGATATGGTAGGCTAGGACCCGGCTGTTCCAGCGTTGACTGCACTGACATTTAGTTCAATCAACTTTTATTTGAAATCAAAACCATTTGATCTCTTTCTGTTACTAATACTTAAGTTGTCTATGGTAAGCGTCCGAATGACGAATGCTGCCCGCTTCTTCAGAGCATCAAAAGTAACCAGGTAGATTTCAAACTCTGGAATTAGGCGAATGATTAAACAGGTCATCTGCCGCCCAGTCCACAGTAATATTGCTGATACAATGATTCGCTGCTGTATCTTAACTTCTTTAATAGCTTTTATATAGCTTTTCCCAGATGCTGCTGCGGAAGATCGACGAAGCCGGAATCACCGACGCCCAGTGCTATAAGAAGGCCAATATCGACCGCAAACTGTTCTCCAAGATCCGCTAGGACGTCCATTACAAGCCCTCCAAGTCCAGTGCCATGGCCTTCGCCGTGGCGCTGGAACTATCCATGGAGGAGGTACGGGAGATGCTGGAGAAGGCTGGCTTTGCCTTTTCCCATGCCAGCAAGTTCGACATCATCGTGGAGTATTTTATTACCTACCGGAACTACAACATTTTCGAGATTAACGAGGCACTGTTCGCCTTTGACCAGAGCCTGCTGGGCGCATAGAGCCCTATCAAACTAAATGAGGAAGTGATTGACTCACTTCCTCATTCTTTGTGCTGTCTTTTCTTGTAAGTTACCAATTCGGGAGCTTCGCCATTTTCTTCATAAGTGCACACCAAAATAAAATCCATATTGGCGGCAATCCCGAAACACCTGTTTCCACCAAATTTACATTCCAGCTGAGTTCCTAAGTAAGTTGCTCCATCATCCAAAAATTTAGCGAGTGTTCCATTGGGGAGCCTGTACTCAAGATTGATGTATCCACCCACAAGCGCATGGAGCGTTTCGACCCTCGGCATGCCTTCTATGTGTAAAGCATTGATCTCGTCGATCAATTGCTTTTTGAAGTGTTCAAATGCTTCCGCCCCAGCCAAATTGGTGTGTTGCTTCCAATACTTCAGCTTCGGGAGCATATCTTTCATATATGCGCGTGCCTGTTCGGGCGTCAACTGGTCGTTTGCCATGTTTTGTACGCAGACATCGATCAGGTCATCCATGTCATGGTATATGTATGTTCCGTCTGCATAACACCATTTGCAGTATTCTTCGTTAAAGGAACCATCGATCTCCTTACTGATGCTGGTGTCCTCCAAAGGCATCCCACAACACTGACAAACAAGCTCTCTCGGAGAACCGAGAAGTGTGTTGATGGAAACATCGAACAGTTTGGAAAGCAGCTTGAGTGTATCGATATTTGGTGTAGTTTCGCCATTCTCCCAACGGGATACTGCTTGGCGAGTGACAAATACCGTTTCAGCAAGCTCATCTTGAGAGAACCCCTTTTTTATCCTAAGTTCCCGGATCACATCTTTTGTATCCATGGAAAATCACCTCGTGACGATCATACAGCAAAAGCGTCAAAACAGCAAGCAACCCACAGTTGCTGTCTGTCTTAAAATCCTGCGGTAAATTGTCACCTGCCAAGCGACCACTCAATATACAAATCCCCCTATACTGTGCTTGCAAGCCAAACAACACAGTTTAGGGGGATGTTTTATGAAGAAGAATTTGACGGAACTGGTGTTCATCGTGGACCGCAGCGGCTCTATGCAGGGGGGTGGAGGGGGACACCATCGGCGGCTTCAACGCCATGATTGAAAAACAAAAGAAAGAACCCGGTGAGGCTTTTGTCTCCACCGTTCTCTTCGATGATCAGATCGAGGTACTCTACGATCAGGTGAAATTAGGCGAGGTCCGGCCCATCACTGACAAGGAGTACTATGTCCGGGGCTGTACCGCCCTGCTGGATGCCGTTGGCAGGGCCATCCACCACATCGGCAACATCCACAAGTACGCTCAACCAGAGGATGTGCCGAGGCACACCCTGTTCGTCATCACCACCGATGGCATGGAAAACGCCAGCCGCCGCTACTCAGCCCCAGAGGTGAAGGAGATGATCCGGTGCCAGAAGGAGAAATACGGCTGGGAATTTCTCTTCCTGGGGGCCAACATCGACGCGGTGGAGACGGCGGGCCATCTGGGGATTGCCCCTGACCGGGCGGTGAACTACCACTGTGACAGCGAGGGAACCCGGCTGAACTACGAGGTGGTGGGGCAGGCTGTGGCCGCTGTTCGGTGCAGCGCGCCTTTGGACGCCCACTGGAAGGACGCCATTGAGGAGGACTTCCGCAAACGGAAGAAGAGAGAGCGGCGATGAGTGGTCGATAAAACGAACAAGGGACGGAGGTCACACCTCCGTCCCTTGTTCATGCCTGGGCAATTATTTCAGCTTTGCGCCGTCCTGGAAAGCGTTGGCCACCTTCTCGCCCAGCACGCGGTATGTGTTGTGGACGGGGTCGAATGTGATGGGCCGCAGCTTGTCCGGGTCGATCTTCCCGTTCTCATCCAGCACGGACTCATCGGCGCTGACGTTGACGATCTCGCCCACCAGGCGGCAGGTCTCCGGATCGTAGCTCACCAGGCGGCACTCCACCGCCATGGGAAGCTCGTCGATGAGGGGAGCATCCACAAATTCCGACTTGGTGATGTGCCACCCGGCCTTTGCCACCTTGTCCGCCACCTTGTTGCCGGACTCGATGCCCACATAGTCGCAGGCCACTGCCTGCTCCGCCGTGGCCATGCTCACGGTGAACGCCTTGCGGGCCAGGATGTTGGCGGTGGTCTTGTGACCGGTGCTGATGCACATGCTCAACTCCTTGTCATCGCTGATGCCGCCCCAGGCCGCATTCATGGCGTTGGGCGTGCCGTCCTCGCCGTAGGCGGCCAGAATAAAGACCGGCTGGGGATAGGTCCAGGGCTTGGCTCCAAAATTTTTGCGCATAGAGATCCCTCCTTATGTGGTTTTATTATATCACAGGAATAGAAGAAGGTGGGATAATATTGTTCTGATTTCTAACACGCGCTAATCCTTATCTTTCCTGCCAGGGCTCTCTTTTGTACTGTCCGCACAATGGAAAAGGGAGGTTTATGGGACAGCTCCTTTGGTAGAATAAGACCAACAAAAAGGAAAGGAACCATCTAAGGGAGGAGATTGTATGTTCAAGATTGGATTCCATGCCAGCGACACGGAAAATCCCACTGTGAAGCAGGGGAAGATTCTGACCCGGCCTGCCGCGGAGCCGAGGAAATCCGTTGTCCTCATCCACTTTCCTGCCCGTAATATGACGCTGCCCTATTACAACGACGCCTTTGACCTGCATCGGGGGGACATTGTGTATGTAGACGGCAAGCTGGAGGGCTTGCGGGGCCGGGTGGTCGATGTGACGTACAGCTTCAAGATCAGGCTCTCCGACTACAAGCGGGTCATCAGCGTGGCGGACACGGCGGTGAAGGGGAAGCTCCACTTTGCCGGCTCTCACTTCGTCACCTTCGATCAGGAGACCCTGACCTATGAGCAGGTCATCACCTGGTTCAAAGCACCGGAGAAAGAGGGAGAGGTCTATGTGTCCGGCAAGGATGAGACCGGCTTCAGGCTGGACGATCTGGGCACCATGGGGATCAGCGGCTCCACGGCGGAGCGGGGCCGGGACTACTTCCTAGAAAACAGAGTCCGATACATCGCCGTGGATGGGAGCCATGGCCGGGCTATCGTGGAGGGAACCCACCCCTATGAGTTGGAATTTGAATACGCCAATGGAGAGATTCGGGATCTGACCTGCGGCTGCTTTTGCAGCTACCCCTGCAAGCACCAGTTTGCCGCCATGCTGCAACTCAAGGAGACACTGAAACTCATCGGGAAGTACTACGCTGGACAGTATGAGGAGAGCGGCTATTTCGCGGCCGTGTTCAAGGGAACCCTTCTGGAGTTTGCCATTGACAGCAGGGAGACCGGGCATATTGTCCTGTGAGGGCTGCCAGCTGAACCGGTAGAAAATGGAGGCGTCTTATGGATAAATTCTTTGGCCTGAACGGCAACGGGGGGCGGGACTTCGGCGAGACGATGGAACAGGAGGGACAGCAGCGGGCTGAGACCACCGCCCATCTGGAGGACCTCAGGGCCGAGTTGGAATGGTGACGGTGGCAGTGCGTCTGTTTTGAAGAAAGGTTTTGCGATCGATATCCTGATATATGGAAACGCCACCTGAAATCGGAAGATTTCAGGTGGCGTTTGTTGCAGTATAGTTCTTTCACTCCAGCTGCCGGGCGATGAAGTCCGTGATGGCTGCCACCGTCTGCGCCTGCTGTTCCTCCGCTGAGATGGCGGCGGGCAGGTCCCCCTTCTGGGGACCGTAGTTTCCAAACTGGGCGTGGTTGCCGCCCTCGATCTTCACCACATTTTCCGTGTAGTCGATCTTGTCCTCCACGCTCTGGTTCAGGGAACCATAGACGGTGAGGGTGTCCTCTACCGGGTAGTCGCCATACGGGTAGGTTCCCAGCAAGATCAGTCCCTCTACCTTGTCCGGGTGCTCCGAGGCGAACTGAGAGGCCATAGCCCCGCCCATAGAGTGGCCGGCGAGGTACCAGTGCCGGATGTCTGGGAATTGGGCCATCACATCCTCCGCCGCATTTACATCGAAAATGGCCAGGTGAAAAGGCATTTCCACCAGAATGCAGGTGAGGCCGGTCTGCCGGAGCCGATCCAGCAGGGACAGGTAGGCGGCACCCTCCACCTTGGCCCCAGGATAAAAGATGGTGGCGGTATCCGTGGGGTAGGATAGGGAGAGGATGGTCAGATCATCCCGCACCTCCAGATGGTCCTCTGTGGCAAGTACCTCCAGAGCCACACCCTCTGCCCGGTAGTAGTCGGACAGATACCAGAAAAAGCCGCCCGCCGTCAGGACCAGGATCGCCAGCAAACTGCCGAGGGCGATCTTCCACTTTTTGCGGCGGGGTTTTCTTCCTGTCGTCATAGCCGCTCCTCCTTGTGCTGCCGGATCACGGCTGCGATGGCCTCCGCCGCGACGCGGGAGCCCAACGCGCTGGGGTGGACGCCGTCGGCGGCGTAAAGGTCCCGGGTATTGGCCAGGGCATAAAACCGCTGTCCCACATTGGCCAGCAGAGCATGGTTTTCCCGGGCGGCTCTTTGATAGGCTGCGGACAGAGCATGGGCCATCTCGTCATAGTCCCAGCCCTTGGCTGCCAGCTTGGCACCGCCCTTTTGATAGGCCCAGGTGGCGAACAGAACGGGCACCGCTCCGTTTGCCCGGATCTGCCCGCAGAGCCGTTCCACGCTGGAGAAGAAGCTATTAGGGGCGGTGATGGGGCCGTGGCTCATCTCCTGGAGGACTACATAGTCCCACCGCTCTTCCACCAGTGCCGCTTGAGTTCGCTCGCCCAGCTTGGTGTTGGGGTTCAGCTGTTCCGACAGCCGCGCCCCGCCCCGTGTGTGGTGAACGACTTCCGCCCCAGTTAGGTCAGCAAGCATCTGAGGCATATCATTGGTGAAGGTAAAGCTGTTGCCCAGCATGAGAATCCGCATGGCACTGCTCCTTACTCGTTTATTTCACTGCTTTCCACTATCATTATACACGGCCTGATCGGGAGGAACAAGGCCGGGAAGCGCAGAGGGGCCTATCAGATTTTGCGGCGCAAGATACAAAGATAAGGCTTCTGCCGCGTACGGCGGCCATGAATGGGTAGTCATGGCCGCATATTTCAAAATCTGTGCAGTTTGCCTTTTCGTTTTTCGAAACGAAGCGTGACGGAGATGGGCAAGAAATCATGTTTACAAGGAAAATTTAAAACGAATCCGAAACAGTGCGTTGACCACATTTGAGATTGTGTTTGTGCAGAACGTCAAGAAAACTATTGCTTAAAAAGTGATAAAAACCGCCTCAAAACAGATGTTTTGAGGCGGTTTTTGGTCCGAGTGGGGAGACTCGAACTCCCGGCATCTTGCTCCCAAACGGTTAAACTAAATTTTTTGTGGTGATTTGTAGCGCTTTCCAACGCTTTTCGTTCGCTATTGAATATTTTTTGACGCTCTTAAATCCGCTGTTTCCATGTGTTCCGGCCCTGACTGTGGTCAAATATGGGGTCAAAAACGCTTCCTGACCAGGGGCGGCAGGTGGCTGCCGATCCCGGCCCGGAAGCGTTTTTTCGTGAGAGAAGTTACTCGCTTTCCAGCAGTTGCTGGGCGGCATCCATGGCCGCCCGCTTATCCCGAATTCGGGGATCGTCATACGACTTTCTGCGGCACATCCAGCAGGAGCAGTGAATCTTCCCCTTGGACAGCCGTCCGGCGGTGCCGTGTTCCCACGCAAGGACATTCTCTTCTCCTCCAAGCTGGCGGAGGATCGTTTCCTTGCGATGGATGGCACGCATGCGCTGCTTACGATAGTAACTGCGGTCTCTGTTCAATTGTGCTCACTCCTTGACAGTTCAGGCCGTCTGCAAGAGTCGTCAAGGAAACATGCTCTCTTACAGGCAGCCTATCTGCCAAGAAGAAAAATGGTGATAACCCATTATTTTAATCCTTTCTGCGGTTTGGGCTATTGTACCTCTGCCTGGGCCGTTAAGCAAGTCTTTTCTGCGCGGCGGGCGTATCAATTTTTCACACACCTATTCAAAGAATAGGAACTTCCGAAAAGGAAAAAGGCAACAAGAAGCTTCTTGAATTTAGCCGCATTACAATGGAAGATTGATGCATTAAGAAAGTAACTGGGAACCACCATTTTAACAATTCTCAGTAGCGTTTTCTTTAATCCAATTCTCTGGAGTTTTATCTTACAATTGCCTTTTTAATCATTCGAAACAAGTAAAGAGAGAATACGTTCTTTAGTTTGCGGGAGATTTTTCTTCTTTAGTTCACATTCCCATATGCGCACAACGGTCCATCCTCTTTTCTCAAACATCAATGTTATCTCTTTATCATGTTGAATGTTGCGTTCGCGCTTTTTTGCCCAATACTCAGCATGGTCTGCTGGTCGTGTATTTCGACAATCATGCCCATGCCAAAAGCAGCCGTCAACAAAAATGGCAATTCTTTTGTTAAGAAACACAAAATCCGGATGTCCTTTTACATTGTAATTATGCCGCCAACCAGTAATGTGGTTTTCTTTAAAAAGTTTTATTAGGGCAAGTTCTGTACTTTTGGTGTTCTTGCTTTTAACTGAACGCATTATTTCTGATCGCGTCCTTTTATCAAATATATCACTCATAATAGTTATAAATTAGGATTGGCATGATGCCGAGCAATTGTATCAAACTTATATTCAATATACAACGAAACAGCTTTTTTAATCTGACTCCTTACCGAAGCATCAATCTTTAAAAAAGCGTCCGTTCGTTCAAGAAGAAACAAGTATGTCGGAGTTGGGTCATCCGCAATTATTTTGTTTGCTCGCTTTAAGCGGCTAACAATATCACTTACTACTCTATCAGAATAATTCGTCTTGTGGAGCCATGTTTCGAAACCAGAATAATCAGGGATTTCAACAACATATTGAGACATACAAGTTGCAACGAACTCTGCCAATTTGACAGGAACAGCATTTCCAATCATCTGTTCTATGTCAGTTTTACTTCCCGCCCATTTGTATCCAGCAGGAAATGTTTGAATCAAAGCGCGCTCTAATGTAGTTAAAGCTCTCACTGTTTCATCAACAGGATGGGGATCAAGAAGGTGACCAGGATACCCTTTAGGAACAGGACGGTTCACGCCTCGCATTGTCGGCGCAGGTTCATCTATGCTATATATTGCTCTGCGATTATAATTTCTGGGATGCCTATAATAATACTCAAATCCAAGTACATTACTCCCAAAATAATCTCTGATGGTTGTTTCCTTCTTGGTTTGGTGATTGTCTAACCATTCAGTTGCAAAACCATCGTTTCCTCCAAGGATACCTAAAACAAAAAATCTTTTTCTCTTTTGGGGAACACCACAATGAGATGCATCAAGTGTCGTTTCGGTAATTCCATACCCAGCATTCTTAAAAACACTCTTAGCGTAAGCATATGCGACAGAGTCTTTCGCTCTATCAACGTTTTCCATTACAAAGTAGCGAGGTTTTACAGCAGAAATAATTTCCGCAAAATTACCGGTTAGACCAGCCCGCTCAGTTTCTATGCGCTTGCCTGCATGACTAAAATCTTGACAAGGAGGCCCTCCTATTATCATATCAGGAGCTAAAGCATTGATCAAATTTACTGCTGTATCCACATCCGACAGATCTTGTTTATATATTGGGTGCTTAAAATTAAGTTTATAAGTTTCAAGTGCAATATCCCAAAATTCAAATGCACCCACAATTCTAAAACCGGCATTTTGAAAGCCAAGTGAAAGTCCTCCACACCCGGCAAACAAATCAACGACTCGCATATAGACAACCACTTTCTGTCATGTTATTATTTTATAAAGGATTTTAGCATACTTGTGCGACGGCGTCAAGAGATGACGTCATTATTTGAATTATTAGTGTAGTGGAGGTGCGTAGAATGCCTACTGGTTTGTATGGAATTGAGCACTCAAATAGGGATTCAAACGATCATTGGGGCAAGAATTGCTTTAATTCCAGTTTTCCCGCTGCTATGGCAAGCTATATGATGGAACATGATTTTCCCGCCATTTATATCAAACTGGAAGATGTTGATGGGGAATTGAAAACTGTTTCCGCAGAAATTTCTATAAGGGATGTATTTAACTGTGGCGTAAAGTCTGCTTCAGAGTTATCTTTCAATTTTGAAACTGTTTTTGAACCATACCAACAATATTCTTTTGATGCAATTGATGGTATTGACTTGGTTATTAAAGATTTGAATGGCAATTATTTGTCTCCGCTTGAAGTAAAGTTAACAGTACTTCCGACCGATTCTACAAGCCGGCAGACTGAAGATAAGTGGGGATGCGAATTAGTCGTAAGATCAGCGACCACATCTTATTGTGCATTGGGTATGTACGATACGGTTAAAAATGACGCAAGGGATGTGAGAGAGATTTTTGAAGATGCTTGTGCTGCGATTCAGATGTGGGACAATGATTATGAGATGACTCATAAGATGCCACGCATCAGCCAAAGCATAGATACATTTGAACGTAAATATCTCGATAAGCAGAAACCGTTGTTAATGCAAACGATTTGGAAAACGCAGGGTAAATCTCCCCTTCTGGCGGAGCAAGCTTTTGATATTGTCGTTTGGAGTGATTATGCATTCTCGCGATTGTTCGTTGATGCATCTTACGAAGTAGCGGCAACTATGAGTCGCCCAATGAGAGCCTCAGCCCGCCTTGCACGTTGTTTATGGGAATTGAGTAAGTCTGGTAAAATACGAGTGGTGGATATCTATCGTCAGATGGCGTTTGGGAACCAAACAGACAAGGAATTCGCTATCGGAGGTTCAAAGTGGCGTCAATACGTTACTGCAGAACGTATAACAAGACCGTTTCTTCATAAAAGTGTCGTGAATGAGATTATCCAACCAGGCTATATTGAGAAACTGAGTCCAGAACGTAGATTTGATCAAACATTGTATTTTACTGCAAGAGAGACATAGTCACATATGTAGGTTGTAATTATTTATACTAAAAGAGGGTGAAAAAATGTGTGCAAAACTGCTTGGCATTGAACACTCTAATCACTCAAATGAAGATTTGTGGAGTAAGAATGTATTTAACTCTACCTTCCCAGTTGCATTTGCTAATTATTTGTGGAAATGTGATCCGCCTCAGAAAGTCAAGTATGTAACTACCGATGCAAACTTTAATATCGTTATCGATGAAATAGGAGTCGATGAACTATTTAACTGTAACGGACTAACTGCAGAAGAGTTATATTTTTCATTTGAGGATGTATATACGCCGTATGAGAAATTTCTTGAGGGTGGATTCGGCAGCACAAAGCGGCTACGACGAGCGAAAAAAATTGACTTGGTAGTGAAACAGTTTGAAGAAGACAAGGCACCGGAAGATTATAAAAGTCTGCGTGCACTTGAAATTAAAATGACAGTTGTTCCGGATAATTCGACAATTAACACACCAGACAATCCTGGTAGTGAAATTGTAATTCGTCCTACAACTACTTTGTATGCTGCGCTGGGATTACTTGATCAATGTAAATTTTCGAGAGAATTTGCAAACATCAAAGAAACGCTTCATGATGTTTGGATTACTTTGAGCAATGAAAATGGTTGGGAACATAACGCAACGCTAACTGGGAATTCGCGACAAATGAAAGCCGCGATTGCACAGATTTGCAAAAAGTACCACAAAAAGCAAATCCCATTGTTACTGCAGCCTATTTGGAAGACAAATGCGCAAGATCATGAATTGGACAAAGAGCATGCACTTGACCTGATTGCTTGGAGCAATTTGGCATATGTTAAGCTGTTTTTAACCAAGGTTCCTGATACACAGACTGATGATCCTACGGCTTGTCGCGCGGCACGATGCTTATCAAAATTCATTCAATACTTATATATAGGGAGTGGCAGTAGTGATATTGATAGACGTATTAATTTGGGAGCCATTAAAGTCCCAGAGGGATATCAGACAGACAAAGAATTATCGGTAAATGGTGCTGGGACAAGAGAATTTATTACGGCACGTAAGAAACGTGGTGGTAAGAATGATACCTACTATAAGCCACGATTTCCACGCAAAATCCTACATTCTATCATCTTAAATGGCGGGGAAAAAAGGTTAAAACCAGAGCGTCGGTTTGATCAAAGTATATATATTATGGAAAAAACAGGGCTATATAATTCCGGTAATTTTTAATATGAGTAAACATATTTCCAGTTTTAATAAGTGAGTAATCCGGATGAAATCATTATCATTTAATGACTTAAAAATGATACGCTATATCAAAGAATACAAGGGACTGGCGGCGGCCAGTCCCTTTCTCTGTTTTGAAACAGGCCGCTGTCAGAGCAGCACCTTTGAGTTCTTCAGCCAATCCTCGAACTCCTCCGGGGTGATGACCTCCCGGTCGCATTTCTTTTTCATCTCTCTGGCCTGTTCGCTCCAGGCGTAGAACTGCTCGTCGGTGATACGGCCAGCCTTGATCCAGGCAAAGCGCTTCTTGTACTCCTTGCGGTAGGCCTTGAACACCGGATCGTCGGACTGCTTCTTGGTCCACTGCTGGAAGGCCCCGGCCTCCCGGCAGGTCTGCTGACCGGAGGCCACCGGGCGCTCACAGTATTCCGCGCTGACCCGGCCGGTCTGGGGGAACCAGCGTCCGCAGTTCTTACACCGCCGGACGGTGATTCCACGCTCCACACAGCTACGCAGGGAGTAGTCGATCATGTCCGAGATGTGGAGGGGATACAGGACCGGAGAGCACCGGCCCGGCTCCACCGGCTCAAAGCTGAGGGGGATAGGCCGGAAGGAGAACAGAGACGGGTCCTTGGGGGCATCGTAGAGATAGTGGGCCGACGCCTGCTGCTGGGGATCACGCCCCGCCTTGTCCACATCCAAAACGAGATCAAAGAAACGCTGTACCTGCTGCTGATATAGCGGAAGCTGTTTCGGAAGGTCCTGCAGTTCCTCCAGCATCTCCTGATCCTCCCTGCTTCCCCGGTCCTGGTTGATCCCCATGCGTCCAAATCGCTCAAACCAGCGCACATACAGAAGATGCAGGTAGATGTGCTGGCTCCCAAGGTCACCCAGATCCATTAAAGTACGAACCCCAGCATCTCTATCATCCCTGTCGATCAGAAGGGACCAGTTTTCATAAGCCTGTCGTAACAGATGCTCCAGCTCTTTACAGTCTATCTCCAGAAAAGAGAGGAGGCTCTCCAGGAATGGGAGTTCCTTGTAGGTCGAGGGAACGCCCTGGACCCCGTAGCTATCGAATTGGAAAACCTCTTTTTTCTCAGAGAAGTACATCTTGGCATACCACATGTCGGCACCCTCCAAAATAGACAATCGTAAAAAATTTATAAAATAGTCTTAACGAGGGGGTAGGTTCACATGCTACAATACTCTCACAGGGGACTGTCAAAACAATCTTACAATAGTCTAACACCGGAAAATCCGATTGTCAACGGGAAACTGGTCCCAAACATTCGGAATGGCACCTTGAAAACCGAATATCCATCACCAGAGACGATACTCCCCAGAGAAGTAACGCCAGGACGTTGTCACAGAGCACCGACAATTGAGCGTACCAAGGGGAAGAAAACGCTGTGTTGGTCAAACAAGGCCGCAGGGCAGGAACCGGTATGGTGCATGGCCAGACAGATCTAAAAAGACAGTTCCTGCAAAAAAGGCCGCCGAACTGCTGCAACAGTTCAGCGGCCTGCCGCGTTTCGGAAAACACAGCCTGATCTGTGTTTCAGTTTAACAGAGAGACCTCCGAAACGCAAGAAATATTTTCTCTGAATTTGAAACACCGGAGGTACTAAACATTGAAACTGTCTGTCTACAAATCCTACGACGACCTGCCCCTGTTCCTCAACGCCAAGATGGTGGCGCAGGTGCTGGGCGTGTCCATCTCCACCGCCTACGAGCTACTCAACGATCCCGGTTTCCCCACGCTGCGGGTGGGGAGCCGTATGGTAGTTCCAAAAGAAAAGTTCATCCAGTGGGCGGAGGGACAGTCGGGAGGTGTGAAATGAGAAAACAGCACTGGCCCAAGCGGGACTCTATCAAGAACTACTTCCCCCTCCCCAACGAGATCTTCTCCCTGGGACTGTCCGCCGGGGCAATTGCAGTCTACGGATTTCTCCTCCACCGGGAGGACCGGAGGACCTACCAGTGCGTGGCCAGCTACCGGACCATCGGAGAGGCGGTGGGGATGAGCGTCAACACGGTGCGCAAGTATGTGACCGAGCTGGAGGATCGCGGTCTAATCCGGACGGAGCGCACCACCGTCACCACCCGGGACGGCCGCACCCTCAACGGCTGTCTGCGTTACTACATCCTGCCCATCCAGATGTCCATCGAACAGTTCTATGAACGGCAGTTCCGCGCAGCTGACCTGGCTTTGGAACGACAGAGAGCGGAGCAGCACATGGCGGCGCTGGAGAGAAAGGAGTGTGCATCCGGATGCTGATGCAGCTGATCGACTGTATGATCGATCAGGACCCGTCTCTGTCAGCACGGCGCACCATAGACATGCGGCGGTACATTGTCAACCAGTGGAACCGTACACATGAGGAGTCTATCGACGAAGACGGGGTGGCCCTGTTCCTCTGCGATGAGAGCCGTGGAACCCTGACAGATGAACAAAGAATCTTTGCGAGGGAGTGCCGTGAGGAGATCAAGGCCTGCCATCGAAATGCGGTGTTCCAGATGTTTCAGTGCGGCGAGATGATGCGCCGGCATCTGGTGTCCGGCCCAGAGGAATACTTCGGGATCTTTTTGCCGCAGTACGCCGTCCCCTGCAGCAAGCAACTCTCCCCGTGTAACGGCCTGTGAGCCGTTATGTGCCCCCAAAGAGGGCTTTCAGGGCGGATTTGGCCCGATTTTGGGCAAGGCTTCAGGACAGGGCAAAATGGGGCCCCCGGCGAAACCCAGCGGAGCGGGTTCGCTGGGGAGAGGCGGAGCAGCGGAATGAGCGAGTTTTCACCCCTGCGGGGGCGGAAACGAGGGATATGGAGCTTGCGACGACGAGGAGCAGGAGAAAGCCCTGGCGCTTTTGTTGCGCCTGGGCGGTCACTTCCGCCCGCAGTGCGGGCGGTTTCAGGGGTTGGAGTTGGCGCTGTTCCGACCAACCCGATTTGAGATTGGCGCTGTTTTTTCTCAAAAGCCGCCTGAATCCCCGCTGTGACAGGCTTTCGGGCGGCGCTGATGCAATAAGGAGAGGATTTTGAATTTGAAAAAGGAAAATAAGAAACATTCCGTCTGGCTCAGTGAATCCGCCTGGACCGAGGTGGAATCGCGCTACCGGCGAGATAACTGCTCTACCAGAAATGAATTTATCGAAAAGGCCATCCGGTTCTACTCCGGTTACCTGGACACGGAATCTGCCGATGCTTACCTGCCCCGGGTCCTGGCCGATGTGCTGGAGGGCAAGCTGGGAGCTCTGGGCAAACGGATGGGTCACCTGCTGTTCAAGCTGTCGGCGGACCAAAACCTCATGGGGAATATCCTGGCCGCTGATATAGAGATCGACCCGGATCAGCTGCGAAAAGCCCGGGTACGGTGCGTCAAAGAGGTGAAGGAAACCAACGGTGAGATTAGTTTCGAAGACGCTGTCCGCTATCAACAGGAGGCTGAGTGATGCCGGGGTTGATCCAGAAGTCAGGCTACATCAAGCCGGGAAACGGCGGCGGACACTACGCCGAGTACATCGCCACCCGGGAGGGTGTGGAGCTCATCGAGGCTCCGCACCACGCACACGACGGCGGCGGCTACCTGGAATATATGGCCCAGCGTCCCCGCTCTCACGGCCTGTTCTCCGCCGGCGGTTCCGCTGATCTGGAGAAAACCATGGAGGAGATCAACGGGCACACCGGGCCGGTGTGGACCTTCGTCTACTCCCTGAAACGGGAGGACGCTCACCGGCTGGGCTATGAGAACAGCAAGAGCTGGCGCAGGTTATTGCTGGCTCATCAAGCAGAATTGGCGACAGCGATGAAAATACCGCCAAGCAGTTTTCGTTGGTGTGCCGCCTTCCACGATGAGAAACACCATCCCCACATCCACATGATGGTCTGGTCGGCGGACCCCAAGCAGGGGTATCTCACGGAAAAAGGGATCGAGAACATGCGCTCCCAGCTGTCCAATGAGATCTTTCGAGACGGGTTGTTGTCCCTGTATCAGCAGAAAGACCTGTCCTATCAACAGGTTCGGAACCAGGCGGCGGAGACCATGGGACGGCTCATCCGGGAGATGGAAACAGGTCTGTGCCACAGCCCGACCATTGCAGAGCAGATGGAGACGCTGGCCAAAATGCTGGAGGAGCACCAGGGCAAGAAGGTCTACGGCTATTTGAAAAAACCGGTAAAGGCGCGAGTGGATGCCATCGTGGATGAACTGGCCAAGGTACCGGAGGTGGCGGAGTGCTATGAACAGTGGAATCAACTCCGGGATGAACTGGAGCGTTACTACAAGGATTCGCCCAGAGAACACCTGCCCCTCTCCCAGCAGAAGGAGTTCAAAGCCATCAAGAACATGGTCATCCGGGAGGCGGAGCGGCTCCGGTTGGGCACGGTTACCTTCGAGGATGTCCGCGTGAGAGATGAAGCGGATGAGGACCAGGATGCGGTGTACTTCGTCTGGGACTCCGACTGGCAGATGACCGAGGCCTACCAGAGTGCCAAGGAGGTGCTGGAGGAGTACGAAAACCCAGAGAGCGAAAAAGCGGAGCAGGTACAGGTGCTGGAACAGCTCTGGCAGAGAGGGTTCTCCCTGGCCGCCTATCAGCTGGGCAAGTGCTGGCGGGACGGGCGGGGCGTTCTCCCCGATGACCATCAGGCGGAACTGTGGTTCCGGCGGGCGGCTGACGCGGGATATGACTTCGCCCAATACGCGCTGGGAAAACTCCTGCAAAGTCAGAAGAGAACGGATGAGGCGGTATCCTGGTATGGAAAAGCGGCGGCGCAGGGGAACTCCTGGGCTGCCTACCGCCTGGGAAAGCTGTATCTGGAGGGGGAAGATGTCCCGAAAGACGTGCCAAAAGCGGTGGCCTATCTCACCGACTCCGCCGAACACGGGAACCAGTATGCCCAGTACACTCTGGGAAAACTGTACTTCACCGGCCAGGATGTCAAACAGGATCGGGGGCGGGCCTGGGAATATTTCTGCCAATCGGCAGAACAGGGAAACGAGTACGCCGCCTTCTTTCTGGAACACTTCGACCGGGTGCGCAGGCCCAATGTATTCCTGTCGGCCACCCGGCTGCTCCACCACCTGGGCCAGATTTTTCGTGACAACTCGGTGCCGCCTGCCGCTCCGGTGGGACAGCGGGTGGACCGAAAGCTGCGGCGGAAAATCCAGGAAAAGAAAATCGCCATGGGCCACAAGCCGGACGACCATGAGGAGGCTCCCCGGCAGGACATGGGCGGCATGACCATGGGGTGGTAGGTATATCAGAAACTGCGCCGCAGAGTCAAAGATAAAAGCCCCCCGCAGATGATAACTTTCTGAAAATAGTTGCGGTTGGGGGTGGCTATTTTGATGCAGTTCGGGTATTGTGTGTTGCTGAAAAGGAGGCGGCACACATGAACGACTACATGAAGGCCCTGCACCAGCGGTTCTGTCAGGAGCCGGAGGGCACTGAGGAAGAGCGGGAAATGGACTAGGCGGAGCAGGCCCTGAAAGCCACACTGGACCGGGAGCAGTGGAAGCTCCTGCTGGCCCTGGTGAACGCCCAGTCCCTGTGGCAGGAGCGCACCTCCCTGGAGGGCTTCACCGCCGGTCTCCGTCTGGGGCTGAGCATCGCCGGGGAACTGGAGCCCTACTCCTTCGACACCGACCAAGAGGAACAGGCCAGGCGGAAGATAGAGGCAGAAGGATCTATCTGAGAAACCACAACATCATAAACAGAGAAAGCAGGTGAATCAATATGGGAAAGCGACGACCGTCCGGCGACGGCATGGTGAGAAAAAGAGAGGACGGCCGCTGGGAGGGCCGCATCGTGGTGGGCCACAAGCAAAACGGCGAGCCCATCTTCCGGTATGTCCTGGCCAAAACCCAGAAGGAACTGCTGGAGAAGCTCCACCGAGATCTGGAGGCCTTTCAGGATGTGGAGCTCACCGAGGACAGCCGCATGACCCTTGGCGAGTGGCTGGACCGGTGGATGGAGGACTACGGCGCTGCCACCCTGCGGCCCAACACCCTGCGCAGCTACGAGCAGTTCATCCGGTGCTACATCAAACCCTATCTGGGGGACAAGATCGTCTCCCGGGTGACCCGCATGGACATCCAGAAGCTGTACCGAAAGCTGAAACACGAGGGCCGCGTCCGTGAGCACCCGGAACACGGCCATGAATTGTCGGACACCATGGTGCTCCGCATCCACGCCATGCTCCACCGCTGCCTGAAGGATGCGGAGGCCGCCCATGTGATCGCCCGGAACCCCACCGACGGGGCCGTGGTGCCCAAGGCCAGCTATCGACCCAAGCAGATCCTCACGAAGGAGCAGATGGACACATTCTTGGCAGCGGTGGACCGCAACGAGATCTGGCGGGACTTCTTCTACACGGAACTGACCACCGGCCTGCGCCGGGGCGAGATCTGCGGCCTCATGTGGCAGGACTTCGACGAGAAGGCCGGGACGCTGAAGGTCCTCCGGTCGGTGAATGTCCCCAAGGCTGGGGAGCTGGAGATTGGCGAGACGAAGACCAGCCAGGGCCGGCGGACCATCCGTCTGCCGCCCAGCACCGTCCAGCGGCTGAAGGAGCGGAAGAAGCACGCCGTCAGCCAGTGGATCTTCCCGGAACCGCTGGCTCCGGAGAAGCCGGTGCGCCCCAGCGCCGCCTACTACTGGATGAAGCGGATCTTAAGAGTGGCCGACCTGCCTGCGATCCGATTCCACGATCTTCGACACACGTATGCACAATTCGACAAAGGCCCTCTTTCTTCAACAGGATTTGCAGTCGAAACCCCGCCACCCTTTTTGTTCCTCCCAATTTTCTTTTGTGTTCCTACGATACTAACGCCTCTTAGAGCACAAGGTTTTGAAGCGACCGTGAACACGGAAAAGAATTGAGGCTTTTGTTTTGGCATATTACATATTTGATGCCCGGAAAGCCTTGAAAATGCAGGCATATCCGGGCATCATTTAGCTTAAAAAGTCATTACGACAAATATAAGTACACTCATCAAATCTTAGAATTAGGATATGCATTTTATTGTAAGGTACATCAATATCAAATCAATGCCCTTCCATCTACCCAATTATATCGAGTATACTGCAAAAATTCATCTTTTATTTCCAATGCATGCCCATCCACATGATCTACTATCAGAATTTGCGGAAGTACGCCCGTGTCTCTTTCAATACCGTGAACCTCATCAAAAATAGTTTTATACATCTTTCCTACCGCTACAATATCTGTGTGCGGCAACTCGTTCGTTTTTTCATCTCCACGAGGGAAGTATACCTGGCTTGGCTGATCAAAGAAAAGAAACAACGGCATTGGAGATTTTTCGTTAGATGAAAACAACCTGAGGAAACTTAGAAACAGAGCAATGTGACAAGATACCCAGTTTGCACCACTACCCATTTCGTATAGGTAGATTTTATCCTTTCCGTTTTGATGATGATACAAATCGAAAGTCTGGTCAACCAATCCGAAGTTTAGATTGATTGGGTTATACTCTTTTTCGAAGTCTAGCGTGTGAGACAACTGATTCATGTTTTCCGACAGAAATGTTTGAGCCTTGCTTAATTGAGTCGGTAAATCATAACCAGCAAGTTTCTCTTCAAGCCTTACAATGTCATTCTTCAGGATCTCAATATCCTCATCAACTGTTTCAAAAACACCCGTATCACTCATTTCTGCATAAAGCATAATTCGGGCCTTAGCATAATTCGCTTTTTCACGCTTTGATACTAGTTCTTTGGATGTCATAAACTTCTTCTCGAGAATTTTTATTTGCTGCAAGGTATCTTTAATTTCGCCTTCAATTATTCTAAGTCCTTCATTAAGCTTTCTTACGTCCTCAGAAAAATCCATAGTATACTTTTCGGTAATCTGAAGTTCATTATCAAGCCATTTGGTCGCCTCAACTAGTTCATTATCATCTTCTGTAATTTCTGCGCATTCATGTCCGCATAAAGGGCATGTATACAGAGAACCTTCAACGGGAGCTGAATCCGTTTGCTGCTTTAATTGGTCTAACATCGCTGCAAAACTTTCACCAGTTTCGGACGAAGAACTGATTCTTTCTATTCGTAGCCTGATATCCCGTTCTTTGTCAAGCAAAGACTCCAGTTCTGTGTTTAGTCTATTGTACCTGACAACAATTTCTTTTTCTCCAAAAAACTGTGAATCGTCAAATCCGGGGAGTTCTTTGGATAGTTTAAGCATTTTTTGTGCGGTGAGGGTTTCGTCTAACTGCATATTAAGCAACGCATAATAATCGTGCAAAAGCGGTTGCAGGTTCTTTTTTATATATGCTGTACTCCTTGCATTTGCTTTTTGCTGCTTTTCTTTTCGCCTAAGCTGTGTCTTGAGATTATTTAGTTCAATTAGAGCACTATAATATTCTTGACCGATCATACCTGCAAATATAGGGAATTGATCGATAACATCCTTTCTTTTGTAATAATCAGTAAAACGGTAAAACAGAGCAAATTTACTGGCCATTAGATTTTGGTGTTGGAACATATATGATGTCATATTACGCAAGGATGCTTTTTTTTCATTTTGATCTTCATCTGTCACCATATTGGAAACAAGCAGGTGCAATTCAGACTCGATTTCATACTGAACTTCTTTGCAACTTCGAAAATATTTCTCCTCAAAATAATTCAATTCAATGGCTTTTGCGTCAAAGTCGGCATTTTCCCGTGATATATACATTTTCCCACCATTATTCCAGCTTTGGCGAGCAATCACAATTTTATGATCCTTGATGTACATGACCAATACATACAAATGTGTAAAGTTTGTTATTTTCCCCTTTGGAACCGTACAACGGGTGCTACACAAGCAGTAGTCTATTATCTCAACCAAAGCGCTCTTACCAGTCTTCGATTCACCAGTAATTATGTTTACGCCAGGTTCCAAAGCGACAACCCTTTTCTCACCGTTTTTATTAAACAGTACAATTGCCTGAATATAACTTTTCATTTCATTCCACCCCTAAATAGTATGCTAAGTGGCCATATGTAGTCTTAGAAAAAATAGTACCCAGATAAAAAGCACAGCGGAGCCATTCTCTTACTTCACCACTATAAGTTTTATAATCTACATTTTTCAACAGGCCTATTTTTCTGCCTACTACTGTTGCTTTATTTTCTGAAGAAAGGATTATCAATGCTTTTTTGCCATAAGGGAGAAGAATGTTATACCGCTGTACAAATCCTGATAGTCGTTCTCTGCCTGAGATATCATTTTCACATATCTTTTGCTTTTCTGAAAAGATTGTGTCGATTCGACTTGTTTTTCTGGCTGTCTTCAGTTTTTCTCTTGATTTTGAGGACATTAAAATAGGCAAAGACATAAATGCTACCTTAACATGGCACGGGCGTCCATATCCTGTAAGAAAGCATTGCAGCAAAAGTGCATAGTAATGCTCGTTCATGCTGAGCTTCTTAATTTGACTGATGCTCATCCTCTCCGCCTACTTTCCATTCGAAATCACCATCGTCAACAATATCATGGATTACACCATGCTGAAAGAAACTCTGGTTGTTGATTATCGATCCAAAATCGGTAGCATTCCACTGCATCGCATCAAGATACAGTCGCTTTGACAGCAGAATTTTTTCAGGAGCCGATTTGCCAATTGCATCCAGTTTTTTATTCTCTTTTGCATATAAAAGTTTTTGGGATAGATCTCCTCTGTATGCATCAATGCTTGATAAATACATAAGGTCATCACGAAAATACTTAGCAACAGTCATGTCCATTTTCCAGTAATCTGATACGGCTCCAGGCACCATTTGTTGATACTCAATATCGCATATGGCCTTAACAAATCGTTTATCCTTTAATGCATCTTCTTGATCGTTAGGAATCTCGCTTTGTGCAAATTCTGTTGGTAATGGTTTTTTTTGAGCTTCTCCATGTGCTGCGGACTCGGCCTCCAACATCTTATCAAATGCGGCGCGGGTCAATTCCCACTTGTGCGGAGGATCTTTTACTAAAATTAAAATCCGACCAAGCAATGCGCCAATAAAGGAATCTCTGTTGTCCTTTGGAATATGTCCAATAAATTTTGAGAACTCGTCAGAGATACCAACTATATTTTTACGAGACGACTCAATTGAAAATTTATCCAGTATTTTCAACAAATTATCTTTATTATAACCATCATAAAAAATTCGTGAATATTGCTCTCGAAATGCTTTTTCCCGCTCTTTCGTAATGGAGCCAATCTCTTCAAGTTTAACTAATTTAGCCTCTTTGCTTAGTTTGTTCCAACCATAAAACGGCGATGTTGTTTTTATGTCTGAAGTACAGTATAGGATCAAATCGTTAAATGACTTTATTCTCTCAAAGTCCTCGTACCAGTTTGCCACTGTCTTCCAGAAATCAATATCCCTATCACTCAGAGATGTTTTCCCAAAATGATGCTTTACTTCCTTTTGAAACTTTCCAACAGTTCCAGTAAGAATACTTACATCGCCATTGACCTCGATTTGAAGCGTATCCCCGTCTTCAAGCTCAAAGCAGTCTCGCAGGGCTACTAAATATTGAAAAATGTCGCCGGCTTTTTGTCCTGTTGCATCATTTATTGCTTTTGTCACCATAACTCCCCCCTTCAGTTTTGGTAAACACATCATGCTCTTTAGGGAACTAGGGATCAACCACAATTACGTTTGCTGCCATTGCGTGTCAGAATGAAAACCGCACAAGAACGATCTCATACGGCTACCTTGGTGGTGATAAGGCACACCGTAAAGTTATTATAAAAAATAATATTGGAAAGTTCAAGATTTTGGTCTATCCACAACAAAAAACATACGCCATTTTCGAGCAACAAGGGGATTCTTTAGGAAAAGTCCATGGATAGGAACTTGATTTGAGTTACTCGTTGTGATAGCAGAGTTTTTATGCGAGAATTCTCATATGCTTCACGTATAGAATTTTTGAAAGGAACTATCATTATGATGGAAGAAAAAGAGATCATCTGGCAGGAAAACTTTCAGGCGGATATATTAGCCCCAAATTTCTGCAAACAACTCAAATTAGAGCAGGCAACACTGCCGCCGGTTGAGCAGTCGTTTTACTACAATCTGGACATCCAAGTACCCCTTGCTGTCATGCGGCAGGTGGAACACATTGATACCTATCCGCTATGTAGTTCGCCGAGATACTACGAATGCGAGGACAAGTTCGGGTATATTCTCAGAAAGCAGGTCCGTAGAATTGAGGATATGTTTCAGACTCTGGGATACCAACTCAAAGATACCTGCATTTGCGGAGAACTGATGGACAATCCATACGAGGTAACCCTTATGCTCTGGAAGGGAATCCCGAAGGAGAATTTTGCCAACGGCGCATTAAAACCCGTCTATCGCACAATGGTCGTCATCCCAAGCAGATCCGATTTTTTGAATCTGCTCCAGAGGACTTTGTCCAAGCACTATGCCCGCATGGAGGAGGTTGCCTGGGATGAAAGGGATAGCTGAGGTGTGGAGGGCATGCGGCTATGTGCGCCTGTCCCGGGAGGATGAGGACAAAGATAGGTACAACAGCACAGTCGGACAAATGGATTTGATCCGTGATTTTCTCTCTCGTCACCCTGATATCCGGGAGTGCGCCATGAAGGTGGATAATGGCTATACCGGCTCCAATTTTGACCGTCCAGCCTTTCAAGAGATGATGGCTGAGGTCAAGGCTGGAAGGATCAACTGCATCATCGTCAAAGACCTGTCCCGTTTCGGACGAGACCATTTGGGCACAGGGGAATATCTTGAACGCATCTTTCCGTTCCTGGGTGTGCGGTTTATCGCTATCAACGACTGCTATGACAGCCTGTATCGCAACGCCGGTATAGACGACTTCCTGATCCCCTTTAAAAATCTAATAAATGAAGTTTACTGCCGGGATATCTCCATCAAGATACGCAGCACTTTGGAAGTAAAGCGCAGGAGCGGCGATTTTGTGGGGGCATTTGCCGCTTTCGGCTACCGGAAAGCCCCGGGGAACCGGCATAAACTGGTGATTGACGACTATGCTGCCAATGTAGTCCAGGATATTTTCCGATGGAAGCTTGATGGGTATAGTGCCGCGGAGATATCCCGGCAACTGAACAGACAAGGCATCCCGGCACCGATGACATATAAGCGGCTGCAAGGCCTGTCCTATTATACTCCCTTTCATATCAAGGATGAGTCAGCTTGGAGCGCCGGCATGGTGTTGCGAATCCTCAAAAACCCGGTGTATATCGGCGTATTGGAACAAGGGCGTGTCACCACCCCAAACCACAAGGTCAAGCGGTTTGTGCAGAAGCCCCGGGAGGAGTGGGCAGTGGTGGAGGGTTGCCACGAGTCTATCATCGACCGTTGGGAGTTCGAAAGTGTCCAACGCCTTCTTGGCCGGGATATCCGGGCCAGCATGAGTGGGAAGGCGGTAGGCCCACTTTCAGGGCTTGTCTTCTGCGGAGAGTGCGGGGCCCCCATGGTGCGAAAGACAGTCCCCTCTGGGGCGAAAAGATATGTGTACTACGTCTGCTCTGCCCATAAACGGAAGAAAAGCTGCTCTCCCCATGAACTACAGGAACGGACGTTGGAAGGAGTGGTGCTGAACTCTTTAAAGCAACATGGTTGGGGATATATTGACCTGCCGAGACTACTGGAACAGATAGAAGAACAATGGGCGCAAAGGAACGGCATACATAAGATCCAAACACGGTTGGAGAAGAAGGAGTGGGAGATCGGGCGATATCAACGCCTGGTGGCCTCCCTCCACGAAAATCTGGCGGAAAGGATCATCGACCGAGGTGAGTATGCGGAACTCAAAAAGATCTACTCTAGGTGCTTGGCCAAAGCAACGGAGCAGGCCGAATGTCTCCGGGAGGAATTGGAGAGGGCGATAGCACATTCCACATCGAGGCAGGAGTGGAGGGAGCAGATTTTACGTCAACAGGACATGATTCCTTTGAATCGGCCTATAATCGCTTCTATCATAGAGAGAATCATGGTGGATAAGGAGCGGAACATTGAGATTGTTTATCGCCGGTAAGTCGCAAAGGAAATAGCATACAAAAATTATATCCGATGTTGACAGGTAATGCCGACAGCATCGGATGCGGATTTCATATCAATAACGGAGGGAAATTACAATGAAAAATAAGACAGTAATCTTGGGCAGATTGCCTCCACGCATATTCAAAATTTGCCCTGTAACACAGGCTATATCGATGGGCCGCACAATTCGTCATTATTCAGCAACGGATTCAAAAGCAGTTCGACACGGGTGATGACCTAAAAAACAACAAGAATGTTGTTGTTTCAACAAAGTCCATCAAATCATTCTAAAAAGTCCTCAATTATTCTTAGTTAATGCTTGACACAGGTAGATTTAAGGCACACGTTTGCTACCCACGCCCTCACAAGCGGCGTGGACGCCAAGACCCTGTCCGGCATTCTGGGCCACACCAACGCCAGCTTCACCCTGGACACCTACACCCACGTGACGCCGGACATGCAGCAGGAGGCCAGCCACATCGTAGGCGGCTTTCTGGAAGATCTTCTGGGGAGGGACCTGAAACCGTGGCAGAAAAACAGACCGGAAGGAGGTAGATGCCATGGGTAAGCGGCGGAAAAAGGGCGAGGGCTCCGTCCGCCAGCGCAAGGACGGCCGCTGGGAGGGCCGGGTGGTCGTCGGCTACGATGAGAAGGGCCTGCCCAAGACGAAGAATGTTTTGGCCAAGACGAAACGGGAGTGCCAGGAGAAGCTGAAGCAGCTCCGGGAGACGGTGACCGGCTCCAAAACGGAGAAGGTCCGGCCGGAGATGCTCTTCGGGGAGTGGCTGGACTTCTGGTATCAGAACTATGTGAAACCCCAGATCCGTCCCACCACCCAGGCCAACTACGAGGCGAAGATCTATCAACACATCATCCCGGAGCTGGGAAAGATCTCCCTGAACCAGCTGGCCCAGAAGGATCTCCAGCAGTTCTATGCCCGGATGAAAACGGGCGGGCGGCTCATCCGCACGGAGCAGTTCGGCAGGGGGCTGTCCGACTCCATGGTGCGAGGTCTTCACGCTGCCTGCAGGTCCGCTCTGGAGAAGGCAGTGCAGGAGGAGCTGATCCGCACCAACCCGGCGGTAGGCTGCAAGCTGCCGCCCAAGCGGGGCCGGGAGATGCAGGTGCTGGGCCGGGAGGAGCTCCAGCGGTTTCTTATTCAGGCCCAGGCGGAGGGATACTTTGAGCTGTTCCTTCTGGACTTATGTACCGGCCTGCGGCGGGGCGAACTGCTGGCCCTCCAGTGGGACGACCTGGACTTCAAGACCGGGGCCCTGACCGTGAACAAGCAGGTCTACGAGGTGAAGGGACAGCTCCAGGTGAGTGTCCCGAAAACCCGCGCCTCCATCCGCAGACTGGTCCTACCGCCCGGCGTGGTGGAGGTGCTGCGGCAGTATCAAGAGACGGTGGACTCCCGGTGGATGTTCCCCTCGCCGGTCAAAGAGGACATGCCCATGACGCCGGGCGCGGTGCGACGGCGGCTCCAGATCATTCTGGAGCGGGCCGGGTGTAAGAGAATCAGATTTCACGATCTGCGGCACACTTTCGCCACCCTGTCCCTGGAGAGCGGCATGGATGTGAAGACTCTCTCCGCCATGCTGGGCCATGTGTCAGCGGCCACCACCCTGGACATCTACACCCACGTCACCGGGGATATGCAGAGCGAGGCGGCGGCCAAGATCGACCGGGGGCTGGGCAACGAGGTGCGGGAGGAATCTGCTCAGATAGAGCAGGACTTGGCTGCGAACTTCCAGCCAGTGCTGAGAAAGACCCGGAAGCCCGGCACTGGGTGTATTACCCAGATCAATGACCACCTGTTTGAAGGGCGCTACTCCCCCACCTGGCCGGATGGCACCAAGCATTCCAAATGCGTCTACGCTCACACTCGGGAGGAATGCGAGGCGAAGCTGAAGGTGCTGATCCAGCAGATGAACACAGAGCGGCAGGCCTTGCGGGACCATGCACGGGGCATTACTCCGCCGGATAAGCTTACCAAAACCCAGAAGAAGATCTGGACGTACATGAAGTTCCGCCCCGATGTGACCAGCTACCGGGCCATCGCCAGAGGCGCCGGGGTGACCCGACATACGGCGGCGAAATGGTATGAGAAGATCCGTGGGATGCTGGGCCGGGCGGCGTGAAACACGGGAAGAGGATCGTATCATAACGTGATACGATCCTCTTCCCGTTGATACACACTTTCAAATCATAACATATTGGTCTGCGATGTCTACATATCTGTGATATACAAATTCGCTGTTGCAGCCCTTCACCAATCCTCCGCAGACATCACCACTTCTCCGTCAGCAGAAAATCCGCCAGAAGCACGATGCGGATACCGTTCTCGTTGCCCACATCCAGGCCGTTGGTGGTGACCACATACTTGGGATAGTGGTCCGGGATTTCCATAAGGTTGCCCACCTCCCGGTCCGAGTTCTCCGGTAGCTGGACGCAGACCTGGACATAGATCTTCTCGTCCCGGCGGATGCCGATGAAGTCAATCTCCTTGGCGGCGTTTTTCCCGACGTAGACCTCATAGCCCCGGCGCTTCAGCTCCAGGAACACGATGTTCTCCAGAGCCCCGTCCAGCATCTTCCGGTCATAACCCAGAAGGCAGTATTTCAGCGTGACATCGACCAGATAGTACTTCTCCTGAGTGGCCAGGACTGCCTTCCCCTGAATGTCATAGCGATGGCAGGGATAGATGATAAAGACCTGCTCCAGCCAGCGCAGGTAGTTGTAGATGGATTCCGCGGAGACGGTGCGATGCTCGCTGCGCAAAAACTTGGTGATGGAGCTGGCCGAGAAAGTCTTGCCCATGTTCTCCATCAGGTACTTCACCACCCGGTCAAACAGGTCCGGCTTATTGATCCGATTGCGTTTGAGAACATCCCGGGCAAGGATCGTGTGGTAGATGCCGTTGACGATCTGGTAGGCGCTCTGGGCGTCATAGCTGCCTAATGCGATGATAGGGAACCCGCCAAACCGGATGTAGTCCTCCAGCAGCTCCTTGGCCGGCCGGGGATCTCCTGCGTTGAAGTCCAGAAACTCCCGGAAGGACAGGGGGTAGACGGGGATGGACACATACCGGCCGGTGAGGTAGGTGGAGATCTCGCTGGACATCAGCTTGGAGTTGGAGCCGGTGATATAGATGTCCGCATCCGCCCCCTCCAGCAGGCTGTTGACCGCCTTCTCCCAGCCCTTCACCTCCTGGATCTCATCCAGTAGCAGATAACAGCGGCCCTTCCCATGGATCTGCGCTTTCAGCTCATCGTACATGTCCTTGGCAGAGATGTCCGCCGGAATGTCCATCTCTGTATAGCGTTTTTGGATGATATGGTCCTCCGGTATCCCCCGCCGGCGAAATTCATCAGCCAGCATCTCAAAGATGGTGGACTTCCCGCAGCGGCGCACGCCGGCCAAAATCTTCACCAGCGGCTGGTCCATAAACGGTCTGACAGCCTCAATGTAGGCAGGTCTTATGATCATAGGCTCGCCCCCTTTTTTATGATAGTATACCCGAATTAGCTGTAATATTCAAACACTTTTTCGTGTTAGACATGAAAAATTGTTTTCTTTTGAGCTTGTTTGAGGTGGACGATGAGCCCAGGAGCATTCGTCCCAGATGATCGACTTCCGGCCAGTGCTGAGAAAGGCCCGGAAACCCGGAACCGGGTGCATCCCCCAGATCAATGACCACCTGTTTGAAGGCCGCTACTCCCCAGTAAGGCCGGGCGGTACGTGGCACAGCAAACAAGACCCGGAAGGAGTGCGAGAAGAAACTGAAGGCCCTCATCTAGGAGATGCAGGCGGAGCGGCAGGTGCTTCAGAACCAGGTGCGGGCATCACTCCGCTGGACAAGCTCACCAAACCTCAGGAGAAGATCTGGATGTACATGAAGGTCCCCCCGACGTGACCAACTACTGGGCCATCGTCCGCGGTGCCGGGGTGACCCGGCACACGGCGGCGAAATGGTATGAGATGATGCGGGGGATGCTGGGGCGAACACCGACCTAAAGAAGAAGGGCTGGTATATCCGTTATACCAGCCCTTTCGTTTCTGATTTAGGTCGTTTTTTCTGCTTGGCACACTTGGGACAGCCATGTCCTTTTGTTCGGCTGGCAATGACAGCTTCCCATTCGTGTCCGCACCGTGGGCACTTCCACCATGCCCTTTTCCCACTTCCGGGAAGCAACTGACGCGGATTCAAACCTACGTTTTTTTGAAAATTCCACTCCTCCATCAACCCTGGACACAAAGTTGCCAAGTCATTTACACCGCTTTTGGGGACCCTACCACTGCAACATGGGCATCCCACACCTCTCTTGCGATTATTAGGGCTTGCCTCCCACTCATAACCACATTGCGGACAAAGCCACCAAACCGTCTTAAAGTGTCCTGCCGAGATATCATCGGGGGATAATACTCCGTTTTTTGTCGGATGCCACTCTTTTGCTAAATCAGGCATTGTCTCAGCAAGAGAACCCACCCGTTTTGCAACTTGTTTTGTATATGTAGTTCCCCGTCGACTCTTGGAACATTCCGCACAGCCATATCTTCCTGGGCGTGTCATACTGTTAATGCTACATTGCCACTCATGTCCGCAGTCTGGACATTTCCACCACACGACTTGGTTGGAACTCACTGTAAACATACTGGGGACTAAATTCTTGTTCTTGGTAAAATCCCAGCACCTGACAACATCTGGACGAAGTTCCTCCAACGAGTTCTTGATTTCATTCAGATAGTTGAGAATGTCCGCTCTGTCTCTTTCCAAATCAACTGTGATAGCACTATGAAGATAGCGAGGATTTTTTCTTGTCCACATATTTGAATTCCGGTCAATGGAATCCAATATCGCCTGAATAACACCTTCCAACTCAGAATATGTCCGTACTTTGGGAATGTAATAGACTGCATCCGCAACATCATTCCATTCTTGGTCCGTGTTTTCTTTAACACGAATAAGGGTAATGTGATGCTTCTGGCAGATGGTGTACTTTTTCTTTTCTCGTTTCAACTGTGTTGCGGAGTTATGCCAGGCTGCACCATCAAACTCAATTCCTAATCGTATGGATGGAATATAAACATCCAATTCTATGGAATGTTCAAATATCTCTTTATATCTGTTGACTGCATCAGGATATAGTTTTTTAACGTAATAGAGGATTGCCTGCTCAGGGAATGAAGTCTGGTTCTTGGCATTGCAAATTGGGCATTGTGTATCATCGCTGTTTCTATCGTGAATCGTCGCCTGATATTCATGTCCCACCGGACACATCCACCACACTCTTTTCCCGCTTCCAGCGGTAACATCAAATGGAGTTAAATCAGCGTTTTTCGTGGGATGCCATTCTTTCGCCAAGCGAGGATTTACAGTTGCAAGATCATTGAATCCTCTAAGTGCTTTATGTCCGGAACAGTACGGGCAAGAGTATCCTCGGTTGGTTCGTTTGATAATGAACTGCTCGTAGGCATGTCCTTTTTCACACCGCCACCATACTTTTTTCCGACTACCGGCAGTTACATCACACGGCGTTAAATCAATGTTTTTATCATAGTTCCATTCTTGTGCCAAGTCTGGATTTGTCGTTGCCAAATCGTTTATACCTTTGAGTGCTCGATGCCCAGAACAATAGGGACAGCCATATCCTCTTTTTGTCCTCAGATTGACCACCATTAAATAGGAGTGCCCTTTGGGACACAGCCACCAAACTTCCTTGCTCGATCCAGATGTGATGTCTTCCGGATTTAAGTTCCTATTTTTTTGGGGTGCCACTCTTTTGCCAACACGGGATTCACAGTAGCCAAATCATTCTCACCTTTTATCAATTTGACCATGATTACCTCCCTCTCGACAAGATAGTGGTTTGAATGTGTATTTTAGTAGAGCATAGGCCGCAAAGATAAAATAGATTTTCCTTTTACATTGCTGCATAGGCAGAGAATATTTTCATATAAGAGGGCTCTGTGTGCCATCATCAAAGGCGCAACGGCCAGTTAGCACCTGATGGCCAAGTGGTATGAGACAATGCGGAGATAGTGACTCCGGTTAATCTCCATAGCGCCACGCCTTACTGAAAACTTTTCGGATGTATCATGCTACTTTTCAATAGAAATCATACAACTGTTTGCGTATTCTGGCTAATAATTTGTGTGGAAGGTTTCTGTGCCCTAATAAGATACGGTTGTCCGTCTGAGGCCTTCTGATCTTGACGTTCTGGGCGATACCGCTACGGGATCACACCGTTTCTGAAAAACAGCTTTTACTCCTGTTGTCGTGCAATAAAGTTCGAGATGGCCTCCACCGTCTGGGCCTGCTGTTCCTCTGCTGAGATTGTGGCGGGCAGATCCCCTTTCTGGGGGCCGTAATTGCCGAACTGGGCGTGGTTGCCGCCCTCAATTTCCACCACATTCTCTTTATAGTCGATCTTGGCCTCCACGCTCTGGTTCAGGGAGCCGTAGATGGTGAGGGTGTCCTCCGGCGGATAGTCGCCGTAAAGGTAGGCCCCCAGTAGGATTAGACCGTCCACCTCGTCCGGGTGCTCCGAAGCGAACTGGGAGGCCATGGCCCCGCCCATGGAGTGACCGGCGATGTACCAGTGCCGAATGTCCGGGAACTGGGCCATCACATCCTCTGCCGCGTTCACGTCGAAGATAGCCAAATGGAAGGGCATCTCCACCAGGATGCAGGTGAGGCCGGTCTGCCGGAGCTGGTCCAGCAGGGGCAGGTAGGCGGCGGTTTCCACCTTGGCCCCGGGATAGAAGATGACGGCGGTGTCCGTAGGATAAGAGGGGGAGAGGGCCGTCAGATCATCCCGGACCTCAATATTATCCCCGGCGGAGAGCACCTCCAGGGCCACGTCCTCCGCCCGGTAGTAGTCGGACACATACCAGAAAAAGCCCCCCGCCGCCAGGACCAGCACCGCCAGCAAAATGCCGGCGGCGCTCTTCCACCGTTTGCGGCGGTGTTTCGTCACTGCTTGTTCCATTACGTCTCCCACTCCTTTAGTAGTTCGGTCATCCGCTCCAGCCCGGTCCCCAGGCCATCAAAGCCCGCACACCGGCTGGGGCGGGTGTTGACAGCGTGATCCAGCAGGGGCTGGGCCTGCCGGTCTGTGTCCAGGCACAGGTCCGATGTCAGCACATCTTCCCAGGCCCGGTTGAGAAAGGCCACCTCCCGGCGACCGTGGGTGCGGGTCACATCCATCGCTCCTGCCCGGCTCAGGTAATCTGCCACAAGCTCCTGAGAAAAGTCGGCGGCGGTGAGGCTGTCCAGAAGTCCCTCCCGGAACAGCGTCGGCAGATCCGCCCACTGGAGAGACACCACATCATAGCGGACGAAGGCGTACCGGCTGTGGCAGTGGACGGCCAGAAGGCTCCTGTTCCCCCGCAGGGTGATGACATGGAGGTCCCAGCAGAACCTCCGGTCCGGCTCGGTGCCATAGGGAGGAGGCTTCTGTTTCAAAAACCGCTGGAGGGGAAAGGTCAGGCCCAGCTCCACCATGCCGCCTCGTGAGGGATGGTGACCTTCTCCACCCGCAGGGTCCCGTTTTCCACCTCCGCCATCATCATGGTGATCTCCTGATGGAACCGCCGGGGGCCACAGGAGCCGGGGTTCAGCCAGAGAAGGCCGTCCTTCTCCTCCTGGAAATACTTGTGAGAGTGGCCGAACACCACCGCGTTGATCCCGGGGAGGTCTGCCGGGACTTCTTTTTTGTTGTGCACCATGTAAAAGGACACCCCGCCCAGGGTGACGGTGAGGTGGTGGGGAATGTGCTCCGCCCACTCCTTGTCGTTGTTGCCCCGGACGATGTACAGCGGTGCGTACTGCCGAAGCTGGTCCACAATTTCCTGCTGGTTGATGTCCCCGGCGTGGAGGATGGCGTCGGCGGTCTTCAGGTATTCCACCACTTCCGGCCGCAGCAAACCGTGGGTATCAGAGAGAATGGCAATGTTCACAGGCTACGCCCCCTTATTTAAATGATGATGCCCTCGCAGTGGTCGATCTCATGCTGGATGATCTGGGCCGTCCAGCCAGTGAAGGTTTTTAACCGATCCTGGAACTTCTCATTCTGCCAGCGCACCTTGATGGTCTTCCAGCGCCGGGCCGGGCGGGTGCCAGTGAGGGAGAGACAGCCCTCCTCCGCCTGATAGGGCCCGGACTTTTTGACGATCTCCGGGTTGAACATGACCATATAGGTCCCCTCGTTGTCAAAGACGATGATGCGTTTGTTCACGCCGATCATGTTGGCCGCCATGCCCACACAGCCGTCTTTGTGGTGCTCCAGGGTCTCCAGCAGATCGGCCGCCACTTGCAGGTCCTCCGGCGTGGCGGGCTCCGCCTTCCGGGCCAGAAATGCTTCGTCTTTGCAAATGTCTCGAATCATAATTCGTTCTCCTTGTGTGCCTGAATGGCAGCAGCGATGGTCTCCGCCGCGATACGGGAGCCCAGCTCACTGGGATGGATGCCGTCGGCGGCATAAAGGTCCTGGGGATCGGACCACTTGTAAAACCGCTGGCCCACGTCAGCAATCAGGGCATTATTTTCCTGTGCCGCTTTGTGATAGGCCTCGGACAATGCCCGGGCCCTCTCGTCGTAATCCCAGCCTTTGTCGGTCAGCTTGGTTCCGCCCTTCTGGTAGGCCCAGGTGGCGAACAGAATGGGCACCGCTCCGTTTGCCCGGATCTGCCGGCAAAGCCGCTCCACGCTGGAGAAGAAGCTCTTGGGGGCGGTGATAGGGCCGTGGCTCATCTCCTGGAGCACCACGTAGTCCCATTTCTCCTTTTGGAGCGCCGCTTGGGTCTGACTGCCCAGCCTGGTATGGGGGTCCATCTGCTCTGACAGCCGCGCTCCGCCCCGGGTATGGTGGATCACCTCCGCCCCGGTCAGTTCAGCCAACATCTTCGGCATATTGTTGGTAGAGGTAAAGCTGTTGCCCAGCATGAGGATCCGCATGGCACTGCTCCTTACTCGTTTATTTCACTGCTTTCCACTGCCATTATACGCGGCCCAGTTGGGAGGAACAAGACCACAATGCGCGGCCAGGCCTATCAGATTTTGCGATGCAAGATTCAAAGATAAGGCTGCGGCAGCATGAACTGATTGTGAATGGGTGGTCATGCCCCACGTTCCAAAAATTGTGTAGTTTGCTTTTGCCTCTTTTCGAAACGAATCGTGGTGGAGATGGACAAGAAGCTATATCTACAACAAAAATTCAAAACAAATCCGAAAAAGTGCTTTGACCACATTTGAGGCTTTATTTATGCAAAACGCCAAACAAACTATTGCTCAAAAAGTTATAAAAACCGCCTCAAAACATCGGTTTTGAGGCGGTTTTTGGTCCGAGTGGGGAGACTCGAACTCCCGGCATCTTGCTCCCAAAGCAAGCGCGCTACCAACTGCGCTACACCCGGATATTCAGTTTTTCTGCATGATACCATGCGGAGAGGAAAAAAGCAAGTTTTTCGTGTCTGTGGGCGGCGCTGTGGTCAAGCCCGATTTTGCGGGAATTTTTCAACCGGGGAATTTTCGCCACAAGCTACTGTCCCAAGGACTTCCGGGATTTCGCTTTCAGGGGAATGGATAGGTCGTCTATCCTCCCAAATCAAGCGCAATACTACCTTCACTATATCCAGATATTCGATGTTTCATTTTACATTTGATACATACCAACAAACCGGCATATTGTTTGCTCACAGACTGACAATCAGCTAACAAAATATAGTATAGTATATTTTGAAAAAGATTGCAAGTATTCCTATCAATATGATAAGATATTTTTGTAACAAACCTGAGAGGTGACATCCCTATGAGAATGAGAAAAAAGCCCAATCTAATTCCCCGAATGGAGCGGTGTGCCCGTTTTTTAATTCGCGAACCGTCCTCCTACCGGGGACATTGGAGACAGTTAAAGCCGGACGCCAAGGAAATTAGGCTAGAGATCGGCTGTGGAAAGGGGCGGTTTTCTGCGGAGACCGCTCAACGGAACCCAGATGTCTTATATATCGCTTTGGAGCGGGTGCCTGACGCCATGGTCATTGCTATGGAGCGAAGCATGGAAAAGGGACTGGATAATATTTTTTTTATTGATGGTGACGCAGCCAAGCTCCGGGATTATTTTGCGCCAGGAGAGGTGGATCTGCTGTATATCAATTTTTGCGATCCATGGCCAGGGTTGAAACACGCCCGCCGCAGATTGACCCACGAGCAATTCCTGGTTCTGTATCGTGGGATCCTTAGAGAGGGGGGGCAGATCCACTTCAAGAGCGACAACCGGGATCTGTTTGAGTGGTCCCTTTTCCAATTTCCAAAGGCTGGATTCATACTATCTGAAGTTACTCGTGATCTCCACGGACAGGGTATCAACGGGGTAATGACGGATTATGAAGAAAAATTCTATCAAATGGGGACGCCTATCAACCGCTGCGTAGGAACGAAGGAAGCGATGAATCCGGAGCCGGAATATAAGCCCATCGTAGGACCTGACCAGAGCCGCAGGACAAAGACGGATGCGGAGACGGGATAGAAGGAGAGCGGTATCATGCGCTTTTACCGCCTAATGGGAAGCGACTTTCAGATTTTGGACGGAGAGAAAATCACGCATGTGCCCCTGCCGGGACCACTGGCGCCCGGCGTGTATGCCCACTTAGTGGGCGGAGAGCGCTATGCGGCCATAGGGAATTCCCGAGCCACTGCCGAAGGGCTGAGATATGTGCCTGAGGAGGCCCACGGCCTTTGGCTTTATGACCAGCAGGAAGGACAGCTACTCACGGTTCCCATCAAGGTTACAAAAGAGGACTGCTTTACCGCGGATTCGATTATGGGACCGGGGAATACGCTGTATTTTAGCGACGGGAATAGCTTTTGGCGTTGGAGATTGGGGGAGCGGCAGGGGGAGAAGCTGGTTCGCTTTCAACAGGCCAAAGGGGCCCCTATGGGACTGGGGATCAGTCCGGAGGGTCGGTACCTGTCTTACTATAAATACCGCTCCGGAAACAAGGTGCTGCACCTATATGATCTGGATACCGGAGAGGTTCGGGATACGAAATGCTCCATCTTTCATTACCATTGGCTGGATGAAACAAGCGTGGTATATACCAAGTCAAGTGGGGTGAAGGCACTGGATATAAAAACCGGCAGATGCACCACGATACTTCGAGGTTACAGAGATATCCTGCGGTGGGGAAGCGCCCCGGATATCCTGGCTCCCTTTGAGCGGGAGAAGGAGGTGTGGGAAGAGATGGACCTGCTGGGGATCAGCGGGGGGCGTCTGTGGTTTAGTCTGAGGCTGTGCTGCCCTCGGGAGGCAGCTTTAAGGTCTGGTTCTGAAAGAGAACCCTTCCACCACGGGATATGGTCCTCGGCTGTGAATGGGAGCCAGCCTAGATTCCACTTTGAGTGCCCACAGATATCCAGCAGCTCCAGCGGGCCGGTGTGGACCGGAGACTGTTTGACCTGGTCGGACAGCGCTGGCGCTTATCTATATGATGGCCGCCAGCTGCGGGAATTTTTCGGCTGGAAGCCCCTGGTGGGGTATCCTGATTTCTGACATAAAAACGCCGCCTGGGAAAAACGAGGCGGCGTTTTTGAGCGTTTATGCTGTCGGAGGTGTCGGTTCTAGCCGAGAGTCCCGGCTATACAGGATCTTCAAAAAGATGGGGGTGATGATAGCAGACACCAAGATCAAGATGATAACACTGGTGAAGAACATGGAATTGAGAAGGCCCAGCAGTAGCCCCTTTTGGGCCACAATCAAGGCCACTTCGCCCCGGTTCATCATACCGACACCGATCTTGAGGGAGTCTCTGCCGGAGAAGTGGCACAGACGGGCCATTCCGCCGCAGCCGACCACTTTAGACAGCAGACCGACCACAAGGAAGGCGAGGGTAAACAGAAGGAGCTTAGGATTCATCTCGCCCACATCGGTACTTAAGCCGATGGAAGCAAAGAACAGGGGGCCAAAAATGATATACGAGTTAATGTCCATCTTGCGCTCGATATAGGGGGCGTCTTGCAGATTGGATAACACCAATCCGGCTACATAGGCGCCGGTGATATCGGCAATTCCAAAATACTCCTCGGCAATATAGGACATTGCCAAGCAGAAGGACAGAGCAAGGATGGGTAACCGCCTGGTCTGTGGGTGACGAGCATCCATTCGATCAAAGAACTGATAGATTAGATAACCTACCACGGCAGAGAAAAGGAAGAACATCAAAGTTCCCCAGGCTACCATGAACAAAGAGGAATCGGGATCTTTCAGGCCGCTGATGAGGGTCAAGACGATAATGCCGAGTACATCGTCGATGATAGCGGCTGACAGGATAGTGGTGCCGACCTGCTCTTTTAGATGGCCAAGCTCCCGCAGAGCCTGCACGGTAATAGATACAGAGGTTGCGGTCAGGATACAGCCAATGAACAGCGCTTCATAGAACAGATTTCTCTCTGAGTTGTCCCCGCCATAAAACAGCAGGAAAAGGCCCGTACCCGCAACTAGGGGGAGCAGAACGCCGGAAGTGGCGATAGCAAGGGCCTTGGGGCCGCTGCGCAGAAGTTCTTGGGTGTCAGACTCCAGACCGGCCGAGAACATGAGGAGCACAACGCCGATCTCGGCCATTTGGGTCAAGAAATCGGAGGGCTGGACCAGACCAAAGACACAGGGCCCAACCAAAAGACCAGCTACGATCTCACCTACCACACTGGGGACTTTCAGCCTTCGCGCGCACAGGCCGCAAAATTTGCCAGCCACCAGAATGATGGCGATATCTTTGAAAATTGTATAAGAGTCCATAAAATACCTCCTGTGCAAAGAGGCGGGCCACAACTATCATATCCGACGGACCGTCTTTACCGCCGTAAGGCCGTTACCTGTTTTGCAGACAAATCATAGGCTTAACTTTCGAAAAAGTCAAGGGAGCAAGCGTTCAGATTTCGTTCATTTTTTAATTTAAAAATGTGAAGTTTGCCATAGGGGATATCGATTTTGACTTGCATACCCATTGACATTTTATCGAGTGTTGTGTATCATTGTCTAGTATCAGTTTCTTATATGCGGGCATGATGGAATTGGTAGACATGTGAGATTTAGGTTCTCATGGAGCGATCCGTCGGGGTTCGAGTCCCCGTGCCCGCACCACGTCGGAGCAAACGTCATATCGTTTGCTCCGACTTTTTATAAAAGTCAGAGCGCACTCATTTTGTTGCTCCTCCTTTCCAAACCGGACCCGCTTCGTTGGGCTCCGGTTTGGGGCCGCCCTGCGGGCGGCTTTTTCATTTTATTCCAAAGTTCACCGCGCGCATTCTGCTGCTCCTCGCTTCCGAACCAGACCCGCTGTCGCTGGGCTCCGATTTGGTGCTGCCCTATGGACGGTTGTTTTTCGTTTCTGTCCTAAATATCGATTTTGCCCATCCTTTGCACGTGGGAGCACACTTATTTTGTTGCTCCCCCTCTCCAAATTACAACCGCTGCGCTGGGGCGTGATTTGGTATCGCCGCTTCGTGGCGCTTTTATTGGGTACATGGAGATATCGAGTTTAACCGTCCTTTACGCATCGGGGCAAGCTGTATATAGCTTGCTCCAACTTTCCTGAGAAAAATCAGAGCGTACGCACATTGATAGATAAGATGGTCAAAACAGTAAATTTCAAAAAGTCTTAGATATGGAGTTTCACCCGTTACAAAAGTTTACAAAAATTTTATGGACGATATCGTCTATAAATGCTATAATCCAAACTTGCGGACGATGCCGTCTATAAATCTCAAGAACAAAAGGGGATACCGCCAATGGAACTTCTGCTGGATGTATTGAGGCTGCTTGTTTCGATATTGATTGCGTTTTTAGCTGGAAATCTGATTGCAAAGGGAAAACTGCCTTCTATTTTGGGCTGGTTAATTGCTGGGATGTTACTTGGACCTTACGCTCTGGGTTTACTGGGAAACGGTATCCTGGATGCGCGGTGGTTTGAGATGTTAAAGAGTGTTTTTGAGTGTACCTTTGGCCTGATGATCGGCACAGAGCTCATCTGGAAAAAGATGAGAAAAGCTGGCTCTCAGATTGTTATTACTACAGTGACTGAATCTCTTGGTACTTTCCTGGTGGTCAGTTTGGTATTTGGAGTTATTTTTTTGGTGGTGGATATCCCGCTGTATTTGGCGTTTGTGTTCGGCGGGATCGCATTAGCTACAGCTCCAGCCCCCTCTTTATCTGTTGTGCGGGACATGAAGGCGGATGGACCTGTGACTAGGACACTGATTCCTATGGCAGCTCTAGATGATCTGGTGGGTGCCTTAGTTTTCTTTCTAGTCATCGCTTTTGTGTCTGCCCATATTTCCACCCAGGGGATTCCAGTGCCCGTGGTACTCTTTTTAGTGTTCCTCCCAGTGCTGCTTGGAATGATTACCGGGTTTATCACTGGAGAGCTGTTGAGAATGACCCACACTCAGAACAGCACGTTGTCTGTCGTAATCCTGATGCTCCTGGTCTCTGTGGGGATAGGGGCTGCCTTAAACAGCCTGCTGCCAGCCCCGGTGATTAACTTTATGCTGATTGGAATGTCTTTTTCCACTGTTTTCGCCAATATGGTCTCGGAGGAAAAGCTGAAAGGGATCATGAAGGTGATGGATCCTATCATCGGGGTTGCCATGATAGTGGTCATTCTGAGTTTGGGCGCACCTCTGGACTACCATTTGATTTTCGGCGCCGGAATTTATACAGCGGTCTATATTGTGGCCCGTGCCATCGGAAAGTATCTCGGCGCCTATTTTGGCGCTTCGGTCACCCATGCCCCCAAACCGGTGAGAAAATACCTGGGCTTTACACTGTTGCCGCACTCTGGAGTGTCACTGGTGTTTACTGGTATCGCAGTGTCTGTGTTGGCAGGACCGGCACCAGATTGCGCGGCTATTGTGCAGGGGACTATTGCGGCCGCGGCGGTTATCAATGAACTGATCGCGGTGTTTATGGCCAAAAAAGGCTTTGAGTGGGCAGGTGAGTTGGGCAGAGCGAAGAAAACGGTGTCTCCAGTGGAAGGGGGAGCTGGAGCATGACTCAAAAGGAAAGGCAAGAACGGAGTAGGCGGGAAATACTCCGTGCGGCACGAGAAGAATTTGGGAGCCATGACTATGGTCAGGTGACCATGGAAAGCATTTGCTCTGGACATGGGATATCCAAGGGGATGATGTATCACTACTACGCAAACAAAGACGAATTGTTTCTGCTCTGTGTCCAGGATACATTTTTATCGCTGAGAGCCTATGTAGAACGAGAGGCTGAGAAATTGGCCGGGCAGAAAAATTTTGACGCGATAAAAAAATATTTTATGATCCGGGAATACTTTTTTCAACTGGAGCCCAAGCACAAGCGCGTTTTTGAAAACGCCATGCTTCGTCCACCGGAACAGCTTAGAGAACAAATACAGATTCTACATAGACCGCTGGAGGAGATGAATCGGCGTTTTTTGAGAGTAGTCGTGTCTGGGATGAGGCGGCGCCCAGAACTGAAGGAGGAGCAGGTAAATCGTTATCTGGAGAGTATCGTCTATACCTTCAGTGATATGCTGCTGCGAGGCCGCACTTTGGAGGATATCCATGCTATGCTGGAAGCCACAGAGGAGCTGCTGGATATGATTTTATTTGGTGTGTTTCAGCAGGCGGATGCCCCAAGCAGGGAGCAAAAGACAGAGCAATGATACGCGGTTAAATGGGAACCGGTTTATATATAGATAGGGGGGCGACAGAGTAGGTCTGTCGCCCCTTAGGATGTCAAATGAAAATGGAAAATAGAAAAGACTACCTTTTATTTTGGTGCTGGCTGCTTACTGGAATTTTGATTGCCCCGCGCGCTCTCTGTTTATTGATAATAAGAGGTACCATGGATACGCAGTGGTAAGGTATCAAAGAGTGTTTTATCTTTGTCTCGATGATGGGTACAGAGATCATCTGGAAACAGACGAAAAAACAGCCTCTCAAATTATGGTTACTACGGTAACGGAGTCCCTTGGCACTTTCCTGATGGTCAGCCTGACATTATTAGTTTTTGACGGCGGATGCCTAACAAGGATTCCCGGAATAACAGAGCGTCTTCGACAAAAAGTATGACATTTCTGTAAAAACGGAGGTTTTCCCCTTGCGGGATATATGGTTTGTTGATATAGTACTGTCTACATCCCAGGAGAAAGATAGTAGCTTAAAGTGGCTTGGAGAAAGGAACTAGTATGGTGAAAAGCTCCGTATTGCGTTGTTGTCTAAAAGCGCTTCCGTTTCTGCTGATTCTGCTGTATATACTGGCCGTGGTGGTGCCGTACATAGAGCATAAGGAGGTTTCACCAGAGTATCGAGCTGCTTTTGAAGACCGCCGATTTTATGGGACAGGCGTCGGCCCGGAGCGGGCGGCCTATATTGACAACAATAAGGATGCACTGTTCTGCCGGATGAATCTGATTGGAAACGCGGAGGAGGAGATCATCCTCTCGACCTTCGATTTCAATGGGGACAGCAGCGGGACAGACATGGTCTCGGCCCTTTTCTGTGCCGCGGAAAGAGGAGTTCAGGTCCGTGTGCTGGTGGACGGCGCCAGCGGTTTTTTGGATGTGAAGAAGGATCCGGTATTCAAGGCGCTGGCTGGCCACAAAAACGTGGAACTGAAAATTTATAATCCGATTGACTTGCTCCAGCCCTGGAAGCTGCAGGCGCGGCTCCACGATAAATATTTGATCGTAGATCGAAAGGTCTACCTTCTGGGCGGCAGAAATACAACGGATCTGTTTTTGGGAGAGCAGCCCTCTGTCAAGCCGAACATCGACCGGGAGCTTCTTGTGATGCGGTCTGGACAGGATCCAGAGGCCTCGCTGTATCAGCTGGTGAACTATTTTGAGTCGGTTTGGGCGCTTCCAGACAGCAGACTGTTTCAGGGCCGCCTTGGAGAAGCAGACCGGCAGCGAGAGGAGGAGTCGTTACGCAGTCGGGAGCGGGCCATGAGGGCGGCAGAGCCAGAATTATTTGTCCCCATGGACTGGAGGGAGCGTACATTTGAAACCGGGCGGATCAGCCTTTTGACAAATCCGATCCAGGCGGAAAATAAGGAGCCCTGGATGTGGTATTCTCTCAACCGGCTGATGTCTCAGGGGAAACAGGTGATCGTTTATACCCCTTATATTATTTGTGGGCGGGAGATGTATCATGATCTGGAGCGGCTGACCTCGGGGGGCACAGAGATTCAGATTATTACAAACGATGTAGCCAGTGGCGCAAATCCCTGGGGATGTACCGACTATCTGAACCAACGGCGGAAAATCTGGGATACGGGCGTACAGGTCTATGAGTATATGGGGGAACATTCCTGCCATACAAAGGCTATGGTAATTGACGACAGACTCAGCGTAGTCGGGTCGTACAATATGGATATGAGAAGCACCTATCAGGATACGGAGCTGATGCTGGTGGTGGATTCTCCCAAATTGAACCGGATGATTCGGGAAGAGGCCGAGCGCGATCAGACGTACAGTAAGACAATGAGAGAGGACGGAGAGTATCAGTATGGGGAAAAGTATGTGCCGAAGGAGTTGAGCTTTGGGAAAAAGGCGTTCTATCTGGTCCTGCGGGTACTTACCATCCCGTTGCGGAGATTTTTGTAAAATAATAGTCTGGGCAAAGAGGCAGAACGGAATTCGGATTGACAAGGACGGAACATCATTTTATAATGACAAAAAAAGCATCATGACCTCGTGTCTGCTTTGGGCAGAGGCGGGGATGAGGGAATCCGGTGAGAACCCGGAGCAATACCCGTTGCCGTATGCGGGGGAGGCTGTCGTTCATGGCGTGAGCCGGTCATTGGGAGCGATCCTGAGAAGGCGGAGCGACAGGCGCGGAGCGGTGCTCCACACCCCACAAGCCGGAAGACCTATGGTGTTTATATGACAGGGCATTGGTATGCCCAAATGCACCGCGGGAAAAGTCGGCCGCGGCAGTCCTGTTATGGTCTGCCGCGGCCGTTTTTTATATTATTTGAGTTTTGAATGAGAGAAATGGAGGAGATTTGATGAGGAAAATAAGGACAAGGGCCTTGAGCCTGCTACTCACCCTGGTCATGGCGCTGGGCCTGCTGCCGGGGACGGCGTGGGCGGAGGAGGGCGGTACCACCAGTCTGCCAGAGTTCGAATCGTGGGAGTCAATGGGTACAGATAAAGCGTTCAAAATAAGTTCTGAGGAAAGTCTGAAAGCATTAGCGAATGCGGTGAAAGACGATGATGCAAGTGGCACCTACAATATGTCCGGTATCACATTTTATCTGGCCAATGACATTACATTGAGCAGTGACTGGACTCCGATTGGAAATGTTGCATATCCAAGTGATGGTTTTGCAGGAACTTTTGATGGCAATGGGCACACCATCAGCGGAATGAATATCAATAGCAGTAGTTCTGGCGGTGTCGGTCTGTTTGGGACAATCAACGGTGCAACGATTAAAAATCTGAAGGTTGAAGGAACGGTGTCAGCAACCAAGAGTGGTTATGTTGGCGGCATTGTTGGCAAGACCAGCGGCACTGTCACCATCGAGCGATGCTCCTTTTCTGGCAGCGTCCAGTCTTCCAAGACCGGAGTAAATGCGGGGGCCGGCGGCATCATTGGGCGGGTCAACAGCGGATCTGTGTGCGTCTCAGGCTGTGCCAACACCGCAGACATCAGAGGCGGCGCGGCGGCGGGCATTCTAGGCTATTGCTCCGCCAATGGGACAAGCATTGAAAATTGCTATAGCACCGGCACAATCTCCGGTTCCAACAGGGCCGGGGGTATCGTCGGGCAGGTATATTCAACTACCCCGATTCGCAACTGCTTTACCACATCGGATGCCATCAGCGGCTTCAACGGCGAACTGTTCAACTGCTTTGACAACTCTGATCTTCCAATCGACGCTTCTCTGCTGGGCGATGCCTTCACCACCGATGCAGAGGGTAATGTAATCCTCGTCTGGCAGGCTGGGAATACTCCCAAGCCCCCCGAGCCCAGTATTTCCATCCGCTCTACCAACGGCGATACAATTTGGGTACAGACGGGCGGCGGCGACAAAAATGATACCATTCTCTATGTAGACTATCAGAATATGGGGGACGAGACCCCAGAGGTCCAGTGGAGCTTTTCCGCCAGCAATGAAGGGGCGGCCGCCTGGGTGGAAACCACCCAGGACAGCGATGTGAAAGGCTATGTGGTCACCGCCGGCAAGGGCGGCGTGGTGAATGTAACAGCCACGGTGACCTACGATGGGGAGGAGTACACAGATGACTATACCCTGACGGTGATCCCGCATTTTACAACTGTCACCATTCAAAATATAAGTCAGCCCGGCGCGGTGGCCGTAGGGCAGACGGTAGAAGCTGCCCTTAACATCGAGGGCGGCGGCACCTATTCCCCGGAACAGTATCCCGGACTGGAGATGAAATATCAGTGGTACAAGTATGAGCCTATGGCCGCATATCCCACCTCTCATCCAATCGCCGGGGCCACGGAAGCCACCTATACCATTTCGGAAGATGATTTTGGAGCAGAAGACCAGAAATATAAAATCGGGGTTGAGATCACCTGCGGCGGCAGGGTGATTCACAGCTGCCAGGATCACCAGGCAACCGTCCGTACTGCCGACCACGGCAAGCTGTACCCGGTGGCCTATCAGGAAAATAGACTGCCTGACGAGATCAAAGAGGATACCAAGCTGGAGTTTCCCGCTGTGGTCACAGAAAACGGGATTACTGCCCAGATCCAGTGGGGCGGGTTTAATGATGTGATCGCGGCAGACGGTACCGTCATCCGCCCAACTCAGGGGACGGTGACTGTAACTCTGTCTGCAAAATATACATACAACGATGCTTTCTACAATACGTTGTACAAAATTGTAGTTTGGTCCGACACCGCCGCAGATGAGGACAAACAAAATGAACTGCAGCACGCCATTACCGCCCTGAGCGACGATTACAGGCTCTGCCCGGTCTACGACACGGACACCAACCTCAACCGCATGGTGTTGGCCGATCTGGCGGAGAAGGGCTTTGATGACATCACCGTCTCCGTCGCGTCTGTCACCGAAGTCTACGGAGGGGCAGGTATTGGCGATAACGGCGACATCACTTATTTTTATAAGGACCCCAATACGGTTCCGGCCGTCAAATTTGGAAGCTGCAAGGTGACCTTTACGCTGGAGAAGGATGGGGCGGCCGCCACGCTCTCCGATGTGCCGGTTATCCTTTACTGGGATGCAGCCAAGGTCAGGGCGGCTATGAGCGAGGAGATCATGAGCCAGGTCACCCTTTCCTCCATCGGAGGCGGAGACGGCTTGGCTGTCACCGAAAACCTCACCCTGCCCAAGGTGGTGGACAAGAAATACTGGACCCAGATATCCTGGGAGTCTGACAACGAGGAAGCTATCTCCATCAGCAGAGAAAACCAGAATACTGCCGACACGCTCTTTAACCCCTATGTAGGTGTGGTACGCCGCGGGGAGGAAGATCAGACCGTTATCCTCACGGCCAAATTTACGTTCCAGTATACCAACGATGTCATTGGCGAGGAAGCCCCCATTGAACTTGTCAATACATTTGAAGTGACCGTTCCAGCTATGGACGGGGATCAGTATGCCGAAATCGAACAGGAGCTGCTAACCAAGCTGGACCAGGGCTTCGCGGCTAAGGGCCTCTCCGACGCCCTGACCGGTGAGAGGCTGACTCCGGACGAGGGCGGCGTCTACACAGCCATCAACGATATCCAGCTGCCCACCACACGGGACTTCGGCGTAGACGGAAAGTATATGCCTGTCACCCTGTCCAGCGATCACGAGGAGGTCATCCAGTCTCCGGGTGTGAACAATGCCGCCCGGCTCTGGGTGTACCGCCCCGGAGTGGGGGAGGAGCCGGCGGAGGTCACCATAACGGTCACTCTCCACGACGATGAAACCAGCGTCACCGCCGCCCGGTCCTTTGCCATCGAGGTCCCCGCCCTGACACAGAAGGAGATCGATGACGAGCTGGCGCTGATGGAGAAGGTCAAGGCCAACTACTTCAACGGCATACGGGGAGAGAACGAGGCTATCGACAACATTACCACCGACCTGTCCCCCTTCCAGGAGGTCTATGAGGAAAACGGCGAGTTGGTCTGGGTCCGGGATATGAAGGACATGAAGGGCTATGGCATCGTCCCAACCCCCATCAAGGGGTGGGAGGAGCTGGAGGCATGGCGGCTGTTCAAATCCAGCAACCCCAACGTCATCAGCCACGAGAACCTGCTGGTCACCCGGCAGGAAGAACCTAAGAACGTCATCATCACCAGCTATCTGTCCAGCGAAACGCTGGGCAAATACGGTGAGCTGTACCAGCGCGATACCGTGAAATATGCGAAGTATGCTGAACTGGCCGACCTGTATTACCAGGAGGTCACCGCAGATACCTCCCAGGCCGTCGCCGCGTTTGCCGCCAGAGCGGCGGTAAATGAGGCCGTCCTGCCCGGCCTGAAGCTGCTGGTTCGGGGCACCGCGGACCCAACCAATACCACAGCCGTGGTGGACACCATCGACAACGTCACCTTCTCCCTGTCCGGCTTGGATGGCGAGGAGTGGATCGGAACTACTGCCCTGAGTGGACTGAGCGAGACCTACACAGTCTACGATGTGTTCACCGAGATGCTGGATGAGTACGGCTACACGGCGGAGCGAAGCCGCGGCACCTACATCGTGTCCATCTCCGGCCCTCGGGGTTCCCTGCGGGAGAAGGAGCATGGCGAGGACTCCGGCTGGATGTATCTGGTAAACGGAGAATTTCCCGACGTGTACATGGGGAGCTGCTCCCTCCACAGCGGGGATGAGATTCAGGTGTTTTACACCGAGGACGCCAGCAAGGTGGACCCGGATTACCACCGCCCCTCAAGCGGCGGAGCTTCCGGCGGGAAGGGGGAATCGGGCCAGACTTCCGTTGAGGTGGAGGAAAATAAGTCTGACGGCACCTACACCGTCACCCTCCCCGAAGACAGCGAGGGCCTCCAGAGGGTGGTCATTGATCAGGCGGAGGAAAACAAGCTGGTGGTCATCGTCCACGCTGACGGCAGGGAGGAAGTGGTGAAGAAGTCCCTGGTCAGCGATGGAAAGGCCGTCTTCCTGTTGGAGGAGGGGGCCACTGTGAAGCTGGTGGACTATGAGAGCGCCTTCTCCGACGTGGCGGACGGAGTTTGGTACAGCTCGGCGGTGGACTTCGTGGCGGGCCGTGGGCTGTTCTCCGGCGTGAGCGAGGACCAGTTCGCCCCTGGGCAGACCTTGAGCCGGGGGATGCTGGCCACGGTCCTCTTCCAGTTGGAGGAGCCAGAGAAAAAAACAGCGGACCTTCCCTTTGCCGATGTGGCGGAGGGAGCCTGGTACGCCCAAGGCATCTCCTGGGCCGCTGGGGAGAACATCATTTCCGGTTATGGCGACGGCCGTTTCGGACCGGACGACCCCGTTACCCGAGAACAGCTCGCCCTGATGCTGTTCCGTTATGCTGAAACACTGGATATGGTCACCAGCGGGCGGGATACGCTGACCAGTTTTACGGACAGCGGCTCCGTGTCCGCCTGGGCACGGGAGGCGGTGGCCTGGGCAGTGGACAGCGGCATCCTAAGCGGACGTCCGGACGGGACACTGGCCCCTGGAGGCACCGCCACCAGAGCCGAGGCGGCTGTGATGCTCCGTCAACTGGTTGCCCTGATGCTGCGGTGACGTGAACAGAAAAGAACCGGCCGGGCAGGAGATTTTATCCTGCCCGGCCATTTTCGTATAAAGAAGAGGGAGATCAGCGGGGAGTAGCCACGATAATGCGGATGCGCTCTCCGGCGGGACAGCCCAGGTTGTCGTACCAGCCGGTGAGCCGGTAACCTTCGCCGTTGATCTGGGACAGGGATGTCTGATAGTATTTTGAGCCGTCCCGAAGCAGGACCTGAACATCCTCTGCCAGGGCATATTCCTGATTGCCGGCCATGGCGGACAGGGAGGACACGCTGTCCAACGTTTCAGAGGACAACTGACGCATGGAGCTCACCTGGCCGTCCTCATAGATCATGGCCGCGCCGCCGCTCTTGACGCTGTAAAGCTTACTGCTGTTCAGCGTCTGGGTCTGCCCATCCTGGACATAGGTGTAGGAGGCGGAGATATTCATGTCAGAGGAGTTGTTTACTACACTGCTCACATAGACATACTCCCAGGTATCTCCAGTGACCTCATGGAGGACCAGGCGGTCGATATCTCCATTGGCGTCCAGGCTGTAGTAGCGCACGTCGTCACCAGACAGTTTGGCGCCCGCCAGGCGGGAGGGGTAGATACGGGCGTAGCCGCCATTTTCGTCGGTGTCCAGGATCTGGACTCCGTCCGCGAAGTCGTGGCCAGCGAAGCTGCTGCCGTCCTTGCTCACGCTCCCCTCCAACTTTTTGTTGGACAGAGAAGTCACCTTGGTCCCGGATTGAGTGACTGACACCGTGACCAGACGGCCTGTATTTAAAGCGGAGCCACTATGGTAGAAGGTGCGCACGACTCCGTCGGTACAGGCTACCTGGGTGGTCACCTGGGCGCTGGTGGTGGAGGAGCTACTGGTGGAGGAGCTGGAGGCCCCCTTGACACTGGATACCACACTGCCATAATAGGTCGCTTCGCTCTCCTGGGCGTCCAGCACAGATATGATCTCGCCGTTCATGCCCAACAGGAGGGTGACCAGATCGCCCTCCTGGAAGGAGCCCTGGCTGGAGAGCTGATAAGTGGCCTCGGAAGTGCCGATGTCGTAGCTCACCCCGGCCACGGTGGCGGAGGTGGGGGCGCTCTTGCTGGGGGAGACGCCGGTGAGCGTTCCGGTTACCCGGTCGTGGTAGATCCAGACAGTTCTCATATTGGCGTTATAGTAGTATACGTCATACTGCTGGACTGAGGAGAGAGAGGAGAGAGCCCCGTTGTAGTATACGGACGAGGGGGTAAAAGAGAGGGAGAGAGCACCGCTCTCCGCCACATAGGGGCCCTTGGTATCTGCGGTCACCAGGGCCGAGTAGTCCACCTGTCCATTGGTGACAGTATAGCCCAGTGTGGTGCCGTAGATCGTCCCGGCGCTGTTCTGGGCGGTGAGTGCATTGTAGAACAGGTCTACGCAGTCCTGCCGGGTGAGCTGCTGACCTTGGACAGCGCCTACGTCGTCCAGCAGCCCCAGGGCACTGGCCTTGGACAACTGAGCCGTGGGGTAGGCCCCGGTTAGTGTGCTGGAATCATAGCCCAGCAGGCGCAGAAGGGCTGTGCAGCCCTCCTCCAAGGTGATGCCCTGGTCCGGGCGGAAGGTGCCGTCCACATAACCGGACATCCAACCCTGCTCCACCGCCACTTTCACATAGGGGCTGGCCCAGTGGTCCCCCTTCAGGTCTTTAAACAGGGAGCTGCCGTAACTTCCCACCGCATCCTTATGGCTGGAGGCGGCCACCATCATAGTGACGAACTGGGCCCGGGTGACAGAACTGGACAGATTCAGATTGCCGGAGCCGTCCCCGGACAGGATGCCCAACACCTGGATGGTCTCTAGTTTCGCACTGTCGCTGACCGCGAGGGAGCCTGTGCACAGCAGAGACATGGAGAGGCAGGCGGCCAGCAGAGTGGAGAGAAGGCGAGTTAATTTCATCGTAAAAACTCCTTTTGATGAGAGTGGAGAGTGAAGAGACTCCATATACAAGCTGTTTCCATACTGTTCTTCACGCTCCACCCTGGTTTAGTCGTAGTGCAGCGCGTCAATGGGGTTGAGGCGGGCGGCCTTCTTGGCCGGGAGGTAACCGAACAAAACGCCGATACCAGCGGAGATGCCGAAGGCCGCCAATACCGCCGTGGGGGTGGGGGACACGGTGAGGGCCTCGCCCATCAGCCGGACCACCGCCACCGTGGCTCCCGCGGACAGGAGATAGCCTAGAACGATGCCGATGACGCCTCCCAGAGCGGAGGTGGCCGCCGCCTCGATGACGAACTGCTCCATAATATACCGCTCCTTGGCCCCCAGAGATTTTCGTACGCCAATCTCACGGGTGCGCTTGGTCACGGATACCAGCATAATATTCATAATGCCGATGCCTCCCACCACCAGGGAGATGGCGGCGATCCCAGCCAGCACACCCACTAAAATATTGATCATACTGGTCATGGAGTCCAGCAGCTCGGACATGGTAACGACTGTGTAATAGTCATCACTGCCGAAAAAGCTGCGCAGGGCCGATTCCAGGGCAGACTGGCTGGCGTCCATCAGATTCTCGTCCACCATGGTGATGACATAGCTGGAAACCCGTCCACCCCCCAGACGGGCGGCGGTGGAGTAGGGGAGGAAGAGGCAGTCGTCGCTTCCTCCCTCCTCCATGGTTTCCGCCTGCTGGTCCAGAACTCCCACGATGGTCAGCGCCTGTCCACCGACCCGCAGGGTCTGGCCCACGGCGCTGCCCCCGAAGTAGGCTTGGTTGACATAAGCTCCGACTACGCAGACCTTGGAGCGGGAAGCGATGTCGCTGTACTGTAACCCCCGGCCCTGGGAGAGCGTGTAGCCCTTGATGCTGAAATAGTCCTCACTGACCCCGGTGGCGGAGGTAGAGGTGAGATCCGTACCGATCTTGACCCCCATCATGGACACGGTAGGGGAGCACAGGTCCAGATAGTCGGGATTTTGATCCACGATCTGGTACATATCCTCTACCTCCATAGTCCGGGTGGCTCCGCGGGACTGGACAGATACGGTGAGGGTGTTGGTCCCCATGTCCGCAAAGCTGTCGGCCACATAGCCCTCCAGGCCGTTTCCCAGGCCCACGATGACAATGACCGCCGCCACACCGATGATGATGCCCAGCATGGTGAGGAGGGTCCGGGTCTTACTGGACACGATATTTTTCAGCGCTAGGGAGAGAGATTCGGTGATTCTCATTGGGGCTGTCCCCCTTTCCTTGCTCCGGCGGCCCGGGGGGTGACTACCGCCTCCGGATCGTCGGAGGGGCCGTCATATACCACATGTCCGTCCTCCAGACGGATGATTCGCTGGGCCTGGACGGCGATGGAGTTGTCGTGGGTGATGAGCACTACGGTGTGACCCTGTTCATGGAGATCCTGGAGCATGGCCAGCACTTCCCGCCCAGTGCGGGAGTCTAACGCTCCGGTGGGCTCATCGGCCAGAATGACAGAGGGATGGCCGACCAAAGCACGGGCGATAGATACCCGCTGCTGCTGGCCGCCGGACAGTTCCATAGGCTTATGGCGCCACTTGTCGTCCAGCCCCACCTGGGCCAGCGCTTGGTGGGCCCGCTCCCGGCGCTCCCCCTTAGACACCCCGGCGTACATCAGCGGGACCTCTACATTTTCCAGCAGATTCAGCTTGGGCAGGAGATTGTACTGCTGGAAGATGAAGCCAAGCATCTCGTTCCGAATCTCTGCCAGCTCATTTTTGTTCATCTGGCCCACATCCCGGCCCTGGAGGAGGTAGGTGCCCTCCGAGGGTACATCCAGGCAGCCGATGATATTCATACATGTGGACTTGCCAGAACCGGAGGAACCTACGATGGCCACGAATTCCCCCTTGCAGATCTCAAAGGAGATGTGGTCGGCGGCCTTTACCGTGGCATCCCCCATATGGTAATACTTGCAGACGTTCTGAAAGGTGATCAGTGCGCTCATATCAGAACCCTCCAGGCCCGCCGCTCATACCGCCTCCGGGCCCGCCGCTGATGGTAACGCTGCCCATGCCTCCGCCAGGTATCATCATCATGCTGCCCATCTCGAAGCTGCCCGAGGAGGTGGTTGGGATATAGGCCACGGTGTCCCCCTCCTGCAGGCCGGAGATGATTTCAATGTAGCTGTCGTCGCTGACGCCTACTTCCACAGGGACGGAATAATACTGTTCGCTGTCCCCGCCGATGCCCTCCATCAGAGTGCCATTGGCGGCGCTGGGGGAGTCGGCGGTGACCAGAACGGTGTTCCCCCGGTTAAGGGCGGCGCTGGGAATGGCCAGTACGCCGCCGGCGCTGTCCAGTGTGATGGTGGCATCCACATTCATGCCGGGGAGAAGACCGTCTGTCTCGTCAATGCGGATGGTGACCGGATAGGTGGTGGTCCCGCTGGAGGAGGTGCCGGCCACACTGACCTTGGTGACTACTCCTGTGTAGGTCCGGCCCTCCACCGCTTCGGCGGTGATAAGCACCTGCTGCCCCACCTGGATATTGGAGATGTCCAGCTCATCCACATTAAGCGTCAGGGTAAGATAGGATAGGTCGTAGATGGAGCACAGGGTCTGACCAGTCTCGATGTTTTCCCCCGCGTTGTAGTTCTTGTCGATGACAGTGCCGGAGATGGGGGAGGTGATGGTGTAGTTATCCAGCTGGTCATACCGGCTCTCCAGAGAAAGCTCCGCATTTCTCAAAGCCTCGGCGGCGCTTTGGAGCTCATCCTCCAGATTATCGCTGGTCAGCGTGAGGATAGCTCCCCCCTGGGAGAGACGGTCGCCCTCGCTGACGTGGATGCTGGCGACAGTGCCAGAGACCTCGGCAGTTACTGACCGCTCTGCCAGATAGGAGAAGCTGCCTCCGCTGGCGCTGGCGCAGCCGTCCACTGTGGCAGAGCCTGTCTGGCTGGTGGACAAACCGCCAGGATTGCTGACTTGTATGGTCACATCCCGGACAATGACGTTGCCTGTCAGCACCTGATCCACGCCAGATACCTCCGTGACTGTGCCATTCAGCACTTCAAAGGTGCTGTCCAGGGTGACCTGGGCGCTCTGGCCCACATAGAAACCGGCTGCCTCATCGGCCAGGAAAGGGACCTTCAAAGTCATAGTGTCTGAGTCCCGGATGGTGGCGACGGTCTGCCCCGCGCTCACATCGTCCCCTGCCTCCACGGCGATATCCACCACCTGTCCTGCTTTGGGAGCGATGACGGTCAGGTCAGCCAGGTCCTTCAACTTATTGTTGTAGCTGCGCTGGGCCTGACTCAGAGAGATCTCACTCTGCTCCAGAGAGCTGGCCATGTCAGAGCTGTCGATATCGTAGAGAACAGTGTCCTCGTTCACTTGATCCCCCTCCTCAAAATAGTCAGCGAGGATGGTGCCATCCACCAGGGAGGTGACGGAATAGGAGTTGGCCGCCTCCAGAGACCCACTTCCGGTGATCTCGGAGGTGATATCCCGCCGCTCCACCGCCGCGGTGGTATAGGTCAAGTCGGCGGCCAGGGCGGTCTGGCCGCCCCCGAAAAAGTGTATCCCCAGAGAGAGGGCCACCACACAGGCCACTGCGGGGATCAGTACCCTTTTCCTCAGCAGTCTCTTTTTCCACGGACTGGAGCCCGACTTGGGAGGGGTATCCTCCGGTGACGGGACTTCTCGCTTCAATAAAACCGGTAACTTCATCATGGGACACTGTCCTTTCCAACATAAGGTAGGTCCAGTGTATCTAACAAATTTGAACGGGGGGAGGAGAAAATCACAACAAAAGATAAACAGGACTCAAACAATTTCAAACGCCGCCGAGAAGCGATAGACTTCTCAGCGGCGTTTTATCAGTTATTGCCGGTTTAGGCGGTAGCCTGCGCCCCATACGGTTTCGATGAGTGTGGGGTGAGCTGGGTCGTCCTCCACCTTGTCCCGGATGCGGCCGATGTGGACGGTGACAGTGGCGCTGTCCCCCAGATAGTCACAGCCCCAGATGGCCTCAAACAGCTTTTCCTTGGAGAAGACCACATTGGGGTGCTCCGCTAGAAATTTCAGCAGAGCGAACTCCCGGTTGGGCATCTTGACCTCCCGCTCCCCTTTAAAAACCTTCCAACTCTGGGGCAGGATACGGAGATCCCCAACCGTGAGGGCCTCCTGTTCCTCCTGGCCGCCGGTAAGCCGGGCATAGCGGGCCAGATGGGATTTGACACGGGCCACCAGCTCCGCCGGGTCAAAAGGCTTGGCGATGTAGTCGTCCGCCCCAAGACCCAGCCCCCGGACCTTGTCTACTGAGTCGGTACGGGCAGTCACCATCAGGATGGGAATGTCTATTTTGTCCCGAATGAGACGGCAAACGTCGTACCCATTGCAGCCAGGGAGCATCAGATCCAACAGGATCAGGTCATACTCCCCCTTCAGTGCCTCTGTGATGGCGGCCTGTCCGTTGTCTACCGCCGTGATCTCATAGCCCTCCATCTCCAGATAGTCCCGCTCCAACATAGAGATAGCCTGGTCGTCCTCAGCCAGCAGAAGTTTAGCCATGGCAGTCGTCCTCCCTTCGGGGCAGGGCGATCTCAAAGACCAGCCCCCCGTCGTTTTTAACCCGGATAGTCCCTCCGTGGGCCTCGATGATGCATTTGGCGATATACAGCCCCAGGCCGCTGCCCTCGCCGTTCTGGCTGCTCCGGGCCTGGTCCTCCCGCCAAAACCGTTCAAACAGGCGGGGCAGACACTCCTGCGCTACCCCGTGACCATTGTCAGCGAAGCGGACGCATTCCATGTCGCCCTGCCGCCATACGGTCAGGGTGAGGATTAGCGGATTGGCCCCGGCGTACCGAAGGGCGTTGTCCTTCAGATTGTTCAGTACCCGGTAGATCTGCTCTGAGTCCATAGACACCGGGTGAGCGGAGGGGATCATGTGGAGCTCCACCCGGCCGCCCTCCTGTTCCAACTCCTGGCCAGCCTCCTGGACAAAGTGGGATACAAAGTCCCCCAGATCGGCGGGCTCGGGAAAGAGGGGGAGGTTCCCTGTCTCCAGGCGGGAGAAATCAAATAGCCGTTGGAGCAGTATGTCCATATCACAGGCCTTGCGGTAGGCGATATCCAGATACTGGAGCTGGCGCTCGGGAGTTTGGGCCACCCCGTCCCGCAGTCCCTTGATATATCCTTTGACCGAGGTGAGGGGGGTGCGGAGGTCGTGGGAGATACCAGATACCAGATCGGTGCGGGCCCGCTCATAGGCCGCGGACTTCTCCCGCTCGGCCAACAGGTGCTCCTGCATCTGGTTAAAGGCGGTACACACCGAGGAGAACTCATCCTGTCCGCCATAGTCCACCGGCTGGGAGAAGTCCCCCTCCTCCACACGACGGGCAGCCCTGGCAAGGGCGTCCACCGGTGCCAGCAGCCTTCTGACCTGCCGGCGGGTAAACAGCAGATTGAGCGCCACGATAACGACAATGGCAGCCATTCCGCTAAGGACCATGGAAAGGACGGCAATCTCAGCCGGGGGCCTCTTGCTGCCCAGAAACATGGGCATGGCGGGGGTGGAGACTGATACAACCGAGTAGTTGTCGCTGATTGTGCCTACCATGACCATATCAGCACTCTGGATAGTGATAGGGGTGGCCTCCACCCAGTTCGCTTCCTGGCCCACCTCATGGTATAGCCGGTCCTGGGCCGGATCCAAAGAGGAGAATACAGGATCCCCCTCCTGCGTGGTGACGGTCAGTGCATATCCCCGTGTCCGAAGCTGATGGTCCAGGGCGGGCCAGTCTTTTCGTATGATTTCCTCCCCTTGGAGCAGTTCCTGCACCTCAATGGTAGCAGTCACGTCCATGGATGCCATACTCTGCCGCCGGTAGTTTTCTGCGGTAAAGTGGGTGGTTACCCCGCTGACCAGCAACATGACCACCAGAGCCGTAAACACCGATATAGTATTATAGAAAAATAGGTGTCGCTTGATGCTCATACAGACACCTCCCATAATAATGATTTTATTATAGTGCCTGTTTGTAAAAAAAGAAGGGGGAAAATCTAAACTTTTTACAAATTCGGACAGATACGCTGCCGGGCGGCGGGGTGGACTGGTATAGGGCAGCGTCCTAGGTGGCCCTTGTACCCTGTGGCGGGCTGTGGTAAAATGACAGAAACGAGGGGAGAACCGGCGGGACAAGCGGGGCTGACCTCCCTTCCTAAACATTGGAGGAGCGGAACGATGGCCCATGTGATCGAGATAACGGACTGGAGGGCGCCAGAGCTGGATCTCTTTGCCCGACTAACAGAGGGGCAGCTTCGTAGCCGGAGAGAGCCGGAAAAGGGGATCTTTATCGCGGAGAGCGCCAAAGTGATTGGACATGCTCTGGACAGCGGCTGTCAGCCCATCGCCCTGCTGATGGGACACAAACATTTGGAGGGAGCGGGGCGGGCTCTTATAGAGCGGTGCGGGGAGGTGCCGGTCTACACCGCGGACGACCAGATTTTGACGGCGCTGACCGGCTATCACCTCACCAGGGGGATGCTGTGTGCCATGGGACGTCCGGTACTGCCCAGGGTGGAGAAGGTGTGCGCCGGCGCCCGCCGAATCGCCGTCCTGGAGGGGATCGTGGACGCGACCAATGTGGGGGCGATTTTCCGTTCGGCGGCGGCGCTGGACCTGGACGGCGTGTTGGTCACCCCTACCTGCTGCGACCCGCTCCATCGCAGGGCGGTCCGGGTAAGTATGGGTACTGTCTTCCAAATCCCGTGGACCTGGATTGGGAGCGACGCCTCCCAGTGGCCCAGGCCCGGACTGGAACGGCTGAAAGAGCTGGGCTTCCGGACAGCGGCCCTGGCTTTGGACAGCAGGGCAATCAGCATTGAGGACCCGCGCCTGATGGCGGAGGACAAGCTGGCCCTGGTCTTGGGAACAGAGGGGGATGGCCTGGCTCCTGCCACAGTGGCCGGGTGTGACGATACGGTATGCATCCCTATGGGACACGGGGTGGACTCTCTCAACGTGGCAGCAGCCAGCGCGGTGGCCTTTTGGCAGCTGCGGGTGAAAAAGAAGGGGTAAATATGGCGGATATTATCACCTTCCGCGGTGGCAGAGAGGCCCCGGAAGGCCTGGACCGGAGGGCGCTCCTGGCCTGGCTGGACCGGGTGAGGGATCAGATAGACCGGTTAGACGGACAGGAACCAGAGCATATGGGTACAGAGGAACACGAACGCTGGGGAGAGCTCCATGAGGAGCTGGAGGACCTGGTGGACGAGCTGCAGGACCGCCTGGATGAGCTGGGGCAGGACTAAAAAACATTCTGACGTATTTAAACCTCCATGCGAAAGCGCAGCTGCCGACAATTCGGCAGAGCTCAAGTCAAACGTCCAGCTGATCCTGAGAGCTGGGAAGGTATGAGAAGGGCATACGGATATATCTGCTGTTTGCTTCCATATAATGAAATTATATTTTTCCTTGTCGCCGTTTAAGTGTAACGTTTTTGCGTTTCGAGATTCTATCTGTAAGATAATCCTAATTTTGGAGATGCGGGGAGGCCGGGTTAAGATCATATGCTGCTGAGTATTGTGTTGGGCCTGTCAATGAAACTATCATCACTCAACTGTCCCAGTATCTGATATGAGAAGATTAAGCCTTTGCTCCCTTTCTTTTCTTGGCCTGCTTGCTCACTACACCGTAAACAAAGAGATATACGATGCTGAGAATAAGGAGAGGAAAATTGCACAGAATATACATAAGATGGTAGAATGGTAGAATAGCCGATTTGTTTCAATACCAACAGGCGAAAAAAATAGCGTTGATCAGTAAAAAACCCCTGAAAGTGCTTTTTAGCACTTTCAGGGGTTCTAGCTTGTAAAGGACGGTAAAACAGGCGTTTTCTCATCATAAGACCAAACCGCTGTAAAGCGATGGACCCAGATCGAAGCCCAGTGACAGCGGGTTCGGTTTGGAAAAGAGGAGGAACAAAATGAGTGCGCTCTGAATTTTAAATAGAAAAGTCGGAGCAAACGACATAACGTTTGCTCCGACGTGGCAGCGGGAGAAGGATTCGAACCCTCACAAACAGAGTCAGAGTCAGTGCGCAAAAAATTAAAAAATGGCTGTCGCTCTATGTATTCGAGCTACTAGAAAAATTTTTTCCACCATCTTTTCCACCACTTCCGTCCAAAAGCGCAATATTTTGGTGCAAAATCAAGTTGTCCCGGTGAGTATAAATATTAGCTGTTATAGATATGTCAGAATGTCCCATAAGCTCTTTCGCTACGTTGATAGGAACACCAGCTTTTTGCAAGTCTGTACAAAATGTATGACGTAGGCAATATGGTGTAAGGTCATCAGATAATTTGCTTTCTATGATCTGGTTCCGATAAACTTCAGCTCCCATGTAGATGTCCAACTCCCGGCAGAATGAGCGCCAACGCCGATACATAGTATCGTCATCCATACGTCCGCCCTTTGCGTTAGGAAATACTGGAGCAAACAGATCGCCTCTAGCCTCTAATAGTCTTGGAAGGAGTTTGGAGTGTATTGGGATGTCACGCACTCCAGAGGCCGTTTTTGGCCCCTTGATGGTCGTGGAACCACTTTCTTTTGCTGTGTGTATATGTATCTCGTTGTGCTTAAAATCTACGTCAGACCAAGTAAGAGCAGCTGTTTCTCCCGGCCTCATGCCTGTGTATAACAGAGTGAGTATCCAAAGGCCAGAAGGATGGTATTCCGCTACAGCCAAGATTGCAGTTCTTTCTTCCTCGGTAATGGATCGGCGCCTTCCCTCTTTGACGTGTGGCAGCGCTAACAGTTCCGCTGGATCATATGGAATGAGCCTAGACTGTCTAGCTCTTTTGAACATTTCCTGGAGAACCATGCGAATTTTTTTGACATGAGAAGCTGACTTTCCGGCCTGTCCATTTAATATACGTTGAAGGTGTACGTCCTTAACTTCTCTTAGCTTCATATATCCGATGGCTGGCTTTATATAACCGTTAAATTTTTCATCATACATACTAAGGCTCTTTGAGGTGAGGCCCTTTGGGTCCTTGTAGGTCCTTTTCCATTCTATGTACCACGCACTTACAGTCATAGATCCGCCTACGACTTCTTCACCACGCTTGGCGGCGGCGATTTTCTCGGCCAGCTTTGTCATGGCCTCTAATTCAGTTTTTCCAGTAGCCTCGTACTTCTTTCCGTTGTACCTGGCTGTTTTTCGGATATAATCTTTAGACATTGACTTTTTCCCTCCGTTCTAATAAAATGGAGGGGCAGAGTGCCCGCAAAGCTTCTGCCCCTTGTCCTCGTTCCGGTGCGCCAACACTGGAGCGGGGATTTTTATTGTGCCTTTTTCAGTTCCGCAATCTCCTGATTTATGCTCCGAATAGCGAGCTTCAAAACGGAAACCTCACTGCGTAGCTCTTCTAACTCACTCTTCGGCGCTAATTTATCCAGCATGATTTTTTGATTTTCCGCCAGCAGATTGAATTTCGGAGTGACTTCTGTATCCAGAAGGACCTTCATGCGCTGGGTGGTTTCGTCCAAAATCTCCTGTTTCTGCTGGGCCAGCAGACCCGTTGTCTCAGACATGATCTCCTGCTTCTGCTGGGCCAACAAGCCCTTCGTCTCAGACATGATGTCCTGTTTCTGTCTCTCCATCAACTGTGCGATAGCTTGCAGATCTTTTTCTTCTAACATAAGACTTCCTCCTGTGGTCATACCATAACTTTTTTAGTGCTTTCAATTTCTTCTTTACAGGCGCTCAAAGATCGATTGCATACATCACAGACCGCCTGTCCTCTTTGGGTGGAAACGGAAAGGATGATATCGCCCTCTTTGTTCTTGACAGTTAGCGTCCCGTTTTCGTATGTAAAACCTGATATGTCTAAAGTCTGAATAGTTCTGGTTTCCCAATCATCCGCAATAATCAATTTGCTGATAGCCATAGCACAAGCGCACGGCGTTCCATTTTTCTTTGCGATAAAAGCACTGACAACTTCGACATCAGGAGAAACAGCACGCTCTACAAAAGAGAAAAGCTTAGAACAATCTCCTTCTGCAAGACCAAAATTAAATTCAAAGCGGGTTACATAGCTGGACATAGCTTCCGCTCTGACCATGTCTTTGGCGGTGTAATTAAATGGGCATTGAACTAGAGAGGAGCCTTGTTCAGATAATCTTGGAGCAGGAGCAGTCCTTTTTTGCACGGCCTCCGGTTTTCTCAAAAGCGAGATAATAGCTACTACAGCACATGCGACACACCATGTTGACCAAACAATAAGATCTACATAAATGCCACCCATTGTATAGCCAAGTAGAGCAGCAATACCAAATAGCACGATAATTGCTATATCGCCGGCTTTGTTGCCCTTCCTAGTTACAATAGACACGATACCGCCAGCGACCATAAGGAGTGCAACAATATAACCGATAGTGCCGCTATAACTTCCGGCATTTAATAAATTGTTAGCTATGCGGTCTATAATTGAAGCTGCTCTTGACTGATATACGACTACTGCGCTGAGTACAATGGAGATGATTCCAGATACCAGTTTCCAGGTTTTCATTTCCGCTCTCCCTCTCTCTATCTTTTTCCGCCCTCCGGCGGTTTGGTTACTAAAAATAAAGCTCGGTTGCTAAATTCCCGTGGGTGTACCAACAAACAGTTTTTTTCATAAAATCTTCGGTTACACAAAAATGTTCTGCCAGAGAATAAATATCTGTATATCCGCTTGCGACAGCATCGTCTAAATCATTTTCGGATATATAGTTTTTGATGGCCCACTTCCATGCCTTGTGCTCATGTTTCTCTACTAAGTCAAATGGACTGCATACTTTGTGTGTGGCTCCTGTGGATGCGTGACCTCCTTCATGAGCAACGACAACAGCTTCTTCGGAGGAAGAAGTGATATTATCGAAGTCCATAAATATTCCGTAAGTTCCGTCTACTTCTAAAGTGACGGCTTTATCTTTTTCCAAATCCCATATATAGAATCTAGTCCCAGCTTTGCTAAGTTTCTGATAAAGCGCCAAGAGCCTGTCCATAGGCCATTACCCTTTCTCTTTTTCTAAATCCGCTTTCATAAATCGGGCCATATCAAGAAGCATTTTCTTTTTCTCTTCCGGGAGATCCTTAGACTCTTCATAAAACGCATAAGTGAAGTCATCAAAGCTTATTTCATGCTCACCCTCTTGGGTGGGCGCTTTTTCTATTCCACGAAGCCAAGATTCAGAACATCCAAAAAAGGCACAGATTTTATCTATAATCTCTTGTTCGGGCACGACATCTTGGCCCGCTTCATACTTCTTTTTCCACACACTTACGGTTCCCTTGTTAAACCCCGCCTTGACTGCGGCAGTAGATGGGGAGATTTTTTCCCTAGTACACAGAGATACATATCTTTCGTAAAACATGCCAATACCCCTTGTCAAAATTTGTGCAGCACCACCAAGTTTAAGCAAATAGACAAAAAGGGGTTGACAAGTTTAAGTGATTAGACTAAAATACAGATATAGTTGAACCACTTAGACAACACAATCCCACTGTGGGGTGCTATTTGATTCCGGCAAGTTGATAATAACACAGTTGTTTAAGAAATTCAACCAAAATAGTCTATGGAGGTGAACTTTGTATGCCTGCACAATGGACGGCGGATCTAATTGGTGAAATGCACCTAGCGCGCGTATCCAAGAAGCAACTGGCGGAACATCTTGGGGTGACACCGGAGTATGTAAGCATGGTTTTGAACGGGCATAGAGAACCGGACGGAGCCGCCCAACGCTTTAAGGAGGCACTTGTCCAGATTACTTCTGTGCAGTTTCAGAATACCACAGACAGTGGGTGTTAAACCGGACTTTTGGGTAGTGAAGCAATATGAGCACAGTAGAGGGAGTGAGAAGAATGAATGATTTTGTTGAAAGAGCCAATGAAGCGATCTCAAATATGGCGGCGCAACCGCACAAGCGCGGGGACCTGGTGAGCATATATATCCCGGTTCCACATGGGTTGGAAATCGGAAGCAGCTACGAGGAAATTGACTTGGATAATGTTCGAGTTATTCCAGTAAGCGATGGAGTAGCCACAGGTGCAGATGGGAAATTACTTTTTGATGCAAGCAAGATTGGCGCTGATTTGTACCTTGTGGAAGGGAATATGAAAAGGTAAAACCGCCCTGCGCGGCAACGCAGAACGGCTTTACAAAGTCACTGGCTCCCTAGTTTTTGACTCCAATCGGAACCACGTTCCATCATGTAAAATGGCTTTCCGTTTTCGGGGAAGTAACCAACGGACACTACCACATATCCTTCTTCCTCCAAACGGACACGCTCCTCATCTAAGGTGCATGTAACTTTTTCCACCAAGTGTTTCACCTCCCTTCTATTGCCATTCTACCACAGGGCAGAACGGAGGTAAAACGAAAGTTTCCTTCCGACTACGAATTGATGGCGAATAAGAGAGGAGGTGGTTTTATGCGGGAAAGAAATCCCAGACGCTGGCACGATATTCTTCCCGATGTATCGCTTGCTGTGTCTGTTGTTGCTGTCGTCCTTGCATTGGCGGCTCTGGCTGCCCGGATGTAAGTAACCCAACCAATGAGACCAGGATTGCAATAGCGGACAAAATCAGAGCAATGGTTGACTTTATATCACTCCTCCAGGCTCGCTTGTGTTCAAGCAAAGCAGATTCCCCGGTTGGAGTAATTCGGTACTGTTCTTCCAGATGAACAATTTCGTTTATGTAGTTCAAATCTAATAGGTGGCCTATGTTCAAGGAATCGACATTGATTCCATAGGAGGTAAGGTTCGATCTGGGAACCCATTTCCCATCTTCAGATTGCAAAACTTTGAGAAACCTTCGAGTTTTTGGGTCAAGCATTTTTGTCCCTCCTTTCCGTGACTTTATTGTAACACGTAAGGAAGAGGCTAACAAGAACAGCATCACCATAGACGATCTTCTTACAGAAGATGGTAGCAAAGAACCTGTCCAATAAAACGGGACGGTGAATAGGGGAGGGGGTGCATATCATATTTCAATGGATCGCTTTATTATTGTCTGTTATTGAAGTGGGTTACATATTTATCTGCGCTGTTTCAGATGAAGAAATAAGCGGCCTGCTTGTATCTCTACTCTCTTCCTCAACGATACTTTTTGTAGCATTACGCTCTTCTGGAACATAAGCTTTTCGCATGTTAAATGAGCCCAATAGGAATAACTTAAAGTTTTCCCATTGCTAATTGAAATTGATAAATCACGAAAGTGGATAGTAAAAGGGGGGATTTCCGATTGAGCAAGGTAAGTATACGGTCAAAAGGCACGATAACAGAGATTTCCATTAATGGAGTGCCAGTGGAGAAAAATGCTTTGCATTTCCGGCTAGAGCAGGATGGTGGCGAATATCCTAGGTTGCTCCTTACCACTTTGGTTGATGAGTTAGATTTGGAGTGCGACGCCGAAGTAGAAAAATCTCGTGTGAGGGGGTGATAGAGATGGAAACTATTTTGAAAGGTACACCTGAAGAAATTGCCGCCCTTGTAGTAGCGATACAAGAGCGGCGGGTAAATGTAGATATGGAGATCAATCCTGATTTTGTTCGAGCCGTACATGCAATAGTCCGACGAAAAACGGACAGAAAGGAGGAAACGCAATGACCCCCAAACAGAAAGCGAAAATACTCAGGGAGATATACGGCGGTCTAATGACCCTGGAAGATGTCCGGCGAGAGCTGGGCTGTACCAAGAGATGGGCCAAGCAGTGGCTGGAAAACCACCAGATATTCGGCATCAGAATGAGCGAAAAGAGGGTGAAATACGATGCGGACATGGTGGCATCCGCTATTGTGCGTGACATGGGTGTGAGCGCATGAGAGCGCAAAATAATTGCCCCCACCCGTGGTAGCGCACGGATGAGGGCGGAAGAACTCAGACAAGTCCTAGCGCCTTGTATTTTAGCATGGTGCGGGACGGAATACAAGGAGGAAATATGTTTAGTTTTGAGGATTATATGGATGCGCTAAAAGGTGCGGGCCCGAAGTTAAAAGAAATGGTCCTTGAACGTGCAGAGCGAGAGGGCAACCTGGATCTCCGGGAGTTTAAGAGGCTAGTTGATTTTGCGTATCCAGACCCTGTTTAAATAAAAACGCCCCGCCAGGTGCTGGACACACCTGACGAGGCTGGCAAACCTAACTGAGTAGGCAATTAGGCTTGATGGATATATCATACTAGAACATCTGTTCTCTGTCAAGCCGGAAAGGAAAAAAATATGGCAGAGAAAGAGACAAAAATTGGACGCAGAAACACCATTGAGGAACTGGGAAAACTCGGCGAGTCAGTCAAAAACCAAATGGATTGGCTCAACAAGCAGGTTTATGGAATGACATTCGAAGATTTAATTCGATACATGGGGAGGCGGACAGATGATGACACCGAATGAGGTCATCCGCCGTATCACCCAGCGGGCTATGGAGCGGCACCGACTCTCACAAAGGGGCCTTGCCCATGAGATCGGATGCGGCGATGGCTCTATTGCAAAGCTCCTGGACGAGCAGGAGGTACGCCTTACTCAAGAACAGTGGTTCTATTTGATGACACTGGGAGGAATCAAAATTGTTTGAGTTTTTATCCGTGGTGTGCATGGTGTGCATCGTGATCTGTACCGCCCTCGCTGTGGCGGAATTTATAGAAAAGAGGCGGAAAAAGTGAAGTACATTGAGGACGGACGCTCTCTGGTGGAGCGAAACCACGACGCCAGAGAATATTGCTATCAGTGCCGCCGGGAGCGTGAGGCACGCATGAACCGCATTGTGAGGCGGTGCCTGGTGGTATCTAGCATGATCTTTATGTGCTCCCTGCTGGTGGGGTGGGCTCTGTGAGAGATATGGACTTGGAGCACCCTGATATCACCGCCACACTGCGGACGGGGTATCCGTCATGGATCAAAGAAAAAAACCAAGATGCACCAGAGATACTAAAAGAGTATGCCGACGAATACAGCGAAGAGATCATTAAGTGGCTGCTAGCTGGCTATCCAGATACGATAAGAGAATTTTCAGATTATGCAAAGTTTTATAATGCTAAAACCTTAGAAGATTGGCTGAATTAGGAGGCAGTATGAACATATATGAGAAGCTTGCGGCGATCACCAGCGAGCTAAACGCCGTAGCAAAGAATCTGATGGTAGGGGAGGGGCGAAGCTCCTATAAGGCGGTGAGTGAGGCGGATGTTCTGGCCGCCGTAAAACCTCTGGAGCAGAAGTACAAGGTGTACAGCTATCCTCTGTCCAGAAAGGTGATAGACAGCGATATTATTACCACTAAGAAGGTATACAACGGCCAAGAGAGCGAAATATCGAAGTTTTTTATGCGGGTAGAAACAGTATATCGGTTTGTCAACACGGAGGACCCGGCTGACTATGTAGATATCACCACTTACGGAGACGGGGTGGACAGCAATGATAAGGCCCCAGGGAAGGCCATGACCTATGGAGATAAATATGCCCTTCTCAAAGCATACAAGATCATTACCGGGGACGATCCGGACCAGAACAGGAGTGACGAGGGAAAGGTTACCAGAGGTGGGTACAACGTTGAACCAGGCAAGCCCGGAGAGCGTGTCCCTCCTGTAGGAGATACCCCTATCAAATGTCAGCGGTGCGGTATGCTGATCCCTGATTTCTGGGATGGACAGGAGCTGATCAAGGCGGAGACGATTGCGGAACGGGCCAAAGCCAGGTATGGGGAGCCACTTTGTATCAAGTGCGGGAAGAAGGCGGCGAAATGAATCTAACCTTCACACAGTCGAAAATCTCAATGGAGGACGGCCTGTGGCTGTGCCTGAAGGTGAACGAAACCGCCCCGGCCAGGGAGTTTGTGCTAAAGAAACAGAACAAATTATATGACTGTAAGATCAAGCAGCACCGGGACAAGCGGAGCATGAACGCAAATGACTACTGCTGGGTGCTGCTGGACAAAATGGCTGACGCACTTCACACAACAAAGGAAGAACTCTACATACAAAAGGTACGGGAAGTCGGACCGTTTAAGGATTTTACCCTGACGGAGGATGAAGCAAATACATTCCGTGTGGCATGGGAACTGCTTGGGACAGGGTGGCCTACGGAACAGGTTGGCTATGACAAGGACGGCGACAGGCTGGTTATCAGGGCCTATTACGGCTCCAGCAGATACAACACCAGGCAAATGTCCCGGCTCATTGACAGCATCGTGCAAGACTGCAAGGACCTTGGCATTGAGACATTGCCGCCTGAGAAGCTGGCGGCCATGAAGGAGGAGTGGGGCCGTGCATAAACAGACCAAACAAACAGCCATATCGGCCCGTGTCAAGGCCGCTGTGGCCGCGCGGGACTGCACCCAAGGTCCCGCCACCTGCATCCTCTGCGGCGCTCCGGGAGGCCCCCACTGTCATGTGGTGCGCCGCTCCCAGGGCGGCATGGGGGTGGTGGAGAACATCGTTACCCTGTGCGGCCCCTGCCACTACGCTTTTGACGAGGGGCTGTTTATGGATCGGCTGCGGCCTCTTGGATTCCATTCCCAGGCGGACATCAGGGCATACATCATCAACTATCTCAGAGGCTTTTATCCTGACTGGACCGAGGAGAAAGTGAGGTATCACAAATGGGACAGTGTGAGCAAGTCCTCCAGTACATAAAGGATTTTGGTTCTATCAACCCGGCACAGGCATTTTTGGACTTGGGTTGCTACCGAAGCATGGGTATTCAATCAGGAAAACAACTGTCAGCGCAAAAAACCGATACGGCAAGGCGGTGAGCTACGCCGAGTACAGATTGGAGGATAACAATGCTCAATAAAGTATTCATCATGGGACGTCTGACCCGCGATCCAGAACTCAGGCGTACCCAGACAGGCACACCCGTGGCCTCCTTTTCCCTGGCCGTAGACCGGGATTTCAAGGACAAGGCCACCGGCGAGCGGACCACTGACTTTATCGATGTGGTGTCCTGGCGGAACACGGCGGAGTTTGTCAGCCGCTATTTTACTAAGGGACGTATGGCTGTTGTGGAGGGCCGGCTCCAGATGCGTGACTGGACGGACAAGGACGGCAACAAGCGCACCAGCGCGGAGGTGGTAGCCGACCATATCTACTTCGGGGACTCTCAGCGGAGCGGGGACACCTCCAACACCAGCGGGGACTACGGAGCGCCGGAGCCCCAGCAGGACGGCTTTTCTGAACTGGCCGA